>NZ_CP019706.1:0-605710 GCF_002101395.1 Pantoea alhagi | reverse complement strand
TCAGATTGCCGGCGCGAATGGCGACATCCACCTTGCGTTCAATCAGGTTGATGAAGGTTTCAGAGGAGAGCAGAGATAAAGTTACCTCTGGATAGCGTTGACGGAAAGGTTCAACCATTGGCGTCAACAAGTGTAAAACCACGGGCGTCGCCGCATCTACACGCAGCAGTCCACGCGGTACCTGACGGCTTTCCATTAGCTCATTTTCCGCCGCTGCCATCTCCTGCAGGAGTTTTTGCACTTTACGGAAATAGCCTTCACCTTCCTGCGTCAGATTGATTTGCCGTGTCGTACGCGTCAGTAGCTCCACTCCCAGCTTCGCCTCCAGCTTTTTTACTGCACGACTCACCGCAGAAGGAGCCAGTTCGAGCTGCTTTGCTGCCCGGCTAAAGCTACCGCTTTCCACTACGGCAACAAAAATTTTTAGCTCTTCTGAAGACGCTTTCACATCTGCTCCTGTCGTAAATATATTGATTCCCACTGCGGGACGGATCGCGGATATGCTGAGTTTGTTGCTATCGTAACATTTGCTTGCCTGTCCGAAAGGTAAATTCAGCAGCTTTGATTGAAACTCTCTGCTGAAGCCCCTATAACTGAAAGCAGTAATTCAGTAACAGACATTTTTCAGAAACGGGCGGTATTGTGCGGAAAAAAACCTATGCCATGAGGTATGTAGCTGGCCAGCCAGCGGAAAGGATCTTTCCGCCCAGCGCTATGCTGCCTGTAGGGCAAGCGCTTCCGCCAGGCGCGCCAATCACCCCAGGAGTAACGCTACGCGTACTGGTATGGAATATCTTCAAGCAGCAGCGAGCTGACTGGCTTTCGGTGTTACAAACGTTTGGCAAAGATGCACAGCTGGTATTATTGCAGGAAGCGCAAACCACGCCAGAACTGGTACGTTTCGCCACTTCAAATTATCTGGCGGCCGATCAGGTGCCTGCCTTTGTTCTGCCCCAGCACCCCTCAGGCGTCATGACGCTGGCGGCGGCGCATCCGGTTTATTGCTGTCCACTGCGCGAGCGCGAGCCGTTGCTGCGGTTAGCGAAATCGGCATTAATAACGGCTTATCCTCTGCCGGATGGCAGAATGTTGATGGTAGTAAATATTCATGCGGTTAATTTCAGTCTTGGCATTGATGTTTACAGCAAACAGCTGGGACCTATCGGCGAACAGTTAGCGCATCATAACGGGCCGGTTATCATGGCCGGTGACTTTAATGCATGGAGTCGACAGCGCATGAATGCCCTGTATCGCTTTGCACGAGATATGGGGTTACGGGAAGTACGCTTCACTGACGATCATCGGCGTAAGGCCTTTGGGCGTCCACTGGACTTTGTTTTCTATCGCGAGCTACAGGTGACGGAAGCCTCAGTACTGGTAACGCGCGCATCCGATCACAATCCACTGCTGGTTGAATTTGCCTCTTCAGGCTCTGAGACGCCATAAAAAAAGCCGATCGAAAGATCGGCTTTTTTGACAGCTATCCTGTGCAGGAAGCTTAACTGTCTGGCGTCGCGTTGTTTTTAACGAACAGGGTAATTTTATCACCCGGCTGAATCGAACTACTGTCGCTCAGCACGCTGTTCCAGCGCTTGACGTCTTTGATATTTACACCATGTCGACGTGCAATACTGGCAAGAGAATCACCCTTACGGACCTTATAGGTGATGCTGTTGCCGTTATCGGCCAGTTCACTTCCTGTCACGCCACTGCCAAAGGTGAGCGTCTGTCCCGGTTTAATCTTGTTACCGCGCAAGTTATTGGTGCGCTGCAACTCTTTTACTGAAACGCCCATCCGGCTGGCTATGCCTGACAGCGTGTCACCATTACGTACCTTATAACTGCGGCTGCTCGCTGTGGCCAAACGCGTTGGCTGAACCGCTGCAATATCGCCAGAAGCCAGCGAATTACGTAACTGAGCGACATTCGCTTTCGGGACCATAATATAGTGTGGTCCGTTAGGCGCGGTAGCGCCGCGTTTATAGCCGGTGTTGTAGTTTTTCAGCCTGGTCACTGACAAGCCAGCCATTTCTGCCGCCTGCGTCAGTTCTATCTGCTGACCCACTTCAACACGCGCCAGCGCCCGACTTTCATTCGGTGCCGGTAAGCGTACGCCATAACGCTTGTTGTTTTTCAGGATATCCTGCAACGCCAGCATTTTAGGCACGTACAGCGTGGTCTCGCGCGGTAGAGAAAGATGCCAGAAATCGGTTGGCTTGCCGCGCGCTTTATTTTGTTTAATCGCTTTCAGCACGCGCCCTTCGCCGCTGTTATAGGCAGCGATGGTCAACAACCAGTCTCCGTCGAACATTCCGTTCAGACGTTCCATCATATCTAAAACCGCTCGGGTCGATGCGACAATATCGCGTCGGCCGTCATACCACTGATTTTGTTTTAAACCGTAATTCCGCCCCGTACTCGGCACAATCTGCCAGATGCCTGCGGCATTTGCAGCAGATGTGGCGTGGGGGTTAAAAGCGCTCTCCACTATGGGTAGTAGTACCAGTTCCATCGGCATCTTACGTTGCTTAATCTGCTCGACTATCCAGTACATATACGGCTCTGCCCGTAAAGTCACATCGTGGAGATAGCTCTTGTTTCTTAAATACTTTTGTTTCTGCTCTCGGATCCGGGGGTTTTCCGGAACCTCCATCTTCAGCCCGTCGCGAATGTAATTCCACAAATCCTGGTCCTGAGTAAGGGCCGTTCCATCATCCTGCCAACGCGGGGATAACATACGATCTGTAAATTTTTCATTCTCATCTTGACCAGCTGAAGACAGACTCTGGGCATGCTGTTCAGGAATGTTGGCATCATGTCGCGATGCCTGACATCCCATCAGCAAGACCGAGGCGAGAAGGATAATCGCTCTAGTCTTCATGTGTGTGTCAATGGTTGCTTAAAAGACGAGCAATGATACGTGCTGGCGACCAACAACACAACCAGAAAAATCAAAAATCATCCTTCTTCTGACGTAGCAGGGCAAAAACGTCCCATGCGTGCTGAGGTGGGACTTTGAAGCCGAGGGCGCTTTGTAAATCAGCGTCTTGCGTACGTAAAAATAAATTTATTTGCCGTTCGAGCCCCAGTTTTGTGGGCAAAGTACTGCTGTTTTTGGCGCGTAACTCCTTAATTTTCTGATAATAGCGATTTATTTCCATATCTTGCGGCAGCGTAGCGTTAGCAAATTTTAAGTTAGAGAGCGTGTACTCATGAGCACAGCAAACCAGCGTCTCATCAGGTAGTTCAGCAAGCTTTTGAAATGATTCATACATTTGTTCTGGTGTGCCTTCAAAAAGGCGTCCGCAACCGCCGGAAAACATCGTATCACCACAGAAAAGATAAGGTTCACTGTAATATGAGATATGTCCTAAAGTGTGGCCGGGCGTAAAAATTACTCTAAATTCGCAGCCTAAAACAGGCAGGGTATCGCCTTCATAAACGATTTGCGTAGCGCCTTTATCTTGTGTCTCTTGCGGTCCATACACCACAAGATTTGGCCATTTTGTTAACAGTTCTTTTACGCCGCCAACATGGTCTTGATGATGATGCGTGAGCAGGATAGCCACCGGTGTCCATTGCTGCTGCTGAATAGCGGCCAGCACAGGTGCCGCTTCGCCCGGATCGACAATCAGGCATTGACCCTGGTTATCAGTTAATGTCCAGATGTAGTTATCCTTAAATGCTGGGATACTGTTAAGATTCATACACACCTCTCGCACGTCGTGAAGGAACACTGATGGTAGAACATGAAGCCAGCTAAAACACGTCAAATTCTGACCGCACCGCATTCATGGCGTGATATGCCGTGGGGAGAGTCGTTCCGCGATGCGTTAACCCAACATTTACAGCCCTGCCTTGGCAAACTGTATGGTTTTCATCTGTTAAAAATCGGCAACCTGAGCGTAGAGATTGATACGCAGGCCTGTGCTATTTCGCATCAGGTCAGCGTAGGGAATGAGGGACAGCAAGTGCAGGTGATTGCCGACCCGATGCATTTACCCTTTGAGGCAAAATCGATCGATGCCTGTTTGCTGGCGCATACGTTAAGCTGGAGTCAGGATCCGCACCGCATTCTGCGTGAAGTCGACCGCGTATTGATTGATGATGGCTGGATAGTCATTACTGGTTTTAATCCGCTAAGCCTGCTGGGTGTAGGCAAGCTGATCCCAGGTCTGCACCGCCGTCCACCCTGGAGCGGGCGCATGTTCAGCCAGATGCGGCTGCTCGACTGGCTAAGCCTGCTGAACTATGAGGTCGTCTACCGCAGCAGTTTTCAGGTGGTGCCCTGGAATCGCCAGGGCGGACTGATGATGAGCCGGCACGTGCCTGCGCTGGGCTGTCTCAATATCATGGTGGCCCGCAAACGCACGCTGCCGCTTATCATGACGCCAGCGAGAAAGCTGGCCAGCAAAGTAAAGTTACGCGCTACGGTTAATGCCACGCGCCAGCTGCATTCGCTGGACGATCAGGATTCCGGCTGATAGCCGATATCTTCAAACGATGGATTGGCCGCAGCGGAGCGCGCCAGTTCATCGCAGCGCTCATTCTCCGGATGCCCAGCGTGACCTTTAACCCACTCCCAGTTAATGTGATGATGGCTGAGCGCCGCATCGAGCCGCTGCCATAAATCGACATTCTTAACCGGCTTTTTATCTGCCGTCTTCCAGCCACGCTTTTTCCAGTTATGGATCCAGCTGGTAATGCCCTGACGCAAATACTGGCTATCGGTGCTGAGAGTGATTTCACAGGGCTGGGTCAGCGCTTCCAGCGCGACGATCGCCGCCATCATTTCCATGCGATTATTGGTGGTGCGATAAAAACCGGCGCTAAAGGTTTTTTCATGCTGGCGATAGCGTAAAATAGCGCCATAGCCGCCAGGGCCGGGATTACCGAGGCAAGAGCCATCGGTGAAAATTTCTACCTGTTTGCGCATCTCTGGTAGACTTCCTCCTGATAAAACGCCAAGTCTGACATAAACGAGCCTTATGAGCACAGCAATTACACGCCAGATCGTTCTCGATACAGAAACCACCGGTATGAATATGGTGGGAGTTCATTACGAGGGCCATCGCATCATTGAAATCGGTGCGGTGGAGATCATCAACCGCCGTCTGACCGGCAACAATTTCCATATGTACCTGAAGCCAGATCGGCTGGTGGATCCGGAAGCATTCGGCGTTCACGGTATTGCCGATGAATTTTTGATGGATAAACCGACCTTCGGCGAAATAGCGGACGAGTTTCTGGATTACATCCGTGGCGCGGAATTGGTGATTCATAACGCGTCGTTCGATATCGGCTTTATGGATTATGAATTCAGCAAGCTGAACCGGGGCATCGGTAAAACGGAAACCTTCTGTCAAATTACCGATAGCCTGCTGATGGCGCGTAAGCTGTTCCCGGGCAAACGTAACAGTCTCGATGCGCTCTGCTCGCGTTATGAGATCGATAACAGCAAGCGAACCCTGCACGGGGCATTGCTCGATGCCGAAATCCTGGCGGAAGTGTTCCTGACCATGACCGGCGGGCAGACATCGCTGGCGTTCTCCCTGGATGGCGAACAGCAGCAGGATGCCGGTGGCGGTGAGTATATTCAGCGTGTGGCACGAACGTCCGGCCTGCGCGTGGTGGCTGCCAGTGATGAAGAGGTCATAGCGCATGAACAGCGCCTGGATTTGGTGATGAAAAAAGGCGGGAGCTGTCTCTGGCGCGCATAAATGCCTTATTTTGCGCTAAAAAAAGCCAGTTAGATGAAAAAGCAGGCAAACGAACGCCGCAGTGAGAAAAATCGTTGACGGCTACGCACACTCCCCTTAATATGCGCTTCGTTCCCGACGGGGAACACAGCGCGGTGCGGTAGTTCAGTCGGTTAGAATACCGGCCTGTCACGCCGGGGGTCGCGGGTTCGAGTCCCGTCCGCACCGCCAACTATTCAGAAAGGCCGATTCAGCAATGAATCGGCCTTTTGCTTTTTACTCTTTCTGCATCACAACCTGTGCCACATAAGGCGTTGCCGCCGCTTCTTCCCGATCTTCCCGCGCAAGCCAACGATAGCAGCCGCCGCCAAGCGCGACGCCGATAAACCAGCTGAAGCTGGCAATCTCATGCAGCGCAGGGACAAAACTGATCAGCACGCCGATTGCCACCGACGGCAGCAGGGCGGCGATCGCTTTGGGATTAAAACCGCCGCGATACCAGTAGCGTCCTGCAGGCGTGGCATTAAACAGATCGTCTACCACTACCTTTCCGCGTTTAATCAGATAAAAATCCACCAGCAAAATTCCAAACAGCGGCCCAATAAACGCCCCCAGCACGTCAAGCGTATAGTGAATCAGCTCTGGCGACTGGAACAGATTCCAGGGCGTCAGCAGCACCGATCCCACCGCAGCAATCATGCCGCCGGCACGGAAAGTGATTTTCTGTGGCGCGCAGTTTGAAAAATCGAAGGCGGGCGAGACAAAGTTTGCCACGATATTGATGCCGATAGTGGCAGTAATCATCGTCAGCAGGCCGATAGCCACCGCAAGGTCATTTCCCACCAGGCTGACGGTTTCAATCGGATCGGTAATCATCTTGCCAAACAGTGAGCGGGTGCCGGAAACAATCACCACCGTCACCACGGAAAACAGCAGAAAGTTAAAAGGTAAGCCCCAGCGGTTGCCGCGACGAATATGTTGCATACTTTTGCCGTAGCGTGAAAAGTCGCCAAAGTTAAGCAGCGGGCCGGAAAAATAGGAGACCACAAGTGCGGTAGCAGTGATCATTTGCCAGCTCTGTTCACTGATGCTCAGCGTTTTACTGGTCAGCGTAAAAGAGATCCCGTCAAAACCGGTTTTGTATACAATCCAGCCGGCCAGCGCCATCATCACCACATACACGGCGGGCCCGGCAATATCAATAAAGCGCTTAATGGCGTTCATGCCGTGCCAGAATACCGCCGCCTGCAGCAGCCACATAATACCGAAGCAGATCCAGCCGAGCAGCGACAGCCCCAGCCAGGAAGATTGCGTCAGCGGCGAGAGCGCAGGCCAGAATTTTAACAACACCAGCATCAGCGCATTAGAAGCCAGCCAGGTTTGAATGCCATACCAGGCGAAGGCGATCAATCCCCGGATCACCGCAGGAATATTGGCGCCAAACACGCCGAATGCCTGCCGACAGATCACCGCGTAGGGAACGCCCGCCATCTGGCTCGGTTTTGCCACCAGATTGGCGCACAGTTGTACGATACAAATTCCCGCCAGCAAACAGATCAGTACCTGCCAGCTTGCCAGCCCCAGCGTAAAGAAGCTGGCCGCCACCACATAGCCGCCCATGCTGTGCACATCCGACATCCAGAAAGAGAAAATGTTGTACCAGCTCCAGTTCTGCTGTGGGACAGGAGCAAGATCCTCATTGGTCAGGCGCGGACTGTACTCAGCATCGCTGCGAGCTGCTGGAGAAACGCTGGAATAATTTGGCATGAAACCTGCTCCTCTTAGAAAGGGTAACGGAGAAACCTTGTGTATCAGCACCTGCAGGATTCAGGCCAAAAGTTAAATTTTGTATACAAGGCCGCCGCGCCGCACAGGCGGTTTTGTATACGACCCTCGCCAACGGAGTAGGTAATGAAGCATGAAACCGGCCAGAAAACGGCCTCAGACCTGACGGATAACCATGAGCCGGTCTATCAGGCGTTACTGACCGCGATTGTGGAACATCAGTTGCCGCCCGGCAGCCGCTTACCGGAAGAGGCGCTGGCTGATGTCTTTGGCATCAGCCGCACCGGCATTCGTAAAGTGCTACAGCGCCTCGCGGCAGTGCAAATGATCAGGTTAACGCCCGGACGTGGTGCGCAGGTCGCTGCGCCCGATGCGCAGGAGGCGCGGGATATTTTCCATACCCGTTCGCTGATTGAATGCGCCAATTTGCCTGCGGTGAGCGCGCACTGTCAGCCGCCGCATCTGGCGGCGCTTGAGCAGCTGCTGGATAAAGAGCGCCAGGCACATCAGCAGCATGACGGCTCGGCGGCGATTCGCCTTTCCGCCGCTTTTCATATTCAGCTACAGGCGATTTCTGGCAATCAGGTACTCACGGAGCTGGTAACACGATTGACGCAGCGCTCGTCGCTGGTGATTGCCGTCTGGGGCGCGCCCTGGCAACAGGGATGCCGTTGCGATCACCACGACAGGCTGGTGGAATATTTGCGTACCAGACAGCTAACGCAGCTGACGGACGCCATGCGGCAACATTTCGATCATATTCTCACATCACTGCGCTTTGAGCGCGGCGGTGACGTCCTGCCCAATTTTTCTCTGCTGTTTGCCCATAAAGGAGCACCACAAAAATGAGTTCCCTCTGTATACAGGTCATCAACCCCAACACTACGCAGTCAATGACCGACACCATTGCCCGCGCCGCCCGCGCTGCAGCCGCGCCGACAACGGAAATTATTGCCGTTTCGCCGGCGCAGGGCGTGCCGTCGATTGAAGGGCATGCCGATGAGGCGATCGCCGCGCTCGGCGTGCTGGAGCAGGTGAAGCGGGGACGCGAGCAGGGCGTCGATGGGCACATTATCGCCTGCTTTGGTGATCCAGGCCTGCTGGCGGCGCGTGAACTGGCCAACGGGCCGGTTATTGGCATTGCCGAAGCGGCGATGCATATGGCGACGCTGGTAGCGACACGTTTCTCCGTGGTCACCACGCTGCCACGGACGCTGATCATCGCCCGCCATCTGGTGCGGCAGTATGGCTTTACGCATCACTGTGCCGCGCTGCATGCGATCGATCTGCCGGTCCTTGCGCTGGAAGAGAGTCGCGGTCTGGCGCAGGAAAAGGTGCGCAGCCGCTGTCTGCAGGCGCAGCGTGAGGATGGCTGCGGTGCGATAGTGCTGGGCTGCGGCGGGATGGCGACGCTGGCGCGCGATCTGACGCAGGAATTAGGCATGCCTGTTATTGATGGTGTCGGCGCGGCGGTAAAGATGGTGGAGTCGCTGGTGTCGTTGGGGTTAGGCACCAGCAAATATGGCGATTTAGCGTTTCCACGTGAAAAAAAGATAACGGGTGCTTTCCAGCACCTAAACTAACGGAAGTCATCTGCTCAAGAAAGGAGCCAGTGAATGAGTCAGTCCCCTGAGAAGAAAGAATACAGCTTCAATAAAAACTATCCGCGCGATCTGCGTGGCTACGCCGGTCATCCACCGCATGCCGCCTGGCCCGGCGAATCACGGATTGCGGTCCAGTTTGTGCTCAACTATGAAGAGGGCGCAGAAAATAACGTTCTGCATGGCGATGCCGGCTCTGAACAGTTTTTATCCGATATTATCGGCGCGGCCAGCTATCCTGACCGCCATATGTCAATGGACTCGCTGTATGAATATGGTTCGCGCGCGGGTTTCTGGCGGATCCATCAGGAGTTTCAAAAGCGTGGTCTGCCGCTAACGGTATTTGGCGTGGCGATGGCGCTGGCGCGTCATCCGGAGATAGTGCAGGCCATCGCCGATGCGCAATATGATGTTGTTAGCCACGGCTGGCGCTGGATCCACTATCAGGCGATGGATCCGAAAACCGAGCGTCAGCATATCCAGCAGGCGGTGGATGTGCTGATGGACCTGTTTGGTAAAGCGCCCACCGGCTGGTATACCGGGCGCGACAGTCCAAATACGCGCCGGCTGGTGGTGGAGCAGGGCGGATTCAGCTACGACAGCGACAATTACAGCGATGATTTGCCGTTCTGGACGCGCGTTACCTGTCAGGATGGCACGGTGAAACCGCATCTGATTATTCCCTATTCGCTGGAAACCAACGATATGCGTTTTGCCACGCCGCAGGGATTTAACACCGCCGGGCATTTTTACACCTACCTGAAAGACAGCTTTGATGTGCTGTATGAAGAGGGTGAAACCGCGCCGAAAATGATGTCGGTAGGCATGCACTGTCGCCTGCTGGGAAGGCCGGGCCGCTTCCGTGCGCTGACCCGTTTCCTGGATTATATTCAGCAGCATGAACGGGTTTGGATTTGCACTCGCCAGCAAATTGCCGATCACTGGATCAAACATCATCCGGCACCAGAAGCCTGATGTGGTTGCCTGAGCTGCCGCGAGCGCATCAGGCGCCCGCGGCTTTTTATTGTCCCTCCAGCAGGCTGACCTGTGCGGCAACGATCCGCCAGCCCTGCGGCAGGCGTACCCAGCTTTGCTGCTGTCGGCCAGGACGATCGCTGCCGGGACGGGTAAATTCGGTGCTGCAGACGGCGAAGTCCGTACCAAAGGTCGTAATGACTGTATTTCGCAACTGGCGATATAAACCGGCACTGGGGCGCGCGGCCCGAAATGCGCGAATCGCCTCGATGCCGTACAGGTTCTCTCCGGCTCCCAGACGCACCGTGCGATCGTCATGCCAGAACAGCGCATCCAGCTCCGCAATGTCATTGCTAATTAGCGCCTGCTCATAGCGCTGAAAAGCTTCTGTCACTTCCGCTACCACAGTCGGCAGATTAATTTCGTTATTGTTCACTCGATTAACTCCCTGAAATAGCCGCCGCCGTACCATCGGGCATTTCCTGCCGCGCTACCGTGGCCACGGTAATTCCCATCTGCTCCAGCGCGCGGGCAGCCCGCAGGCAGTTTGCCTCCTGAAAAGGCGCGGCGATCAGCTGTAAACCAATCGGCAGACCGCTGGCGGTGCGTAACGGTACGGTGGTCACCGGCAGGCCAAGGAAAGAGATCGGCTGCGTCAGCATGCCCATGCTGGCGCGTACCGGCAGCGTCTCACCATTAATCTGCATGGTTTCCTGACCGATAAGCGTGGCGCTGCAGGGAGTAGCAGGAGCAATCAGCACATCAAAATCATCAAACAGCGTCAGCACCTTTTGCTGGAAATAACGGCGGAAGCGCTGGGCCTGCAGATACCAGGCGGAGGGCAGCATGGCGCCTGCCAGTAATCGTTCGCGCGACAGCGGTTCAAAGCGTTCAGGCTGGCTGCGTAACGCTGGTAAATAACGATTGCCGCCCTCTGCGGCGGTAATAATAAACGCTGAAGCGCGGGCAAGATCCATCTCCTCCAGCTCCAGCAGTTCATGGGCCTCCAGCGCGTGCGCTGCCGTGGCGACTGCCTGCTGCACATCGTCATTGCTGAACCGTTGAAAATAGCCGCCGAGTACCGCACAGCGTAGCCCTTCCAGCCCTTTCTCCAGCTGCGTCCGCGCGGGCTGAGGCGCAACATTTGCCTGAAAGGCGTCTTCCGTATCCAGTCCCTGCAGGGCATCATAGACACGGGTTAAATCTTCGCAACTGCGCGCGAAAGGGCCGATATGATCGAGGCTGGCGACAAAGGGATGAGTACCGTGGCGCGACAGGCGGCCAAAGGTGGGCTTCAGGCCGAAAATGCCACACAGCGAAGCGGGCACGCGAATCGAACCGTTGGTATCGCTGCCAAGAGAAAAATGCACCAGTCCGGCTGCCACGGCCGCCGCCGATCCGCCGGATGAACCGCCAGCGATACGTTGCAAATCGTGAGGATTGCGCGTCGCGCCGTAGTGGCTGTTTTCGGTGGTAAAGCCGTAGGCGTAAGCATCCATATTCAGCATGCCGCTCAGCAGCGCACCCGCCTGGCTGAGCCGGTCTACTGCCCAGGCATCGCGTTCGGCAGGCGGCCGATCGCTGAACAGGCTCGCCCCGGCCAGCGTGCGCTGACCCGCCACGTCAAACAGGTTTTTTACCGCCCAGGGTACGCCTGCCAGCGGCGGCAGCGGCTGGCCTTCGCGCCGTAAACGATCAAGGCGATCTGCCTGCTGGCGCATGCGATCGGCAACGATCGTGGTCCAAGCGTTGAGGCGCGGATTTTGCTGCTCAATGGCAGCTAATGTCGCTTCAGCAATCTCTCTGGCACTCAGCTCGCCCTTTTGCAGCGCCTGCTGCAGTTGGGCAATGGAAAGTTCACTCAATCTCATGCCTGATACACTCCCGCCACGTCCAGCCGATCATCCAGCGGGAAATCCATCAGCGGTTCGGCCATCTGTGCGATGCGGGTAAACTGCAGCAGCAGCTCGGTGCGCCGCGCCTCATCCAGCTCAATATCCAGCATCGCTGTCATCTGGTTCAGATAAGTCGTCCAGTCGTTTGTCATCATTTTCCTCCTGTCAGAAACCTGCCGCGCTGCCGTTGCTGCGCGGATCGAATGCGCCTTCCAGCATGCCGTTGGTATGACGCACAATCGCGCCAGCGTGACCGACCGCTTCGCTAAAATCGGGCAGCGTATCTGTCTGATGACCCAACGCCGCCAGCCGGGTCAGCGTATCGGCGCTGAAGCGGCCCTCCAGTTTCAGGGTGTCTGAAGAGTCACCCCAGGTTCGGCCCAGCAGCCAGCGCGGCGCGCTTACTGCTTCCTGAAGCGGCATGCCCTGAATCACATGACGGGTAAATATCGCTGCCTGGGTTTGCGGCTGGCCGTCGCCGCCCATCGAACCGTACACCATTATGCGTCCATCTTTCAGGCGGGCAGCGGCGGGGTTAAGCGTATGAAACGGCTGTTTGCCGGGCAGTAGCGACAGCAAATGGTGTGGATCCAGGCTGAATGCCGCGCCACGGTTCTGCCAGACGATGCCGGTATCCGGCAGCACTACGCCGCTGCCAAACTCATGATAAATACTCTGTATAAAGGAGACCGCCAGGCCGCTGCTGTCCATCACGCCCATCCAGACGGTATCGCCAGGCCCGCGTCCGCTTCCCCAGGGCGCTGCTCGCTGCGGATCGATTTGTTGTGCGCGGGTCGCCAGCAGACCACTTTCCAGCAGCTGCTGCATCTCTTCACGCATATGCAACGGGTCAGTGATATAGCGATCACGCAGGGCAAAAGCCTGTTTTGTTGCCTCGACAATACAATGAATTGTCTGCACCTCATCGGCTTCCGCCATGTTCAGGCAGTCGGTAATGCCGAGGATCGCCAGCGAAACCAGCCCCTGAGTTGGCGGTGCCATGTTGTAAATATCACCGTGCTGATGGGTCAGGTGCAGCGGCCTGCGGCGCTTTGCCCGATGGCGCTGTAAATCTTCCAGCATGATCGGCATTTCCAGCTGTTTCATACCCTGCGCCAGTCGATGCGCCAGCGGGCCGCGATAAAAGCTATCCAGCCCGTTTTCACACAGTTCTGACAGCGTCCCGGCCAGCGCCGGTTGGGTAAAGCGGCTACCGGGACGCGGCGGTGCACCAGCGGGCATAAAAGTGGCGGCGAAGCCGGGCTGACAGGCCAGCTCCTGCTGTTTGGCGTGGGTGGCTGTAGCCTGGGAGGCGGTTACCGGAATGCCGTCGGCGGCATAGCGAATCGCATCGCGCAACAGGCGTGGCAGCGGCAGCGAAGCGCCGCCATATTCCTGCGCAAGCGTAAGCGCTTCCGACCAGCCGCTCACGGTGCCTGCCACGGTCAATGCCGCTTTGGGGCCACGATGAGGAATATGTGGCAGCCCCTGATAAAAGTCGGGATGGGCCAGCGAACCGGCAGCACCGCTGGCGTCAATAGCGATGGGATCGCCCTGCGGCGGCACAATCAGCCAGAAGCCGTCACCGCCCAGACCGTTCATATGCGGATAGACCACCGCAATCGTCGCGGCGGCGGCGACCATCGCTTCGATCGCGTTACCGCCTTCGCGCAGCACCGCCAGTGCGCTTTCGCTGGCAAGATGATGCGGCGTGACCACCATTCCCTGAGGCGCCATATTACTTTGGATCATTGCGTATCCTTATTTGCTTCAGACAAAAAGGTTAAGCAAGAGCTGTTCCAGGTTTGGCAGGGCAGAGAGTGGATCGATTTATGCTATGTTCAGCTGAAACAAAAGTTACAGGGAACTTTATGAAGCAGCTTGATGAACGGCTCCGACAACATTACGGTCAGCTTTCGCCGCAGGAGCAGCGCATTGCCGATTTTGTTTTTGACCATTTCGACGATTTAATCAGCTATAACAGCGCCGAACTGGCACGCCTGAGCGGAGTCTCGAAAGCGACCGTCAGCCGTCTGTTCCGGCGGCTCGGCTATGAGAAATACAAAGATATGCGCGATGAGCTGCGGACTCTGCGCCAGAGCGGCATGCCGCTTACCGATAATCGCGATGCGGTGCAGGGCAACACGCTGCTGTCGCGTCACTATAAGCAGGAGATCGCTAATCTGACGCAGTGGGTCAACAGTATCGATCCGCAGTGCTTTAGCGAGATTATTGCGGCGCTGGGGCAGGCGCGACGTATCTTTATTATCGGAATGCGCAACGGCTGGCCGGTGGCGCTGCATCTGCGTCAGCAGCTGTTACAGGCGCGTACGCAGGTACATATTTTGCCGCAGCCCGGACAGACGCTTGGTGAAGAGCTGGTGGATATCAGTGCGGACGATCTGGTGATTGCCGTCGCTTTCCGGCGGCGTCCACGCATTATGAAATCTTTACTGCTCCAGCTCCAGCAGCAGGCGGTGCCGGTGGTATTGCTTTGCGAGCCGCAGGCGCAGTCGATTATTCCACTGGCACGCTGGCCGCTTTGTACCCCGCTTGACAGCGTTTCCGCCTTCGACAGCTACTCCGCCGCCATGAGTCTGGTTAACCTGTTGGCCAATGCGTTACTGCATGAAGGGCTGGCGCAGGGACGTCAGCGTATTCACGCTATTGCCGATCTTTACCAGCAGCTGGATGAGCTGGAACAGCGTTAATGGGGCACCATTTTGGTGCTTTGCGCCTTTACAGCACACTCTTTTTCTTTCTCTTCTTCTTTTGATGACGGCCTGATAAACGGGCCGTTTTACGCTTTTTACCTCCTTCATTCCTCTGTTCTGCACCTGGCACATTAGTTGCAGAAAGTTTTGTGACGAATCTTTTGTTGCAATATTTCACTCCGGGGCAAAACAGATATGAAAAAATTATCCATGATCATGATGGGCGCGGCATTGATGTTCACCCAACTGGGCAGCGCGTTGGCCGACGGGCTACAGGCCATCGAGCAGCGCGGCGTGCTGCGCGTAGCGGTGCCGCAGGATTTCCCGCCGTTTGGTTCGGTCGGTACCGATCTGCAACCGCAGGGATATGATATCGATATGGCGAAATATCTCGCCAGCCAGATGAAACTAAAGTTGCAGCTGGTGCCAGTAACCAGCGCCAACCGCGTGCCCTATCTGCAAACTGATAAGGTCGATCTGGTGATCTCCAGTCTTGGTAAAAACCCTGAGCGCGCCAAAGCCATCGACTTCAGCCGCGCTTACGCGCCTTTCTTTCTTGGCGTATTCGGGCCGAAAAGCGAGCCTGCGCTAAGCGGTGCGGCGGCGCTTAGCGGCAAAAGCATTGGCGTCACGCGCGGCGCGGTAGAGGATATGGTGTTGAGCGACGTGGCACCAAAAGATGCCACGGTAAAACGCTACGAGGATAACAACACCACGCTCTCTGCATATCTCTCCGGGCAGGTGCAGTATGTTGCCACCGGCAATCTGGTCGTGGCCGCTATTGCGCGTCAGAACGCCGACAAAGCGCCGGTGGCGCAGTTTATGCTGAAAGATTCGCCCTGCTATATCGGCCTGAAAAAAGGCGAACCGGCGCTGAAAGCGAAAATTGACGCGCTGATTGAACAGGGTATTCAGAACGGCACGCTGAAAAAGCTATCGCAACAGTGGCTGAAAGCGCCGCTGCCAGCCAACCTCGGCGCATAAGGGCGACGTGATGAGCGGGCAACTCAACTTTAGCGCGCTGTGGCCTTACTGGCCGCAGCTGCTGGCGGGGGCGTGGGTCACTGTCCAGCTGACGGTGCTGGCCACGCTGGGCGGTGTGGCATTGGGCATCCTGGGCGCGGCGCTGCGCAGCGGTAAACCGGGCTGGCTGAGCCGCATATGGGGCGGCTATGTCGAGCTGATCCGCAATACGCCGTTTGTGGTGCAGCTCTTTTTCATTGTCTTTGGCCTGCCGGCAACCGGACTGAAGCTGACGGCGGGGGAGGCGGCGCTGCTGGCAATGTTGATCAACCTTGGTGCCTACAGCACCGAGATTATCCGCGCCGGCATTCAGGCTACGCCGAAAGGGCAGTGGGAAGCCGGGCGCGTGCTGGGGCTGAGCTATACGCAAACTTTTCTGCGCATCGTGCTACCGCCCGCCATGCAGCGCATCTATCCGGCCCTGGTCAGCCAGTGCATTATCGTCATGCTCGGCTCCTCGGTGGTTTCGCAAGTCTCTTACGAGGAGCTGACCTTTGCCGCCAACCTGATCCAGTCGCGCACCTTTTTAAGTTTTGAAGTCTATCTGGTTTCGACGCTGATCTACCTGCTGCTGTCGATGATGATGCGTCAGCTGCTACTGGCGGCGGGCCGGAAATGGTTTGGAGCCACAGGATGAATACCTTTACCGACTGGGATATCGTGCGCAATCTGCTGCTGGCGGCGCGCTGGACGGTGCTGCTGTCGCTGACGGCGTTTCTGGGCGGGGCGTTAATGACGCTGCCGCTGTTGCTGCTGCGCCTGACGCGTCGCCGCTGGCCGCAGCGACTGGTGCGTGGCTATACCGAGCTGTTTCAGGGGACACCGCTGCTGATGCAGCTGTTTCTTGCTTTTTTCGGCCCGGCGCTGTTCGGCATTGATCTGTCTCCCTGGAGCGCCGCTGCGCTGGCGCTGACGCTCTACAGCAGCGCCTTCCTGGTGGATATCTGGTACGGCAGTATTCGGGCGCTGCCGCAGGGACAGTGGGAGGCATCGCGCTGTCTGGGACTGCATTTCGGTCAGACGCTGCTACGGGTTATCGCGCCGCAGGCGATGCGTATCGGCATCGCGCCCACCGTTGGCTTTGCGGTGCAGGTGATCAAGGGCACCGCGCTGGCGTCGATTATTGGCTTCGTCGAACTGACCAAGGCCGCCACCATTCTCACCAATGTCACTTATCAGCCGTTCCGGGTTTTTGGCCTGGTGGCGTTGGGCTATTTCCTGATGTGTTACCCGCTGTCGCGCTACAGCCAGTATCTGGAGAAAAAATGTCATGCCGCTCATCACCATTAATCAGGTACAGAAATATTACGGCGCGAACCATGTGCTGAAGGGTGTCGATTTGGATATCGAAGGTGGCGAGGTGATTTCGATCATCGGCCGCAGCGGTTCAGGAAAAAGCACGTTGTTGCGCTGCATGAATGGGCTGGAAGGGTATCAGGAAGGCAGCATTAAGCTGGGCGGTATAACAGTTACCGATCGCGAGTCGCAGGCGCGGGAGATTAGCCGCTCAGTGGGAATGGTCTTTCAGAGCTTTAACCTTTTTCCCCATATGACGGCGCTGGAGAACGTGATGCTGGCACCGCGCCGGGTATTAAAGATGAAACCGGCCGAGTGTCGCGCGCTGGCGTGGCAGATGCTGGAAAAGGTGGGACTTGGGGATCGCATCGACTATTACCCGTCGAATCTCTCCGGCGGTCAGCAGCAGCGGGTAGCTATCGCCCGTGCGCTGGCAATGAACCCCAAAGTGCTGCTCTGCGACGAGATTACCTCTGCGCTCGATCCCGAGCTGGTGGGCGAAGTGCTGAAAGTGCTGGAGCAGCTGGCGGCGGAGGGGATGACGCTGATCCTGGTAACGCATGAAATGAATTTCGCCCGTGAAGTGGGCGACCGCGTGGTGTTTATGCACCAGGGGCGCGTCTGGGAACAGGGCGAGAGTAAAACGCTATTTGCCAGCCCACAGACAGCGGAGCTGAAACAGTTTATCTCTTCGGTTCGCGGACTTAACTGATAAGGAACAACGCATGGATATCTCACAATTCGAACAAATCAATCCGCCGCCGCGCCTGCTGATGGGACCCGGCCCCATCAACGCCGATCCGCGCGTGCTGCGTGCGATGTCGAGCCAGCTGATCGGGCAGTACGATCCGGCAATGACGCATTACATGAATGAAGTGATGACGCTTTATCGCGGCGTTTTCCGCACCGAAAACCGCTGGACGATGCTGATTGACGGCACCTCGCGCGCCGGGATCGAGGCGATCCTGCTCTCGGCGATCCGCCCCGGCGATAAGGTGCTGGTGCCGGTGTTTGGCCGCTTCGGTCATCTGCTGTGCGAGATTGCGCGTCGCTGCCGCGCCGAAGTGCATACCATTGAAGTGCCGTGGGGCGAAGTCTTTACGCCTGACCAGATTGAAGATGCCATCAGGCGTGTACGCCCGCGTCTGCTGCTGACGGTGCAGGGCGATACCTCAACTACAATGCTGCAGCCGCTGGCGGAGCTGGGCGCGATTTGTCGGCGCTACGACGTGCTGTTTTACACCGACGCCACCGCCTCGCTGGGTGGTAATGCGCTGGAAAGTGATGCCTGGGGGCTGGATGCGGTATCCGCCGGGATGCAGAAATGTCTGGGCGGCCCTTCCGGCACCGCGCCGATCACGCTCAGCGCGCGCATGGAAGAGGTGATCCGCAGGCGTAAACGCGTGGAGGAAGGCATCCGCACCGCTGAGCATCAGGATGGCGACGATCAGATGATCTGGTCCAACTATTTCGACCTCGGCATGATTATGGATTACTGGGGACCGGAGCGGCTGAATCATCATACCGAAGCTACCACCGCGCTGTTTGGGGCGCGCGAATGTGCCCGTTTAATTCTGCAGGAAGGGCTGGATAACACCATTGCGCGCCACCGACTGCACGGCGAAGCGATGCTGACCGGTATCCAGGCGATGGGACTGGAGGTGTTCGGCGATGTGCGTCACAAGATGAACAATGTGCTGGGGGTGGTGATCCCGGCGGGTATCAACGGCGAGCAGGTGCGTAAACTGATGCTGGAAGATTTCGCCATTGAAATCGGCACCTCGTTTGGCCCGCTGATCGGCAAGGTCTGGCGGATCGGCACCATGGGCTATAACGCACGTAAAGATTGCGTTATGCAGACGCTGAGCGCGCTGGAAGCGGTATTAAATCATCTCGGATTTAAAACCGTACAGGGCGCGGCGCTGCAGGCAGCATGGGACCGCTATAACCGCGAGGGCCGCCTGTGAATCCATCGATGAACCTCAGTGAGGCGGAGCGGGCTGCCGCCCGCGTAATGGCACGCTGCGATGCGCTGGCGCAGATCAGCGAAAGCCCGGATGGCCTGACGCGGGTCTATCTGTCGCCTGAGCATTTGCAGGCTAACGCTCTTGTCGGCGAGTGGATGCGGGCAGCGGGCATGCGTGTCTGGCAGGATGCGGTAGGCAACATTTGTGGTCGTTATGAAGGGGCAGAGCCTGGCGCACAGGCGCTGCTGCTCGGCTCTCATCTGGATACGGTGCGCAATGCCGGGCGCTATGACGGCATGCTGGGAGTGCTGAGCGCTATTGAAATCGTCAGCTGGCTGCATCAGCAGCAGCGCCGCCTGCCGCTGGCGATTGAGGTAGTCGGCTTTGGCGATGAAGAGGGCACCCGCTTCGGCATCACGCTGCTGGGCAGCAGGGGGCTTACCGGCAGCTGGCCGGAAAGCTGGTCCGCCGTAGCCGACGGCAACTCAATTACCGTTGCGCAGGCGATGAAAGATGTCGGACTGGATATCGCCAATACAGGCAAGGCCGCACGTGCGCCAGAAGAGATCGCCGCCTATCTCGAACTGCATATTGAGCAGGGGCCCTGTCTGGAGCAGGCCGATCTGGCGCTGGGCGTGGTAACAGCAATTAACGGTGCGCGTCGGCTGAGCTGCCGCTTTCAGGGCGAAGCGGGTCATGCCGGAACTGTGCCGATGGCGCAGCGTAAAGATGCGCTGGCCGCCGCCGCCGAATGGATTGTTGATATTGAACAGATGACCCGCCGCTACGGACAGCAACGCGTCGCCACCGTTGGCACGCTACAGTGCACCTCCGGCGCGGTGAATGTGATCCCTGGCGAGGTGGAGTTGTCGCTGGATATTCGTGGTCCTGACGATGCGCAGCTGACGGCGCTGCTGGCGGATCTGCTGGCGCAGGGCGAGGCGATAGCGCGGCGGCGCGGCGTAACATTTCACTCCACGGAATACTATGCAATCAACGCCACGCGCTGTGACCCTGAGTTGCAGCGGGCGTTAAGCGATGCGGTAGCTCAGGTGCAGGGACGTTCGCTTTCTCTACCCAGCGGAGCCGGTCACGACGCTATCGCTATTGCTGAGCGCTGGCCGGTCGGCATGCTGTTTATACGCTGCGCCGGTGGCATTAGCCATCATCCGGCAGAAGCGGTCACTCAACCGGACGTAGCCCAGGCTGTACAGGCTGCGCTGCTGACGGTAGAGCGTTTCGCCGCCAGTTTTACGCCGCTGGCGATGCCGGGCCGGGAGGTAGTCTGATGAAGCTTGCCGGTTTTAATCAACTTCCTCCTGAGCAGGCGCAGGCTGTGCTGGCCCATTGCGTGGCGATTAAACGCTGGCAGCAGGCGATGGTTGCGGCGCGTCCTTACGCCTCGCTGGGGGCGCTCTGTCAGCAGGCGCGTCTGCTGGCGCAAGAGTGGGGAGAAGCGGATTTTGTGCAGGCGCTGGCGGCGCATCCGCGCATTGGCGAGCGTGCCCGTGGAGAGCATAAAGAGGCGGCGTTATCGCGGCAGGAGCAGGCTGCGGTTGGCGAAGACGCTGAGCTCCGGCAGGCGCTGCGCATTGCCAATCAGGATTATGAGCAGCGCTTTGGCTATCTGTTTTTGATTCGTGCTAAAGGCCGCAGCGGCCAGGAGATGCTGGCTGAACTGCAGCGGCGTCTGGCGAATACGCCAGCGCAGGAGCTGGGGGAAGCGTTAGGCCAGCTGCGTGAAATTACGCTGTTGCGTTTACAGGAGAGCATTATATGAGTGCCATATCCACCCATATTCTTGATACCGCGCTGGGTACTCCGGCAGCGGCAGTTAGCGTGACGCTGGAGCAGTGCAGTACAGAAGGATGGCTGACGTTAACAGTGGCAAAAACTGATGCAGATGGCCGCATCAAAAGCTTGTCGGCTGAACCGCTAACGCCTGGTCACTATCGCCTGACGGCAGAGATTGGCGACTATTTTGCCGGTAGCGGGCGTGATGCGCTGTATGTCAGCGCGCAGATCGATTTTGTTATCGCTCAGGCGGGCAGCCACTATCATTTGCCTTTTCTGATTTCCCCCTGGTCCTGGTCAACCTATCGCGGCAGCTGAGCGGTCGCGTTGATTCCCTCTCTGTCCGGTGATGTACCGGTCCGCAACTGCAAAAGGTGTCACGATGAATGAGAATCGCGTCAGGCCTGAAGATGTGCGTTATCCGCTGGGTAAGACTTTCGCCTGGGGAATGCAGCATGTATTAACGATGTACGGCGGAATTATTGCGCCACCGTTGATTATCGGCAGCGCTGCCGGGCTTTCGGCAACGGATATCGGCTTGTTGATTACTGCCGCGCTGTTTGTCAGCGGCGTGGCGACACTGTTGCAGTCGCTGGGATTACCCGGTTTCGGTGCGCGTCTGCCGCTGGTGCAGGGCGTCTCTTTTGCCAGCGTTTCCACGCTGGTAGGGATCGCTTCCGGCTCTGGTGGGTTACCGGTGGTTGCCGGCGCGATTATCGGCTCGGCGCTGTTCGGGCTGTTGATCGCGCCCTTTTTCGCGCATGTGATCCGCTTTTTTCCCCCGCTGGTGACCGGCACGGTAATCACGGTAATTGGTCTGTCGCTGATGCCGGTAGCGGCACGCTGGGCGATGGGCGGTAATGCAAAAGCACCGGACTGGGGTTCGCCGCAGAATATAGGGCTGGCTGCGCTGACGCTGGCGTTGGTTTTGCTGTTAAGCAAGGTGGCGCGCGGCGGGTTAAAGCGTCTGGCGGTGCTGGTGGCGATGGCGCTGGGTACGCTGTTAGCGGCGGCGGTGGGCAAGGCGGATTTTTCCGGGATAATGAGCGGGGATCTGTTCGCGCTGCCGGGCGTGTTGAGTTTTGGTCTGCCGCAGTTTGATTTGGCGGCCATCTTATCGATGGTGTTGATTGTGCTGGTGTTGCTGACAGAAACCACTGCCGGGCTGGTGGCGATAGGGGAGATTGTCGGGACGCCGGTTGATGAGAAGCGTATCGCACGCGGTTTGCGGGCCGATATGTTAACCAGCGCGCTGTCGCCGCTGTTCAATTCGTTTCCGCAGAGCGCCTTTGCCCAGAATATCGGGCTGGTGGCAATGACCGGTATCAAGAGCCGGTTTGTGGTAGCGGCAGGCGGCGTGATTTTGATTTTGCTCGGCCTGCTGCCGGTGCTGGGCAGGGTGATTGCGGCAATTCCGATGCCGGTGTTGGGCGGGGCAGGCGTGGTGTTGTTTGGTACGGTTGCCGCCAGCGGGATCCGCACGCTGGCGAAGGTGGATTATAAGGACAATATGAATTTAGTGATTGTCGCCACCGCCATCGCTTTCGGCACGATCCCGGTGGTGATGCCAGGCTTTTACGATCGTTTTCCGGGCTGGGTGCAGACGCTTCTGCACTCTGGTATTAGCGCTGCCTGCCTGGTTTCCGTGCTACTGAATGCATTGTTTAATCCGCTGCCGAAAAGGCTGTCGGTGGCGGATCGGGGTTGAGTCGTCTGCTCGCCGCTCTCCATGCTGCTGAGCCGCCTGTTTGATACGCGTTCCCTCAGCTAAAAAGCCGGGAAAAAGGGGAAAGGGTCAGCAGATTAATCTGCAACTGGCTGTGCATTAGCATCACCACCAGAATCAGCGCGGTGCAAACCATCTGTGTAATTACCGCCTTATGCAGACGAGAAACAGACGCCTGCCAGCCCTCCTCTCCGGGCAGCAATGTCGCCAACGCATCGTTAGCCGGATCGCGCAAACGCTTCTCCGCCAGGGAGTCCAGCACAAAAATCGCTACGCTAAGTAAAAACCACAGTTGGAAAACACGGTGCCAATCCTGCAGCCAAAACATCACTATTCCGCTCAGCATTAATACCCAACCGGCAATATTGTAATATCTGTCGGTAGCATCCAACCCGCGAAGCAAAATGGCCTGATTTTGGGGCTGACCGCGCTTCAAATGTGCAGACATCCACGGGGCGAAAAGCAATGGTCCGGTTGCCGCTACGGCAGCCAGGGCATGAACCAGTTTGATAACGTTATAACTCAACTCTCTTTCCTCCAGTAATAACAGCAATAAGCCATAATTTACTGGAGTCTAAGGGCACACAGGAATGTTCAAAAAAAACATTTTACTGATTAAGACAGACAGAATTTATTTATCAGACTTGTATAAAAAGTGGGACTGTAATTGTTTGCGCACCTTGCCCGGGCAGGTATTGGCTACGCGCCGAAACCAGTGGCCAAATGAATCGCCGGATGAAAATCCCAGCATTAACGACAGGCGATCGTTTGAGGCACCATTTGCCAGCCCCTGCCACGCTACGGCCAACAACAGACGATTACACCATTCCGTATAACGCAGCCCTGTCTCTTTACGAAATAAGCGGGCCAGAGTACGCTCCGTCGCGCCGACGCGTTTTCCCCACTCGGCCAGACCCAGACGCTGAGTGGGATCGGCTATCAAACTGTCGGTCACCTTCTTCAGCCGCGCATCTTGCGGCAAAGGCAGCGTCAGATTACTGTCGGGTTTTTCTTCGATCTCTTCAAACAACATCTGCAACATGCTATTACGACGCTTTTCAGAAAGCGGCATGCTTCTGTTAGCCAGCCGCTCACACAGAGCTGAAATCAAAAAAGAAGCGTCAAACAGCTTTAGATGGGATGTAAAGGAATGGCACAGTGCCGGGGCAATATACAGTACCGTCAGATCAACGCGGTTATAAGCCTGCCCCCAGTGCATGGTATCGGGCGGTATCCATACCGCCATGCCCGGTTTCATCAACCAATGCTGATCGGGTGTGTGGCCATGCAGAACGCCACGTTTTACCAGCACAAACTGACCGAGCGGATGACAGTGGGGAACATTCTCCTCCACCGCAATATGTTCCAGAACACGCTCTATTACCAGAGCATCATAGTCTAAGGTTGCTGATTTCATCTGTTGCCTGTCATGCTTATCTGGCCGGATAAGCGCGGGGTAAAAAACGGGTAAAAAGCAACCCTACCAGCATAGTTACCCCAAGAATAATAAAGCAAATCTGGAAAGCGTAAACGCCGCTAAGCTGCAGTTGCACTGTCGCCAGCACGTTGACGCCCAGTGCCGCTCCCAGATTCCGCAAAAATTGTACGGTTGCGGTCCAGGTACCCAGCTGTTCCGCTGGCGCCGCGTTCTGTGCCAGCACCAGCGTCGTGGTGGCGGTTAAGCCCATTCCCAGCCCGATAAGCAACAGCGCCAGCGCCATCGGCAACGTGTTTAATCTTCCTATGGCTGGAATCATCAGCAGTGCGCCGAAGGTTAACAACAGCATGCCGTAAAAGGCCATTCGTCGATAGCCGATGTTTGCCAGTTTGCCGCCGCAAAAGGCAGCGCCACCCACCCATCCCAGCGCGGCCAGCATAATCAGCAGGCCCGTTGACATCCCTGCGCCAGCATGATGATTCATCGCTAGCGGCAGCAGCGTTACCGAGGCATAAAGTCCGGCGCTGGAAAGCAGCACCAGCATCATGACGGCAAATAGGGGGCGATGATTAAAAAAGGGTAAAGGCACCGGGCTGCTGGCTGGCCGCTGACGCACGCGCGCTATCAACATCAGTAATGCCAGCGCCAGCGCTGCGCCCAGCATTCCTGTTATTCCCGGCAATGCCATCGAACCAGAAACCAAAAGCAGCAGGCTGCAGGTGAATATAATCAAGGCCAGCTGTGCCCAGCCATCCAGTCGCGCTTTAGCGGCACCCTTGCTTACGCCTGGGGTCATAAACAGCAGTAGCAGGGCTACCAGACCCACAGGGATATTGAGCCAAAAAATAGCACGCCAGCCGAGCGTGGCGGAAAGCAGGCTGCCGAGCAGCGGTCCCGCTACCGCGGCAAGCCCCCACACGCCGCTCAGCATCCCCTGCATTTTTCCGCGTCTGCTGGCATCAAATAGCGCCGCCAGCAGGGCGTACGAAAGTACAATAATGCCGCCCGCGCCGATGCCCTGTAGCGCTCGCGCCAGGATCAATAGCGGCATGGTTGGGCTCAGCGCAGCCAGCACGGAGGCGGCCAGAAACAACAGCAGGCACGCTTTAAGCGTGGTTGAAACGCCCAGCTTGTCGCCGCATGCGCCTGCCAAAGGCGCAAACAGGGCTACCGGCAGTAAAAAGGCGGACATCACCCATGGATAGAGCGTTGGATGACCCAACTGCCCGCTGATGGTCGGCAAAACGGTACTGACTATCGTGCTGTCCACTGCGGCCAGAAACAGGGCGGTGACAACCGCCGCGAAGGCAGGGCCGCTCTTGTTTGATAGCGCCGCTGCCGGCGCTAAAGTGGTTTCTTTCATCGTTGCCTCTATCAATATGCGGTATGAACCCGTGACGCATGAGAGAATTGCTGCACAATCGCTGCCGTTTCCTCATCCATATAGTCATCAACATTGCGAATCGCACCGCCTGACTGCACGATGTCCCGAAAGCGCAGGGTCATATCCAACTGCGTTTTTGCGGCAAGGTTGCCTTCGGTATAGTCCAGGTCGAATGCCGATTTCACCGTCTCTGCGCTGGCTAGCGCCAGCTGTGTATTCAGCGATTCCGTTTCCTGTACCAGCTGATGCATACGCCGCGTTTCCGCTGCGTTAAAGGTGGGAATAATCTGCTCAAAAATAGCGTGATCGCATTGAATATGGCGCGCCTCATCCAGACCATGAAAGTGCAGCAGCTGCGTCAGGAAACTGCGCTGCATGGGATCCAGTACTTTCAGCCGACGTTCAAACACTGTGATGATTGACTCACCGACATAGGCGGTCGAGCAAAGCGCCGCCAGCTTAATCAGCGGAGAATCATTATCGCTGTAAAGATCGATGCGCTGCTGGAACAGATTATTTTCCAGCTTGATATCGCGCCCCGAAAGGTGACGAACATACTGATAAAAGCTGTTAGCGTGATTAATCTCTTCAGAAGCAAAACAGGAGACCGCGTGGTACAGGCCATCGCCCGCCTTGAACGATGTATTCTCCGCCTGTAATTCGCACAGAATACGCGTCATTACCGTGGCGACATGCATTTCTATTTCAGCCAGCTGCGCCAGTTCTTTATAAAGATAGGCGACCGCTTTATTCTCCTGGCCCGCTTCGCCTACCAGCGCGCGTGACAGAAAATCTAGCTCTCTGTCGGTGGCGGCTTGTTCCCACGTCATTCGATTCGGATGCAGGTAGTTGAGATGCGCGGCGTGGTTAATCGTTTTAAAATTAATCATGGTAAAATCCATCAGGCCAGATAAGAGAGCGCGTTAAAAATAGTGCGGGCTTTGTCTTCAATGCGACGGCGTCCGTGCATAACGCGTGTGTTATCAATCAAAACAACATCGCCGTGCTGCCAGCCAATATCGAACGTGAAACGGTCGCAGACAGCATCGGCCTCTTCTGGTAGATCCGCCGGTATCGCCTCGCCATTGGCGAAGGTAATCACAGGTTTTTCATAATGATTTGAGGGGCCAAAAATACTGTTAGCGAAGTTATGCTTCAGCTGCGGATTAATATGACTGGCTCGGATGGCCGGGGTCTGGAATTGATAGCGAATAGCGCCATCATCATTCAGTGTAATGGTGGTGCCGGGTGCACCTGCGGTCAGCGATAAAAGATGTGCCAGCGTGGTCTTTTCCAGGCTGATGGGTGCATTTTGTTGTGCGGCCAACGCGTGAAAGGCATAGGTTTTCCATTTCTGCTCTTCAACCCGGCGGGAATAGACAATTTCCTGAAGGCTGAAGGCGGCACGCGCCGCCGCGCTTAAATGTTCAAAAACCAGCTTGCCGTCGCACACCGTGGTTTGCGAGCCGCGCTCTGGAGCCTTCTCACAGTAAAACCAGCACAGATCCGGCCAAAATGGACTATTGCCGTTTTCACAGTGCAGGCCCACTTTGTCGTAACCGGCATCCACTTTTTGCGCGGTATCGCCATTAAAACTCCGCGCCGGATCGAGACTGATACGACCACTTGACTGGCGTACCAGCTGAGAGAAACGCGCGATGCTGTGCTGGAAGCCGCGCAGCACAAGGTAGCCATGCTCCGCCAGCTGCGTGAGTAAATATTCTTTTGGCAATAACGTGATATCGCCTTCGTTTAGGGACGTCACCATCAGCCCGCCATTGCGGGTATGGGCAGTTTCACGAATATTCATACAGTAACAGTCTCGTATTGGGCTAAAAATGAGGGAACGTCATTACGACGGGGACGTCCGGTAACGGTAAACAGGCGAGCCATCACCTCAGGGCTGTAAGGGATGAGCACCGGATCTGGAATAATTTCAATTTCATTGAGATGTTCGCGCGCATAGGTCGCGATTGCCCGGCGGATAGCATGGGCCTGAGCCATATCGTTTACGATAAAAATGCCGCTCAAAAATTGCTGCTTATCACCGTAGACGATCGCCTGCACCACGCCCGGAACCGAACGGTAGGCGCTCTCCAGCCATTCCGGCGAGATATTGCGGCCGTTGGCGGTAATGATCATGGTTTTTTTCCGACCAATGATGGAAATAAATCCATCTTGATCCTGCGTGGCTAAATCTCCGGTATGTAACCAGCCGCTCTGATCAATGGCGCAGCTGCTGGGATCTTCACTGGAGTAGCCCGCAAACAGCGAGCTGCTGCGCAGACAAAGCTCGCCGTCTTCGGCAATCTTGACTTCCACATGAGCCAGCGGCTTTCTTACCGTGCCAATACGGTTAGCGCCGCGTGAATTCCAGGCCGCTACCGAGCTGTTTTCGCTCAGGCCATAGCCCTGATAGACCGGGATACCTTGCGCATCCAACTGATGCAGCAGCTCTGCCGAAACCGGCGCGCCGCCTGCCGCCAACAGCGGCACCGTCTCACGGCCAAAGAGGGCTTGCAGTAAATTGGGGCCGTTACCGTGTTGACGAGCGCGCTCGGCTAATGCTTCAACCAGCGCCGGGGTTAAGGTCATCGCCGAAGGACGCGTCTGACGGATAAGCGATAAGCGTTCCACTGCGGTAACGCCAGGGCTGCCCAGCGGCGGCAGATCGGCCGGTGGCATAATCACTGTACCGCCGGAGGTTAATGGCATATAAAGCGCGGTCACCTGCTCAATAAGCAGGCTGAGCGGAACCAGATTCAGATAGCGCTGATAATCATCAGGTCGAGCGCATTGCCAAAGCGCTGCCACCAGCGCATCCAGCCCATGACGACGGATCCTTACCCCTTTCGGCTGCGAGGTAGTGCCGGAGGTATGGAGCACTTTAATGATGGCATCCTGCATGCCGCTTTTAGGCTGATAGCGCACAGGGTGCGCATGCGGCGGCATTTTTCCCAGTTCAACGCCTAACGGAGAAGCAGAAAGCAGTAAGCCGTCAGCTTGCCACTGCGCCAGACGTTTAGCACCCATGGCATCGGTTAATACTGTCTGGCAGTTGTGTAGTAGGAAAGCCGCCTGCTCGCCGGAAAAGGCTAATGGCACCGGCACCTCTACGCGTTCCGCCAGCAGCAGGGCGATATCGGCAAGCACCCATTCCGGCGTATTGCCCATTACCACGCCGATTTGCGCGCCTTTCTCAGACAGCGTATCGAGGTGCGCTGTCAGCTGCTGCGCTTCCTGGATCAGCGTTTGATAGGTGCAGCTTATCGACTGCTGAAAATAACCGTTATCCGCCGTTTTCTGTAACTGAATAATCGCTACGGCGTGGGGATTCTTATCAGCCTGTGTCAGAATCTCATTAAGAATATTCATGCTGCCACCTGCGTGGCAGATAGCGCTGTATGCCCTATATTTTCAAACTCAGAAAAAACCAGACGGCCGCAGAAGTGATTAAACAGATGTCCACACTGTTCCAGCAAAATGACACCGGTTTGCGGCGTCTGATCGTAATAACTTCCCCATGCTTTGCGCTCATCGTCAGAAAGTTTCTCCGGCGACGCTTCCGCCAGTACAGTGAAAGGTATTTGATGAAAAGCAAGTAATTTACGTAAGCGGCGTGTGGAAGTGCAGAGAAGCGCTTTACTACCCATAAACCAGGCGATAATAGGCACCAGGCGAATTAAATCAGCGGCGGCGGCAGGATTATCAGAGGCCAGCGATCCGATTTCGATTATCTGATGCGGCAACAACGCATGATTGGTTTGTTGGAAAATTACGTTATGCAGCGGCGCATCAAGATAACGCTCAGAGAACAGAGGCTGTGAAGGAGAGGCAAAAGAGATGCCGGTGCAGGCCAGTAAATTGCCGCTGTTCTTTTCCCGGCAGGCGATAAGAATGTTTGGATCGGGATTAATTATCGCGTGGTAGTTTTTATAATAAATGTCGGTAATATATTGTCGCGCCTGTTCTGCCAGATTGTCGTGACGGTGGATAATGTCTAACCGTGACGAGAAACTATTAATATGTTGCGCTTTATGAAAGAAGCTACTCATTCCAGTCGTGCCTCGCGGTGGGGAAACTGCGAGGAATGTTAAGCTAGCTTTATGTATTGGAGTATGTTCAGAGATGACAACATATCGAATGAAACGGACAAAACGAGGCGGTCAGGTAGACAAAATCTTAAAATAGCCTTCTTTGTAAAAAACGTCTTAATTTGTCGAAAAAACAGCATTGATAAATTATGGATACGCATTGAGCTGGCCTGCTTTTAGTGACTGACCAGCCCACCTAAGGCTTAACGCCAGTCAAACGCGTCGGCATCGCGCCAGGCGGGGAAGCGTTCGCGATATGACCGTAGCTCCTCCAGCGATAGCTCAGCATGTAACACCGCTGGCTGATGCGCTTCGCCACGGTCCAGAATGATGCCCTGCGGCGAAATAATCTGGCTATCGCCGCTGTAGCGCAGTGATTTGCCATCTTCACCCACGCGGTTGCAGCCAGCAACGTAAGCCTGGTTTTCAATCGCGCGCGCCATCAGCAGCGCCTGCCAGTGATGAGTGCGCGCCTCCGGCCAGTTTGCGACATACAGCGCCAGATCGTAATCGTCGCGGTTACGGGAAAACACCGGGAAGCGCAGGTCATAGCAAACCTGCGGCAAAATACGCCAGCCGCGCCATTCCACGATCTCTCGCTGACTGCCGGCAACATAATAGTGATGCTCGTCGCCCATGCGAAACAGGTGGCGCTTGTCGTAATGGTGTACGCGACCATCCGGCTCCACCAGCAGAAAACGATTTACCGCACCTTCTTCCGTTTGCAGCGCCGCGCTGCCGCCCACCATGGCGTTAAGACGCTGCGCATGCTGATGCAGCCAGGCGACCACCCGATGCTGGGATAACGATTCACGCGCCGCTTCCATCGCAAAGCCGGTGGTAAACATCTCCGGCAGCACGATTAAATCGCACCCGGAAAGCGACGCCAGCAGCGTATCAAAATGGGCCAGATTGGCTTCGCCATTCATCCAGACCAGCGGTTGTTGTAACAGTGAAAGCGTTAAATTTGACACAGGCGCTCCGCAGCAGCCAGCAGGGTAGTTTCCTGCTTGGCAAAACAAAGACGAATCAAGCGATGAGGAAAGGCGTCGGCACAGAATACCGATAGCGGGATCGCCGCCACGCCGACTTCCTCTGTCAGCCAGCAACAGAAACTGACATCATCCAAATCAGATATCGCACTGTAATCCGCCAGCAGAAAGTAGGTGCCCTCGCAGGGCAGAATTTCAAAACGGCTACGGCTGAGCGCCTGAACAAAACTATCGCGGCGCGTCCGATAAAACGCAGGCAGATCGCGATAATGCTCTGGTTCGGCACGCAGCATATCTGCCAGCGCCAGCTGAGCAGGCGTGTTCACGGCAAAGGTCAGATATTGATGCACTTTGCGGATCTCAGCGCTTAGCGCCGCTGGCGCAACGCAGTAACCCACTTTCCAGCCGGTCATATGGTATGTCTTACCAAAAGAGGAGACGGCAATCGCCCGTTCGCGCAGTTGCGCATGCGCTAACACGCTGTGATGACCGTCGTCGGTGAAGCAGATATGTTCATATACCTCATCGCTCAGCACATAGATCTCTTCATCAGCAATGGCCTGCCACAGCGCGGCAAAGTCGCTCTGCTGCCAAACGGTGGCAGAAGGATTGTGCGGGGTATTCAGGATCACCAGCCGGGTTCGCGGCGACAGCAACTGACGAAACGCCTGCCAGTCAACGCGAAAGGCGGGGGGTTGCAGTGTCAGGCGCTTCATCACGCCGCCGGACAGCGTGACGGCGGGCACATAGCTGTCATAGCTGGGATCAAAGCAGATCACCTCGTCACCAAGCCGCACCAGTGCAGTAATCGCTGCATATAACGCCTCGGTCGCGCCAGCGGTAATGGTAATTTCGGCGGTAGCGTCAGGACGATGGCGGTAAAGTTCCGCTGTTTTATCGGCAATCGCTTCACGTAACGCCGCTACGCCGGTCATCGGCGCATACTGATTTGCGCCCTGGCTAACATGATACGCCAGCCGCTGCTGCAAATAACGCGGGCCGTCAAAATCGGGAAAACCCTGCGAGAGATTAATCGCGTTGTGCTGCTGCGCCAGCGCGCTCATCTGGGTAAAAATGGTGGTGCCGAGCGACGGCAGCTTGCTTTGTGGAATCAACGGGTTAGAACGCATAAATAACTCACCTTTCGTGCGGGTAGCGGCCCGATGTTACGGCTGTGTTGAGCCACTATAATCATGATGTTAGTATTTGGCAATCAAGACGGGTAGACGTCTAAAAGCAAAAAATTCCCGTAACGGCGAGGCCGATAAAAGGAGCGCAATGACCGTAACTCCACAACTGGCGCAGCTGGTGGCTGCCTGCCACTGGATTGGGCAACAGGGCTGGGCACCGGCGACCGGCGGCAATATGTCGATCCGTGCGGAGGAGGGATTATGCCTGCTCAGCGAATCTGGCAAGGACAAAGGCAGCCTGACCGCCGCCGATTTTATTGAAGTAGAGATCGCCAGCGGCCTGGCACCGTCAGGGCGCAAGCCCTCTGCGGAAACCGGCCTGCATACGCTTATCTATCGCCTGTTTCCGGAAGCGGGTGCGGTATTGCATACCCACAGCGTAAACAGCACCGTGCTGTCACGTATTGAAACAGGATCGGCGTTACTGCTGCAGGGCTATGAAATGCAAAAGTCGCTGTCCGGCCAGCGCAGCCATCTGGATAGCGTAGCGATAGCGCTGTTTGATAACGATCAGAATATCAGCGCGCTGGCGGCGCGTATTGAGGCCTGGGCACAAACCAGGCCACTGCGTTACGGTTTTCTGCTGCGCGGTCATGGCCTGACCTGCTGGGGCAGAGATGTGCAGGAGGCGCGTCGCCATCTGGAAGGGCTGGAGTTCCTGTTTAACTGTGAAATGCAACGTCGTTTGCTGGAGAGATAATGATCCGCGCAATTGTTACCGATATTGAAGGCACCACCAGCGACATCCGCTTTGTGCATAATGTTCTGTTTCCCTGGGCGCGTCAGCATCTGGCGGCGTATCTGCGTATTCACACGGCAGAACCGGCGGTGGCCGCTGCGTTGAACGATTTGCGTCAGGAGATCGACCAGCCGCAGGCGGATACCGAACAGCTGATTACCGTACTGTATCGCTTTATGGATGAAGACCGTAAATCCACCGCGTTGAAAGCGTTGCAGGGTATGATCTGGCGCAGCGGCTACCTTAACGGCGATTTTACCGGTCATCTCTATCCTGACGTATTGCCTGCGTTAAAAAACTGGCATGAACGGGGGATTTCCCTATACGTTTATTCGTCTGGCTCGGTTGCTGCGCAAAAGCTATTGTTCGGCTACAGCGATCACGGCGATATTACGGCGCTGTTCAGCGGTTATTTTGATACCCATGTCGGGGCCAAGCGTGAGGTCAGTGCTTACCAAAATATTGCCCGCCAGATTAATCTGCCTGCCAGCGAGCTGCTGTTCCTGTCTGATATTCGCCAGGAGCTGGATGCTGCGCAGCAGGCCGGTTGGCACACCCTGCAGTTAATTCGCGGCGAAGCGGATAATGAAAGTCTTCATCGCCAGGTAAACCGTTTTGATCAGATTAAGCTGGAGCTGTTTTCCTTATGAGTGAATTGACCATCTATACCGAAACAGAAACCACGGTGCCGGTGTGGCACAGCACCGATCCTGAGGCGATTCGCGAGCAGCTCAACGCGCGCGGCGTACGCTTTGAACGCTGGGAAGCCAACCGCGAATTAGGCGAAAATCCTGATGCGGAAACCGTGATTAATGCTTATCAGCATGCCATTGATCGCCTGGTAGCGGAAAAGGGCTATCAAAGCTGGGATGTAATCAGCATGCGCGCCGATAATCCGCAAAAAGAGGCGCTGCGCAGTAAGTTTCTGGCGGAGCATACCCATGGTGAAGATGAAGTGCGCTTTTTTGTCGAAGGGGCCGGGCTGTTTTGCCTGCATCTGGAAGGGCGCGTCTATCAGATCCTGTGCGAAAAAAATGATCTGATCTCCGTACCGGCCGGTACGCCGCACTGGTTTGATATGGGATCGAACCCGCATTTTACCGCGATCCGTATTTTTGATAACCCGGAAGGCTGGATCGCCAACTTTACCGGCGATCCGATTGCGGTTACTTACCCGCGTCTGCCCTGATTCTGGTTCATCGCGGCTGGAAATAACCGGCCGCCACCTCTTCAGGCGTTACCACGCCGCTATCCAACACCCAACCGCTGATTAATTCTGCTGGCGTCACGTCAAATGCCGGGTTCCATACCTGCGCGTTTTCCGGTGCCCACTGTAGCTGACCAAAGCTGCCGGATACGCCAGTGACCTCGGAGGCGGCGCGCTGTTCAATCGGGATGGCGCTGCCGTTGGGGCAGTGCGGATCGAGCGTGGTATGCGGCGCAGCCACGTAAAAAGGGATGTGATGATAGCGCGCCAGCACCGCCAGGCTATAGGTGCCGATTTTATTAGCGACATCGCCGTTAGCGGCAATACGATCGGCGCCGACCCAGATGGCGTCCACCTGTTTTTGCGCTATCAGCGCGGCCGCCATAGAATCGCAGATCAAACGATTGGGGATGCCCAGCTCGGTTAGTTCCCAGGCAGTCAGGCGACCACCCTGCAATAGCGGGCGAGTTTCATCCACCCAGACCTGTTCGACTTTTCCCTGCTGAAACGCCAGGGCGATAACGCCGATGGCGGTGCCGACGCCAGCGGTAGCCAGCCCGCCGGTATTACAGTGGGTTAAAATTCGGCTGCCGGGCGCTACCCGTTCGCTGCCCGCCTGTGCGATGCTGTCGCATAACGCTTTATCTTCTTCCACCAGCCGCAGCGCTTCAGCGCTTAGCGCATCAACGAAATTCTCCTGCAGCAGCGCCTGCTTCATCCTGTCCAGATTGTTCATCAGATTAACGGCAGTAGGACGCGCGGCGCGTAAGATCTCCAGCGCCTGCGTCAGCTGGTTTTTGGGCAGGCCATTTTCTGCCAGCAGCGCCAGCAGCAGACTGGCGGAGAGGCCAATTAACGGCGCACCGCGTACCCGCAGCGCATGAATATGGCTAACCAGCGCTTCCACGCTGCTCGCGTCCAGCCAGTTTTTTTGCTGCGGCAGAGCCTGCTGATCGAGGATCCACAGCTGGTTATCGCGCACCTGCAGGCTGGTGGTATGAAGAGTTTGCATAACAGTGAAATCCATGTTGCGTTAATGCAGCATATTGTGCCAACATGCGAAACGGAAGTATAGACGTCTGAACGGCTTTTACTACAGATTTGCAGAGGAAACGGATAATGTCGCAATACCGGACGTTCACTGCCGCCGATGCGGTGGAATATGCGCAGCGATTTGGCGGGCTAAGGGATGCATCTTCGCTGGTAACGGCTGAAGAGATTGGTGACGGTAACCTTAATCTGGTATTTAAAATCTTCGATCGTGACGGCATTAGTCGCGTTGTGGTAAAGCAGGCGCTGCCCTGGGTGCGCTGCGTTGGCGAGTCCTGGCCGCTGACGCTGGAGCGTGCGCGGCTGGAAGCTGAAACGCTCACGGAACATTACCGGCACTGCCCGCAGCATACGGTAAAGGTGTTGCATTACGATGCTGAACTGGCGGTAATGGTGATGGAAGATCTCTCCAGCTATCGTATCTGGCGCGGCGAGCTGGTGCAGGGGCGCCACTATCCGCAGGCAACGCGTCAGCTGGGTGAATATCTGGCGCAAACGCTGTTTCATACCTCCGATTTTTACCTGCATCCTCATGAGAAAAAGGCGCGGGTTATCCGTTTTACCAATCCTGAAATGTGTGAAATCACCGAGGATCTCTTTTTCACCGATCCCTATGAAGATCATCCGCGCAACGATTACCCGGCACAGCTGGAAGCTGAGGTGGTTGAGCTACGCAATGATGAACGACTGCGTAACGAGGTCGCCGGACTAAAGCACCGCTTTTTCTCCCATGCGGAAGCCCACCTGCATGGTGATATCCACAGCGGTTCCGTGTTTGTTGCTGACGGGAGCCTGAAAGCAATTGATGCCGAGTTTGGGTATTTTGGGCCAGTGGGTTTTGACGTGGGTACGGCGTTGGGTAACCTGCTGCTGAACTATTGTGCACTGCCGGGGCTGCTGGCGACGCGTGAAGCGGCCGACGGGCGCGAGCAGCGTTTACAGGATATACGCACCCTGTGGCTGACATTTGCCGAACGCTTTCAGGCACTGGCAGCGGAAAAAAGCCGCGATCGCACGCTGGCGTGGCCGGACTATACCGCGACCTGGTTGAAGAAAGTATTTGCGGACAGTATCGGTTACTGCGGCAGCGAACTGATTCGTCGCACAGTCGGCATGGCACACGTGGCGGACCTGGAAACCATTCAGGATGAAGCGATGCGCATTGAGTGTATTCGTCACGCGATTAGCCTGGGGAAAACGTTAATTGTCGCCGCGCCGCATATCGATAATATCGATACGCTGATTGCCCGCATTCGACAGAACGGCTAGGAATTGCCCCGGCTGGGACGTGCAACCTTCCGCTTTGAAGGTTGCACGTCGTTACAGACAAAAACAACAACGCTGAGAGGCGCAGATTAAGGTTAGATCTCTCCCTGAGCCCGATTGCGTCCGTTGCGTTTTGCATTATAAAGCGAATTATCTGCCTTTTTCTTCAGCAGTTCGGCTTCGTTGTCCTCACCATTTGAGATAATCGTACCGCAGCCAGCGCTGATAGTGACCACTCTCTCCGGCAGTTCCGTCGAGGTATGGACAATCGCGGCATCTCTGATCACCTTAACCGCCCGGTCAGCAAAATGCCTGGCATCCGGTGCGCTGGTAAAAGGCAGAATGATAGCGAACTCCTCGCCGCCGTAGCGCGCCACCAGATCGGTATGACGGTGAGTCGCACCTTTCAGCAGGCCTCCTACCTTTTTCAGACACATGTCGCCTGCTACGTGACCGAAGGTGTCGTTATAGCGTTTGAAAAAGTCGATATCTATCATGATTAATGACAGCGGCTCGCCAGTTTTTTTCGAGCGCTGCAGCCCTTCTTCAAGCACCACATCAAACTGTCTGCGGTTAGCCAGGCCGGTCAGGCCGTCAATCAGCGCCATCGACTGCAGGGTATGGTTAATGGTGGTAAGTTCATCCCTGACCTGCGTCAGTTCAAGCTGGTTCCTGACGTTGGTCCTGATTTGTTTCAGAATAAATACTCCCATTCCCATTATCATGGTCAGCAGGATCAGGTTAAGCACCACATCAGTGAGGTTGGTTTCAAGCCACGCCTTCTGCACTCTGTCACGGTCATAGCCTGCGGCGACGACCAGCGGATACTGCTCCAGTCGGGCATAACCGTAAATACGCTCAATACCGTCCAGCGCGGAGCGCCATGTTGCGCTGCCGCTGGCAGATGTTTTAAGCGCGACTCTGAACAGCGGGCTGGCGGAAAGGCTTCGGTTAATCACTGAGTCCGGCAGGGGGCGCATATACAATACGGTGGTATCGGCGAGGATAAGTCCCAGAATGTCGCGTGCGCCCAGAGTGTAATAACCGTAAAATTGCCTGAAGTAGTCCACCTTAACCGTAGCCAGCGCGACGCCGACAAAATTACCGGTTCTATCGTTCAGGCGCATCGATACCGGGATAACCCGTTCGCCGGTTGAACGGCTGCGAATAACGTGACCGATATGAACAGAAGTATCAGTGTGGCTACGGTGCCAGACAAAATATTCCCGATCCGCATTGCTGCCTTTTGAAGGGATATAATTGCCTGATGTGGCGATCCAGTTCCCCTGTGCATCGTAGATAAAAAGCCCATGCAGCTGCTGCAGTTTACCGTGCTGCTCTTTCAGCTGACGTGAAAAAGTCTCCGTTTTTGGCATAGTCTGGCCCCTGCTGAGTGAGCTGCCTGACCGCATCAGAGAGGGTAATATCCACCTGAAGAAAGGCGTCTTCTGCCTGTTTTGCCAGCGAGACGGCGAGATTACGGGCATCCTCTTCGCGTTCTGTAATTCGCTGCTGCCAGGAGCTCCATAGTGTCCAGGCATTAATGCCCATAACGGCCATGGCAGTCAGCAGCAAAAAGGCCGCCATACTTCTGCCAAGAGGCGTATGTCTGAGGCGGGAAGAGGTATTTGAAGAATGTTTATTCAAGGCCAGGTTATCCTGTTTTGGGCCGATATATAAGCGTAATTTATAAATTTACCTGTTACAACCGACAACGTTTTTACTTCCACCGCTGACCAGGCGTGACAGCCAGTTTTATGGATGGGCTTTCCGTGGCCACACTCCTCAGCGCGCACAATACAATCTTCTGTAGATAATGAATATATTCATCCGTTGCCTTATCTGAGTTTGTGATATGCCCGGTAAGAAGGCATGATTGCTGCCGATCTTTTGTCATCTGGGAGCCTTGCTTTGCAACGCTATCTCACACTTAATTTTTCACAGGTGCGCGTGGTTATTCACCTGTGCGGTTTTCTGGTGTTTCTGTACAGCTTTTCCATGCTGCCGCCGATGCTGGTTGCTTTGTTCAGCAAAGAGCGCAGCTGGTTTGCTTTTTTTACTACCTTCTTTACCTTTTTTACCCTGGGCGGCGGCGCCTGGCTTGCCACCAAACGTGCCGGTATACAGCTAAAAACCCGTGATGGTTTTCTGATTATTGTTCTGTTCTGGCTGTTGTTTTCGGTTATCAGCGCCATGCCGCTCTGGCTGGATGATTCGGTGGGGCTGAGTTTTATTGATGCGCTGTTTGAAGGGGTGTCCGGTATCACCACCACAGGGGCCACCGTGATTGGCGACGTTAGCAACCTGCCGGCTGCCTATCTCTATTATCGGGCGCAGCTCAATTTTATCGGCGGGTTAGGGGTTATTGTTCTGGCGGTCGCGGTACTGCCGCTTTTGGGAATCGGTGGGGCGAAACTTTACCAGTCAGAAATGCCTGGCCCTTTTAAAGAAGAGCGCCTGACGCCGCGTCTGGCCGATACTTCACGCAGCCTGTGGCTTACCTATCTGCTGCTGGGGCTGGCCTGTTGCGCTGCGTATATGCTGGCGGGAATGTCCGCTTTTGATGCGCTCTGTCATGGCCTTTCTACCGTCTCGCTGGGCGGCTTTTCCACACGCAGCGAGAGCATCGGTTACTGGAACAGTTCTGCGATCGAACTGGTTGCCGGGCTTTTCTCGCTACTGTCAGCAATTAATTTTACCGTGTGGTTTGTTGCCTTTACCCGACGCACATTACAACCGTTCCGCCGTAATGCAGAGCTACGCTTTTTCCTGCTGGTGACGCTGATTATAGTGTTGATAACCGCATGGCAGCTCTGGCATGTCGGCATGTATAACGCAACGGACAGTCTGGTACATGCGTTCTTCCTGACCAGTTCTATGATTACCGATAACGGCCTGGCGACCGGCGATTATGCCAGTTGGCCTGCACATACTATTGTGCTGTTACTGACGGCAAGCTTTTTTGGCGGCTGTGTGGGATCGACCTGCGGCGGTATCAAAGCGCTGCGCTTCCTGGTGTTATTTAAGCAAAGCCGTCATGAGCTACATCAGCTGGCGCATCCTCGTGCGCTATTGAGCATTCGGGTTGGCGAGAGCGTGGTGACGGAACGCGTGTTGCGCTCGGTATGGAGTTTCTTTTTTCTTTACGTACTGTTCACGGTGTTTTTTGTCTGGATGCTCAATATCATGGGCTATGACCTGATGACCGCTTTCGCTACCGTTGCGGCCTGTATCAATAATATGGGGCTTGGCTTTGGAGAAACGGCATCCACATTTGGTACGCTTAGCGAAGGGGCTAAATATTTGATGTGTGCCGCCATGATAATGGGGCGTCTTGAAATTTATCCGGTGCTGATACTTTTCTCGCGCTTTTTCTGGCGAAAATAGAGCCTTGCTCAGTTTGAAAACAATGTTTATTGCTGCGGCTGGCGTATTGATAATGTCGATACGTTGGCCGTGCTGGTTCACCATACATTTAAGCTAATCTTCTCCAGTTCACTGCCGTGCAGGCAGCTTAGAAAAAACACGCCACCGCGAATCAGCGTTGCCATCAGTTCTCTGCCGCACAGGCAGCTTAGAAACACTCCCGATCTTCGCTCTGGTTCACAAAAGCGGTTCACTGCCGTGCAGGCAGCTTATCAAACGACTTTTACTGGTTTCTCAGTGGTATTTTTTTGGCTCATATAACGATTGGTTGAAAAATAGCCCGCCTCGCCACATACTGTATGTACGGTAAGAGACCGTACATACAGGCGTGTCACATCCTGAAACTGTATTGCATAGCAATGCGACAGTCATATGGACATAGAGGAAAAATGGCAAACACATTAAAGAAACAACGCATCGATCTGCGTTTATCTCCAGAAGATAAAACGCTTATCGAAAACGCGGCCTCTCTCAGCAATCTAACTATCTCGCAATTTATGCTTGCAAGTGCTTCTGAACGGGCAGCTGAAATCATTGAACAGCATCAACGTATAGTGCTTAACGAAGCGTCCTGGAAACAGGTCATGGATGCCATCAGTAATCCACCAGCACCGAATGAAAAGTTAAAACGAGCGGCTCAGCGTCTACAGGATATGGAATAGGTTTTGGAAACTTTAAACGTTGAACTTTTTACGGATGAAAACCGTTACAAAATTAGCCATTTTGATTGCGGCAAAGCAACTTTAAATAAATTTCTGATCGAGCATCTTAGACGACAACATAACGGGAAAGTATTAAGAGCTTATGTTCTAAAAAATCACGAGGCGGATCCAAAAATATTAGGCTATTACACGTTATCCGGCGGTAGCTTTGAAAGATCCACCTTGCCATCCAGAACCCAACAGAAAAAGATCCCATATAAAAATGTGCCATGCGTTACCCTTGGCAGGCTGGCGGTAGATAAAACTCTGCAGGGGCAAGGCTGGAGAAGCACTCTGGTTTCGCATGCGATGAGCGTTGTTTATAACGCATCACTGGCAGTTGGTATACATGGCATGTTTGTCGATGCTCTGGATGATGAGGCTAAACAATTTTATACGAGCTTCGGTTTTATTGAATTGACGGATGAAAACAGCCGCTCGTTATTTTATCCAACACAATCCATTGAAAAACTATTTCAATGATATTGAACCGAACCTTGCTATTAGAATTGCACTTTTTTCAGTTTTGATTTTTTGCGTCGGATCAAAGATTTTCATACTCGTTGAGTCTCTCTTAAGAAGCTATTTTAAAACATTAACGGCTCTTCACTGCCGCACAGGCAGATAAAAGCAAAACCCTGTTCCTGCTTTTCATAAAGAAAAGGCCCGAGCGTTACCGCTCAGGCCCGGGTTGCCACGCTAAAATGTCCGGTTTATTACCGCAAACGTGACCCTTGCTGGGTAGTCTTTATTTTTATTTGCCCTCAGGCGGCTTCGCTTTTACGTTCATGTGTCTGATGCTGCTTTACCGGCTGGGTAGCCAGCGCATCTGCCTCAAACTCATCAACGTTAATGGAACGCAGGCGGCTGGTTTCGGCACGCACTAAAACATCCGCCTCCTGCTGTGTGATCCACTCCTCCTGCAAGGCGCGCTGCGCCAGCTCATCCAGTCGGGTAAACGACAAATGCTTTTTCAACTGCTTGCAAAGGCGGTCGTGAATCACTTCCGCAGCCATCACATCCTGTAGCGCCGCTTCCAGCTGTCCGGCAGGATTATGTTCGCCCGGCGTCAAATACTGACCGCGTCCCAGGCGAGAGCGCGTTGCGGACGGCGTCTGCAACAGTTTCGCTAACTGATGGTCCAGACGATCCGATGGCGCACGGCAATGGCGGCCTGCCGGGAAAATCATCACACGCAGGGTGGCCGCAACCGCCGCGTTGGGGAAATTACGCAGCAGATCGTCAATAGCATTCTCTGCCTGATTCAGCGCATCCTGTACCCCCCAGTGCAGCAGCGGCAGATCCGCTTCATTACGGCCTTCTTCGTCGTAGCGTTTTAGCGCCGCCGAGGCAAGATAAAGCTGACTCAGAATATCGCCCAGCCGGGCCGAAACGCGTTCGCGTCGCTTCAGACTGCCGCCCAGCACCGACATTGAGATATCTGACAGCAGCGCCAGGTTCGCACTAATGCGGTTCAAATGCTGGTAATAGCGGCGAGTTGCATCGCGGGTTGGTGCAGCGCTACCGTAACCGCCGGTAATACCCAGCCACAGACTGCGAATCAGGTTGCTGCCGACATGACCAATATGACTGAACAGCGCGCGATCAAACTCTGGCAGGTCGTTACGTTCTGCGGCTCCCATCTCGCGCAGGATGTAAGGATGGCAGCGGATTGCGCCCTGACCAAAGATGATCATGCTGCGCGTCAGAATATTCGCGCCTTCCACGGTAATCGCAATCGGTGCGCCCTGATAAGCACGGGCAAGGAAATTGCTCTTGCCGAGCATAATGCCTTTACCTCCGGCAATATCCATCGCATCGATAATGGCGCGCTGGCCGCGATGGGTGCAGTGATATTTAACAATCGCCGAGAGTACTGCAGGCTTCTCGCCCTGCATAATGCCGCAGGTAATCAGCGTGGCGGCGGCATCCATCACATAAGCGTTGCCGGCGATACGCGCCAGCGGTTCTTCAATCCCTTCCATCTTCCCGATAGAAACCCTGAACTGACGACGAATATGCGCATAGGCACCCGTTGCCAGCGCCAGGCTTTTCAGGCTGCCGGTGGAGTTAGAGGGCAGGGTGATGCCGCGACCTACCGACAGACACTCAACCAGCATGCGCCAGCCCTGACCGGCCATTTTAGGCCCGCCGATGATGTAGTCGATAGGGACAAAAATATCGTTACCACGCGTCGGGCCGTTCTGGAACGGCACGTTAAGTGGGAAATGGCGTTTACCGATTTCAACGCCTGGCGTATGGGTTGGGATCAGCGCGCAGGTAATGCCCAGCTCTTCAGTATCGCCCAGTAAATGCTCAGGATCGGAGAGCTTAAACGCCAGGCCCAGCACGGTGGCGATCGGTGCCAGGGTGATATAGCGCTTGTTCCAGGTAAGACGCATGCCCAGCACCTGCTGGCCCTGCCACTCGCCCATGCACACGATGCCGGTATCGGGGATCGCGCCTGCATCGGAGCCCGCTTCCGGGCTGGTTAATGCAAAGCAGGGGATCTCCAGGCCCTGTGCCAGACGTGGCAAATAATGTTTCTTCTGCTCATCGGTGCCGTAGTGCTGCAGCAGTTCACCGGGGCCGAGCGAGTTGGGTACGCCAACGGTAATCGCCAAAATGCCGGATACGCCCGCCAGCTTTTGCAGCACGCGTGCCTGGGCGTAGGCAGAAAATTCCAGCCCGCCATATTCCTTTTTGATAATCATGGCGAAGAAGCGATGCTCTTTCAGGTAAGCCCACAGCTCCGGCGGCAGATCGGCCATTTCATGGGTAATCTGAAAATCGTTAGCCATACGGCAGGCCTCTTCTACCGGGCCATCAAGAAATGCCTGTTCTTCAGCGGTCAGACGCGGCTGTGGATAGTTGTGCAATTTTTGCCAGTCAGGATTGCCACGAAACAGATCGCCTTCCCACCAGGTTGTGCCCGCATCGATCGCCTCTTTTTCAGTGCGTGACATCGGTGGCATCACCTTACGGAAGGTGCGCAGCATGGGGGCGGAGACTATCGAACGACGCATCGACGGCAGGTTTAACGGCAGAAGTATCAGGGCCAGCGGAAGCAACAGCCAGGGCGTCCAGAGATCGAATAAGGCCATTGCTGCACTCCATAACAGCAGGATAGCGCTGCTGGCTGGAAGCGAAATACGGTGCCAAAAAAGCGCGCCGATCAGAATCAGCGTCGCGACAATGCTAAGAACCATCATAATGAACCGCTCCGTAACAAGTAAGAGGTCTGACCTGTTGATCTGGCTACAGGTTTAAAGTAGTTCTGGTTATTTAGCAATCTGACAACAGAATAATTACAACCTGGCTCACATTCCATTCGCATCATTCGTCAAAGCATGAATTTCATCCCAGCCCGCTGTCGATTAAACCGGTTATTACCCTGACAGCGCCCCGGTCTTTACTGCCGTGCCAGCAGCGTCCTGGCCTTTTGCTCATGATAAAGGCGTCTCAGCTTTACCCTGTAACGCTTTGCGACCCGCTGGCATTTCGGTAAACTTGCGCTGACTCTTTCTCCTCCAAAGGACCTCCCTATGTACCAGGATATTATTCGTTCAGAACTTAACGAAGCAGCGGATACGCTAAATAAATTCCTGAGCGAAGATGCAAATATTCATGCGATCCAGCGTGCTGCCGTGTTGCTTGCCGATAGCTTTAAGGCGGGTGGCAAAGTGCTTTCCTGCGGCAACGGCGGTTCGCACTGTGATGCCATGCATTTTGCTGAAGAGCTGACCGGTCGCTATCGCGAAAACCGCCCTGGCTATCCGGCTATCGCCATCTCTGATGTCAGTCATCTCTCCTGCGTCAGTAATGATTTTGGCTACGACTATGTTTTCTCACGTTATGTTGAGGCCGTAGGCCGTGCGGGCGATGTGCTGCTGGGTATTTCCACCTCGGGAAATTCCGCCAATATCATCAAGGCGATTGAGGCGGCGCGCGCGCAGGGCATGAAAGTGATCACCCTGACCGGCAAAGATGGCGGCAAAATGGCGGGCAGCGCAGATATCGAAATCCGTGTGCCGCACTTTGGCTATGCCGACCGCATTCAGGAGATCCATATCAAAGTGATTCATATCCTGATACTGCTGGTCGAAAAAGAGATGGAGAAAAAGTAACGGCGCACCAGCCGTTAACTTTGCCGCGTCAGCCCCGGCGCGGCTATCCCAAAGCAGCAGGGCGCCTGTCGCGTTCTGTTAACAAAAATGCTCTTCCGCTGCCAGTCCCCGTTTGATTCGTTATAATCGTCACAAAACCGCGCCGGAGGCCTCTCTATGTGTGAACTGCTCGGCATGAGCGCTAATGTCCCAACTGATATTTGCTTTAGCTTTACCGGACTGGTGCAGCGTGGTGGTGGCACCGGGCCACATAAAGATGGCTGGGGTATCACCTTCTACGAAAACAAAGGCTGCCGCACCTTTAAAGATCCGCAACCCAGCTACAACTCGCCAATCGCACGCCTGGTGCAGGAGTATCCTATTAAGTCCTGCTCGGTGGTGGCGCATATTCGTCAGGCGAACCGGGGGCAGGTGTCGCTGGAGAATACCCATCCCTTTACTCGCGAGCTGTGGGGACGTAACTGGACCTATGCGCACAACGGGCAGTTAAGCGGCTATCGCCAGCTGGAAACCGGTAATTTTCGTCCGGTAGGCGAAACGGACAGTGAAAAGGCGTTCTGCTGGCTGCTGCATAAGCTGGCGACGCGCTATCCGCGTACGCCGGGCAACTGGCCTGCGGTGTTTCGCTATATTGCCGAACTGGCGGCAGAACTGCGGCAGAAAGGGGTGTTTAATATGCTGCTGTCGGATGGCCGCTATTTAATGGCCTATTGCTCGACTAATCTGTTCTGGATTACGCGACGTGCGCCGTTTGGCAAGGCTAAGCTGCTGGATCAGGATGTAGAGATCGACTTCCAAAAGCAGACCACGCCAAATGACGTGGTCACAGTGATTGCTACTCAGCCGCTAACCGGCAATGAGACCTGGCATCGCATTGCGCCAGGCGAATGGCAACTATTTTGCCTTGGAGAGCGCCAGGAATGACTGCGAAGCGGCGGGCGTGCCGCTGACCGGTGAGCCGTTCAGCACATACCTGCCGTTATTTACCGCTACCATAGGCGGCTGGCGATGCTGTACAAACCACGCGTAGCCCGGCTGCAACTGTTTCCAGAAACTGGCGTAATAAGAGTTACGGTGGCGCTGCATATTGCTTTCGGTCATGCGGAACGGATAGATACTGACGGCCACTTCAGGCTGACCGTTACGCAAAGCGGCGTTTACGTAACTAAAGATCTCATCCATATAGGCATTGGTCATGGCGTAACAGCCAACGGAGACGCAGGCACCGTGGATCATCAGGTATTTGCCGTCATAACCCTGCTGGCGATCGTACTGGTTAGGAAAACCAATATTGATTGCGCGGTAAAAACGGCTGTCCGGCTTAAGCTGATTTAGCTTTACGCTGTAAAAACCTTCCGGGCTTTTAAAATCGCCCTGACGGCGCTTTGGCCCGAGGCCGCCGGAAAAATTACAGATGCGATAGCTATCGAGCAGACGGAACTCATTGCCGATCTTGCCGTACAGTTCCAGCGTGCGTTCTTCTTTAAAAATCTGAATGTAAACCGGCGTACCTAATAACTGCTTCTTTAACTCTTTGCTGACCGGTGCCAGTGGCTGAACTGGCTCAGGCGCGCTTGCCATGCTGAGGGCTGGCAGAAGAATCATCGCAAACAAAAGTGCGATTTTGCCCATTCTTGTTCCCTTGATGATGAGGGGGGTTAAACTGCAACGCCCTGCGGCGTCTGTAACATGCATATAGGATAATTCCGCTATTGCTGCGCAACATTATCACTGTCTGTTTTTTTATCAAGATGCCAGCTAAGAAATAGCTGTTATTCCGGAAATAGCCCGCAAATTAACGTATGCCGTTACTGCATATTCATCGCGCTACGCCATTGAATCCCCTTAAGTTGGCTGTATACTTATCCAGTACTGGCGGAGGGGGCTATGCGCAAAATCATTCATGTCGATATGGACTGCTTTTACGCGGCGGTGGAAATGCGTGATAATCCCAGCCTGCGTGATATCCCGCTGGCCATTGGCGGTAACCGGACGCAGCGCGGCGTTATCAGCACTGCTAACTACCCGGCCCGTAAATATGGCGTGCGCAGCGCGATGTCTACCGCGATGGCGTTAAAACTTTGTCCGCACTTAACGCTGCTGCCGGGCCGCTTTGATGCCTATAAAGAGGCTTCCGTCCATATTCGCGAGATCTTTTCACGTTATACCGCGCGTATTGAGCCGCTGTCGCTGGATGAAGCCTATCTTGACGTAAGCGACAGCCCGCACTGCCACGGTTCGGCAACGCTGATGGCGCGTGAAATCCGCCAGACTATTTCCCGTGAACTGGATCTTACCGCATCAGCGGGCGTTGCGCCGATTAAGTTTCTTGCCAAGATCGCCTCCGATCTGAATAAGCCGAACGGCCAGTATGTGATCACCCCGGAAGAGGTGCCGCAGTTTTTGCTGACGCTACCGCTGGCGAAAATTCCTGGGGTAGGAAAAGTCACCGCAAAGAAGCTGGAAGATTTAGGGCTGCGTACCTGTGCCGACGTGCAGAACAGCGATCTGGCGATGCTGCTGAAGCGCTTTGGTAAATTTGGCCGGGTGATTTGGGAACGCAGCCACGGTATTGATGAGCGTGAAGTGATTACCGATCGCGAGCGTAAATCGCTCGGCGTTGAGCGTACCCTGTCGGAAGATATTCATCACTGGGAGCAGTGCCTGGAGATTATTGATTTTCTCTATGACGAGCTGGAACGGCGGCTAACCAAAATCAAGCCGGATCGCCATATTGCGCGTCAGGGCGTTAAGCTTAAGTTCAGTGATTTTCAGCAGACCACGCAGGAGCATGTCTGGCCGGTATTGAATAAAGAGGATTTGATAGCGGTAGCGAAAGAGGCCTGGGAAGAGCGCCGCGCCGGTCGCGGCGTCAGGCTGGTGGGGCTGCATGTGACGTTGCTTAACCCCCAACTGGAGCGGCAACTGCTGCTGGGGCTGTAGGATGGTTAAAGCCAACGAACTTTAAAATTTGAGATGAGTCATTTATTTGTCTGGCTAAAAATGTAAGACAATAAAAGATAAATATAAAAAACGTCCATAAACTGGGATTAAGAGAATTACTTAACTCTTTAGATATCTATTGTTTCCCGTTGAGAAAAAGATCTGACGTTAACGATCCTAAATAAAACAGCAGGTCAGTAGCATTCATCATCGGGCGATAAAAAAATAAGCCGGGTAGAACAGTAAAAAGGCCAGAAACGCTCTGGCCTTTAATTTTACTGATGGCGACTCGCTGCGGGCGAAATTACTTCGCCGGAATCACCTTCAGCAACTCCGTCAGCAGCTGCCAGTAAAGCGCTACGCTGCCAATATGCACCTGCTCATCCGGCGAGTGCGGGCCGGTAATGGTCGGGCCGATGGAAACCATATCCATATCCGGGTAAGGCTTCTTGAACAGACCACATTCCAGCCCCGCATGAATGATTTGAATATTCGGCGTCTTGTTAAACAGGCGCTGATAGGTCTCACGCACCAGCGCCATGACCGGCGAACTGGCGTCCGGCTGCCATCCCGGATAGCTGCCTTTTGCTGCACCTTGCGCACCAGCCAGTTCACACAGCGAGCTCAGCATTGTCACCACATAATCTTTGCCGCTGTCGATCAGCGAACGGATCAGGCAGTTGATTTTTGCTTCCTGCTCGGTCATGGAAACCACACCGACGTTCAGAGACGTTTCTACCACGCCTTTCGCCACGTCAGAGTTGCGGATCACGCCATTCGGCGTGCTGTTCAGCAGGGCGATAAAACGATCGCGGCTGTCAGCGGTCAGCGCCGCGCCACCGGCCACCGGCTCGGTTTGCAGGGTGATATTCTTCTCAATCAGGCCCAGCTCGTTTTGCAGGGTCGCCAGATAACCCATCGCCGCAGATTTCAGCGCATCGATTTTTGCCGCTGGCAGAGCAAATGTAGCGTAGGCTTCACGCGGAATCGCATTGCGCAACGTGCCGCCGGTAAAATCAATCAGACGCAGATCGTATTCACGCGCATGCTGTGCCAGGAAGCGCACCAGCAGCTTGTTGGCGTTGCCCAGGCCCAGATGGATCTCCGCCCCGGAATGACCGCCTTTTAACCCTTTCAGCGTCAGGCGCAGCGTTTCGTAATCGGCAGGAACCGCTTCACGCTGCAGCGGCAGCGTAGAGGTAAAATCGATGCCGCCGGCGCAGCCCATATAGATTTCACCTTCTTCCTCAGAATCGGTGTTAATCAGGATCTCAGCCTGCAGCCAGTTCGGTTGCAGACCGAATGCGCCGTCCATGCCGGTCTCTTCCGTCATGGTCAACAGCACTTCCAGCGGACCGTGTTGTACACTCTCATCAGCCAGTACTGCCAGCGCGGAAGCCATACCAATGCCGTTATCCGCGCCCAGCGTCGTGCCGCGCGCTTTTACCCATTCGCCATCGATCCAGGGCTGAATCGGATCTTTAGTGAAATCATGGGCCGTATCGTTGTTTTTTTGCGGCACCATATCCAGGTGCGCCTGCAGCGCTACCGGCTTACGGTTTTCCATGCCTGGCGTGGCTGGCTTACGGATCAAGATATTGCCGACCTGGTCACGGTCACACCAGAAGCCTTTTTCCTTTGCCCAGGAGAGAATGTGCTGCGCCAGCGCTTCTTCGTGAAATGAAGGGTGCGGAATGGAGCAGATTTTAGCGAAAATATCCCACAGCGGTTGGGGAGAGAGTTGAGACAATTCAGACACGACAGGTCTCCTGTGTCATCGGTGCGCGGCTGCGCATCATTGCGAAATTTCCAGTAATCGATCGCCGTCAGCGAATCTGACGTGATGGGGTGAGAATAACATCCTTTATTGTCTGCTGTGCAGTCGGGCGCGTTAAAATGCGGCAACCGCGCGATCCGGTGCTGGTTTTTAACGCGTCAGATCCTTATAATGCCGCGCAACCTTTTCCCATTGCATATTTTTTAGGCCAATTCGATTGGTCGGGATTCCTTTTATGAGCGAAAAATACGTCGTCACCTGGGACATGTTGCAGATTCATGCCCGTAAACTGGCTCAGCGCCTGCTTCCTGTTGAACAGTGGAAAGGCATTATTGCCGTAAGTCGCGGTGGCCTGGTTCCGGCTGCACTGCTGGCGCGCGAACTTTCTATCCGTTATGTCGACACCGTTTGTATTTCCAGCTATGACCACGATCATCAGCGCGAAATGAACGTGCTGAAGCGTGCAGAAGGCGATGGCGAAGGCTTCATCGTGATTGATGACCTGGTTGATACCGGCGGCACCGCTCAGGCGATCCGTGAAATGTATCCGAAAGCGCGTTTCGTCACGATTTTCGCTAAGCCAGCTGGCGCGCCGCTGGTTGACGATTATGTAGTTGATATCGCACAGAATACCTGGATTGAGCAGCCGTGGGATATGGGCGTTGCCTTTGTTCCGCCGATCGTCGATCGCTGATTGACCTGCATCAAAACAACGCCCGGTTCGTCCGGGCGTTGTCGTTTCTGCGGGTCGCACCCTGGGGATGGGTGAAGTACACTGTAGTCTCGTCATCGCGCGGCGGCAGGAGAGCGACACCATGTCAGCAAAAAATCTCAGCGAAGAGCTATTCAAACCCCGATTTAAACACCCGGAAACTTCATCACTGGTACGCCAACGGCATCACGTTACGTCGACCGTTCAATCCACGCTGGATGGTGAGAGCCATACCGGCTGGTATCGCATGCTCAACCGCCTGCTCTGGAGCTGGCGCGGCTTGCCGCTGATTGAGATTAGCGAGGTGCTGGCGCGCATTGCTGTCAGTTCAGCAGAGCGCACCAGCGAGGAGCTGCTGGATACGGTCATCGGCTATCGCAGCGGCAACTGGATTTATGAATGGAGCAAACAGGCGGCGCTGTGGCAGCAGAAGGCGATAGACGCAGGCGAAACGCCGGAAGCAGGCGAACACTGGCTGCATGCGGTTAATCTTTACAGCCTGGCCGCCTGGCCACATATCAAAGGCGATGAGCTGGCCGAACAGGCGCAAACGCTGGCTAACCGCGCCTATGAAGAAGCCACGCTGCGTCTGCCTGGCGAGCTGAAAGAGTTATCGTTCCCGATTCAGGGCGGCGGCTCGATTACGGGCTTCCTGCATATGCCGCCTAATGTTAGCGCGCCTTATCCCACGGTGCTGCTGTGCGGCAACCTCGATAGCCTGCAGATCGATCACTATCGCCTGTTTCACGATTACCTGGCACCGCGCGGCATCGCGATGTTGACGATTGATATGCCGTCGGTGGGTTTTTCCTCTAAATGGAAACTGAGCCAGGATACCAGCTTTCTGCATCAGCAGGTGCTACGCGGTTTGGATGCGGTACCCTGGATAGATCATACGCGCATAGCGGCGCTGGGCTATCGTTTTGGCGCTAACGTGGCGGTACGTCTGGCTTATCTGGAGGCGCAGCGTCTGCGCGCCGTCGCCACCCTGGGGCCAATTGTTCATGCGTTGCTGGCTAACTCTGCTCAGCAGGAGCGTGTGCCGGATATGTATATTGATGTGTTAGCCAGTCGGTTGGGTATGCCACGCGCCACAGATGACGTACTGCGCACTGAGCTAAATCGCTATTCGCTGAAAACCCAGGGGCTGTTGGGACGCCGTACGTCAACGCCAATGCTGGCAGGCTACTGGCAGAACGATCCCTGGAGCCCGGAAGAAGATGCGCGCCTGATTGTTAACTCATCCGCGAACGGCAAGCTGTTGCCGATCGGTTTCTCGCCGGTGTTAGGCAATTTCGATCGGGCGCTGCAAACCCTCTGCGACTGGCTGGTACAACAGTTGAAGTGATAAGTTGCTATTTTGCATTAGTTTGCTAAAACTGTTAGCTCATTTAAGGAGGTGTAAACCATGACGTTACCGAATGGACATCCACGAAGCCGGTTGCTTAAACGTTTTACCGCGCTGGGTCCCTATATTCGCGAAAACAAATGCGAAAATGAGCGGTTCTTTTTTGATTGCCTGGCCGTTTGCGTCAATGTTAAACCTGCACCGGAAAGCCGTGAATTCTGGGGATGGTGGCTGGAGCTGGATGCGCAATCCGATCACTTTACCTATCAATATTACTATGGCCTGCATGATAAAGATGGCAACTGGAAGCCATGCGCGATCAAAGGCAAAGAGAATGAAGAGAAGCTGGAAGAGACGCTGCGTAACTTCCATGAACGTTTGAAATCTACGCTGGCCGAACTGGAGCTGGGGCTGTTACCCGCCGAGGGCGCCAACGAACAGACAATGAAATTAACCGCTTAATTGTCCGCTTTAAACAGGAAAGGCAGGCTATACGCCTGCCTTTTTTACGATGTCTCCGCAGCAACCGGCCAGCTTTCTGTTGCAGCAATACTGACGTATTCAGCAAGCTAACCGGGTGATGCAGGGCATCAGAACTGGTAAGTCATGCCCACGGCAACGATATCATCAGTGTTGCGGTTCAGCTTGTTGTTGTCATCCAGCAGGTTGATTTTGTAATCAACAAAGGCGGACATGTTTTTATTAAAGTAGTAGGTGGCGCCCACGTCAGCGAACTTATAGTAATCCGCATCGCCCAGGCCGTTTTCCATATCTTTGACTTTCGTTTGCACGTAAGCCAGTGACGGACGCAGGCCAAAATCAAACTGATACTGTGCCACCACTTCGATATTCTGCAGCTTATTTGCATAGCCGCTGATATCTTCTACAGTGCCGTTAACGTTAACATCATTGCCGCTAATCGGGTTCATATTACGGGTTTCAGCGTAAGTGGCCGCCAGATAAACGCCGTTGTTGTCATACTTAATACCGGTTGCCCAGGCTTCGGCTTTCTCGCCACCGCCAAATTCGCTGTTTTTCTGAACCAGCGTGCGGTTAGAAGAAGAGACCGCGCCTTTAAGGCTCAGGCTGTCGAGGATTTTATAAGAAAGCGATGCGGCCATGCCGTCACCGTTAGAAACGCCGTTGGCACGTGACGAGCTTTCGTTTTTACCCTGATATTGCAGCGCAAAATCCAGGCCATCAACCAGACCAAAGAAGTTGCTGTTGCGATAAGTGGCAACGCCGTTAGTGCGGGTCAGCATATAGACGTCGGCTGAAGTATAGGCGGTGGCACCAAACTCCGGCATCATATCGGTAATGGCTTCAACATCATAAATCAGGCCGTAGTTGCGACCATAATCCAGCGAGCCGTAGTCAGCGACTTTGATCCCGGCAAAGCCCAGACGCGTTTTATTGCCTGAGTTAGAGTCGCTTTCCGGGTTATACAGGTTGTACTGATATTCCCACTGACCGTAACCGGTCATTATTTCGTTAATTTGCGTCTGGCCTTTAAAGCCGATACGCACATAAGATTTGTCGGCGTTGTTGCTGGCATTGGTTTCAGCATCGCTGATATAACGCATTGCTTTCAATTTGCCATAAAAATCAAGCTTGTTACCGTCTTTATTGTACACTTCTGCTGCCTGTGCCGCGGTGCTCAGGGTCAGGGCGGATACCAGTAGTGCCAATGCGCTCTTTTTCATTTGTTATTAATCCCATGAGTGAAAAAATGTACTGCTCGGAAAACTCTTATAACTGCGGGAATGTTTTTACCGGGATTTGATGAATGTTTTATGAAGCTTTTCCGCTTTTATTGTTAAACGCGAACTTTTGGTCTACGCGGTTGTCAGGCATTTTCCATGTTTTTCCCCGTGGTGCCTGTTGGCATCCTTGCCCACTCCTGATAAAACGTCCTTTCAAAGACATTTTTACTACGGCAGGAAATCATGAGCGGCAGTCAGACCTTAGTGGTCAAACTGGGTACCAGCGTGCTGACCGGCGGATCGCGTCGGTTAAATCGGGCACATATTGTGGAGTTAGTTCGTCAGTGCGCACAGCAGCACGCGGCGGGCCATCGAATTGTGATTGTTACCTCTGGCGCAATGGCTGCCGGACGTGAACACCTGGGTTACCCGGAACTGCCGCCTACCATCGCCTCAAAGCAGCTGCTGGCTGCGGTGGGGCAGAGCCGTTTGATCCAACTGTGGGAACAGCTGTTCTCTATCTATGGCATCAATATTGGTCAGATGCTGCTGACGCGGGCGGATATGGAAGATCGTGAGCGCTTCCTTAACGCGCGCGATACGCTGCGTGCGTTGCTGGATAACAATATCGTGCCGGTGATCAATGAGAACGATGCGGTGGCGACGGCGGAAATCAAGGTCGGCGATAACGACAATCTTTCGGCGCTGGCAGCGATGCTGGCCGGTGCCGATAAGCTGCTTTTGCTGACCGATCAGCAGGGGCTGTTTACTGCCGATCCGCGTCATAATCCGCAGGCATCGCTTATTAGTGACGTGCACGGCATCGATGATGCGCTGCGCACCATCGCTGGCGACAGCGTTTCCGGCCTTGGCACTGGCGGCATGGCAACTAAACTACAGGCGGCGGATGTCGCCTGCCGCTCCGGCATTGAGGTGATTATCGCGGCGGGCAGCCGTCCGGGCGTTATCGGCGATGTGATTGAAGGTAAACCGGTGGGCACGTGTTTCCATGCGCAACAGTCGCCGCTGGAGAGCCGTAAGCGCTGGATTTTCGGTGCGCCGCCTGCCGGTGAGATTATTATCGACGACGGTGCGCTGTCGGCGATGCTGGAGCGCGGCAGTTCGCTGTTGCCGAAAGGCATTCGCGAAGTGAGCGGCAACTTTTCACGCGGCGAAGTTATCCGTATTCGCAGCCTGTCTGGTCGTGATGTGGCGCATGGCGTTTCACGCTATAACAGCGATGCGCTGCGGATGATTGCCGGTCACCACAGCCAGGAGATCACCGATATCCTGGGTTATGAATACGGTCCGGTTGCCATGCACCGCGACGATATGATTGTCAGCTAAGGAGCCTTCAGTGTTAGAAGAGATGGGTAAGGCGGCCAAAGCGGCCTCATATCAGCTTGCCACGCTGAGTACGACGGAGAAAAACCGTGTACTGATGACCATTGCCGAACAACTGGAAGCGCAGAGCGCGGAGATTCTGGCGGCTAACCAGCAGGATCTGGCGGATGCGCGTCATAACGGTATGAGCGAAGCGCTGCTGGATCGTTTGATGCTGAACCCCATGCGTCTGAAGGGGATTGCCGATGATGTGCGTCAGGTTTGTCGGCTGGCCGATCCGGTAGGGCTGCTGATTGATGGCGGTCGGCTCGACAGCGGCTTACGCATTGAGCGCCGTCGCGTGCCGCTGGGCGTGGTGGGGGTGATTTACGAAGCGCGCCCGAACGTGACCGTGGATGTCGCCTCGCTGTGCCTGAAAACCGGCAACGCGGTGATCCTGCGCGGCGGTAAAGAGACCTATCGCACCAACGGCGCAACGGTGCGCGTTATCCAGTCGGCATTACAGCAGCACGGTTTGCCAGCAGGCGCGGTGCAGGCGATTGAAAGCCCTGACCGTGAGCTGGTTAACCAATTGCTGAAGCTGGACCGCTACGTGGATATGCTGATCCCACGCGGTGGGGCCGGATTGCATAAGCTGTGCCGTGAACAGTCAACCATTCCGGTGATTACCGGCGGTATCGGCGTATGCCATATCTATATTGATGTCAGCTATGATCCGGAAGCGGCGCTGAAGGTGATTGTTAATGCGAAAAAACAGCGTCCCAGCGCCTGTAATTCGGTGGAGACGCTGCTGGTTAATGAAGCCATTGCCGACGCTTTTCTGCCTGCGCTGAGCCAGCGTATGGCGCAGGAAGGCGTGAAACTGCATGCCGACGCGCTTTCACTGCCGCTGTTGCAGCAGGGCCCGGCAGAAGTGGAAGCGGTGAAAGAGGGCGAATATGACGACGAATGGCTGTCGCTCGATTTAAACGTGCGGGTAGTAAAGGATATGGACGAGGCGATCGCGCATATTCGTGAGCACGGCACCCAGCATTCCGATGCTATTTTGACGCGTGATACGCGCACCGCTGAACGCTTTGTTAATCAGGTAGATTCTTCAGCGGTGTATGTGAACGCCAGCACCCGTTTTACCGATGGCGGTCAGTTTGGTCTGGGCGCGGAAGTAGCGGTAAGTACTCAGAAACTGCACGCTCGTGGTCCGATGGGGCTGGAAGCGCTGACCACCTATAAATGGGTGGCTTATGGTGATGATACGGTGCGTTCATAGCTTAATTTTCTATAGCTGATGATAAAACCAGCATACGATGCGGCGCCTCTTGACTCAGGCGCCGCTTTTTTTTAACGTTACAGCCCGTAGCACCTCTCCGGAAAGCCGATATAGCTCAGTTGGTAGAGCAGCGCATTCGTAATGCGAAGGTCGTAGGTTCGACTCCTATTATCGGCACCATCTCAACTTCCTCAAACGTCCGTATTAGTCCATAAGTCACCTGATTTATAACGTTTTTTATTTTCTTTAGTCCAAGGTTGTCCGTAACTATCCAGTAGTATCCGGTACTGAATGTGTATAGGATTGTGTATATGTTCCTGTTCGGTCATGGATTCCTATACACATGCCTTTAAACGATATGCAGATTCGCCGCGCTAAGCCTGAAACTAAAGCCTATACACTCGGAGATGGGCAAGGGTTGTCATTGCTTATTGAGCCTAATGGAAGCAAGAGCTGGCGGTTCCGTTATCGTTTTGCCGGTAAACCCAAGATGATCTCGCTTGGTGTTTATCCAACAATCACACTTGCCGATGCTCGTTCACGTCGTGACGATGCCCGAAAACTGGTTGCCGAAGGAAAGAACCCGAGTGAGGTTCGAAAAGAGCAAAAGCTGGCTCTGCAAACAGAGTCAGAGAACGCTTTCGAAAAGATAGCCAGAGAATGGCATCAGATGAAGTCTGCCAAATGGTCGGCAGGATATGCCTCAGACATCATGGAAGCGTTTCAGAACGATATTTTTCCTTATGTCGGAGCAAGGCCAGTAGGAGAAATTAAACCGTTAGAGCTGCTTAATGTGCTGCGTAAAATTGAAAAACGTGGTGCGTTAGAGAAAATGCGTAAAGTGCGACAGCGTTGCTCCGAAGTGTTCCGCTACGCAATTGCAACGGGTAGAGCAGAGTATAATCCCGCGGCTGATCTCTCCAGTGCCCTTGAAGTGCATCAATCCAATCATTTCCCATTCCTAAAAGCTGAAGAAATACCTGAGTTTCTGCGTGCCTTAGAGGGGTACACCGGAAGTCGGCTTGTCCAGATTGCTACAAAATTACTGATGATAACAGGCGTAAGAACCATCGAGTTACGTGCTGCATTGTGGTCGGAATTTGATCTAGATAACGCTCTTTGGGAAATTCCTGCTGAAAGGATGAAAATGCGCAGGCCACATCTTGTGCCATTATCGACTCAAGCGTTAGATTTGCTCAATGAACTTAAGATTATGACAGGGAATTATCGTTATGTTTTTCCTGGCCGGAACGATCCGAACAAGCCAATGAGCGAAGCGAGCATAAACCAGTTAATCAAGCGTATTGGATTCGGTGGAAAAGTTACTGGGCATGGTTTCCGACATACTTTTTCTACAATTCTTCATGATCAAGGCTTTGATAGTGCTTGGATTGAACTCCAGTTGGCTCATGTGGATAAAAATTCGATTAGAGGGACTTATAACCATGCTCAATATTTTAGTGGAAGACAATCTATGATGGAATGGTACAGTGATTTAATAATTGTAAGACCAAAAAGGAGTTGATTTGTGTCTCAACCACTTTCAGAAATATTGACATGGGATGATGAGCAATGGGAAGTGTTTGTCCATGATTGGCTTATTGTATGCAAAAGAGAAATTTATCCATGGAGTGAGCGTCTTGGAGGAGCTGGAGATAAAGGTAGGGATGTTGTTGGGTATAAAACCGATCCTAACATGAGCGGTTATTCGTGGGATAATTACCAATGTAAACTATACAAAAAAAGTTTAGGCTTTTCTGATGTTGTTGTTGAATTTGGAAAACTTATTTATTTCACTATGAAAGGTGATTTTCCTCTTCCCCAGAAGTACTTTTTTGTTGCGCCATATGATCTATCTACAACATTTTCCAATTTATTAAAAAATAAAGACGAACTCAAAAAAGCCATTATTGAATCATGGGACTCTGCAATTTCAAAGAAAATAAGTAAAAAAGTAGACATTCCTTTAGATGTAGATATAAGAGAGCATATTGAAAAATTAGACTTTGGTATTTTTTACTCCCTTCCTCTATCTTTGATTTTGAATGATATTGCCAGTACACATCTTTATTTTAAGTATTTCAAGGAGTTATATTCCGTAAGGGTTCCCCCGGATGAAATTCCCGAATATAATCCAGACAAGGAATCAGTTTATGTCAATGCATTGTTACAAGCATATTCAGAGCATGGAGATAAGACGTATAACTCATTTTTAGAACTTGATGATCCATATAGAAGACATTTTAATAATAGTAGGAATGACTTTTATTTTGCATCTTCCCTTGAAGTATTTATGCGTGAAGTATTCAAAGAAGATAACTTTAAAGCGCTTAAAAGCTATATATCTTCATCTATTGAGCCTGTGTTTTACGAGGAACACAACTGTTCGTTTATTAGGTGTAATGCAGTTTTAAAGCAAGCTGTTTTGACGCCGATCGCACACTCCGTATTATCAAAAATATGTGAAGCAAATGATAAAAAAGGAGTGTGCCATCATTTGGTTAATGATGGTGAATTTATTTGGAAGGTGAAGTGATGGTCAGAATATATAATTCAAGTTTAGAGATGGCATGTAGAATAGCAAAAATACTTGTTTCTATTCATCCTTCATCAATAAGCCTCGAGAAACTTATTTGCTTTGATTTTATGGTTGTAAATCTTAAGGACTTCTTACCCACTGAAGTTAGTCTTCATCCTCCAATACCTCGGCGAGATGCTCAACTAGCTCTTAAGCGAGAAGTTGTTTTAGAATCATTGACTCTTTTACAGGGATATGAATTGGCATCAGAGGTTTATACGCATGACGGTTTTGTCTATAAAGCTTCAGAAAAAACATACGCATTTACAAATTCTTTTCAAAATGAATATGTAGACCATATGGAGCATAATATAAAATTGGTGGTCAGTCAGTATAATGGCATGCTGGATGAACAGTTACAATTAATTATAAAAAACAAAATCGGCAAGTATGATATGGAATTTAATTATGAATAAAAATTTTTTTACATTTAAAAAATTAAAAGTGTCTGGATTTAATAAGCAAGATGCAATTATTGAGTTTGGAACTAAATTGACCATCTTATATGGCGGTTCCGATTCTGGTAAAACTTATATATATTATTTGATCAGATATCTATTAGGTAGTGAGAAACTAAAAAACAGAGATATTGACCACGCGCAAGGCTACGATACAGCTTTTCTAGAGATTTCTTTTCAAGATAGATTAATGACGATTGAGAGATCTTTATTAGATAACTCTCATTATAGGTTGTATGATTCAAACATTGAGAATGCTAGCAGTGTTAACTTGGTAATGACATTTTCTAAAAGTGTTTCATCCAAAAAGAGTTTTGCATCATTTTTTTACAGTAAGCTGAGGTTTAAAGAAGCCAAAGTAAGAACAAACTTAAGTAATACCTTGCATAATTTTAACCTGAATAATGTTTTGGACTTCTTTTGCATTGATGAATTAAAAGTTTTAACAGAGCGTTCCTTAATTTTTTCAGATATTCCGAGTGAAGATACAAAGAGAAAATCTGAGTTTAAATTTTTATTAACTCAAAGGGATGATAATAACTCTCTTGCAGAGAAACCAAATAAAAAAGCCAGGGTCTTTCTGAAAAGCCAAATTGCGAACATTTATGAAGGTTTAAAATCTGAGTTGCTTTATCCAGAATATGATAAGGCATCTATTGTAAGTGAGTTGGAGAGTGTAGAGCATGAAATTGAATCTTTAAGAAATATTTTAAAAGATGTTATTGATGTGCTTGATGAAAAAAAAGATTTATTAAAAGAACTAAGCGATGAGTTATTTTTAATTAGTAATAGAGAGAAGTATATATCCTTACTTATCGAAAGGTTTAATCTTCTCAAAGATCAATATCTTATTGATCTTGGTAGGATAGAGGTTGTTTCTCAAGCAAACTACTATTTAAATAACTTTGCTGATACATACTGCGAGGTTTGTAACTCACCTCAAGAAAGAAAAAATAAAATATCGTATGAGGACTATGCGCTCTCTTGTAATGCAGAAAAATTGAAGATTAAAAATCAGTTACAGGGTTTAACTGATTCAATCGAGACTAATACTGAGGAGCATAAATCATTACTGATACGAATAAAAAATGTTAGTGATATATATGATGTTGAAAAAGATGAATTTAAGAAGTTAGAAGAGCTGAAATACAAAAAATTGAATTCATCAATTGAGGATCTTTACGAGTATAAAGATAATCTTTTAATGGATTACACTAAACATAAAATCCTATCTTCGTTGCAAGATAAAGAAGATGATGTTGATGAGCTTAAATACTCTGCTGATGATTTCGATTCGTTAACCGTTGTTGATTTCTGTGATATAGAAAAAGCGATGGAAAATTTTCTAAATGATATAAAGTTTAATAATTCAATAGGCAATAAGGTGCGTTTTGATGAGGGTAAATATGACTTCAATATTAACGGAAAGCACCGAGGGATGTTTGGTAAAGGTACCCGTGCAGTTATACATGCTATATTTACAATTTGCTTTGCTGAATGTTTATCAAACAAAGGTAATCCATTCATAGGGTTTGTTGTTCTTGATAGCCCATTAGTAACACATTTTGATAAGGATAGAGGCGTATCACCTTCGGAAATTAATAGTGTAAGTTTAAGTGATGCTTTTTATTCGATATTGGTTAAAAAAAGTTATAATTTCCAAATCATCATTCTTGAAAATAAAGGTCCAACATTTTCAATTCAAATTAATGATGATAATAAAGTTAATAACTTAAATGCAGGTGGAAAGTCAGGTTTTTATCCGGCTTGATAATTTGTAATTTATTATGCTTGCGCAAAGGCGCGCTCGGAATGCGATTTTTTTTGAGCGTGCTGTGTACGTATTTAAGGAAAGGATTATTAAAATATATATATCATCGATTTTATTTTGATGGGGGGAGCTCTAATTGTTGGTGTTGCACATAGATACTTATATAGCTTGAAGATTTAAACCAAAGGCGAAGTTTAAGCAACATCATTTTAAAATTAAATTCATTCTAAATTTTATAAAATAACCTTTCCTTTCCCCTAAAACCTTCCTGTGAGGTAGCTTGCGAGGGGGAGGCGCTAGCTTACGATGCTTTAATCTCACCCCCGAGCGCGCGCTCGTACCCCCGCCACGCCTGCCCGCTTCATGTAGCGGTTTTCATGCAGGTGCATGAGTGCCCCGAAACCGCGCCGCCACTGACCAGAACGGGAGAAATTTGGGTGCATTTATTCATGCGTTTTCATGCGGCATAGTCATGCACTGCCGCCACAGCGGGCCAGCCAGAGAAAAAGCCACAAAAAACCCGGCGCGGTGGCCGGGGAAGAAATGAAGGTGGAAATTCAGGCGGGAGCGTGCTGCCGGTTCGACAGCCTGCTGGCTGCGCCGTAGCGGTTGAGCGTCTGCTGTACCCGTTTCGGGGTTTCCTGCGCCGGTCCGGTCGTTCCTCCTGCCTTCTGCGGCTTCATGATAATGCTGTCCAGGCTCTCCAGCGTGGTGAACGTACAGGAGCAGTCAATATTACGGCACTGATACCAGGTCTTTTTCAGCGTGCCGGTCTGGTATTCACTGGTGCGGGTGTGTGCGGTGGTGCCGCACTCCGGGCATTTCATGGCCATCTCAGCGGCCCTCCTGCTGTGCGTTCAGCTTTTCCAGGCGAAACCGGTAACCTGCATCCCTGGCCGGGGTACGAATGGTGGTGGCGTCATCGCGCACTGCGCTGTCAGGATACAGGCCTGTCTCATTGAGGATGGTCTGATATTCTTCAGCCACCACGGGCGCGCTGATTTCAGCCTCGCGAACAACGGCGGCACGCAACGTTCGCATGGCGGTTTCCAGCCCGGCGGGGCCGTTCAGGTAAGGCGCCAGCGCGCCGGTCAGCGCAGCGCCATGCGCCTCCATAAAGGCGGTCAGCGCTTCACTCACACATGCATCAGTCACATGACGATGGGCCTGAAGCACGTCACCGGCGGCACAGATAATCTGCCAGGTCAGCACGTCCTGCCATTCACGCAGGTTATCCGCCTGCTGGCCGTAATCAGTGGGTTTGCCCTCACTGCTGAACAGTGTTTCAAGCTGCTGCTGTTTGTTTTCGCGGTCAGCGCGCAGGGTGCGCCAGCTTTCACCGGCACGGAGGTACTGGCTCAGGGCGTCCTGTGGGGTGGTGGCGTTTATCATGCTTTATCTCCTGCAGCCTTCTGTTGCTTAACCCTCATCCTGTGGCGGGCTGCGGGAGTGGGGACCAGGCGCGCATCGCTGTATGCCTGCGGGGCTGGATACAGGCCGGTTTCCTCAAGCAGCGCATCGCCCTCAGCCGACGGGTTGTGGTCCATTGCTTTTGTCATGATTTCTTCGTGGATGAACTGCCTGAACATCGTGTTGCTGTCATTCACGCCCGCATAGCCACCGTCGTGTTCGTTCTGCATGGCGAGCCAGCGCAGGCTCAGGGCGTGTATCAGCGTCTGGCCGTGTTCTTTCATAAACTGTGCCCAGACGTGGCTGGAATGAATATTTATCAGGGACTGGTGCGCACTGGTATAGGACACAGCCCGGTCGCCGGTGGTCCAGGGCAGGGTTTCAGTTTCGGCCTGGTGCGCGGCCAGCAGGTCATCGAATTCATCCAGCGTTTCACGGCCCAGCGCAATTTCGGCACGCAGCTTTTTCATGCGCGGCGTCATTGCGCCCTGGTTTTCACGGAACAGCTGGCGCCATTCTCCGTTCTGCGCTCTGGCTTCTGCCTCCGTTTCTTCACGGCGTTTGCGGATGGTCTCCGCCATGCCTGCGGCATCTGCCTGTTTCTGGCGTGCGGCAAGCCATGCGGATTTGCTGCTTTTTACGCGCTCCAGCGCCTGCTGTGTGGCGGCAGGCAGGGCGGCAATGGCATCAGTGGTCGGGGTCCGGGTGGTGTCGGTCATAAATGGCTCCGTTGCGGTGTTTTCGTTAACGCCATTGTGCCGTTGATGGCACAACCCGGCTAACGGACAGCGTTGTGTCAGCCACCAGACAAAAAGCCTTTCTTCTGGCGAGCCAGGGAAAGGTTTCACGCAAGCCATTGTTCAGCTTTTAGTTTTATATATATCCTTCACCATTCTTCACCAGAAATAAAAAGACAGTAAATACAGTAAATTAAGAGGTGAACAGTTCAGAAATAATCCTTCACCCTCTGTTCACCACTCTTCACCCACAGCAGCAGAAACCTGTTAATGCCTTTAGATTTAATTCAGATATAAATCCTGATATCTATGCTTATAAATTCCTTGCAAAAACATATACGACACTATTTGTCATTATATGTAAAACCCTGAAAGACCGTGCGAAACCCGTGCTTTGTCAGGCATTTTGTGAGAGCCGCCACACGAATTTCACTTGTTGATTCCGCCAAAAATATACTCAGAATAAAGAGCTACCCGACGCCGGACACGTTCGTCCGGCCCTGTATGGAATAAACAAGAGGTAGCCCATGCACAGCACGTTATCCGCACATTCTTCCGCTCCGGCGGCCCCGGTTATGCCCGCAACGATGCCGGTACAGGAGCGCTTTATGCGCCTGCCGGAAGTGATCCACGTCTGCGGCCTGTCCCGCTCGACCATTTATGACCTTATCAGCCGCGACGCCTTCCCGGCCCAGATTTCCCTGGGCGGCAAGAACGTGGCATGGCTTGCCAGCGAGGTAAGCGCCTGGATGAACGAACGCATCGCCGCACGCGGTCAGGAGCGTGCCGCATGATTATGCTGACCATTGGCGGTAAAACACATGACCTGTCCGTAGCCGACGCGAAGCAGCTGGCGCTGGCGATTGCCGCTGAGGTGGACGAGCCGGGGCAGGCACGACGCTTTCGCGGCACTGATACCGCCTTTTGCGTGCAAAGCGCGAGCACGGCGCCTGTAAAAACTGACCTGCAGACGTTTTCCCGCGCCGGTATCACCCTCACCGACTGCTGAGGCTCACATGCTGTTTTTTCCTGCTTTCCCCGGCTTGCGTGCCGGGGCCTTTCCCTGGTACAGTATTTCCGCTGCCGCAAAATCGGCAGCCGGGCGTGGAAACCCGAGCAAAACAAAGGCGACACCAGACGCGCCATGCGTCTTTTTTTGTGTCTGTGCCCTGATGCACCCATTTTTCGGGCGGCGGTTCTGTTTCCGCTGTGCCGTCTGCGTAATGGTGGCCCGGGCGGGGCAGCTTTCGGGCTGGCCGGTTTCCTTTGTTGCCGGTATTTCCACCCCCGTCCGGGCTGCCACCCTTGAGCGTGGAAACTCTGGTGGTAGCTGTAACAAGCTAACAAAGGAGTTTGCCGCTATGGCTACGGTCCTTAATTCCCCGCATCCTCAATTCTTCCTGGTCTTCACCGCCCATCTTCCGGTCCAGGAGGCGCGCGCATGAACCACATCCTGATTTCGTATTCAGACCTGCTGCGCCTGGAGCATCTGCGTAACGCCGGGCGCTTTGTCAGCGACATGACAGCCCTTCAGGACTGCCACGAACAGCCGCAGCCGCTTCAGCACGCCCAGCTGGCCTCACTGATGTTTCTCATCACTGAACAACTCGACGCTGTGGTGACGCGCTGCCATGACGGCGTGATGAATGAAGAGGTGAAGCCATGAATACCCATACCCTTTCACCTGACCTGCGCGCTGCGCTTTCCCGCCGGGCGGTGGCCTGTGCCTGGCTTTCCCTGTGCCGCAGACAGCAGCGCTATCCCATGCTGACGCTGACACGCCTGGAGCGGGCGATTGAAAACGAGCTGGAAGGCTTTTACCTGCGCCAGCATGGCCGGGTGCGCGGGCAGGAGATTGCCTGCGCGCTGCTGGATGATTTGCTGGCCGCCGGGCCGCTGAAGTCAGCCCCGAGCCTGAGCTTTCTGGGTCAGGTGGTGATGGACGAGCTGAGCGGGCGTCTGGAAAGCACGCCGCTGCTGCACTGAGGAGAAAATCATAATGAAAATGACCGTATCAGATGCGGCAAAAGCCGCCCGGGGCCACTGGCCCCGCATTCTGCCCGCGCTGGGCCTGAACGTGGTGAAGAACCGTCATATGCCGTGCCCGGTATGCGGCGGCACCGACCGCTTCCGCTTTGACGACCAGGAAGGGCGCGGCACCTGGCTCTGTAACCAGTGCGGAGCCGGTGACGGCATGGACCTGGTGAAAAAGGCGCTGCGTATTAACCTGACCGAGGCCGCCGCACGCGTGAACGGCCTCACCGGCAACCTGCCGCCGGTGGATGATACTGCCGCTGCCCCTGCTGACGCCGAAGATGATGAAGCGGCGCGTGAGGCTGCCGCCGCGCTGGCCCAGCAACTGCTAAGCAGCGCCCGTGAAGCCGCCGGTAATCCTTACCTGTCACGCAAGGGCTGGCCGCAGCAGCCCTGTCTGACGCTGACGAAGCCGCAGAAGATAGCGATAACCACTTACCGCCCCGGCGACATGGTGGTGCCGCTGCACGATATGAATGGTCAGCTGGTTAACGTGCAGCTGATTAACGCGGAGGGCGTCAAGCGCACCCTGAAGGGCGGGCAGGTTAAAGGAGCCTGCCACGTTCTTGCCAGTTGCACACCGGCAAAACGCATCTGGCTGACCGAGGGATACGCCACCGGCCTGACGGTGCATAACCTGACCGGCGATGAAGTGTGGGTTGCCCTGTCGTCCTCTAATTTTCTTTCCCTGGCTGGCCTGGTGCGGGAGAAACACGCCACGCTGCCGCTGCTGATTGCAGCCGACCGGGACCTGAACGGCGACGGCCAGAGGAAGGCGCAGAAGGCCGCTGAAGCCTGCAACGCCACGGTGGCGCTGCCGCCGGTGTTTGGTGACTGGAACGACGCGTATATGCAGCACGGCGAAGCGGCCACCCGGCAGGCCCTGCGTGAGGCCGCCGCACCGCCTGCGGCCAGTCCGTTTGACGTGATGAGCGAGGCGGAGTTTACCGCCATGAGCGCCAGCGAGAAGGCGGAGCGCGTGGCAGAGCATTACCGCAGCAACCTTGCCGTGGACGCCAGCGGAGAAATCCTCTGTCGCTACGAGGCGGGCGCCTGGAAAGTCATTTCCGGCAACCAGTTCGGGCGCGACGTGGCGAAGCTGTTTCAGTGCCTGCGTGCGCCGTTTTCGGCAGGCAAAATTGCAGGCGTGGTGGACACGCTGAAGCTGATGCTGCCGCAGCAGGCCGCGCCACAGCGTCAGCTTATCGGCTTTCGCAACGGCGTACTTGATACCCGCAACGGCCTCTTCAGTCCGCACCGCCGGGAAAACTGGCTGCGCACCGTCAGCGACGTGGACTATACCCGCCCGGTGGAGGGCGAGACGCTGGAGCGCCACGCGCCGTACTTCTGGCAGTGGCTGGACCGTGCCGCCGGGTGTAACGCTGAGAAACGCGACATCATTCTGGCCGCGCTGTTTATGGTGCTGGCGAACCGCTACGACTGGCAGCTGTTTCTGGAGGTGACCGGTCCCGGCGGCAGCGGCAAAAGCATTATGTCAGATATCGCCACTATGCTGGCCGGTGCGGATAATGCCACCTCCGCGACCATCGAGACGCTGGAGTCGTCACGCGAGCGCGCATCTGTTATCGGCTATTCGCTGATTATTCTGCCGGACCAGGAGAAGTGGAGCGGCGACGGCGCGGGCCTCAAGGCGATTACCGGCGGTGATGCGGTGTCCGTGGACCCGAAGTACAAAGACGCCTACTCCACGCACATCCCGGCGGTGATTCTGGCCGTGAACAACAACCCGATGCGCTTTACCGACCGCAGCGGGGGCGTGTCACGCCGCCGGGTGATCCTGCACTTCCCGGAAATCATCCCGGCGAACGAGCGCGACCCGCAGCTGAAGGAAAAGATACAGGGCGAGCTGGCCGTTATCGTGCGCCAGCTGATGCAGCGCTTCAGTGACCCGCAGGATGCCCGCAGGCTGCTTCAGTCGCAGCAGAACTCCGGCGAGGCAATGCGTATCAAGCGTGACGCCGACCCGATGGTGGACTTCTGCGGCTACCTGTTTGCCACCGCAGAGCCGACCGGCCTGCACATGGGCAACGCCAGCATCCGCCCGTTACAGCCACGCCGCTACCTCTATCACGCCTATCTGGCCTACATGGAGGCTAACGGCTACCGCAACCCGCTGAGCATGAAGTCATTCAGCCAGGCGCTGGAAAGCATCCTGCGTGAGTACGGCCTGAACTACCTGAAGCGCCGCACAAAGACAGGCATACAGACCAACCTCGACCTGACGGATGAAAGCAGCACTGACTGGCTGCCGAAGTGTGACGAACCGGCAGCAGCCTGACTACCAGAACCGGCGAAAGCCGGTTTTTTTACGCCCATAGTTCATCCGGGGTGAAGGGTATACGTCACCCTTCACTCATGTATCACCAAATAACTTTCTGATATATAATAATAAAGTTCATGGGTGAACAGTGTGAAGTATTCATCGCTAAATCTTTTTTCTTTATGCTAAACGGTGTTGAACGAAAATTGAACGAAAGCGTGGTTGTGTATAGGAGTGTGTATAGTTTTGTTTTTTGATTCATAAAAAACATTTAAAAACATATGGTTAAGTCATTTATTTGAATCCTATTATCGCACCAGTTAAATCAAATAGTTACCCTCCATCAGTACCATCCCGTAACTCCATGTGGGAAAGATTTGGGACAATCCGCCCGAAAATCGCGTCAATTTGCTTCGCGTGTTCGGTCAGATGACTTGGTGCCAGGTGCGCATAACGCCAACAAGCACTTCCTGCCTGCGGCGTTCTATATCCTTCAGGCGTGACAATTCCGCCCCGGCTTGAGGTGATTGCATGGTGTGGCGCCTTATTGATTAGATGCTGTGGATAGCGTGAGAGGGGTATTGCAGGCCGATGTAGGCGAACGGGATGTCATCATCGAAGTCCGTTGGTGGCTCATTACCAACTGGAGGCGCAGACTGTTAGCGCTGTAGTTGTTGCTGCGCCTGTTGCATGCCGCCCGCTTGATTAGACTGAGTCGGACGTTGCTGCTGTGGCTGGCCTGATTGTCCATTACCTTCCTGCCGGCCGCCGAGCATCTGCATGGTTCCGCCCACGTTCACATGAATTTCCGTGGTGTAGCGCTCCTGTCCGCTCTGGTCTTGCCATTTGCGAGTTGCAAGCTTGCCTTCGATGTAGATTTACGAGCCTTTCCGCGGATATTCACCCGCATCTTCCGCCAGCTTGCCGAACAGCACTAGCACTACGCGGTGCCACTCCGTTTTCTCTTTAGTTTCTCCGCTCTGTTTGTCGCGCCAGCTTTCAGAGGTGGCCAGAGCGATGCTTGCTACTGCATCGCCGTTCGGCATGTATCTGACTTCAGGGTCTTTACCTAAATTTCCGACCAGGATTACTTTGTTTACGCCTTTGCTAGCCATTTATGCCGCCTGTTTAAGTTCTTTAATTCGAATGCCAGTAACATTCTTGCACTTTTCCTGATGCTCAGGGAATCCATTCAGGCTTTTCCATGCCTCTGCGTATTTCTTTTGCAGACTCTTGCTGTCAGTTTCTGTTCCTGCTTACTGCGTGAATTCGGAAAGTAACTGGTCGGCTGGCTCGGCTATTCGTAACCAGCTTGGCTCGGAGTATTACGTGCTGCTTGATGTCATCGGTGCCAAAGGCGGAAACGGTGTAGTAGATGAGCGCGTACAGGCCATTGTTAATTACGTCCAGCAAAACCCCATGACCGATGATTGCGTCGGCTATCTCGAAAACCTTGGCGGAATACCCGCGCCAGTTCTCACAACCGAAGGCAGGCTTGTCTATCGGCTTCATTTTGCCGCAATTTTTGGAGAATAAAGGTTTTAATTTCAATTAAGGCAAAGTAAAAACTTTATTGCACCCGTCATATTTGACCCATGCAAAAAGACTGCTATGATTCCTCTTGTCCTAACATTTGAGAGAAAAGACAATGAGTTATTATGTTGCTGGTAGCTTCGCAGATCTTTATGAAACCGATTTAGGTGGTCGTTTATGGCAGTTTTTAACTGAGGGCGATAATTTTATTCGAATGGAAACTGCCTCATACCTTTCACGCCCAGCTCTCGAACCATTACAACCTTTTCTTATTGAAGAATTTGGAAGTGAAGTACTGAACGATAAAAACAACAGATTGAAGCAGATGATGGGACATATGGTTAGGCAAATTATGGAGCACCACGGCTACAAGCTTGATCAAACCGACCAAAAGCTACGCAATAACGATTTGTTTTCAAGAGCTTCGCGTTATACGAAATTATAAATAACGTTTTACTACCGCTTATAACCGCGTCCATGAAAAACCACCTTAGGGTGGTTTTTTTGTTTCTATCAAAGAGGAATTTAAACATGGCTAATTGCCAGAACAGCAACGAACGTTTGTTCGGTGGCGCCGTTGTGCTTGAAGTTGCCGATGGTTGCCCTGACGTTGTACCACTTGAATCAGAATGGAAAGCGCTTGCTGCCGGCACGTCAAAGGGCTTTGATTTCAGCCCAAACACTGTTACCAGCGATGCTGATGATGGTGGTGGTTATGTTGAAAGCATTATTACCAACGCGGATTTCACTATCAGTTTCGAAGGTGAAGTACGCAAACGCGACAAGCTGGACCAGCACGGTATTGGCCGCTTTATCAAATACTTTGCCGGTGAGCTTTCTGCACGCCGCCAGCTGGGTATCTGGGTGCGCATGGAGTATGGTCCTGTGACATTCCGGGGCTATATGAACGTGACAGCACTCAGCTCTGACGGGGGCACTAATGACATCGTGTCATTCTCTACGGAGTTCAAAGTAGGAGACTCCAGCACTATTCAGGTTATCGACACTGAAGAAACTGTCCCGGTGACGGGCGTAACGGTAACACCAACCAGCGGCTCTGTTGCTGTAGGTGACACAACCACCTTCACTGTTAATATCGCCCCTGCAGACGCTACTGATAAGACCTTCACTGTGCAGTCGTCCGATACATCCGTAGCTACCGCTGCATTAAGTGGCACCACGGTTACCGTAACCGGTGTTGCCGAGAGTTCTGCGACCATCACGGTAACGACCACCGATGGCTCATTCACTGCACCCTATGCAGCTACGGTTACTGCTCCGTAACCATTCCAAAGGTCGGTTGCGGCCGACCTTGATAATGATTATGGAGAGCATGATGACCCCGGTAAAAGAGATTGGCGAGTGCCTGATTACTGTGGGCGATGAAGATTATTTCTTTCGCCCATCCTTTCTGAATATGAAGCGCATAGGCGACCCGCAGGAGATTGTGCAGGCATTCTATTATTTGCATAACGATGAGGTTACGCCACTGCTTCAAAAAGCTTTGAAGGCGTATGGTGTAGTCCCTGAATGGCTCCTTCGCTACATGGGGCGGCCACAATTCGCAAAGCAAACCATCTATGCGGCAATGAACGTCATGCAGGCCTGCTGTGAACGTGATGTTTCTGCTCTGACTGGTGAACTAGTGCCGGGGAAAAGCGGCAAATGGGGCATGGTGTACCGCAAAGGTAAGGTGCCGATGCAGAATCTGGTGCTGATTGCTCAGTCGCTGATAACACACGGCATTATCGGGAAAGCGAAGGTGCGCCAGCTACAGCGCCATGAAACCGGCAAGGCAACAACTGAGTTTAATGCTTTCGAGTACATCAATGCCGCTCGCAACCACTTCGGAATGAGTCGTCAGGAAGCCGAGCAGCTTAGCATGACTGAATTCCAGATGCTGTTAGCTGCTAAATACCCTAACCAAAAGGGATTCACGCAGGAAGAGTATGACCAAGTTGCAAATGATTACCTTGCCAAAAAGGCGAAGCGGCTCGCAAAGGCTGATTGAATTCGCAGTGTGATGGTTCTTGCTTCACATTGCATAAGATTCCATTTAGGATAAATCCGAATAATTTACTGCTTGGGTGAAGGGATGATGAAGAAGATAGCTATTTCTGGCTTATTTTTGCTGATGTTAAGTGGGTGCGCAGCTAAAGAGGACCCTGCGCTGGTGGCGGCCGCTAATGCGCCATTGGTATGCGAAGGAAAATCTCAGTGTGATTTATATTGGCAGAAGGCCCAAGCATGGCTTGCTACTCATTCAGCATGGAAAATACAGACCGCCAATGACACTGTAATTAATACATACAATCCTGCACCTAACGCAGCCACTTTGGGTTATCAATTGGTCAAAAACCCAATGGGTGGTGATCGTTATGAAATCATAGTGCAAACGTCATGTGGAAACATGTTTGGTTGTATCCCATCAGCGCCGCAGCAAACAGCGGCCCTTAAATCGTATGTTAAGAGCTGAAATAAAAGATTAAAAACAACCCGCTACGGCGGGTTTTTTATTGCCTGGAGAAAGTGAATGGCGGGTCAAGAGAATGTAGGCAGCATTGTCTATGAAGTGGATATGGAACTTGCGCCCCTCATTCAGGGAAACCAGTCTGCAAACAGGGCAATAGGTCAGTTGGAAGGCATGGCTGATCGCGCCGGTAAAACATTAAAGGGCTGGATACGCAGCTTACATCTACGGCAAAAGCAGTTATAGACGGCGGCGGCTACTACCTCAAGGGCGAATCCTCCGACGGCAAAACCACCACCATGAAGGCGGCCACCTCGGTATGCGGCGGCCCGGACTACTGGCAGACTTGGCGGGCCACTGGTAACTCGCTGGAAGGCTCCGCCAGCCGTCGTAACGACGCGGCGATGATGCTCGATGAAATCCGCGAGGTGGACGGACGCGAGGCGGGCAACATTGCCTACATGCTGGCAAACGGCCAGGGCAAGGGGCGGGCCGGAACGGACGGCGAGCTGCGCACCCGCAAGCAGTGGCGGCTCTTGTTCCTCTCCACGGGCGAGCTGTCGCTGACGGAGCACGCCGCAAAGGCGGGCGGGCGCACCTTTGCCGGGATGGAGGTCAGGATGATACAGATACCCAGCGACTCCGGTAAGTTCGGCGTATTTGAAGAGCTGCACGGCTTCGAGAGCGGCAAGGCGTTGGCCGAGCATCTGGAGTGGGCCACGGCCAGCTACTACGGCTCGCCGTTTCGCGAGTGGCTGAAGGCGCTGACAACCGACCTCAACGGGCTGACGGCGCAGGCAAAGGCGCTGATGAAGGAGTACACCGCCGCGCTGGCACCGCAGGACGCGGGCAATCAGGTGGGGCGTGCGGTCAACCGCTTTGCCCTTGTGGCGATGGACGGAGAGCTGGCAACGCGCATGGGTATCACCGGCTGGCCGGAGGGTGAAGCGCTGCGGGCAACGCGGGTCTGCCTGAACGCTTGGCTGAAAGACCGAGGACACACGGCCAACCAGGAAGACATGGCCGCGCTGGAGCAGGTGCGAACCTTCTTCACCGCCAATCAGTACAGCCGCTTTGCCGACTGGCACGACGAGCGCAACCGCCTCGGCAATATGGTGGGCTGGCGCAGGGTGGAAAAAGGCAACGCGGCGCAGGGCCGGGAAACGGTGACCACCTTCTACGTGATGCCGTCGGGCTGGAAGGAAATCTGCCGGGGTTTTGACCCGCGCAAGGTGGCGCGACTCTGTGCGGACAAAGGTTACCTGCTGGCGGCCAACGACGGCAAGCTACAGACCAGCATTCGCCCGCCAGAGATGAACGTGCGCAGGCTCTACGTCTTTAACAGCGAGGTGCCGGGTTAATACGCGTGAGTCTTATTTATTAAGGGTAACAGAGGTAACAGGTGTAACAACCGCGTCAGCCGGGCGCTGGCGCTGTTACACCGCATAAAAGCAAAAGGGTAACAGGTGTAACACCGCATCTGTTACCCACTGCAACCCCTGTTGTTACACATAGATATTTCCTGAAAGCCCATTTAAAACAGCGATGTAACCCGTGTTACCCCTGTTACACCCCACTGCCGACAGAGACGCAGGCAACACGCCCTTCAGAGCCTTTTTCCTGGCGGGCCATCGGGTTTGTTTGCTGAGCCATGAGCAGACGGGGAAAGCAGGCGTTGTCCGCTGGGCCACGGCAGAATACAAACATCCTTTACAGAGAGAGAATTATCATGAGCGAGAATAAAAACCCCGCCGTCATCCGCCTGACCGAAGCCAAAGCCGCCCACACGGCGCAGATGCTGAAAATCAATGACATTACGACCGCCCTTGCCCGCAGCAAAAAAGAGCGTGAGGCAGCTATTGAGAACGGGAAGGAAGCAGAAACGAACTGGCGCACCCGTTTTCGTGACCTGCGTGGAGCGATTACGCCGGAGCTTCGCGCCGAACACAGCCAGAGTATCGCCAGCCGCGAGCTGGCTGAAGAGTTTACAGGCCTGATTAAGGAGCTGGAATTCGAGCATGAGGGGGAGATGATAGCAGCCGTGCATACCGGCCGCGCTTACGTTAACGCACACAATATGGCCTTTACGCAGTATGTGGAGGGCCAGTGGGAGGCCGCCATGCGCAACGTGAGCCCAACCCTGATACGCGCCATCCGGCTGAAGCTGCTGTCGCTCAGGCTCAATGACCGTGGACGCCATACCGACCCGCAGCATGAAGAGCCGGAAGTGGTACTTGCACGTGAAGTCGGAAAACTGCTAACCAACAAGGCGGAGGACGCGCGACTGGATATGAATGCTGAGCCGGTGCTCTCGGAGATTGGCATTTATCGTCCCGCGCTGACCGGTGTGGATATGCATCTGTATAACAGCCCGGCCGCCATCCAGAGGCTGATGCAGGAGCGTAAGGAGAAGCGTGAAGTAAAGCAGCAGAAGGAGAGTCAGGCATGATGCACTGCCCGTACTGTAAAAGCCCGGCGCACGCCAAATCGAGTCGCTATATGTCCGAACAGGTTAAGGAACGTTATCATCAGTGCACCAATCTCGACTGCTCATGTGCGTTCAAGACCAGCGAGAGCATTACGAAGGTGATTACCGCACCGCCGCTGCCAGAAACCTGCCAGGCACCACCTCCAACGCCGCCTCAACGTCAACCGCATACGCTGGGACGCTATGGAAGCGCCTTCCGGCATTGACCCAAAATTCTACTCATTCCCTGCCACCCGGCGGGGATTTTTTTGAGCAATGCTAAAGATTTTCTACAAGGTGGCGAGTATAAATAGTGATGCATGCAAGAGCTGCATGGATTTGCATGCGAATAATACGTGTGAGAAGCACGAACCGGGCCAGTCCAGGCGCGGCCTGAGCTTGTACATGCACTTGCATGAAAAGCGATACATTAAGCGGGCAGGCGTGGCGGGGATAGCATTGCGCGCGGAGCATGTACTTGAAGTTAATACCTTTAAGAGAGAATGATATGGATATTTACATTGCTGATTTTATAAGAAAAAACAAAGATACGAGTAATGCTGGGTTGTCATTACTTATGTGGGCATTACTGACTAATAGAAAAAACGGAGGTAAAATTAACCAGCACCTGTCACCATTTTTAAAAAGTCAGGATAAATTATTCGGCGGATATTATCAGAGAGCTATTTCAAAATATGATAAAATACTAGGCGGTCTGCAACAAGATAATGTCAATGAAGGTGAAACTTCTGGTAAGTTGAAATCCCTGCAAGTTGCTAATTTTAGAGGTTTTACGAAAGTATCAGAAGATGATAGAGGTGTTTTCATTGATTTTAATTCTAAGGTAAATATTTTTTTCGCTCCAAACGGTGGTGGAAAAACCAGTCTTTGTGAAGCAATTGAGTATGCTACAACGAATACAATAAAAGAAGCCGAGAGGAGGAAAACCACAATAAGGAATTATATAAAAAGAGATGGCGGCGTTGTCTTAGAATTAAAGGACGCAAAAGGTAATGCGTTCAAGGCTGCTGGTAGTAATGTTTTTGGTTTTATAGATAGAAATAGGCTGCAAGAATTTTCCTTGCTAGGATCTAAGGATACAAAGTTTTCTGAGAAAGATGTGTTAGCTGCTCTTGTTGGTCTGGAAGAGTTTGATTTATTCCTAGGTAAATTTGTTAAGCCAGAAAATTTTGATATTTTACGCTATGTTAGCAAAGAACATAAGGAGGTTTATGAGAAGGCTTTAAATAACTTAAAGTTATTTAAAGATGACGTAAATAAATATAAAAAAGAAATTGAAGAGTCAATTAATAGAATGTTAAAAAATATGGGGGCAAGTAAAGTACCGTTAAGGTACGCAAGTCAGGCAGTTGATCTTTTTAGAAAGAGGATTATCAAAGAAAAAGAACATCTATATTCAAGTAGAGCAAAACTAAATGTAAGTAGGAGAGCGATAGTTTTCGATAAGGATGTTTTGAAATTAAATATCAGGTTGCTTTATAAATTCACTTCCCGCAAGGAAAATATTTCAGTAAAAAAGGAAAGATTTCAAAGGGACTTAAACTACTATGAGTTATATAGAGCTGCTCATTCAATATTTTCTTGCGGCACGGAAGATAAATGCCCGCTATGCCTTACATCGTTTGAGAAAAGTGAAGTTGACCCTGTTTCTAACGTTAATGATTGCTTGAAAAAGCTAAATAAAATAGCATATCTGGATAGGAGGGAAAAAGAGCTTGGAAGTAAAATATTAGCTATTGTAACGAAGGTGATACAAGAGTTGCGTGAATATTCTATATCTCCACTTGTGGATAATAAATATCTTAGTGAAACTAGCGCTAGTGAAATAATAAAACTCCTGGGAGAAGGGGTGTCTTCAGATTTTCATTGCGGCATAAACAGAATAGAAAAGATTTTATTTGATGAGAATACAACAAAAGCTTATCTTGAAAAAGCTGTAAAGCATAATGAAAAAATATTAGAAATTGAAAAATCTATTGCTGCCATAGAAAGCTCAATAAAAAGAATGGAATCTAAAGAAGATTTTTTAAAGGGAGAATTTTCTTCAATAAAGAAAGCGAAACAATTAAAAAGTGAATGCACTACTCGCTTATTAAATGAAATGTCAAATGTTGCGCAACTTAAATTTAATTACTTCAATGAGGAAAAATATAACGATTTTATAATTGCAATTAAGGATGAATACAACGTTCTTTATCAACTAGCCTTAGATTATAAAGTGAATTGCGAAGCGGAAATACTTAGTGGCCTGAAAGCTTCGGTGCTCGAATTTTACAACAAAATTAATTATCATGATAATGACTACGAAAAAATTGATAATATTGACTTTGAATTCAGCCAAAAGGACAGTACCTATCGTATCTTATTGAATTCAGGTGGCAGGGTTTCAGATGCCTTTATTTCTCTATCAGAAGGTCATTTGAAATCTTTGGGGCTATCTATTCTTCTGTCTCTTGCAAAGAAAAAAAATACAAAATTTATCGTCTTTGATGATGTTGTTAATGCTATAGATACGGAGCACCGATCTAATATAATTCAAGTTTTTTTGACTGACGATTTTATAAAGAAAACTCAAATAATTTTGACTACACATGACCGGTTTTTCTGGGAGATGTTTAGCAATCAGTGTAAAAAGATTGGCACAGGTGATTTTAATAGTTATGTATTGGGATGTGAAGGTAACGGTATTCACCTAATAAAAAAAGATGTTTCTTTTGAAAGTAAGATTGAAGAGAGTCTAATGTGTTACGATATAAGACAAGCGTTAATTTATTGTAGGATATGGTTTGAGTCCCTATGCTCAGAATATTGCGTCACTCAAGAGTTTGAATTGAGAGGGCGTTTTTCATCTAGACAATTTCAACAGCCAAATTATATAAAGGTCTCAATAGAGAGTATGTACGGACTAATCCTTGATACGTTCTCACTGCACTCAGAAAATATTGATATAATTAAAAATAGTTTAATTAACTGGAGCGCTCAAAATCAAGAACATCATGCTTTTAATGAAAATGGCTATAATATCGTGCATGCAAAAACAAGTAATGAAGTTAAAGTTATATTTAAAAGCATTAGAAGATTTGAAATACAAACTTGCGCTTCAAAAAAACTTTTTTGCCTAGTTAGGGATATTAAAGAGCTTTATAGAAAATTGGGTGGCTTAAATGTTAAAGTTAATTCAGATAATATTCCAGAATCTAAGAAGTTAGGATGGAGGAAAGATATTTCTCAATTGAATTCCAAAATAATAGAGCTAGAGGATTTGAGATCCTATTGTATTTTTTTACTGTTGAATACTAATTAATTCGAGCTCTCTATGTTTACTCATTAAAGCATAGAGAGTTTTATCATCTTCTTTATAAATAACATCTACGCCTTTTTTAAAGAGTTGTGTTTATATGATTAATTTAATTATGTGTGGGGCGGGTCGTTATTTAAGCAGTGTACACGGCAGTTTAAGTCATTATCTAGAAGGGGGGCATTTTTGGGGGTACTTATTGTTTTTTTATAAAAAATACAGAAAAAGCAGTAAGTTATGGAATCTAACCATTCCTATTATCGGCACCATCAACAGAAAATCCCATAAAAACAGCATTCTTTAGCATGTTTATCTAACGGTTTGTAACTTCTGTTCTAACGTCTGTTAGCACTGGTAAACGCCTTTGCGTTGTATCGGCTCAAGGATTGTACAACGTACTGGCGGGTAGTTACCAGCTCAAGCCCGAACAGCATTAGAAATTTTGCCATCCCTTGAAGCTGAAAGAGTTGCCGGACTCTCTAAACACATCACTTGAACCCTTAGCGATACGTTCCGCGCTTCGTGCGGCGCTCAATGATGCTACACGTCGAGATGACGTTGCAGAAAATAAACAGGCATAATGTTGGGAAGACTAACCGGATCGGGAAAGAATCCGGCTCTGCCACGCTTTCGATCACCGGGGTATAACGATTACCTGATAAGAGAACGTGCTAAGGCTTTATCCCCCTGCGAAGGGAGCACACCCTGCAGAAGCGCTACGCGCCGCCTTTTCTTATGTGCCCAACACGGCACGTAATGGTCATCTATTATCTGCACCATTGTAACTTTCATTGTAATGTCTCTCTGCTGTACGTTTGTAAATAGACCCGTTTTAGTTCCATGCATTTTTTGAGATCCCGGCCAGATAATGTTGTTGGCGATATTCCTCCGGTGTCATATTGTTCAGCGATTCATGCGGGCGTTCACAGTTATATTCTGATAACCATTTATCCGTGATTTCCCGCACCTCATTCAGCGTTCTGAACAGATAAAAATCGAGTATTTCTGTACGGTATGTCCGGTTAAAACGCTCAATGAAAGCGTTCTGTGTTGGCTTACCCGGCTGGATAAACTCCAGTTTTATTGCATGTTTCTCTGCCCATTCAGCCAGTGCCAGCGAGATAAATTCCGGTCCGTTATCCATGCGAAGCATGGCAGGATAGCCACGGTTTGCCGCGATCCTGTCGAGCACCCGGACCACTCGCGGGGCTGGCAGATTCAGATCGATTTCAATCGACAATGCCTCACGGTTAAAGTCATCAACGACATTGAACGTGCGAAAACGACGGCCACAGACCAGGGCATCATTCATAAAATCGACAGACCAGCTCTGGTTCAGCGCTTCCGGCGTGGCCAGCGGCGAAGGATTACGCACCGGCAGCCGTTGTTTACCCTTACGGCGAAAATTCAGCCTGAGCAGACAGTAAATACGGTGGAGCCTTTTGTGATTCCATTGATACCCCTGACGTCGCAGAACCTGATAAAGCTTCGGAAAACCGTATCGCGGGTATCGTTCAGCCGCCGCCTGCAATGCGGCAATAACGGGTTCATCACGCGTGGTATCCGGGCGGTAATGATAAACCGTTCTGCTCAGGTTCAGACTTCGGCAGGCCTGGCGAATACTGAGTCCGAATGCCGTTATCAGATGTGTTACCAGCTCACGCTTAAAGGCTGGTTTTAAAGCTTTTTTTCGATAACGTCTTTCAGAGCCCGGTTCTCAAGACTCAGGTCGGCAAACATCTGTTTGAGACGGCGGTTTTCGTCCTCAAGGTCCTTTATCTTTTTAATATCAGATGCTTCCATGCCGCCGTATTTAGACTTCCAGTTGTAGTAAGTGGTTTCAGAGATACCGGCCTCCCGGCAAACATCCTTAACAGTTCGTCCGGCTTCAACCGACTTAATCACGGCGATGATCTGATGCTCAGTAAAACGGGCTTTACGCATAGCGATCTCCTTTGTTGGCAGATTGATTATGCCGGATGATCTCTGAATGTGAATGGTACGATTATGCGGGATACTTACACGTTGAGCGCTGGCAGATTCAGCGGAGGGGATACTATGTCAAAAGCCAACAATGCAGCAGCCACGAAGCGCAACACTGTGTTTGTAGTGGTCAACAAAAACTGGTCACCGCTTTAGAGTTTTTCCAGTATCGACTTTCCGATTCGTTTGGTGGTAATCCACCGTTATATTCATGCGGCCTGAGCGTGCTGTAGTAACCCACGATGTAATCTGTGATCGCATGAGAGGCTTCACTGAAGTTCATGTATCCCATCACGGGAATCCATTCATTTTTCAGGCTCCGGAAGAACCGCTCCATTGGGCTGTTATCCCAGCAATTTCCCCGCCGACTCATGCTCTGCTTTATCCTGCAACGCCACAGTAACTGCCTGAACTGCCGGCTTGTGTTGATCGCTATGGAACATCACTCCGCCTGGCTTTCCCCGACGCTCCCAGGCCATTTCCAGCGCTTTCATAGTGAGTTTGCTGTCCGGTGAGAATGACATTGCCCAGCCCACGGGTTTTCTGGCGAACAGGTCGAGAACAACAGCAAGATATGCCCAACGTTTTCCTGTCCAGATATAAGTCACGTCGCCGCACCATACCTGGTTGGGCTCGATGACCGCGAACTGACGATCAAGGTGGTTCGGTATAGCGATGTGTTCCTGTCCACCGCGCTTATACCGGTGTGTTGGCTGCTGGCAGCTTACAAGTCCCAGCTCTTTCATGAGTTTGCCAGCAAGCCAGCGCCCCATACGGAAGCCTTTAAGTGTTGCCATAGTGGCAATGCTTCTTGCGCCCGCTGAGCCATGACTGATGCTGTGTAACTCCTGCACCTGGCTACGCAACGCTGTCCGCCTGATATCCGGTTCATCAGGACGACTTTTCCAGTATTTGTAGCTGCTACGGTGAACCCCAAACACATGGCACAGTATCGCCACGGGATAACGCGCTCTGAGCTTCCCGATTAACGAGAACTGTTCAGGGAGTCTGACATCAAGAGCGCGGTAGCCTTTTTTAATATGTCATTTTCCATTTCAATACGTTGAAGTTTTTTCTTCAGCTCACGAATTTCAATTTGTTCCGGCGTTATCGGCGAGGCTTTTGGCGTTTTGCCCTGACGTTCATCACGCAACTGTTTAACCCAGCGCGTCATGGTAGAAAGCCCTATATCCATCGCTTCAGCCGCTTCAGCAACGGTGTAATTCTGATCGACGACAAGCTGGGCTGATTCGCGTTTGAACTCTGCACTGAAATTTCTTTTTTTCATTGGGGCACCTGTATTGTTCTGAGGCGAGCATATCACCTCTGTTCAGGTGGCCAAATTCAGTAAACCACTACACCCCTTGCAGTAATCGAAGGCTCATTGTTATGATCTGATGGTCTGGCATTCCTAACACTCCGTGGTGGTTTGTTGTTTGTCGGATCGCTGTGTAGGATGTTCTCAGCATCTAGATTAGCCCCATAGATCACCAGACACTTCGCCTCTCTTAAAATAAGAGGTAGTCTTGGAACTATATTTAACACCAGTCAGAATAATAAGATGGTTGAAGTGTTATCAGGACCTGAGCGGCTTCGACGTCGTACACCGCAGGAAAAAATTGCCATTATTCAGCAAAAGCGGGACGCTGGTTAGGAAAGAGCTAAAGTGCCTGCAATATTTTACCTTTCACTTGTGGCGGCCATGGCCGCCTTTTTTATACCCGCACTCACTGTTTCCTTCAGTATGATAAATATCGGCCGACTTCAACTTGAGACTTAGCTAAACTATCGATGCCTCCTGTCTCAACAGACTGCCTTCAGGCGGCCTGGCCAGCAGTTCTTTATAGATTTGACTGTCGATTATGGCCGAATGATAAAGCTAAGTTTCAAAGAATCAATGACCCCGGATAACGAACGTCAGCGAACCCAGTCTTCCAGTGTCAGCCCCGGCACCCGCGCAAACTCCCGCACATTATTCGTGACCAGTACGGCGCCGGTGGCGATGGCATGCCCGGCAATCGCCGTGTCGTTCGGGCCTATCGGCGTACCGGCCAGCCGCAGCGCGACCCGGATGCCCGTGGTGGCGTCCACCGCAGCGCGGTCCCAGGGCAGGATGGCATCGAGGCGGGCGCAGAATGCATCGACCAACTGGATGTGGCGTGGCGAGGCCTTCGGGCCAGTGGCGCCGAAGCGCATTTCGGCGTAGGTAATGGCCGATACCACGATGCGCTGGCTGCGCAGCACCGCCTGCTCCAGGCGCTTAAGTACGGCTTCCGGCTGCTCACGCATAATGAACGAGCAGATACAGGTATCGAGCATATAAATCTTGTTCATAAATCAAAACGTCCTTCGTCGCTGACAACGTCCTCACGCTCCGCCATAAAGTCCGGATCGGCCTTTTCCAGCTGCGCGAACGAGCCCCAGGTCGGCCGGACGGGACGCAGGATGATGCTGTCCCCTTCCCGGACGATCTCCAGCTCGCTCACTCCCTCAAAATCCAGATCTCGGGGCAGACGGATGGCGCGGTTGTTGCCATTTTTGAAAATGGATACGGTTCTCATGTACTTTCTCTCCCGAGCAGATAGATGTGTGGTGCATATCCGGAATGATGTTCAGGGTACCGGGTATGCGCATATGCTTAGTATAGGCAGATGTGTTGCTTATGTATATGCCCAGCATATGTAGTTACCCAGGATATGTATATACCTGGCATATGCAGATGTAAGGCACATGGATATGTGTGGTAATGCTTACTTATCTCTTTTTCCGGTCAGATCCGAAAAAAGGCGGAACCGGATCTGCCGGTCATGATGTAATTATCGCCCTACGTCCACTCAGTAAAGCATGATAATACGCTTTATATTTCGGGATTGACTGCGTTTGGCACGGCCTCTCAAAACGCAGATATTACCGAACAGGCTGAAGAAATCCTCAGCCAAATCAGAAAAATCGCCAGCGCAGAAGGCACTGATTTTTCAGCGCTTCTTAAGGTGACCATTTTCATAACTTCTTTTGAAGAAATTAACGATCTGCGTAAGGTTCTCTACCGAAATTACGGTGATCATTTACCTGCCAGTTCTCTTGTTGAAGTCAGCCGTCTTTTTTCACCTGATCTCAAGATTGAAATTGAGGCTGTATTTGGTCTCTAATCTATTGCTTACAGCCGGGCAGCTATAGCCGTTCGGCTTTATAATCCACGCGTTCTTTTGCCCTAATTTTACGATAACGATGATAAATAAAATCCTGGTAAGCGCCTGCCTGATGGGTTTCAAAGTCCGCTATAACGGAAGTGAGAAAGCACAAATGGTTGCTCAGCTGGTGCGCTGGCAACAGGAGCAACGTCTGGTGATCCACTGCCCTGAACTGGCTGCCGGGTTGCCAATACCACGCCCCCCGGCAGAGATTGTTTCTGCTGATGGTAAAGACGTGATGCAAGAGCGAGCCAGAATAATAGAAGATACAGGGCGGGATGTGACTGAGCATTATCAGCTTGCAGCCTGGTTGGCTCTCCGCACAGCACAGGAGGCAGGTTGTACTGCTGCGTTATTAACTGACGGCAGCCCAACATGTGGTAGTCAGTTTATCTACGACGGCTCTTTTAGCGGTCAGCGTAAGTCAGGTATGGGAGTCGCGGCATCACTACTCATTGAGCATGGTATCGCGGTGTTTTCTGATACGCAGGTCGCTGAGCTTGTTGCCTGGATTGAGGAGAGGGAAAACTGAATCCCTCGTTAATGATGGGATTGTTGGATAACGTTGGTTTTCTGTATCATTGTCTTAGCTGAACGATGCCTGGCTTCTGATGAGTACTCAAGGCAAACATTTCTCGCACCGCGATATGTTACTGAATCAAAAGTAGTTCATCGAACTAGCGGCGCATGGTGGTCCGTGTCACCCCATGCGCCCACTATGTTGCCCGCGTTAACGGGCTCTGTGCGAGTCGGGCAGCGTTATTCTAACAGACCCCGGTGTAACGCTTTGACCGCGCTGTCTGCAAATTCCGCCGGAAGCAGGAAACAAAGAGTATGGCTGGACGCGCCGTGGCATATCATGCGCACCGGGTGTTTTTCCAGTTCAGCAAAAACCTCTTTGCACACCGCAGTGGCCTGAGAGAGTGCGTTGCCAATCAGCGAGACGAGCGCCAAACCGGTCTCGATTTCGACATGGCAGTGCGGCGACAGCTCGCTAAGCAACGCAGCAGGCAGCATATCCGCCTCACCTGATGTTGAACTGGTGGCATTGAGGATCAGCGCGATACTTTTTTCTGAGATGGTCACCAGATCGGTTGCTATGTCGTGACGCGACAAAATCCCAAATATTTCAGCTAAAAAGCGGTGGGTGGGTTGCGCATTAATGCTGGATAATTTTAAAAGCGTCTGCTGGCGGCGCACGGCCAGAGCTCGATAACGCGCCGGCTCCGGCACGTCGCGGCAAACCAGCGTTCCGCCCGCTGATGGATTGTTGCTGGCACCAACAAAAACCGGAATGTTTTTGCGTATTGCAGGCAGCAGCGTTGCCGGATGCAGCACTTTGGCACCAAAGGTCGCCATTTCGCTGGCTTCAGAGAACGAGATGTTATCAATACGTTTCGCCTCGGCGACAATCCGGGGATCGGTGGTATAGATCCCAGCGACATCGGTCCAGATATCCACACGTGAAGCCTGTAGCGCCTCTGCCAGCAGGGAAGCGGTATAATCACTGCCGCCGCGACCGAGCGTAGTGGTTTGCTCTGCCGTATCGCTGCCGATGAAGCCCTGTGTCACAACCAGCGCCTGTTCAATACGCGGGCGTAAATGTTTTTCTGACAGATCTGCGATAGCGTTTATCGCCGGTGCTGCACAGCCAAACGTATCATCGGTGCGAATAACTTTGCGGGCATCAAACCATTGCGTTTCCACACCCTGTTCACGCAATACTTCCACAAACAACAGGGAAGACATCAGCTCCCCATGGCTAACTAACTCATCGCACAGCGCGGCTGAACGGGAATCGACAGCTGTTTCAGCCAGGCGGCTAATATTGTCCAGCAGATGATCAATCTGCTGACTAACAGCTTCTGGCTGTTTCAGGCGTGAAATAATGTTGTACTGCAGGGCGCGCAGGGTTTCAATTTTGTCCAGCCGAATGCTGCTTTCCAGACCGGAAGCAAGTTCAACTAACAAATTAGTGACGCCTGCAGAAGCAGACAATACAACCAGACGAACGTTTTTATTAGCAAGGACGAGGGTAGCGCTACGGCTCATCGCGTCAAAGTCAGCAACACTGGTTCCGCCAAATTTGGCAACGATGATGTGTGGATAAATGCGAGTCATAACAATCTCATATCAGGGCGCCATATTCATATGGCATGAAAATTTTCATTCTCGGCATAAGGGAAGTGCTCTTCGCCTTACGAAATGTCCGCCCGCGAACATTTCTGTTTAAAACTCAGGATTCTGCTCCTGCTGTCGATAACCTGTATTGCCACTCACGGGTTACCGGGTATGATGCGCATTAATGGTTAAATAGTTATTTCCTTTTTTTCGTTTTAGGATTTTTAAGGCGGGCATAGTAAGTCAATAAATCCGCTGAATCGATATTTTCCTTAACATTTATGATAAGTCGATGGAAAGTATCACTATTTTTTTTGCGCCCTGTTGGCAGGATTAACGGCTAATAACATTATGGCAACATAAAAGGCCATAAATGTTAAAGATATGGCATTGTATACAATGCAGCCAATAATAGTTTTACACAGACCTGGTTACAATTTATACTGAGCGGATCCTATTCAAAAATAAGCTTTGTCATTGATTTTTAAAGCAAATGATATAAAAAGCCCACACAAAATATAAGATTGAGAACGCTGCTGAAAAAACATATATTAGCCGCGTTTTTTTTACCCCCCTTAAACCTTTAACCAACCCGGTGTTAAAACGACCCCAGGTTGTAGGAGAGATATGATGACGGATAAAGTCCGTATTGATTCTTTGAATGCTAATTCATTACCGCAAAGCAATGAGACCTTTTTAGCCAGACAAGCTGAGTTTGAATCCAATGTCAGAAGCTATCCACGTAAATTGCCATTAGCAATTGCTAAAGCGCAGGGCGTATGGTTAACCGATGTTGAAAATAAACAATATCTTGACTGTCTTGCGGGCGCAGGAACGCTGGCGCTGGGCCATAATCATCCTGATGTGATTCAAAGCATCCAAAGCGTCATTACCAGCGGCTTACCGTTACATACGCTTGATCTGACCACGCCATTAAAAGATGAGTTCTCCGCTTATCTGCTCTCTTTGTTGCCGGGTCAGGGGAAAGAATATTGCCTGCAATTCACCGGGCCTTCCGGCGCGGATGCCGTTGAAGCGGCGCTGAAGCTGGCTAAAAAAGTGACCGGGCGTTCTGGCGTGATCAGCTTCTCCGGCGGTTATCACGGGATGACGCATGGCGCGCTCTCGGTGACCGGTAACCTGTCGCCGAAAGAAGCGGTTAACGGCATGATGCCGGAAGTACAGTTTATGCCTTACCCGCACCAGTACCGTTGCCCGTTAGGCATCGGTGGCGAAGCCGGTGTGAAAGCGCTGACCTACTACTTTGAAAACCTGATCAACGACGTTGAAAGCGGCGTGCGTAAACCTGCTGCCGTTATCCTGGAAGCTGTGCAGGGCGAAGGTGGCGTTAACCCGGCACCGGTCGAGTGGCTGCAGCGCATCCGTAAAGTAACCCAGGAACACGGCATTCTGCTGATTCTTGACGAAGTACAGGCGGGCTTTGCCCGTACCGGCAAGCTGTTCGCCTTTGAACATGCTGGTATCGAACCGGACATCATCGTGATGTCTAAAGCGGTAGGCGGCGGTTTACCGCTGGCTGTGCTGGGCATTAAAAAACAATTTGACGCCTGGGCGCCTGGTCATCACACCGGTACGTTCCGTGGCAACCAGCTGGCGATGGCGACCGGCCTCACCACGCTTAAGATCCTGAAAGAAGAGCGCATTGCCGATAAAGTCGCTGAGAAGGGCGAGTGGCTGAAAGGCAAACTGGCTGAAATGCAAAAACGTTACCCGGTTATCGGTCACGTACGCGGTCTGGGCTTAATGATTGGTATCGAGATCGTTAAACCGCATGAAGCGCAGGATCACATGGGTTGCTACCCGGCGGACGGCGAACTCAGCGCGCTGTTGCAGAAGAAATGTTTCGAAGCGGGCCTGATCCTCGAGCGCGGCGGCCGTGGCGGTTGCGTACTGCGTCTGCTGCCGTCGCTGCTTATCAGCAATGCCGAGCTGGAGATTTTCCTCGATAAGTTTGAAACCGCGCTGCAGGGCGCTGGCGTGAAGCCTGTTTAATCGGAGCAAATGAAAGAATGTCTGATTTAAATCCGATTCTGTCTGGTTCCGCGCAAAGTATTGCCGCCTATCAGGAAGCTATTGAACAGAGCACAAAAGCGGTTGTGCAATGGCTTAAGCAGCCTGAGATGTACCAGGGCAAAACCGTCGGGGAATTACGTGAGCGTATCAATTTAGAGTTTAATTCTCAGGGCCTGGGCAACCAGGCCGCCATTGAGCGCGCCGTTGAGTATTTTCTCAAAGACAGCCTGTCCGTACACCATCCGCAGTGTGTGGCGCATCTGCATTGTCCGAGTCTGGTGATTAGTCAGGCTGCGGAAGTGCTGATCAATGCCACTAACCAGAGCATGGACTCCTGGGACCAGAGCCCGTCGGCGACCATCATCGAGATGAAGCTGATCGAGTGGCTGCGTGACCAGGTCGGTTACCCGGCAGGCGATGCCGGTGTGTTCACCAGCGGCGGTACGCAAAGCAACCTGATGGGCCTGATGCTGGCGCGCGATGCCTTTTTCGCTCGCCAGGGTCACTCCGTTCAGCTGGACGGTCTGACCGGCGATCTCAGCAAAATCAAAGTGTTTTGCTCTGAAAATGCTCACTTCTCTGTGCAGAAGAACATGGCGCTGATGGGGCTGGGTTACCGGTCCGTAACGCTGGTGAAAACCGATGAATTCTCGCGTATGGATCTTAACGATCTGGCAGAGAAGCTGGCGCAGGCGAAAGCCAGTGGCGAGCAGGTGATGGCTATTGTCGCAACTGCCGGGACTACCGATGCAGGCGCAATCGATCCGTTAGCTGAAATTGCTGCGCTGGCGGCTGAACAGCAGATTTGGGTGCATGTGGATGCGGCATGGGGCGGCGCGCTGCTGCTTTCTGAGAAGTATCGCCACTTCCTGAATGGTCTGGAACTCGCGGACTCCGTAACGCTGGACTTCCACAAGCAGTTCTTCCAGACCATCAGCTGTGGTGCGTTCCTGCTGAAAGATGCGCATCATTATCAGCTAATGCGTTACCAGGCGGCGTATCTGAACTCTGACTTTGATGAAGAGCATGGTGTGCCAAACCTGGTGTCGAAGTCGCTGCAAACCACGCGTCGTTTCGATGCCCTGAAATTGTGGATGGGCCTGGAAGCGCTGGGTAAAAAGCAGTACGCCGAAATCATTGATAATGGCGTGACGCTGGCGCAGCAGGTGGCACAGTATGTTGCTGAGCAACCGCAGCTGGAGCTGGTAATGCAGCCGCAACTGGCCAGCGTCCTGTTCCGTTTCCGTGCGGAAAACGGCAACACCGCAGACGTTGCGTTGTTGAATCAGCGTATCGGTGATGCGTTGCTGGCCTCCGGCAGCGCCAATGTTGGCGTAACGGAAGCTGACGGTGTTACCTGCCTGAAAATGACGTTGCTCAATCCAACCGTTTGTCTGGAGGACGTAAAAGTTCTGCTGGCGAGCGTGATAGCCTGTGGGCAGCAGTTGCAGAACGCCTGATTGCTGCAGCAATGAAAAAAGCCGACAACAGTGATGTTGTCGGCTTTATACATCCATCTGATTTACCCCTGTTTTTACCGCTCATCCCTTTTACCCAAACCCTGCCCTTTATTTATAAATAGATCTTTCGCGTCTCATTACACGCACAGCATCGCTAAACACGCTTTAAGCCCATGTTTATAAAGAATAATGCTTCATCGAGCCTAATCTGGCATAGTGTCAACGATTATCCCGTTTTTACCGACATAAAATCTGATAAAGTAGACGCTTGTCGACTTTTCAACTTTAAGTTTTGAAGATAACACTAGAAAAAACTAGCATCCCGTTGTTAAACGGTTAAATACTGTTTTATGAAATGTTAAAACACGACCTCACAGCCAGATGGTCGACGTGCATTTAGCGCGTACGGGCACTATGACACACCTTTTGGGAGAATTTATGCGTTCCTCTGTTCATAAAAACGAAAGCCGGACCTTCTTCGGTCATCCTTATCCGCTGGGCTCGCTGTTCTTCACTGAAATGTGGGAACGCTTCTCGTTTTACGGCATTCGCCCGTTACTGATCCTGTTTATGGCGTCTGCTGTTTACGATGGTGGAATGGGGCTGGCGCGTGAAAATGCGTCGGCAATCGTGGGTATTTTTGCCGGTAGTATGTACCTTGCTGCGCTGCCAGGAGGCTGGCTGGCGGATAACTGGCTTGGCCAGCAGAGAGCGGTCTGGTACGGCTCGATTCTGATTGCGCTTGGTCACTTGTCAATCGCGCTCTCCGCCGTGATGGGCGACAATCTGTTTTTCATCGGCCTGATGTTTATCGTACTGGGATCCGGCCTGTTCAAAACCTGTATCTCTGTGATGGTGGGCACGCTGTATAAAAAAGGCGATGCGCGTCGTGACGGCGGCTTCTCGCTGTTCTATATGGGCATCAACATGGGCTCGTTCATTGCGCCGTTGATCTCCGGCTGGTTAATCAAATCCCACGGGTGGCACTGGGGCTTTGGCATCGGCGGCATCGGGATGCTGGTGGCGTTGGTTATTTTCCGTATGTTCGCTGTTCCGGCAATGAAACGTTACGACAGCGAAGTGGGGCTGGATTCTACCTGGAACAACCCGGTGGCGAAAAAGCAGGGCGTTGGTGCCTGGCTGCTGGCATTAGCGGCAGGCGTAGCGGTCGTCACAACGCTGATTGCGATGGGCGTGATTGTCATTAACCCCGTAGCGGTCGCCAGCATGTTGGTCTATGTGATTGCGGCTTCGGTGGTGCTCTACTTTATCTATCTGTTCATGTTTGCTGGCCTGAACCGAAAAGAACGCGCCAGGCTGTTGGTCTGTTTTATTCTGCTGGTTTCCGCCGCTTTCTTCTGGTCTGCATTCGAGCAGAAACCGACTTCATTCAATCTGTTCGCTAATGACTACACCAACCGTATGATCGGTGATTTCGAAATCCCTGCCGTATGGTTCCAGTCTATTAATGCGCTGTTTATCATTCTGCTGGCGCCGGTGTTCAGCTGGGCATGGCCGATGCTGGCGCAAAAAAACATCCGTCCCGGCAGCATTACCAAATTTGTTATCGGCATCTTATGTGCTGCCGCCGGTTTTGGACTGATGATGCTGGCGGCGCAGGAAGTGTTGAACAATGGTGGAGAGGGCGTATCGCCGTTGTGGCTGGTGGGCAGTATCCTGATGTTGACGCTTGGCGAGCTGTGCCTGAGCCCGATTGGTCTGGCGACCATGACGCTGCTCGCGCCGGAAAGAATGCGTGGTCAGATGATGGGGCTGTGGTTCTGTGCCAGCGCCATGGGTAACCTGGCGGCAGGCCTGATTGGCGGTCATGTGAAGGCGGATCAGCTGGATATGCTGCCCAATCTCTTTGCGCGTTGTTCTGTCGCGCTGCTGATCTGTGCTGCCGTGCTGTTCTTATTGATTGTTCCGGTGCGTCGGATGCTGGAAAATGCGCAGGTTAAGCATCAACAGAAACCGGTAACCACCGCGTAACGGGCGCTAAAATCTCTCTTTTACAGACCGGCGTTAACGCGCCGGTTTATCTGGTTTTTAGTCATCTCAGCATCGCAGATAAAATCCTGGCTGGCTGCTGAGGAATAAGCGCTGTCGGGCATTACCACTTAACCGCTATACACCATTCGTTTTAATTTATTCCGCTCGTGGGAGCCCTGCGGCGGCGGTTGAGCCACGTCTGCGCATATTGATAAGGGGATAATCCGATGACCAGCGATCGTCAAAAATGTATTTGCGGTCAATAGCTGGAGCGGTTGGCAACCCAACGTTGTCATAAATCCTTCATCAATTACTCTTATAACAGGCTCTTTCCCGTTATGGACGTAAGCTGATGAAAATTAAATCTCTTGCCTTGCTGTGTGCCTCCCTGTTTCCGTTATATGCCAGCGCGGCGCAGCCGCAAATTGAACGTTACGTGGTGAGCTTCCCGCAGGGTGACCGCGTAGCGTATCAGGGTGCGTCAGCCAGTGCGTTTCCTGACGGCCTGCCGGTGGGGGTTGGCTCTGGCCTGCATTTTCTGCGTAAAGAGGGTGACGATCTGCTGTTCACGACCCTGACCGATCGCGGTCCGAATGCGGATGCGCCTAAAACCGGCAAGCGCGAGTCTAAAATTTTCGTTAATCCGGACTATACGCCGCTGCTGATGACTATCAGGGTTGGCAATAATAAGGCGGAAGCCATTGATGCCCATCCTCTGCATGACGAACAGGGCAATATTTCCGGGCTGCCGCTGCCGGAAGGATTTATCGGTGCCACTAACGAAGCGGCGCTGAGCGAGTCTTTGCAATTACTTGGCAGCGACAAACGCGGGCTGGATACGGAAGGCATTACCTCAGATGGCAATGGCGGCTACTGGATTTGTGATGAGTACGGTCCGTTTATCGCCCACATCAGCGCCGACGGCAAAATTTTGCAGAAGTATGGCCCGCAGGCGGAGTCCAGCGAGCAGAGCGTAGCCGGTGGTCTGCCGAATATTGTGAAATGGCGTCAGCCCAACCGTGGGTTCGAAGGGCTGACGCGCATGCCGGATGGCCGGATTATCGCTGCGGTGCAAAGCACGCTGGATATTGACGGCAAAAGTAAAAATAGCGCGCGCTTTACCCGTTTAGTCAGTTTTGATCCGGCAACCGGAAAAACCGCCAGCTACGGCTATCCCATTGATATCGATGCCTATAAAAAGGCCAAAGATGCTAAGGTGGGCGATATCGTCGCGTTGGATGACCAACGGTTACTGCTGATAGAGCAGGGCGCAGATAAAGAAAAAAACATGCGTAACCGCATCTATTTAGTCGATCTCAGCAAAGCCAGCGATTTAACCTCGTTCGACAAACAGCCGCCGGAGTTTGATGACGAGGCGGCACTGAAATCACGCGGTATCGTTCTCGCCAGTAAACAACTGGTGGTGGATCTGCGTGCGTTGGGCTGGCAGCAGGAGAAAGTCGAAGGTCTGGCGCTGATCGATAACAAAACCCTGGCGGTGATAAACGACAATGATTTTGGCGTGCGCACTGAGCTGACTGATGCGCTATCCGGCAAGGATAAAATGGATGATTATACCGCCGACGGCAAAGGGCACCTGTTGGTTGACGGCGAAGTGGTAAAAACCAAAATTGCCGTGCGGCCGCTGGATAAGCCGGAAAGCGAAAACGAGCTGTGGATCATTAGCCTGCCGGACGCGTTATAGCGCGCGCCGTCTAAAAAGCCTTTTTGGCAAACCGCGCAGCGCTTAGTTGAATGCGAAATAAAATAAACCCGCCGCGCCTTTCGGAGCGCGGCTATATAAAGAGAGCGTTATTCAGTTACAGGGCGGGATATTATATGGGGTAAAACAATCCTCATATCCCCACGGTTTGCTCTTTTACTAAATGCACATGGATATATTGCCGCTCCAGCATCTGCTGATATTCAGGCGATAAACCCGGATCGCTAATAACATGGCGGAAGGGTTTTTCCGGGGCGAGAGGATAGGGATGGATCAGGCCAAATTTAGAGGAGTCGGTTAAGGCGAAGGTTTCAACATCTTTTGCCATGACGGCATTCACAATATCACTACGCAGCATATTTTTGCCGGTAAAACCGGTATCGGGATGCCAGCCATCAATACCGATAAAGGCTTTCTGAAAATGGACCTGATGGATACAGCTACGCGTCAACGGGCCGACAACCGATTCGCTGCTTTTCTGATAAAGGCCGCCCAGCACAATCACTTCACAGCGCGAATCTTTTAATAAACCGGCAATGTAATGGCTGACGGTGACAATGGTGATGCTGTCGTCGTTAGCAAGATAGCGGGCGAGCAGGGCATTAGTGCTGCCCCCTTCAATAAACACTGATTCACCGGCGTTAACCTGTGAGGCAGCATATTGCGCCAGGCTTTGTTTCAGTGGAAAGCGCGACTGCATCCTTGCTGCAATGTTATCGCTTTCCATCGACACGGCAGAGCCATGAACGCGTTTCAGATAGCTGTGTTTTTCCAGGGTATTTAAATCCTGACGAACGGTAACCTCTGAAACTTTGGTAATACGGGACAGTTCGCTGACGCTGACGCTTCCTCGCTCATTAACCAGCTGAATAATCTGTAATTGCCTTGCGTTCATCTAACGTCTCGCCATCTGTTGCGGGGGGAGGGAGTATATCAAAAGCGCAGAGGGATCACATTTGAGCTGGATCCCCCGCGCGTTAAGCGTGTTATCAATTTTCAGGTCGTTGGTGCATCAAAAGTCAGCAGTAAAGCGTAACGCTATTCCATGCCCAGGGCACGACGGCCATTGGCATTAAGATCGCTTAGCTGAAAGCGGTTCTGCCATGTCTGCTCATAATCTTCACGCGGAAAATCTGCCGGCGACGCGCCTTTTTCCAGCGCGACGCGTACGCTGTGCGCATAAGCGAGATTTTTCGTGCACGCCGGCGCGGCCGGAATATACATTACGTTGCCCCAGCCCTGCTGGTTTTCAACCGGCGCCACGGAATGAATCACGTCGCAGTGCCACCATACTGAATCTCCTGCCTGCAGCGTCGGGATGCTGCACAGCCCGGCGATCAGATGAGGATGCCACTTCTCCGATACCGGCAGCACTCTGCCTGGCGCAACGCCACACAGTTCATCTTCAGGCACATCATCCAGTAAAGGGCGTAGTAATACATAGGCCATCGCTTCCGGCACCGGTACCACATGCAGCAGACCCTGTCCGGCAATCATATCCGACAGCGCCGTCCAGCCCTGGAAAGTACGAAACGCCGAGCATTTGGTGGTGTTATCCACGTCATATTCATTAACCTCCGGGCGATAAGCCGCATCCCACGGATCATATTCCGCAAAGCGGTTAGTGAATATTTTGCTAAACACTTTCTGATAGGCGGGCAGCAGCCAGCGCTCCAGCGCGCCGGAATCGGTATGCGCACCAAGCCCTTTCGAGGTGGTACCCGGCAGGCGGCGGCGAATACGGTCGGGATAGATGATGTTCACTTCCGGGTTGAACCAGTCGCCGTCAGCATGCTGAAAGGTCCACAGACGGTTAAGAAACGTTTGTGTGGTGGCCATTTGCTGACTCTGGCGCGCTTCCATTTGCGCTTTTGACCAGTAGATAGGGTAAATTTCCGGACGCGAAGCTTCCAGCGAACCAAAGAAATTATCGCCCGGCCCGCGATAAACCTCATCAAACTGGTTCTCATCCAGATAGCCAAGCATCGATTGATCCATTGCCAGCGCATGATCCCGGCTGAAGGTTTGTCGCACTACCAGGCAGCCACGGCGCTTGATATGTGCAATCTGCTGTTCGCTAATATTGCCCGCCGCCAGATCGGTATAGTTAACTTCCGGCCAGGCGCTGCCGTTAGCTTGTTCTTCAGCGCGCGCCGCGGCAAGCTCAGCCTCTATTTTATCGCACACCTGGCGAAAGAGACCTTCAACATCACCGATCTGTTCACGCAGAATGCGTTTCATCGCCACGATATTCTGTTTGTAATCTTCAGGTAGGGTTACTGAAGTAAAGGATGTATTCATCATCGTCTCCGCTGCTCAGGGTCAGGTGTATGGCTGAATGAAGGTTGTTTAATTTCATTCGAAAGTAAAGCAAATGTAGCAGAGTTGATAACACAAATATGTGAAGCTAAGCGTTGTTTAGCAGTTTTTTGGCTTTCATTCGAAGATATGCGGCCATTGCCACCAACGGAAGGGAGACTGCCGCACGAATAAGCTTTTATTATTTAACGGCTTAGAAACGCTCAGAAACCAGGCGCGCCAAATGCGGCTAACCAGTCCTGCTCAAATTTTTCTACGGCGGCGCTTACCGCTGGCGTGGCGATCATCTGCTCTGCAACATCCAGCGGCAGCGTAATAGATTCACAGCCCGTCAGCAGACAATCCAGCGCCTGGCGCGGCGTTTTAAAGCTGGCCGCCAGCACTTTTGTTTCTGGCGCATGCAGTGTGAGTAACTGCTGTAACTCTTTTACCGTCTGGATGCCATTGCCGCCCTGCGCATCAATCCTGTTCACATAGGGCGCGATATATTCCGCACCGGCCAGCGCCGCCAGCAAACCCTGCGCCGCGCCGTAAACCGCCGTGCCCAGCGTTGGAATGCCTTGCTGTTTCAGCAGTTTAATCGCTGCCAGGCCCTGAGCCGTTACCGGAACCTTAACCACCAGATCAGGGATGATAGCGCGCAGTTTTCTGGCTTCCTCCACCATCTGTTCAGCGTCTCTTGCCATCACCTGCGCAAACAGCCGGCCTTTTCCGCCCAGTGCTTGCTGAAGTTCAGGCAGCACCACTTTAAGCGGCCTTTTACCGCTGGCGATAATGCTGGGATTAGTGGTCACGCCAGCCAGCGGGAAGATCTCCGCCAGGCGTCTTACGGCCACGACATCAGAGGTATCGAGATAGAGTTCCATAAAGGGTTCCTTAATAAATCGTGATGCTTAGCAAGTTTCGCTGAGTATATCCTCAGTGCCCGCTTTTTTATTGACTGAAGTCAACGTTACTTTCTTTCGAAAGTTATTAAATCTTCAATCGTAAAAGGGGCTTTATGATTTTTAATATCCAGCGCTATTCCACCCATGATGGTCCAGGCATTCGCACCGTGGTGTTTTTAAAAGGCTGCTCGCTGGGCTGTCGCTGGTGTCAGAATCCCGAGAGCCGTTCCCGCCAGAAAGATCTGCTATATGACGCCCGGCTCTGTCTGGCAGAGTGCGATCTGTGTCAGCAGGCCGCGCCAGCGGTGATTCAGAAGACCTTAAACGGCCTGATTATCCTGCGTGAAAAAATCGAACCTGACCATATCGCCGCGCTGGAAAATTGCTGTCCCACGCTGGCGCTGACCGTATGCGGCGAAGAGAAAGATGCCGCAGAGATTATGGCCGTGGTCAGGCGCGATCGGGCCTTTTACCAACGCAGTCAGGGCGGCGTCACGCTCTCTGGCGGCGAACCCTTTATGAATCCGCAACTGGCGGCCACATTGTTCCGTCAGTGTCAGCAAGAGGGGATCCACACTGCGGTAGAAACCTGCCTGCATGTGCCCTGGCGCTATGTCGAACCCTCGCTGCCATATATCGATCTCTTCCTGGCCGATCTGAAACATGTTGATGAACGCACCTTTAAGCAGTGGACCGACGGCTCGGCGAAACGCGTGCTGGGCAACCTACGCCGTCTGGCGGCGGCAGGGAAAAATATCACTATCCGGGTACCGCTGATCCCGGAATTTAACGCCAATCCGGGCGCGGTTACCGACATTGTTAACTTCGCTGCCGATGAGCTTGGCGTTAAAGAGATCCATTTTCTGCCTTATCACACGCTGGGCATGAACAAATATGCCCTGCTTCATCAGCCCTATCTGGCGCCGGATAAACCGCTGGATTGCCCGGCGCTATTAACTTTTGCTGAGGCATACGCAAAACAAAAAGGCCTGACAGCGACATTAAGAGGATAAGAACATGACTACCCTGAAACTCGATACCCTGAGCGAACGTATCAAGGCCCATAAACAAGCGTTGATCCATATTGTTAAGCCGCCCGTCTGTACTGAGCGCGCGCAGCACTACACCAAAATCTATCAGGAAAATATGGATAAACCGGTGCCGGTGCGTCGGGCACTGGCACTGGCGCATCATCTGGCGCACCGTACCATCTGGATTAAGCATGATGAAATGATCGTAGGGAATCAGGCGAGTGAAGTCCGCGCCGCGCCGATCTTCCCGGAATATACCGTAAGCTGGATCGAAAAAGAGATCGACGATCTTGCCGATCGTCCCGGCGCGGGTTTCTCCGTCTCTGAAGAGAACAAGCGCGTGCTGCATGAGGTGTGTCCGTGGTGGCGCGGGCAGACAGTGCAGGATCGCTGCTACGGTATGTTTACCCATGAGCAGCAGGCGCTGCTTGCCACCGGCATTATCAAAGCAGAAGGAAACATGACCTCCGGCGATGCGCATCTGGCGGTAAACTTCCCGCTGCTGCTGGAGAAAGGGCTGGATGGCCTGCGCGATAAGGTAGCGGAGCGCCGTGGCCGCCTTAATCTTACCGTGCTGGAAGATCTGCATGGTGAACAGTTTCTGAAAGCGATCGCTATTGTGCTGGAAAGCGTTAGCGACCATATCAAACGCTTCGCTGAGCTGGCGAACCAGATGGCAGCGCAGGAAAAGCGCGGCGCGCGTAAAGCGGAGCTGCTGCGTATTGCCGAAAACTGTGAAGTGATCGCCCACCAGCCGCCGCAGAACTTCTGGCAGGCGTTACAGCTTTGCTACTTTATCCAGCTGATCCTGCAAATTGAGTCTAATGGCCACTCGGTATCGTTTGGCCGGATGGATCAATATCTCTATCCATTCTACCGGCGCGATGTCGAACTGGAGCAAACGCTGGGTCGCGAACAGGCAATTGAGCTGCTGCACAGCTGCTGGCTCAAACTGCTGGAGGTCAATAAAATTCGCTCCGGCTCGCATTCAAAAGCTTCGGCGGGCAGCCCGCTCTATCAGAACGTCACCATCGGCGGTCAGAACCTGATTAATGGCAAAGGCGTGGATGCGGTTAATCCGCTCTCTTATGTGATTCTGGAATCCTGTGGTCGCCTGCGCTCTACCCAGCCCAACCTGAGCGTGCGTTATCACGCAGGGATCAGCGATGATTTCCTTGATGCCTGCGTGCAGGTGATCCGCTGCGGCTTTGGTATGCCCGCTTTTAACAACGATGAAATCGTTATTCCGGAATTTATCAAGTTAGGTATCTCAGCGGAAGATGCTTATCAGTATGCCGCTATCGGCTGTATTGAAACCGCAGTAGGCGGTAAGTGGGGCTATCGCTGCACCGGCATGAGCTTTATTAACTTCGCACGCATAATGCTGGCGGCGCTGGAGGGTGGACGCGACGCCACCAGCGGGAAAGTCTTTCTGCCGCAGGAGCAAGCCTTGTCAAAAGGCAACTTCAACAGCTTTGATGAGGTGCTGACATGCTGGGACAACCAGATCCGTTACTACACACGCAAATCGATCGAGATCGAATATGTGGTGGATACCGTGCTGGAAGAGAACGCTCACGATATTCTCTGCTCGGCGCTGGTGGATGACTGTATCGAACGTGCCAAAAGCATCAAGCAGGGCGGGGCGAAATATGACTGGGTATCGGGCCTGCAGGTGGGGATCGCTAACCTCGGCAACAGCCTGACGGCGGTGAAAAAACTGGTGTTTGAACAGGGCATAATCGGTCAGCAGCAGCTGGCGGAGGCGCTGGCCAGCGACTTTGACGGCTTAACGCATGAACAGCTGCGTCAGCGCCTGATTAACGGCGCACCAAAATATGGCAACGATGATGACAGCGTCGATGCGCTGCTGGTGCGCGCCTACCAGACCTATATCGACGAAATTAAAAATTATCATAACCCGCGCTATGGCCGTGGTCCGGTGGGCGGCAATTATTATGCCGGCACCTCGTCTATTTCAGCGAATGTGCCGTTCGGCGCGCAGACCATGGCCACGCCCGACGGCCGTAAGGCGAAAACGCCGCTGGCGGAGGGCGCAAGCCCGGCTTCCGGCACCGATCATCTGGGGCCAACCGCCGTTATCGGCTCGGTCGGTAAGCTGCCAACCGGCTCTATTCTGGGCGGCGTCCTGCTTAACCAGAAGCTGAATCCGGCGACGCTGGAAAACAATAACGATCGCCAGAAGCTGATGGCGCTGCTGCGCACCTTTTTTGAAGATCATAAAGGCTGGCATATTCAGTACAACATCGTGTCCCGCGAAACGCTGATCGAAGCGAAAAAGCATCCCGATCAATATCGTGATTTAGTGGTCAGGGTCGCAGGCTATTCGGCTTTCTTTACCGCGCTCTCTCCGGATGCGCAGGATGATATTATCGCCCGAACCGAACATACCTTATCTTAATATCGTAAGGCGCAGCGCGCGATGGCTGCGCCGATTTCTCTGTTTGTTGGTTTCCCTGCTATCACCTGCCTTTGATCATCAACCGTAACAAATAGTGCGTTCTGCCTCGCTTTGTTATTCAATATTGTTATGTTATAACATTCAAATCAACAGCCGGAACGTGCGTTTCCTGTGCCGACATCGTTCCACACAGGTGTTCATGCCGCAGGCAGTACGCACGTCTTCTCATGTAACTAACTGATATTGAGTAACGTATGTTTGAAGCTTTCTCTTTCCGCAGGCGAATGGGTTTCACCCTACTGGCCCAATCCGCGCTCATTCGGGCGCTCTGGATCAGCCTGTTGCTGGCTGTACTGTGGGCTGCCATTCAATGGGCGGACGCTATCGCATGATCACGCTGGAGAAACTGGTTACAGGCTATCGCGGAGAGGCGCTAAGCCAGCCGATTAGCGGACAGTTCCGGCGCGGTAGCCTGACGGCCATTATGGGCGTTAACGGCGCGGGCAAGTCCACGCTGCTTAAAACCATTGCCGGTTTGCTCCCGCCGGTCAGTGGGGCGGTGCGTTTTGAGCCAGACGGCAGGCAGATCGCCTGGCTGCCGCAGCAAAGTGAGATCGACCATCACTTTCCGCTGCGGGTGATTGAGGTGGTGGCGATGGGAAGCTGGCCAGCAAACGGCATGCTCAGGGGAATCGGCCGCAGCATGCATGAGCGGATTGAGGCGGCGCTGGAGCAGGTTGGGCTGCTGGATCTGGCGGGACGGGCAATTAGTCAGCTTTCCGGCGGCCAGTTTCAACGCATGTTGTTTGCACGCATGCTGGTGCAGGACGCGTCAGTCATCTTGCTGGATGAGCCTTTTACCGGCATCGACAGTCAGACCAGCACTTTCCTGCTGCGGGTTATCGAAAGGCTGCATGCGGAAGGAAAAACCATCCTGACCGTTTTACATAACCAGCACATGGTGGAGCGTCATTTTCCGCAACTGCTCTATCTGCATGACGGGCATTACCACTGGGGAAAAACCGCTGACATTATGCCGGAAAACGCCGAGCGGCCGCTCTCGCTGGTGCGCTGCGCGGTGGGGCAGGGAGTACGCTCATGACGCAACATATCCTTGAGGCCTTTACCGCTTTTGGCTTTATGCGTCGCTCGCTGGTGGCCTGCCTCGCCTTATCGTTAAGCGTAACGCCACTGGGCGTCTTCTTGTTGCTGCGGCGCATGAGCCTGATTGGCGATGCACTTTCGCATGCGGTTTTACCCGGCGTGGCGGTCGGCTACCTGTTTTCCGGCATGTCGCTGCTGGCGATGGGAGCCGGGGGGTTCATTGCCGGGTTGCTGGTGGCGCTGCTGGCGGGCTGGGTGAGTTCTGTGACCACGCTACGCGAAGATTCCAGCTTCGCCGGGTTCTATCTGGGATCGCTGGCGCTGGGGGTGGTGCTGGTTTCACTACGCGGCAGCGGCGTCGATCTGTTGCATCTGCTGTTTGGCTCGCTGCTGGCGGTGGATCGAACGGCGCTGATCTTTATCGGCGTCATCGCCACGCTAACGCTGTTAACGCTGGCGTTGGGCTACCGCGCGATCGTTGCTGAAGCCTTTGATATGACATTTTTGCAAGTGCGCAGTCAGCATACTCCACGGCTGATCCATGCGCTGTTTCTGGCGCTGGTGGTGATGAATCTGGTTGCCGGGTTTCAGATCCTCGGCACGCTCATGACGGTGGGGCTGATGATGCTGCCTGCCATCGCCGCGCGCTGCTGGTCAAATCGCTTACCAATTATTCTGCTGCTGGCGGTGCTCATCGGCATGGGCAGTTCCTTTATCGGGCTTACCTGGTCCTGGTATCAGTCGATACCGGCTGGGCCAGCCATTGTCTTAACCGCCAGTCTGGGGTTCCTGGTTTCGGTGCTGTTTGGCGTGGAAAAAGGTCTGTTTCGATTAACTTATAACCGGGTAAAAGGGTGAGGAAAACATGAAGTCTGTGCTGTGGAAATATTCTGTGCTGTCGTTGTTTATGGTCAGTCCGGCGCTGCTGGCAAAAACGGTCACTACCGTCGCCAGTTTTTCGGTGCTGGCTGATATTGTGCAGCAGGTTGGCGGCGAACATGTGACGGTAACTTCGCTGGTGGGACGCAACGGCGATCCCCATGCGTTTCAGCCATCACCCAGAGATAGCCTGGCGCTGAATAAGGCTGATGTGGTGTTTGTCAGCGGGCTGGGGCTGGAAGGCTGGATGGATCGGCTGGTCACTGCTTCCGGCTACAGGGGAAAAGTGATCACCGCTTCTGAGGGTATTCATACCCGTAGCATGGAAGAGGAGGGGCAAAAGGTAACCGATCCTCACGCCTGGAACAGCGCTAAAAACGGCGCGGTCTATGCGCGCAACGTGATGGAGGCGTTGATTGCCGCCGATCCGCAGGATAAAGCCTACTTTGAGCAGCGCGGCAATGCCTATATTCAAAAGCTGGAGAAGCTGGATGCCTGGGCCAAAGAGACCTTTGCCACCGTACCCGCAAGCAAGCGTAAGGTATTAACCAGCCACGACGCGTTTGGTTATTTCGCCGCTGAATATGGCGTGCATTTCCTGTCACCGGTAGGCTTTTCCACCGAAGCGGAAGCCAGCGCCAGCGAGGTGGGCCGCCTGATCCAGCAGATTAAACAGGAAAAGATTAAAACCTATTTCATTGAGAATCAGACCGATCCGCGTCTGGTAAAACAGATTGCGGCGGCCAGCGGTGCGCAGCAGGGCGGCGAGCTTTATCCGGAGGCGCTCAGTGATGAAAAAGGGCCGGCACCCACCTATGAAGCAGCATTTAAACATAACGTCGGGACCATTTACGCCAGTATGAAATAACGGTTATCAGCTATTTCCGGGGGAAGGCCGGTCGGCTTTCCCTTTAGCAAGCTCCCAACCGCGACACGCCAGCGGTAAAAGGCTAACCCCGTCCGCCGCTCTGCTTCTTATCCCCTGTTTTCAACGTGCGCCTGTAACGCCGCAGCCGCCTTGCTTTGCTTTTTATCGTCTGAAACGCAGCGTTCGGATTGTTTTGTCTCTCAGCAGGAAAACTGCGATGCGATGCACAGTTCCTTTTGAAACCGGTTGCAGAAAATAGTGCCGATGCCAGGATGAAACCGGTTTCAACTACTGAGCAGCAGGGAATGACCATGGGAAAAATAAGAGATTATTCTAAATTAGCCTCTGAGATTCTGAATGAGACGGGAGGGGAAACGAACCTGATCGGCTTTACCCGCTGCGCAACGCGCCTGCGGCTGGTGTTAAAAGATGTGCCTGCTGGCGCGGTTGAAAAGGTTAAGCAGCTGCCCGGCGTGATTACCGTAGTGCTTAGCGGCGGCCAGTTTCAGGTGGTCATCGGCACGCACGTCGCGGATGTTTATGATGCGCTTGCCGCTATTGTTGATCCCGATAAGCTGCAAAACAGCAGCGAGAAAAGGCGCTTTTTGGATACGGTGATTGCAACCATGTCTGCGGTATTTGCGCCGATTATCTACGTGCTGGCGGCAGCCGGTATTTTGCAGGGGATTTTGATCACCGTTAACTGGTTTCTGCCCTCGTTTCAGCAAACCGGCGCCTTTAGCGTGCTTAACTTTATCTCCTGGACGCCCTTTGCTTTCCTGCCGGTCTTTATTGCCGTTACCGCCTCTAAATTCTTTAAGTGCAATATGTTTATTGCGCTGTTCTGCTGCTGTGCGCTGATCAATCCCGACTGGGCGGTAATAGCCGCGCAGATCGCTAAAGGCGATACGGTAACCTTTTTCTCTTTGCCGCTGGCTGAAACGGTCTATACCTCATCCGTTTTGCCGCCGCTGTTCCTGGTGCTGGGCCTCGCTTATCTGGAACGTTTTGTTGAGCGCGGGTTGCCACAGGTGGTTGCCCCGCTGTTCACGCCGCTTATCTGTGCGGTGATTATGGTTCCCCTGACGCTGGTGCTGATTGGGCCGGTGACCTCTGGTCTTGCCAATGGCATTGCCTGGGGCTACAACTGGCTGTTTGACACCGCGCCCGCGCTGGCGGCGGCGGTAATTGGCGGCGTATGGCAGGTTATCGTGATCTTTGGCGTCCACTGGGGGATTACGCCCGTGGTCATGGCCAACTTTGACCTGCACGGGCGCGATTCATTTCAGGCTTTTCAGACCATGGCCGTGGTCGGGCAGATGGCGGCCGCCTTCGCCTGTGCGCTGAAAGCAAAGCAGCGCGGTTTTAAAACCGTTGCTTACTCTGCCGGGTTGACCGGCGTGTTCGGCATTACCGAGCCTGCCATTTATGGCGTAACGCTGAAGCTGAAAAAGCCTTTTATTTGCGGCTGTATCGGCGGTGCAGTCGGGGCGATTGTCACCAGCCTGTTCGGCAGCTATTACTACGCCTATGCCGGTCTGCCGGGGCTGTTAACCATTGTAAACGCTATTAGCCCGGAAAATCCGATGTCCTTTATCGGGGAAGTTACGGGCGTGCTGGTGACAATGGCGGTGACCTTTATTCTGGTTTTCCTGGTGGGCTTTAAAGAGCCGGAAGCCAAAGCGGATGAGACGCGCGCCGCACCAGGCCCGGCGGCCTCTGCCGCTGCCTCCGGCACCGCCTCTCAAAACGCTGCTTCCGGCACCGCCTCTCAAAACGCTGCCGGCCCACATGCTGCTGTTTCCACGCCCGCGACCTTAGAGCGCGCATCTGCAAATGTTACTTCAGCCTTAATGCTGATGAGTCCCGTGGCGGGCAAAGCGCTGCCGCTGGCTGAGGTTAGGGATGAAATTTTTTCCGGTGGCCTGCTGGGCGACGGTATCGCCATCGTGCCGGAAGAGGAGACCATCGTCGCGCCCTGCGATGCTGAGGTGGCCAGTACCGTCGACAGCCATCACGCCGTAGGGTTGCTGTGCGCTAACGGCGCGGAATTGCTGATACATGTTGGCCTGGATACGGTGAAGCTCGGCGGGCAGCACTTTTCCACGCTGGTCAGCGTTGGGGATAAGGTCACGGCAGGCACGCCGCTGATCAGGTTTCAACGCCAGGACATTATCGCCGCTGGCTATGATATCACCACGCCTTTCCTGGTCATCAATGGTGAAGATTATCAGTTAACCAAATATCTCCATAACGGCCCGGTCGTCTCCGGCGCGCCGGTAATGGCGCTCAGCTAACGATAAGTTAAAGGGTTCATCAGAACCCTTTTTATCGTCGACAACTTACTTCTACCGGATGATCTTTACGCTATACTGGCGCCCGTTTTAGCCGCTCCTGTTAAAGGAGATCGTTCTCTCTATAAGCGAGGCTGTAATGGTGACTATGCTGGACGTTGCGCGTTGTGCCGGGGTATCCAAATCCACGGTATCACGCGTACTAAATGGTAAAAACGTCGTCAGGGAGGAAGTTAAAGCGCTGGTGTATAAAGCGATTGCCGAGACGGGCTATCGTCCCAATCTGCTGGCGCAGCAGCTGGCCACGCAAAAAAGCAGCATGATTGGCCTGGTCATCACTAATGAAGTGTATAACGGTCCCTTTTTCTCTACGCTGGTTTATAACGCGGCGAAGTTTTGCGAGCAGCATGACCACCGGCTTATTTTTGCTGATGGTAAACATTCCGCTGACGAAGAGATCAACGCCATCGATTTTCTGGTGCGGATGAAATGCGCCGGCATCATGGTCTATGCCCGCCATACCACCCAGGCGCAGCTGGAAAAAATCATTAATGAAAGTCCGGTGCCGGTGATGATCCTTAACCAGCGGCTTACCGTGCGTCCTGATCGCAATATTTTTATCGATCACTATCGCGGCGGTGAAATCATGATGGAATATCTGCTGAGTCAGGGACACACCCGCATCGCCTGGATTTGCGGCAAAATGCCGTCTCCCAGCAATAAAGCGCGTCAGCAGGCGTGGCAGGATTACGTCAACCCGTACAGCGCCGCGCTAATTGCTCAGGGCGACTGGAGTATGGAAAGCGGTTATCAGGCAGCGTTGACGCTAATTGATAGCGCAGAGCCTTTTACCGCGATACTGGCCGCCAACGATGACATGGCGCTGGGCGCGATCAAGGCGCTTACCGATCGTGGCGTCAGGGTGCCGCAGGATATTTCTGTCGCCGGGTTTGATAATGCCAAAGTCGGCCACTATTTTTCTCCGGCGCTGACCACGCTGGATACGCCGATTGAGCAAATGATCCAGTGCGCGGTAGAGCAAATTCTTCAGCTATCGCCTGTTACGCCAGAGCATGGTTTAACCGGAACCCTGGTCATCCGTGATTCTGTCGGCCCCGCGCCCGTATAAACTCCCAGTTAATGCTGCGGGCGCGTCAGCCGATAAAACCTTTTTTGCTCTCCGCGCTTATTCTCTGCATTAGCCATAAAGCCCCGTTGCCTCGCGGTCGATAACCCATGAACGCACCACACTGGCGGCGTTTTTTTATCACCACGGGAAAAATATGAAACTCAATCAGTTCAAAATCGGGCAACGTCTCGGTTTCCTTGCCACATTATTGCTGCTGGCCACGCTGTTTTGCGGGCTACGCGGTATTAGCGTTAATGCCGGGGGGCTGGAAAAAATCAACGAAATCATGGCCAGTGAAATGCGTGTGGCCGAAAGTATCGATACCGCGCGTAACGCTCAGGTACAGTTCAAACTGCAGGTACAGGAGTGGAAAAATATTCTGCTGCGCGGTACCCAGGGCGAAGAAACATTCAATAAATATCGTGCGGCGTTTCTAAAGCAGAGCGAGCAAACTCAGGGGTTATTGCAAAAGCTGTTAACGTTGCAGCGGGAGATCGGTATGGACCCGCAAGTCGTGCAGAAGACGCTACAGCTCCATGCCAGCCTGCAACAGCAGTATATTGATGCGCTGCAACAATATGATATTTCAGATGCCAGTAGCGCCCAGCGTGTGGATCATCTGGTTTCCGGCATCGATCGCGAACCAACTAAAATGATCGACGAAGTGGTCACGCGAACCCTGGCGCATGCCCAGCTCCTGAATCAGCAGATGTCAGAGCGCAGCCTGACGCAATACCAGCAGACACGTAACCTGCTCTGGCTCACGATGATTGCGGTATTGCTGGCAGGCAGCCTGATCACCTGGTGGCTGGTACGCAGCATTACGCATCCGCTGAAAGCAGCCGTATCGGTCGCGCGTACCGTGGCGTCGGGAGATTTGCAAACCGTTATCACTCCGCAGGGACGGGATGAAACCGCTGAGCTGATGACGGCGCTGCGCGAGATGAATGATAACCTGGCGTCAATTGTCGCTGGGGTACGCAACGGCACCGAAACCATCGCGACCGCTTCTATCCAGATCGCTACCGGCAGCCGTGAGCTCTCTTCACGCAACGAATCGCAGGCCAGCGCGCTGGAACAGACTGCCGCCTCGATGGAAGAGCTGACATCGGTGGTGAAAAACAACGCCCGCAACGCCGGTCACGCCAGCGCTATCGCCAGTGATACCAGCAAAATGGCCGGGCAGGGTGGCGAGATGGTGGATAAAGTGGTGGAAACGATGGGCGAGATCCACCAGTTTTCACGGCAGATTAATGACATTATCAGCGTTATCGACGGCATCGCTTTCCAGACCAATATTCTGGCGCTCAACGCCGCAGTAGAGGCGGCACGTGCCGGGGTGGAGGGACGCGGTTTTGCGGTGGTCGCCGCCGAAGTGCGCGCGCTGGCGCAGCGTTCGGCCAGCGCCGCGCAGGATATTCGCCGCTTGATTGACCGCTCAGTAAGCTGTGTGGCGGAAGGCAACGAACTGGTGAAAAGCGCGGGTGAGACCATGGCGGAGATTATTACCGGCGTGAAACGCGTTAGCGAACTGATGGAGAGCGTTTCAGCTGCCAGTGAAGAGCAGAGTACCGGCATCGATCAGGTTAACCTTGCGGTCACGCAGATGGATACCGCGACTCAGCAAAATGCCTCGCTGTCGCAGGAGTCAACGGCGGCGGCGCAGTCGCTCCAGCACCAGGCAGAAAAGCTGCTGGAAAGCGTTGGGGTCTTTAAACTGCGTTCGTCGCAAACAGAAAGCTAATGGGTAACCGTACGGGCAACAGTTGCGCCCGTACGGTGTTCCCTGCGCGGTTTCGCCAAAGCCACGATGTTTCACGTCCGCTGGCCGCTCTACAGCCAGCGGGCGCGTTTCAGACGTAGATAGAGCGCCCCACAGGCCGCCAGCGTGCCGCCAATCGCCAGCGGGTAGCCAAACGGCGAATGCAGTTCCGGCATACTTTCAAAGTTCATCCCATACATACTGAAAATCACCGTCGGGATCACCAGGATTGCGCCCCAGCCCGCCAGCTTTTTCACCACTTCGTTTTGCTGTACCGTCACCAGCGCCAGGTTTACGTGCATGGCGTTGGTCAGAATTTCACGCATATCATCGGTATCGGTGACCACGTGATGCGCATGATCCTGCACGTCGCGGATATAGGCGCGCAGCGGTTTAGGAATAATATTTTCATGCAGGCGAATCAGCTGATTGCATATCTCATCAACCGGCATCGCTGCGTTACGCAGTGCCAGCAGCTGACGTCGCAGCGTATAAACCTCCTGCACCGACCGGCGATCGAATTCGGTGCGGAACATTGCCCCCTCCAGCTCGTTGATACGCCCGCCGAGCGCGGCGGTGATGTTGCTGTAGTTATCCACGATAAAGTCAAAAATGCAGTAAAGCGGAAAGCCGACCCCTTTACCTAACATTTCGCTACGCTCCTCCGCGCGCAGGCGGATCGGCGCATAGCTATCAGATGCCCCGTGACGTACGGTAATCAGGAATTTTTCGCTGACAAAGAAGTGGGTTTCGCCAAATTCAATGCGGTTCTCTTCCGTCAGGTGCGCCGTTTTCAGCACAATAAACAGCGATTCGCCATACTGTTCAATCTTGGGGCGCTGGTGGGCGGTAAGAGCATCCTCAATCGCCAGTTCATGCAGGCCAAACTCCTCCTGCATCTTTTTCATAAAGGGTGGATCGGGTTGATACAGCCCCAGCCAGATAAACGCATCCGGCTCATTGATAATGTCGCTGATGTTTTCGGGAGCAATCACTTCTCCCCGCTCTCCGTTGCGATAAACGATACTGTTCACAACCATAGCTCACGTGGCTCCCTTTATAGTCTGGTTTCTTCCCAAAATAAGGGTAGACGTTATTGTCAGCGCAGCTAAAGAAAATCTGGAAAATCACCGGCTTCGGGTCAATTGCTGGGAAACCCTGACCTCTCTGAATTAACATAGCTTACCGCCAGCATTCGGCTTTAGCGGACATCATTGATTTATGGGGTTGTTTATGGCTGTTGTAGCAGATAAAGCATCATTACCCGTTTTGTCTTCGGAAGAGTGGATTCGCATTGGACAGTGGTCAACGCTGCTGCGTGAGCTGCTGAAGGGAAAAGGTGAGATGTGGAGCGCGGCCGATGAAATGCTGTTCATCCAGTTGCAGACCGCGTTGCAGGTAACAAATAAAGAAAGGGTGGAGAGCAAAGAGCCTGTTACGCCGTAAAAAAGCGAACGGCATCGCCTTTATCATGTTGCCGACAAACAAATTCATTCCGGGAAATTGACGCCTGCGGATAAACCCAGGCAGCAGGCGCGCTTTTGGTTATAAAAGCGCGCCGCAGGGTTATTTCAGCAGGATAGCGCGGCAGCTTTTGCCCTTGATCTTGCCCTGTTTGAGCTTAATCAGCGCCGTCTTCGCCTGAGCGGCGGCGATAGCCACATAGGCATGTGTCGGGGTCAAATCAATCTTGCCGATCAGATCGGCACTGAATCCCGCCTCGCCGGTTAGCGCGCCAAGAATATCGCCCGGACGGATTTTCGCTTTGCGACCACCGTCAATACAAAGCGTCATCATCGCGGCGGGCAGCGCCTGCTGCGGCTGATTTTTCAGCGTAGCGGAAGAGACCCAGTTCAGCGTCTGCTGTAAATAGTCTTCCAGCGCATGCGCACGCACCATCTCATCCGGCGCGACAAAGCTGACCGCCGTACCTTGTTCACCGGCACGCGCGGTGCGGCCAATACGGTGAACATGCACTTCCGGATCGAAAGAGAGCTGATAGTTCACTACCATCGCCAGCGCTTTGATATCCAGCCCGCGCGCGGCGACATCGGTTGCCACCAGCACCCGACAGCTGCCGTTAGCAAAGCGGATCAGCACCCGATCGCGATCGCGCTGTTCCAGATCGCCATGCAGCGCCAGCGCGCTGATATTGCTGTTCTCCAGCGCGGCGGCAATATCGTCGCACTCGCGTTTGGTGTTGCAAAACACCACGCAGGAGGTGGGCTGCTGCTGACTGAGCAGGGCGATCAGCAGCGTTAATTTTTCCCGGCTGCTCGCCTCATAAAAGTATTGCTCAATGGTTGGCAGCTCGGTGACATCTTCCGTGGCGATAGAGAGCGCATCACGCTGAAAACGCTTGCTGATGGCAATAATGCCGTGCGGCCAGGTAGCGGAAAACAGCAGTGTCTGACGCTGCGGCGGCGTATGGCTGACAATCACTTCCATATCTTCCAGGAAGCCCATCTCCAGCATGCGGTCCGCTTCATCCAGCACCAGCGAACGCAGCTGAGAAAGATCCAGCGTTTCACGCTTCAGGTGATCGAGAATACGGCCCGGCGTGCCCACCACAATATGCGGCGCATGCACCAGGGAATCGCGCTGAGCGGCTACCGGCTGGCCGCCGCACAGCGTCAGAATTTTTATATTGCGCGTAAAGCGCGCCAGGCGACGCAGCTCATTGCTGACCTGTTCAGCCAGCTCACGCGTAGGGCACAGCACCAGCGATTGAGTCTGGTATTGCGCAGTATCAATATGTTGCAGGATGCCCAGCCCAAACGCAGCGGTCTTGCCGCTGCCGGTTTTTGCCTGGGCGCGCACGTCGCGACCGTCAAGAATGGCGGGCAGAGAGGCGGCCTGAATGGGCGTCATGGCATCGAAGCCCATTTCGCGCAGGTTATCGAGCTGGCTGGCGGGCAGTTGCGTCAGGGTGGAAAAAGCAGTCACGGGAAAATCTCTAATCAGGCGGGTTTGCGGCGCTCAGTTTAACAGAAGTTGCGCGGGCCGACAGTAAAACGCGCAGCAAGGTTATGCCTGGCGGTACAGGCTTTAACCAGCGGCAAAGTATTGTCAGTAAGACGGTTGACTGTCAAATCGACAGCGTTGAGGGTGGTCTTTTTAACAATCTGGCGTAGCGGCGGATAATGTAACCCGTTGACAATACAATGCTTAACTAGGATGGCACGGAGGTTGCAAAACAAACATTAGCAGAAAGATTAAATGAAAAAACAAGAGGATTTCATCATGGCACATCGCATTCCTGCCCATTTTGTACATACCCGTTCCACCCCGTTCTGGAATAAAGAGAGCGTGCCGCGTGCGCTGCTGACCCACCACAACACTAAAAAGGGCGTTTATGGCCGCCTTTCAGTGATGCAGGGCGCGGTGAAATATTATGGCTTTGCCAGCGAGCATGACGAAACGCCGGAAATCGAAGTGGTGATCGAGGCAGGGCATTTCGGCATCAGCCCACCGGAATACTGGCACCATGTGGAACTGCTGACCGACGACACCTATTTCAATATCGATTTCTTTGCCGATCCGGCAGAAGAGCTGCAAGGCAAGGGCATCGGTCAGGTGGTGAATACCCATAAAGGCAAGTAATCACGCTGGCCGGGCGCGTTGCGGATAACGCGTTTTTGCCTGCCATTTTCCGGTTGCGTCTGGGGGCGCAACCGGAAATTAGCGGTAGTAGATAGCAACAGGCTGGCCATGCAGGGTTTCAATATGCACACGAGTATCGAAAATCGCTTCGATAATCTCCGGTTGCATGATTTCCTGCGGCGTTCCGCGATAGAGTACCTCGCCCTGTTTCATCGCGATGATATGGTCGGAATAGGCTGCGGCGAAATTGATATCATGGATCACCAGGATAATGGTTTTATGCAGTTCATCCGCAGCGCGGCGCAGCTGTTTCATCATCGCCACGCTGTGTTTCATATCCAGATTATTCAGCGGTTCATCCAGCAGCACATAATCGGTATCCTGGCACAGCACCATCGCTACGCAGGCGCGCTGACGCTGGCCGCCCGACAGCTGGTCCAGATAGCGGTCTTTCAGCGGCAGCAGATCCAGAAACGCCATTGCCGTAATAATATGCTGATGATCCTCTGCGGTTAACCGCCCCTTAGACCAGGGATAGCGTCCAAAGCCGACTAAATCTTCTACCGTCAGGCGGCTGGTAAAGTGGTTTTCCTGACGCAGCACCGACAGCACTTTCGCCATCTGCTCATCGGGCGTTTTTGCCACCTCCAGGCCGTTTACCCATACGCTGCCGCTGTCAGCCGTCAGCAGGCGGCTAATCACCGACAGCAACGTGGATTTACCCGCGCCGTTAGCGCCGATAATCGAGGTAATGCCGCCAGCCGGAATGGTTTCGCTGATGCGGTCCAGCACTTTGCTGTTTTGGTAGCTTTTACAAATCTCTTTAACTTCAATCACACCGCAGCCTTTTTAATCAAAAACCAGAGGAACAGCGCGCCGCCAGCGAATTCAATCACTACGGAAAGCGAACCGGCCATATGTAGCACCCGCTCCAGAATAACCTGCCCGCCGACCAGTGTAATAATGCCGATTAACACCACGCCGGGCAGCAAATAGTGATGACGATGCGAGCCAATAAGCTGATAGCTCAGGTTGGCTACCAGCAGACCGAAAAAGGTGAGCGGCCCAACCAGCGCGGTAGAGAGCGCCACCAGCAGTGAGACCAGCAACAGAATCAACGTAACGTGTCGACGCCACGGTACGCCCAGCCCAATCGACATATCGCGTCCCAGCGCAAGCACATCCAGGCTGTGACGCATTCGCCACACCAGCAGCGCCACTGCCAGCACCGCCACGGCGGAAATCACGATGATCTCCGGCGCGGCGCGGGTAAAGGTAGCGAAAATACGGCTTTGTAAAATAGCGAATTCGCCCGGCTCCAGCAGACGCTGCAGCAGACCGGAAATGCTGCGGAACAGCGTGCCGCACACCAGGCCTACCAGCAGTACCATATGAAGATTGATACCGATCCTGCCCAGCAGCCAGCGGTAAAGGAAAGTGGAAAACAGCACCAGCAGTGCCGCTTCACAGATAAACTGCCCCACCGTGCCCAGCATCTTTAAGCCGTTAGCATCAATAAAAAAGATCAGCATGGTCTGGATCAGAACAAACAGTGTCTCCAGTCCCATTACCGAAGGGGTCAGGATACGGTTGTTGGTGACGGTTTGAAACAGCAGCGTGGCAATACCGGAGGCGAACGCCACCAGCAGCATAGTGGCGAGGATCAGGCCGCGATGCATCAGAATATAGCCAATATTGCCGCCAAGGTTGATGGTCATAAACAGCACGATGGAGAGCAGCGCCAGCGCGCTTAATCCCATTAACCGCCTGGCGGGCGTAGCAAAGCAGAGACGCCGCGCACGCCGCGCCGGTCGCATTACGGAACTGTCAGCCTGCATAACGGCGGCTCCTTAAAATCAACAGCAGAAATATCGCCGCGCCCAGGCAGCCGAGGATCACGCTAACCGGGATCTCCCACGGAAAACTGATCAAACGACCAATAATATCGCACAACACCACCAGCCCGCCGCCGCACAGCGCTACCCACGGAATGGTGCGGCGCAGGTTGTCGCCGATGGCCATGCTTACCACATTGGGTACGATCAGACCAAGGAAGGGCAGTACGCCCACCACCACGATCACCACGCCGCTGATCAGCGCAATAATCGCCATACCGAGAAATACCACCTGGCGATAGTTCAGGCCGACGTTAACTGCGAATTCCCGTCCCATCCCGGCAACGGTAAAGCGGTCAGCAATAACACAGGCCAGCACGGTTAATATACCGGTCAGCCACAGCAGCTCGTAGCGGCCCTGCAGTACGCCGGAAAAGTCTCCCGCTTCCCAACCGCCCAGCGACTGCAGCAGATCGAATTCCATTGCCAGAAAGGTGGTCACCGCGCTGAAAATTGCGCCCAGCATAATGCCGGTAAGCGGCACCATCAGCGGCGTTTTAATCCGCATCCGCTGCAGCACCAGCAAAAACAGGCCGGTGCCTGCCAGCGCAAACAGCGTGGCGACCCCCATCTTAACTATTACCGGCGCGGCAGGATTGACGATCATTACCAGCAGCAGGCCGAGGCTGGCAGACTGCGTGGTGCCAGCAATGGAAGGCTCAACGAAGCGATTCTGCGTCAGCATCTGCATAATCAGCCCGGCCACGCTGACCGCGCTGCCGGCCAGCAGCAGGGCGAGGGTGCGCGGCACGCGACTGAGAAAGAAAACGTCGCGCACTTCCGCATCGCTCCACAGTCGGGAGAAGGTAACCGGGCTAACGCCGACAAACAGACTCCAGGTCATCAGGCCCAGCAAAATCACCAGGCCTGCGACAAAGCTGAAACTCTTCATTAGATTAATGATTACTCGCTTTCAGCGCTGTCCGTGGCGCTTTCAGTGTCAGCGCGGGTGCTTTCCATCGTGCCGTTAGCGCTTTCCATGGCGGCGCTGGCGCTCTGCTGTGACGCGCTGGCATCGTTCAGCATGGTACTGATGTTATCCATCAGGCGCGTATAGCTTTGAATGCCGCCAGCGATATAGAGCGACGAGGAGTCAAGGTAGACGATATGTTTGTTCTGCCAGGCTTTGGTTTTATGAATCAGCGCGTTATCCAGCACCTGCTGAGCGGATTCCCCTTCGGCGCGGCCAATAGCGCTGTCGCGATCCAGGACAAACAGCCAGTCAGGATCGGTATTCATAATAAATTCAGAGGTCACCACGTTGCCGTGCTTGCCCGCCTGAGAAAAGGTGGCCGCAGGCTTAAAGCCCAGCTCGTCAAAGATAAAGCCAAAGCGGGAGCCTGGCGCATAAGCAGACATTTTGCCGCCGCTTACCATGATCACCATCACGCTGCCGGCATGCTCAGATTTTTCGCGCAGCGCAGCGATTTTTGCCATAAAGGCATCGGTCAGCGCTTTCGCTTCTTGCTGCTTGTTAAAGATCTCGCCCAGTTGCCCTACGCGTTGGATCAGACTTTGCGTGAACTGTTTAGGATCGACGTCCAGCGCAATGGTCGGCGCGATAGCGCTGAGCTTATCGTAGGCGTCGTGGGCGCGGCCGCCCGCAATAATCAGGTCAGGTTTGGCATTGCTGATGGCTTCAAAATCTGGCTCAAACAGCGTACCGGCATTCAGGTAAGCGTCGCCCTGATATTTCGCCAGGAAAGCGGGCAGGTGCGTACTGTTTTTCGGCACGCCAGCGACCGGGATCTGTAGTGCATCGATGTTATCCAGCGTGGAGGGATTCAGCACAATGACTTTTTTCGGTGCCTGAGCAACCTCGGTAGTGCCCTGTGCATGCTCAACTTTAAGGGTATTGGCTGAGGCGGTGGTTTGTGCCGTGGTGTCATCACATCCGGTAAGCGCTAAGGCAGAAGCCAGAATCGTAGTGGTAAAGAGGGCAGACAGACGCATTTTCTCTCCTGAAAATGTTAACAGAACAAAAGTAACTGTTAATGCATATGATTCGCATTCTTGATGCAGCGCCCGAATCATACCGCCGTCTCGCCAGCTTGAACAGCACTCTGTCGCCGCTCTCATCCGGGGAAAAAAGCAGAATTCGGTAACAAGAAGCGGCCTCTGAATTAGCTAAATTAAGCTAAAACAATGTAAGTAAAGAGTTTTTATTGAGGTGACATAGTTTTGCTGTTTTTTACAGCGGTGAATTATGGAGATTTTGTGAAGCTTGATGCTGAGGGAGTGTAATGCAAATAATTATCGTTATCATGCATGCGCAGAAACAATCTTATACATTTAACAGGGATTAGTAGCATGATTCATACAAAATCTTTCCAGATGCGTCCTTGTGCACTGTTATTGCTGCTTTGCTTTAACGGTAGCGCCCTGGCGGCTGATGAAACGCCAGCGGACGAAGGCGTAATGACAGTGCGCGCCACGGCAGAAGAAGAACTCAAACAGCAGCCTGGCGTTTCGATTATTACCGCTAAAGACATCGAAAAAAGCCCGCCCGTAAACGATCTCTCGGACATTATCCGTAAGATGCCGGGCGTTAATCTGACCGGGAACAGTGCCAACGGCAGTCGTGGCAATAACCGCCAAATCGATATTCGCGGCATGGGCCCGGAAAATACCCTGATTTTAATCGATGGCGTGCCCACCACTTCACGTAATGCCGTGCGCTATAGCTGGCGCGGCGAGCGCGATACGCGCGGCGATACCAACTGGGTGCCGCCGGAAATGGTGGAACGCATTGAAGTATTACGCGGTCCGGCGGCGGCGCGCTATGGTTCCGGCGCGGCGGGAGGCGTGATTAATATTACAACCAAACGTCCGACCAACGACTGGCACGGCAGCATGTCACTGTTTACCAGCCAGCCGGAAGATGACAAAGAAGGGGCGACCAAACGCACCAACTTTAGCCTCAGCGGACCTCTGGCGGGCGATGCGCTGACTATGCGTCTCTATGGCAATATCAACAAAACCGACGCCGACGCCTGGGATATCAATAATGCGCAGAATGGCTCTTTTGCCGCCGGACGCGAAGGGGTGCGCAACAAAGATATTAATGGCTTGCTCTCCTGGAAACTTTCGCCCACGCAGATCGTGGATGTTAACTACGGCTACAGTCGTCAGGGCAATATCTATGCGGGCGATACCCAATACAGCAACAGTGATGCCAGCCCCGGCAACCTGATCCAGACGCTTTACGGCCACGAAACCAACCGCATGTACCGTCAGTCTTACGGCATTACCCATAACGGCATCTGGGATTGGGGACAGTCGCGCCTGGGCTTCACCTATGAAAAAACCAACAATACCCGACTGCAGGAAGGCGCAGGCGGCAGAGTGGAAGGGATGATTAACAGCACCCAATTTAAAACCAGCCGTCTGGAAAACTACCGTGCCAACGGCGAAATTAACCTGCCGCTGGATCTGCTGGTAGAGCAAAATATTACGCTGGGCGCGGAATGGAACCGTGAAGAGCTGAACGATCCGGCGTCCACCTCAATGCTGAACGCTGGCGATATCGATATTGGCGGTGTTTCTGGCGATCCGGCGAAGCGTAACAGCAAAAACAACGCAGATCTCAGCGCCGTTTATTTTGAAGATAATATCGAGCCGCTGGCAGGGACGAATCTGATCCCCGGCCTGCGCCTGGATCATCACAGCAAGTTTGGCAACAACTGGAGCCCCAGCCTGAACCTGTCACAGGCGCTGGGCGACGACTTCAAGCTGAAGGCGGGCATTGCGCGCGTCTTTAAAGCGCCAAATCTTTATCAGTCCAGTGAAGGCTACCTGCTTTCCACCAGGGGTAACGGCTGTCCGCTTGGTATCGAGAGTCAGTGCTACCTGATGGGCAATGACGATCTTGACCCGGAAGTCAGCGTGAATAAAGAGATCGGGCTTGAGTTTACTCACGAAGGCTACAATGCCGGTATTACCTGGTTCCGCAACGATTATAAAAACAAAATCGTTTCCGGCACCGAGCTGGTTGGCGTTGCCAGCAACGGTTACCATGTACTGCGCTGGGAAAACGGCGGCAAAGCGGTAGTGGAAGGGCTGGAAGGCAACCTGGTGATCCCGGTGGTGGAAGATATGCTGAGCTGGCGCACCAACGTCACTTATATGATCACCTCGGAAGATAAAGAGACCGGCAACCCGCTGTCGATTATCCCGAAATATACCATCAACACCATGCTGGACTATCAGGTCACCGATAAGCTTTCGGCGAATGTTAACTGGACGATGTACGGTCGCCAGAAGCCGCGTGCTTATGCGGAAATCAATAAAGAGCAAAAAGACGGCATGTCAGATAAAGAAGTCGGCGCCTATTCTGTGGTTGGCCTGAACGTTAACTATGATCTGATGAAAGATTTGCGACTGAATGCCGGGATCAGCAACCTGCTGGATAAACGCGTTTACCGTGAAAACGATGGGGCTTCCACTTACAACGAGCCAGGCCGCGCATATTACGCGGGCGTCACTCTTTCTTTCTGATTTCCACTATTTCACTCTCCCGGAGCCTGCTTTAACAGCGGGCTTTTTTATTTACAGGTGGGAGAAAAGACAAATTAAATGGTTTACTAATGTCACTATTAACCCAGGAAATAAAAAGATAACGTTACTATTTTTCTAACATTTATTTTGCCTGATGGTGAAAAAAATATGCTGAGCAGGCAATGAAATAAATTATTTGCGTTAATGAGATAATAAGTTTTTCTCTAATTCAAATAATTAAAGAGTCGTCTTTTTTTTCACTATCGGTGAAAGTTTAATTGTTTAGCTGTTATTCTGTGCGCCATTAAAAATAAGATTAATCTCATTCACCATTTGGCCCTTAATGATGGCAAAGACAAGGAAAATAGTCGCGCTGGCCGCTGCGTTATTACTGGCAAACGCCCACGCGGCGCCGCTTTCGCCTGCGGATCGCAATCAGGTTGAGTTTGAACAGCAGCGGCTGCTGCAGCAAAACCAACAGCAGCGCGATGAGTTACAGCGCAGCACCGATACGCGTTTACCCATCAGCACCGCGCCCAGGGATGTATCAGACAGCTGTATCACCGTTCAGAAAATTATCATTGAACAGGCCACGCTGCCTGACAAAAAACAACAACAGCGCCTGACTGCCCCTTATTCCGGGCGATGTCTGGGCATGCCGCAAATTAATCAGCTGATCCGCGACGTGTCGCAGTGGTATATCAGCCGGGGCTATATTACCAGCCGCGCCTTTATTACTGAACAGAACCTTGCCAGCGGTCAGCTGCATATTACCGTGCTGGAAGGAAAACTACAGGCAATTCGTCTGAACGGCGGCGATGCGCGCCAGTTAAGTATGGCGTTCCCGGGTCTGGTCGGCAAACTGCTTAATCTGCGTGATATTGAACAGGGCATGGAGCAAATTAACCGGCTGCGCACGACACCGGTCCAGATTGAGATATTGCCCGGCGATAACCCCGGCTACTCGATTGTTAATTTAACCGCCACGCCGGAATTCCCGCTCACCGCCTCGCTGAGCTTTGATAACAGCGGGCAAAAAAGCACCGGCATGGGGCAGCTTAACGGCTCGCTGACGGCTAATAACCCGCTGGGGCTGGCGGATAAATGGTTTATCAGCGGTGGCCGCAGCAGTGCTTTTTCCCACGCGCGCGATGCGCAAAACGTTCAGGCTGGCGTCAGCGTGCCTTACGGCTACGGACTGCTGGATTACAGTTACAGCTGGAGCGATTACCGCAGCACCATCAATAACAACGGCTTCAACTGGCTATCGCACGGCGACAGCCAGGCGCATCGTCTCACCGGCTCCTGGGTGATGTTCCGCAACGGCGAAATTAAAACCGGCCTGATGGCGGGCATAAGCCAGCGCAGCAGCCATAACTGGCTGAACGACACCCTGCTGCACAGCAGTAGCCGTCGCCTGACCAGTTTTCAGCTTGGTATCAATCATACGCAGAAAATCGCAGGCGGCATTGTCACCTTTAACCCGACGTTCAGTCGCGGCATGCCCTGGTTTGAGGCCGAACATGACGCAGGGAAAAGCGGCGATCTGCCGAGGGCGGCATTTCGTAAATGGAGCCTGAACGCCAGTTTTCAGCGTCCGCTTACCCAGGATCTCTGGTGGCTGACCAGCGCATATGCACAGTGGTCGCCGGACCGGCTGTACGGCAGCGAGCGCCTGACGATAGGCGGCGAAAGCTCGGTGCGCGGCTTTAAAGAGCAATACCTCTCTGGCGACAACGGCGGCTACTGGCGCAACGAACTCAACTACCGCCTGTTCACCCTGCCATATATCGGCGACATGAGCAGCACGCTGGCGCTGGACGGCGGCTGGCTGCAAAAGGATGCGCAGGATCCCTGGGCCTCCGGCACGCTGTGGGGCGGCGCCGTCGGGCTTGGCAGCCGTAATCGCTATTTTTCTACCCAGTTCACGCTTGGCGTTCCACTTAGCTATCCCGGCTGGCTGGCACCGGATCATCTCAGCATTAACTATCAGGTCGCTTTGGTTTTTTAAGAGGCAAAGATTATGGACAATCAACAACAACCGGTACGCCTTTCTCAACGTCTGCTGAGCTACCTGATTTGCGCATTAATTGCCTGGCAACCGCTGTTGCCCGCGCTGGCGGCAAACATCGTCCCAACCAGTAAAGGCACCCAGCTGGATAAGGCCGCTAACGGCGTGCCGGTGATCAATATCGCCACGCCAAACCAGGCGGGCCTCTCTCATAACCAGTATCAGAATTACAATGTAGGCAAAGAGGGGCTGATCCTTAATAACGCCACCGGCCAGCTCACTCCGACGCAGCTGGGCGGCCTGATCCAGAACAACCCCAATCTGAAAGCCGGGCAGGAAGCCAAAGCGATCATCAACGAAGTGACCGGCGCGAACCGTTCGCAGCTACAGGGTTATACCGAAGTAGCCGGGAAAGCGGCCAACGTGATGGTGGCGAACCCTTACGGCATTACCTGTAACGGCTGCGGATTTATTAACACGCCTAACGCCACCCTGACTACCGGCAAGCCGGTCATGGATGCGCAGGGCAATCTGCAGGCACTGACGGTCAGCCAGGGCACCATTACCGTGGAAGGGCAGGGGCTGGATGCCAGCCAGAGCGACGCGCTCTCCCTTATTTCACGCGCCACCGAAATCAACGCGGCGATCCACGCCAACGATCTGAAGCTGATTGCCGGGGCCAACCGGGTGGCGCAGGATGGCAGCGTCACGCCGATCGCCGGCAGCGGCGCGGCACCGGGCGTGGCGGTGGATACCGGCGCGCTGGGCGGCATGTATGCTAACCGCATTCATCTGGTCTCCAGCGAAAAAGGCGTTGGGGTTAACCTTGGCAACCTGAATGCCCGTCAGGGCGATATGGTGCTGGATGCCAGCGGCAGGCTGACGCTGAAAAACAGCCTGACCAGCGGCGCGCTGACGGCCAAAGGCGAGAGCATCGCCCTGAGCGGCGATCATAAAGCGGGCGGCGCGGTAACCCTGAACGGCGTACAGGAGGTGGCGGTTAATGCGGGGTCGCTGGTCAGCGATAGCACTATTAGCCTGACCAGCAACGGCAAGGTTGCGCTTAACCAGGGCAAACTCACCGCCGGAAAAGATATTCAGCTCAGCGCCGCAGAGATAAAAACCGATAAGGCAAGCACGGCGGACAGCGGCAACAATATCAAACTCACAGCGCGCAACGGGGTAGATAACGCCGCGCAGCTTACCGCAGGCGGCACACTGACGCTTAGCGCGACACAGGCGAAAAACAGCGGCGCGCTGCTGGCGCAGCAGCAAACGCTGCATGCCGATACGCTGGACAACAGCGGCGCGATTGCCGGTCAGGATGCGCTGATGATCACCAGTGGTAATCTGCTTAACCAGGGTTCGCTGATCGCGCCGCAGCTAACGCTCAGCAGCCCGCAGCTCACCAACAGCGGCCTGATTCAGGGCAGCAAAAATCTGGGACTGACTGCCGATCGGCTGGATAACCTGAGCGGCGGCAGTATCGCCTCCGCCAGCGACCTCACGCTTGATCTACCTACGCTCAATAATGATGGCCTGATTAAAAGCGACGCCGGACTGCTGCTCAGCGGCGACAGCTTAATCAACAGCGGCGAGATTAACGCTGCCACGCTCAGTGCCAGCCATAACCAGTTGCTTAACCAGCAGGGTGGATATTTGCTGGCGCAGGGGGCAATGCAGCTACAGCAAAAACAGCTGAGTAACGAGGGGCAACTGGCGGCAGACAGCCTGGTGATCAACGCGGATATGCTGCACAACAACGGCCTGCTGCAGGGCAACAAAGATCTTGCCATTACCGGCAGTGACCTGACCAACGGCGGAACGCTGCTCAGCGGCGGAAAACTGACGCTACAGGGCGACAGCCTGGATAATCAGGGCCTGATACAGGGCGACGCCCTGTCGTTAAACGTTAACGACTGGCAGAACAGCGGCAACGCGCTTAGCGAGCACGACGCCGACTTAAAAACCAAAACGCTGCACAACAGCGGCAAAATTTTGGGTCAGCATGGCATTCAGCTTCAGGCTGACAGCAGCGATAACAGCGGCTGGCTGGTGGCGCAGGCATTAACGCTGCGCGGCGATCTGATTAACAGCGGCCTGCTACAGGGCAACGACGAGCTAACGCTGCATGGCGGCACCATCGGCAATCAGCGCGACGGACAGTTGCTTAGCGGCGGCACGCTGGAACTCGCTGCCACGCAGCTGGATAACCAGGGCGTTTTGCAGGCGGATACGCTGCGGGTTAATGCGCAAAGCTGGCAAAACAGCGGCAGCGCACGCGCCTCTTCGCTGCTGGATGCGCAAGTTAATAATGACATCAACAACGGCGGCAGTCTGATAAGTGAGCAAGCGCTTACTTTAGAGGGCGGGCGCATCCTTAACCAGGGCAAGCTGGCGGCGGATCGCCTTAGCCTTACCTCGCCGCAGCTCACCAACGGTGGCCTGCTGCAGGGCAACAGCATCCTGACGCTGAACAGCACCCAGCTTAACAACCAGCAGGATGGCGAACTGCTGAGCGGCGGGCCGCTGGCGTTAACGCTGGATCGGCTGGATAACGCCGGGCTGTTGCAGGTGGATGGCGCGCTGGATCTCAACGCCCGTCAGGCCAGCAACGGCGGCAAAATGCTGGCCGATACGATTTCTGCTCAGGTTAATGAAACGCTGACTAACAACGGCGAACTGCTGGCGCAGCAGGCCACGCTCGATGCGCAAACGCTGGAGAACAACGGCGCGCTGGCCGCACAGACTCTGACGCTAACGGCGGATACGCTGCATAACCGTGGTGCGCTGCAGGGCGATAGTGTGCTGGATATCACTGCGCAGCAGCTGGATAACCAGGCCAGCGGCACGCTGCTGAGCGGCGACAGTCTGCTGCTGCACGGCAACCGCTTCAGCAATGAAGGCGGCTGGCAGGGCAAAAAGATTGAGATTAACGGCAATACGCTGGAAAACCTGGGCACCATCAACGGCATCGACCAGCTTACCGGCAGCCTGCGTGATGAGCTAAACAACGGCGGCAGCCTGTTAAGCCAGGGCGATGCCAGCCTGACGGCAAACAGCCTGACCAACCAGGGTAAAATCCTCGCTGACGGCCTGACACTGCGCGGCCAGGCGCTCAATAACAGCGGGCTGTGGCAGGGCAGTTCTCTGCTGGATGCTCAGGGCGACAGCCTGACCAGCGCGGCGGGCAGCCGTACGCTTTCCGGCGGGCTGTTAGCGCTGAACGCCGATCGGCTAATGACCAGCGGCACCCTGCAGGGTGAACAGGCGCAGGTTAGCGCCAACAACTGGCAACATCAGGGATCGCTGCTGAGCAACGGCGGGCTGACCGCGAACGTCGCGGGGCTGCTCACTAACAACGGCGATCTGCTCAGCCAGGACGCCGCGCAGATCCACGCGCAGACCCTGACCAACCAGGGCGATGTGCTGAGCGCGGGCGCGATGACGCTCACCGGCGGCAGCCTGAACAACAGCGGTTCGGTACAGGGAAAAACGCTGCATATCGCACCGGCGAAAGTGATTAATCAGGGCAGCCTGATTGGGCTACAGGCGCTGACGCTGGGGTCGCTGCCGCAGATGGCGGGCCGCATGATGCTGATGGCGCTGACCACGCCCGCGCGTGAGCTGATCAATAACCAGGGCGGCGCGCTGCTGACGCAGGGCACCTTAACCATCAATGGCGACAACGTCACTAACAACGGCAGCTGGCAGGGGCAACAGATTCTGCTGAACGCGCAGCGGCTGACTAACGGCGGCGCGATCCAGAGCGCCGACGTTATGCAGCTGATCCTCGCGGATAAGCTGGACTCCACTGCTGACAGCAAAATCAGCGCTAACGGCACGGCGGCATTGCAGGCGCTGGCGTTAACCAACCAGGGACAATGGGTAGCCAAAAACCTGACGCTGAACGGCAACACGCTAAATAACGGCGGCGATATCAGCGGCGTTAACGGCCTGACGGTAAAACTCAACGGAGCGCTGACCCAGCAGCAGGATAAAACCCTGCTGACGGCGGGTAAGCTGGATCTGCAGGCGGCATCGGTGAATAACGCCGGACATATTCAGGGCGGCGAGTTACAGGTGATTAGCGGCGCGCTGGACAACCGTGGCCGGATGCAGGGCGATAACAACCTGCTGCTGACGCTAAGTGGCCGTTTAACCAATGCGGCTAACGGCACATTGCTCAGCCAGAAGGCGCTGACGCTTAAAGCGCCGGAACTGTTTAACTACGGCCTGATTCAGGGCGGCGAAACGAGCGGAATTAACGCCACCGGCCTGGCGAACAATAGCGGAAAAATACTTTCCGGCGGCGAACTGACATTGAACACCCCGCAGCTCACCAACAGCGGCTGGCTGCAGGCAACGCAGCTGATCCTGAATGCCGCCAACGCCAGCAACAGCGGCACGCTGCTGGCGCAGCAGCAGGGCACCCTGACCGGCAACGGTTTGAATAACCAGGGCAGCGTGCAGGGCGACACTCTCACTGTTAACTATCAGCAACTGACCAACGGCGGCACCCTGCTGGGCAACAATCAGCTAAACGTCACTGCCGCACAGGTTAATCAGAATGCGGCTGGCAGGCTGTTCAGCGGCGGTAACCTGGTGCTGAACAGCAACGGCCTCGACCAGCCTGGACAGGTGGTTGCGCTGGGCGACGCGACGCTGAAGCTGATTAACGCCTTTACCAACAAAGGTACGCTGGCCGCCGGTAACCGACTGAGCGTAAGCAGTAACGGCGCGCTGGAAAACCTGGGCACCATGCAGGGCCAGGCGCTAACACTGGGCGCAGGTGGCGATCTGATTAACAACGGCCAGCTCACCAGCGGCAACGGCGACAGCACGCTAAGCGGCAACCGCATCGCCATGAACGGCAGCGGCACGTTGCAGGGCGGCGGCAACATCAACCTGACCAGCCGCAGCGATATCGCGCTCGACGGCTTTACCGGCACGCTGGGCAATCTGACGCTCAGCGCACCGGGCAGCATCGTGAATACCGCGCTGCTTTACGCGGCGAATAACCTGTATCTCTACGCCAACAGTATCAAAAACCAGCAGGGTGATGTGCTGGCGGGTAACAGCCTGTGGATGCAGCGCGACGCGGCAGGCAATGCCAATAGCGAGGTGGTAAACACCTCCGGCACCATCGAGACGCAGAACGGCGATATCACGGTTAAGACTGGGCATTTATTGAATACCCGTAATGGGTTAGAGACTTCAAAAACTACCACAACAATGCCCAATCTACCTGCAAATATTGGTCAGGAACGTATCCTCGTTAGGTTAGGTGATTTATCCAAAACAAATGGAGAGCTTGGAGTATTTACCTACCTCGAAACAAGCGGCGGCGGCGGGGCAGAGAGTGCAGGTAGTTATTATGAATATAATTATTATGCACCAACCAAAAAAGGAGGAGTGAGACGTTATCTGGTACAACAGACAAAAAGCGAGGCTTTATCACAAGGCCCAGCTGGGCGAATTGCTGCTAATCGCGATTTGGCTGTTTCAGCACTTTCACTGGATAATCAAGCAAGCAGTCTGTTGGCCGGAAGAGATATAAATATAACTGGGGATATACTAAAAAATAGTAGCTGGGAAAACTCAGTTACAAAAGAATATATCACCTATAAAGTTGATTCATTCAATATGGTAGGTATACCTCTTGTTAATCAGGGTGATGGAGAGCCCTATAACGACAGCGTTACCATACATTTTAATAATGATTTAAATAGAAGAGTTCCATATATTATTTCAGGCTTGTCTGAATATGAAACCACAGTGGATGGAACCGGTCTTCGTGCTGTTATTCAGGCTGGCAGTACAGTTAACCTTAATGTTAAAACTAATATTAGCAACACCAATACTACATCTGAAGTGGATGGCTTCAGTCACACATTAAGCGCGCCTGGGTTAAGTGCCTTAAGTCATCAGTACATTAACGGTGCTCAGCAAACACAATCGTTAACTCCTGTTATCGGGCTTGCCATTAATTCCCCCCAGTGGCGCGATCAGCTGCAAAGTGCGCTACAGGCAATTAACGGCGGCGGCTCGCTGGAAAGCAATGGCGGATCTGGCGCATCGCTTAATCAGTATGATGGTTCGCGTAAAGGCGCATCGTCGTTAGAGAAGGCGGCACAGTTGGCCGCTGCTAATACTGCGGGCCAGGCGTTAAACCATTATCAGGGCAACCCGGTTGATACCAGCGCCTATCCCTTACCGAGCGGCGATAATGGCTATTTCGTGCCGTCTGCCGATCCAAACAGCCATTATCTGATCACCGTAAACCCGAAGTTAAACGGCTTAGGACAGCTGGATAAAGGGCTGTATGGCGATCTCTATTCCTTATTAGGCACCCAGCCGGAGACAGCGCCTGAGCAGGAAACTCGCACTCAGTTCACCAATGAAAAAGCCTTTTTAGGGTCTTCCTATTTGCTGGGTCGCCTGAATCTGCACCCGGAATATGACTATCGTTTCCTTGGCGATGCGGCATTTGATACGCGCTACGTCAGCAATACGGTAATCAATCAAACCGGCAGCCGCTACATTAACGGCATCGGTTCCGATCTGGAACAGATGCGTTACCTGATGGATAACGCTGCCGCCGCACAGCAGTCGTTGGGCCTGCAGTTTGGCGTATCGCTTACCGCCGATCAGATCGCCGCGCTTGATCACAGCATTATCTGGTGGGAAGCCGCCACCGTTAATGGTGAAACGGTGATGGTGCCGAAAGTTTATCTGTCGCCGAAGGATGTGACGGTAAATAACGGCAGCGTGATTGCCGGTAATAACGTCAAGCTGGACGCAGGTAATATCACCAATAGCGGCAGCACGCTTACCGCCAAAGCGGATCTAAACCTTGATAGCCAGAACAGCATTAATAACCTGAATCAGGGGCTGATTAATGCGGGCGGCGATCTCCAGCTGAGCGCGTTAAACGATATTAATAATATCGGCTCAGCCATCAGCGGGAAAAAAGTCGCGCTTGAAAGCCTGAACGGCAGCATTAATAACATCACGCAGACGAAGCAGATCCATATTGGTGGAGAGGGGCTGTTCGGTAATAAAGTCAGTCTGACTGAGACGATGGTGGGCGACAGAGCCAGCATCAATGCCGCCGATGCGCTTAGCCTGAATTCAGGTAAAAACATTGCGGTTCAGGATGCAGATATTAAGTCTGGCGGCAATCTATTAATGAACGCGTGGGGCGATATCGCCGTTACCGCGAATGAAATTAACCAGGCGCAAAGTCAGACTATTCGAGGGAATACCAAAGGTAATTCCAGCACCACCTGGCAGGGCAGCAATATCTCTGCTGGCGGTCAGCTGGCAATGCATGCGGATAATAATCTGTCGCTAAGTGCCAGCACGCTGAATGCTGGAAAAGATGCCGCGCTTTCAGCAGGCAACGATCTCAACCTCAACGCCGCAACCACCCAGCAAAACAGCTGCAATGGCAAATCGGAGTCGCACGCCTCTGGTCTGGATCGCACTACTATTACCAGCGGTGGCGATCTAAAACTGGCGGCAGGGCGCGATCTCACCAGCCAGGCGGCAGGTCTGGCGGCGGAAGGCGATGTGGCATTGCAGGCGGGACGCGACCTTAATCTGCAGGCGCAAGAAACCCGCTCCGGCAACAGCTATAAGGCAGGCAAAAAGCAGGAAATCAATGAGCATGTGCGCCAGCAGGGCACCGAAGTCGCTAGCGGTGGCGATACCTCATTGCTGGCGGGACGCGACCTGAACAGCAACGCAACCCAGGTCACAGCGCAGCAGGATATCGCGGTTGCCGCCGGTCATAACGTTAACCTGAACACCGCGACCGAAAGCGATTATCACTACAAAGAGGAAACCAAAACCAAAAAAGGTTTCCTGAAGAAGAAAACCACGCACACCATCGAAGAGGACAGCGCCACGCGTGAGGCGGGCACGCTGCTGAGCGGTAATAATGTCGCGGTCACGGCGGGCAACGATCTGCTGGTCAAAGGCTCGCAGGTGGTGGGCGATGGCAGCGTTGCGCTGAGGGCGGGCAACAATGTAGATATTGCAGCGGCCACCAATACCGATTCCAGCTGGCGCTTTAAGGAAACCAAAAAAAGCGGCCTTATGGGCAGCGGCGGCATTGGCTTTACTATCGGCAGCAGCAAATCGGTGCACGATCTGCGTGAGAAGGGCACCACGCAAAGCCAGAGCGTCAGTACCGTGGGCAGTACCGGTGGCGACGTGGCGATTACCTCAGGCGGGCAAACGCATATTGGCGGGGCGGATTTGGTGGCAGGCAAAAGCCTGGATATCAACGGCGATGCGGTAGTGATCGAGCCGGGCCACGATAAGCGTACCCGTGACGAACGCTTTGAGCAGAAAACCAGCGGCCTGACGCTGGCGCTGTCCGGCGCGGTAGGCGAAGCCATCAATAGCGCAGTGGCAACCGCGCAGGCGGCAAAAAGCGAAAGCGACGGCAGACTCGCGGCGCTGCAGGCGACCAAAACCGCGCTCTCCGGCGTACAGGCAGTGCTGGCGTCACAGCAGGCAACGGCCAGCGGCGATCCGAATAATGGCGTAGGCATCAGCGTCTCACTGACCACGCAAAAATCGAAATCGCAGCAGCATCAGAGTTCTGATACGGTTAACGGCTCCACGCTGAACGCCGGTAAAGATTTGACGATTACCGCTAACGGTAAAGGCGACAGCGCGCGCAGCGGTGATATTCTGATTGGCGGCAGCCAGATGAAGGTGGCGGGCGACAGTACGCTGAACGCCGCCAGGGATATCCTGTTAACCGGCGCGGCCAGCACGCAGCAGAGCAGCGGCAAAAACAGCAGCAGCGGCGGCGGCGTTGGCCTGAGTTTCGGCGTGGGCAGCGGTAGTGCGGGCATAAGCATCTTTGCCAGCGTCAACGGCGCGAAGGGCAAAGAGAGCGGCAACGGCACGCGCTGGAGCGAGACCACGCTGGACAGCGGCGGCAACGTGGCGCTGAACAGCGGACGCGACGCCACGCTGAACGGCGCGCAGGTCACCGGCAACAAGGTCACGGCGGATATCGGGCGTGACCTGACAATCAGCAGCCAGCAGGACAGCGATCGTTACGACTCGAAGCAGACCAGCTTCGGGGCGGGCGGTAGCTTTACCTTTGGCTCGATGAGTGGCTCCGGTTACATCAGTCTCAGCCAGGACAAAATGCGCAGCCGCTACAGCAGCGTGCACGAGCAGAGCGGCATCTTTGCCGGCGAGGGCGGCTTTGACATCACCACCGGCAGCCACACGCAGCTGAACGGTGCGGTAATCGCCTCCACGGCGGAGGCTGGTAAAAACCGCCTCGACACCGGCACGCTGGGCTTCAGCGATATCGGCAACGCGGCGGATTATAAGGTCAGCCACAGCGGCATCAGCGCCGGGATGTCCAGCAAGGGTTCGCTGGGCGGGCAGCTGCTCTCAAACGCGCTCTCTAACACTGCCGGCACGCTGCTGGCGGGGCTGGGCGGTAAAGGCCATGCGGAAGGCACCACGCAGTCGGCGGTGGCTGACGGCACCATTACCCTCCGTAATCAGCAGCAACAGCAACAAAATCTGAATGACCTGAGCCGCGACACGGAGCACGCCAACGGCAGCATCAGTCCGATATTCGACAAGGAGAAGGAGCAGAAGCGGCTGCAGATGGCGCAGATGGCGGGTGAAATCACCGGTCAGATGAGCAATATCGTGCAGACCTATGGCGATATTCAGGCACTGGAAAAAGCCAAAAAGGACACCGGCAATCAGCAGCCAGCGGGGACCGGTGAGAAAGAACGGCAGAAATGGCTGGATGAACTGCGCAGCAGCGACGCCTACCAGAAAGAGATGCGGACCTGGGGCACCGGCAGTAAGAATCAGATGGTGGTGCAGTCGCTGGGCGCGATTATCAGCGGCGTTGCGGGCGGTAATGCGGCGCAGGCGGCGGCAGGCGGGCTGAACCCGTGGGTGGCGCAGGTCATCAAACAGCAGACCACCGACGCGGAAGGTAACGTGAACGTGGCGGCCAATGCGGCAGCGCACGCGGTGTGGGGCGCGGTGGCGGCACAGATGGCGGGCGGCAACGCAGCGGCAGGCGCGGCGGGCGCCTTCAGCGGCGAGCTGGCGGCGCACTATATTGCTGAGCATTATTATCATGTCGATTTGTCAGAGCCGGGCAGTCAGCTGACGGAGGCTCAGCGTCAGGAACTGAGCCTGATGAGCACGCTGGCAGCGGGTCTGGCGGGCGGCCTGGCAGGAAACAGCACGGCATCCGCCACCACCGGCGCGCAGGCCGGGAAAAATGCGGTTGAGAATAATGCTTTGTCACCGTCGAAGAACGACACCCTGAACAAAGCACTGGAAGACCAGAAGAATGGAAAGAATCTGCTGCAAGCCTCACAGGCTATTGTTCGTCTGACCAATGAAGACAGGGCCAGTAATACGCTTCTGGATAAGTATCAGAAAGGCCAACTTAACGATGCTGAAAAGCAACAACTTGCCGGGCTACTTAACCAGTACGGTTATGAACTTCAGACGATGTATGGTTATTCAGAGCAGCAGGCTGCTGAAGCCATACAGGCACTGACCAAAGGTGGGGCTTTTGTGGCATCAGCCGCTGATGCCAAAGCTTATAATGAGGCTCTCAGCTACCTTAAAACTTATAGTGCACAATCGGGACAGGCAGCACTGGGTACTGATGCTCTGCTGGTACTTCCTGGAGTGCCGGGAGCATTGGTGAGGGGATCTGTTGTTGCTGGCGGAGCACATCAGACAGGTACCGGTATTGGACAAATAGTCGATGGCAGTTATGGTGACGGTGTTTTAAATGTAGGTCTTGGCACGGCAGCTATATTTGGTGGTCTGGCTGGACAGGGCGCAATATCCAAGCCTGGAGGTTCTATTATTTCTTCAGGAGATGCTGCGTTTTGGCAAAATAGCACTATTGGTAACAGTATTGCAAAATCTGAGGGAACATTGACAGGACGTGTTACGCCGACAGATCCTAAAATGACGAAAGAGAATATTCGTTCTTTGAATCGAGAAAATGAGAGTGCTCAGATACTTTCACAGTCTGGCTTCCAGGTTGAGCAGAACCCCTATATTTCTGGCAATAAGAACCCTGATTATCGGATAAATGGTGAGGTTTTTGATAATTATGCGCCAAAATCCAGTAATGTCAGAAATATCTATAGCGAGGTTAAGCGCAAAGTCACTTCAGGACAAACAAATAATGTTGTTATCAATATGTCTGATACAAAAGCTAGTTTGCCTGCATTACAAAATCAACTTTCTCAATGGCCTATAATAGGACTCGAAAAAGTTATTGTCATTGATAAATCTGGTAATGTTATAAGGATTAAGTGAGATAAAATGGCGATTGATATGACATGTTTTACAACGTTACCTACATTGGAATTACAATGTAAGTTGAATTTCTTTCAGGAAAAAAATCCTGAGATTTTTCCGGTGCACTATCTATTGTATAAAGCTTGCCCGTTAGACCGTTTCGATAAAGACATTTCAATGGAATATGGTCTTAACGCCGAGTCTTCCTTCATGATTGCAGTTAATAACAAGGCTCTAGATATATCGACAGATGAGATGGCTAATATGATACGGAATGAACTGGGAAAAGAAAACGTAATAGTACTTCTTAATGGTGAAGACTTAATTTAAAGAGCCTGTACAGCGAGCAAAGCTATTCCTTATTTTAACGTTCCCGGCCTTCGCGCCGGGATTGTTTTATCTGTCATTTTCCATGCACCTGCCACGAATGAGCACAGTTTTATAATTCAATAACGGGACAGGGTATGTTTTGTAGCACCGTTACCAGATTAACCCAACTGAAACTAAAGGAAATACTAATGGCGGGGCTGTTGCTGACTGCTAAGATGCGGCTGTGCAGATCGGACGATCACGGTATGGCGGTAGCGTGTCTGGGCTGAAAAAGCGCGTCGGGGCAAAAAGTTAGCGACGCAGGTACGCATCAGCAAAACTCGACTTTAACACATGTAAAGTACAGTGAAAAAACGGCTGCGGTGAGGGACAGCGCGTCGAACGAAGTTGTTGTTGAGAATAATTTCCTGAGTGATAAGGACATCACGACATTCACCGAAAAATACGCGAATGCGAAGACGGATGAGGAAAGAGAGCAGCTTCTGTCTGACCTGAAAAAGCTGGACGCAGCGCAGCAGGCGAAGGCACTGGCAACAGGGATTTCGGTTAACGACCAGAAAGCGGAGCTTGCGAATCTGAAAGTGCTGCAGGCGTCGCCGGACTGTAACGCGCAATGCCAGAAACTGGCTGCTTATTCCATCTCTGAACTGGAACCGGTAGCGAATAATACAGGATTGCAAAAAAACAACCTGAGTAAAGCAGTTCTTGCATCGGTGATCGTTGCGTTTGCACTAGATAAGCCATTATCAGGAAATGGAAAAGCTTCTCAGGGAGCAGCTACGGCAAGTAAGTCTGATACGTCGGCTATTGATAATATTATTAAGGGCGGTGAACAGGCGGGGAAAACAGAGGTTGTTGCCGCAAATGTTGCAAAAAACACCAGTAATGTTGCTCATAATTCTGTTAAATATGCGGGCCTAAAACTGGATCTGAAAACTACTGAAGCGGCAAATGAAGTAGTGGAAAGTCTGCGCAACACTGGGCAGTTACCTCAGCATTATTTGAATAAAACGCAGGCAGCGGCTAATGGTTGGAAACCTGGTAAGGCATTAAACAATACGACTCCTGGCGGTCAGTTAGGTGGGGATGTCTTTGAAAATTCGACAAATCTATTACCCTCAGCGCAGGATAGAGTATGGCGAGAAGCCGATATAGGATTAAATAATACTATGTCAAGAAGCAACCAACCAGGAACAAGGTTATTATATTCAAATGATGGTTTGCTTTATATAACGACTGACCACTATGAAACTGCGACTTCAATAGGTAAGTGGAAGTGAGTATGAGTGAAATAATTTTAGAGGGGAAAACAATAAGAAATGAACATGACTTCCATAAAGTTATGTCCTTGCTATTAAATTTTGGCCCTTACTATGGAGGCAATTTTGATGCTCTCAGAGATCGGCTAAGTAATGATGTAGAAAGACCAGTAACGATAACTTGGCTAAACTCCGAGCAATCAAAAAAATATCTTGGTGAAGGCTTTGATAAAATTGTTCAAATCTTCGAGCAAATAAAACAACAAGACATTCGATTTAACTGGGATGAGAAATTTGATTATATCTTGAAGTAAATGAGAATCCCGGCCAACTGGCCGGGATTTTTTTTCTAAGCCCTGAAAAATCATTTTCCCGCCGCTGCAACCAACCCGTTTATCTGGCTAAGCCGCGTCGGTTATTTAATCTGGCTGACCGCCGCATGGCTCAGGTAAGCGCTACCCGCAGTACCGTTGAGCAGACAGATACTCAAACCGGCTTACGCGCCAGCAGCGTAGCGAAGCGCAGCTTAATACGATTACCTTGCGCGTCGGTTTTATGCAGCGCGCCGGGGTTCTCGTTGTACTTCAGAATATCCCAGCCGTCATAATAGCCCAGAAGCTCGCTGCGGCTAAAGGTAAAGGGGAACGGCATCGGGCAGGGATAGTCCGGCGTGCTCATTGCCGCCACAATCAGATTGTGGCCGCCCGGCGTGGTGGCCTGCTGCATCTGAGCAATCAGCCCCGGGATCGTCTCCGGCTGCAAAAACATCATCACCACGGTAGAGAGCAGAAAATCGTACTGCTTCTTAATCGTGACCTGATTTAAATCGCACTGCTGCAGGTGAATCCCCTCCAGCGCCTCGGTGGCAATAATCTGCCGCAGGCCGTTCAGGCTGTCGCTGTTTTTATCCCAACCCTCGACCTCAAAACCCTTTTGATGCAGATAAAGCACATTGCGCCCGTTGCCGCAGCCCAGATCCAGCACGCGCCCCGGCGGAATGATTTTTGCCGCTTCCACCACCTCAGAATGCGTCGGCGTTAGCTGATAGCGGCGGTGATAGTAATCCTCCGGCTTGCAGTAAAGCGCCAGCTGGCACTCCATGTCAGGGCTGAAACCGGTCACGCGATGCAGCTGCTCCGGCCCCAGGCGCGGCGGGCGGGAATCAGCGGTTAAAGTTAAGGTCTCGGTTATCTCGCCCAGTTCAGTCAGCAAGGCGAGATCCAGCGTGCCTTTATACAGCTTCGGCTGCGCCCAGCTGCCCGCCTCGGTGCGGTAAGGCTGCTGCCAGGCGGGCGGTAAGGTATCACTGTTCCAGCGCGGCAGCGTTTGATAACAAATCAGGTCGGTCATGTTTGGCTCCGTGTTTAACGGGTTAACTGTTTCAGCAGGGGAAGCGCCTGCTTCATATGATCTTCACTGACCACGAACGCTTTGAGCTGTCCGGCAGCGTCCACTCCTTTCGCCACAATGCCCGCTTTACTGAACTGCATCTCCCAGTTCAGATCGGGATCGCCCGCGCGGCCTGCCAGGTGCAGCGGCAGATCCGGCGTTTTAACCCTTACCAGCATCGCTGGCAGGCTCAGGCTGGCGCTGTTACCGGTCAGGTTTTTCGCCAGCGTCATCGCTGCCAGCTGAGCCGGTTGCAGGTACGGCATCAGTTTGCCCTGGATCTCTGCACAATCGCCCAGCGCAAAAATATCGGGATGCGACGTGGTTAGCCGATCGTCTACCACAATGCCGCGCCGCGTGGTCAGGCCCGCCTGTTGGGCCAGCGCAATGTTCGGACGCAGGCCAATGGCGCATACCGCCGCATCGCAGGTGATCTGCTGGCCGTTACTCAGCGTGGCGACCAGCGTATCGTGATAGCGCGCCAGCGAAGCCAGTTCGCTGTTAAAGCGCATCTCCACGCCTGCTTGTAGCAGGCGATGTTGCAGGCGGCCGCTGATTTCCGGCGGCATCAGTGCGGATAACAGGCCGCCGCTGCGATCGATGACCGTTACCTGTTTACCGGCGCGGTTAAGATCCATCGCCAGTTCAGTGCCGATGAGTCCGCCGCCAAGCAGCAGCACGCGTTGCGCGCCCTGCAGGCTCTCTTCACACTGCCGATACTCCTGCTGGCTGTTCAGGGTATACATCAGCTCGCTGCCGCTGACCGACGGTACCAGTGCCTCGGCTCCGGTAGCCAGCACCAGCTTGCCGTAGGCGAAGTCGCCCGCCGTGGTCTCAATGCGGTGCGTGGTAGCATCAATACGCGTTACCCGCGTATGCGGATGCAGCATGACGTTGTTCTTCTCCGCATACTCGGCGGCGGTGACGCGGGTCAGATCGTCGGCCCGCTGCGCCAGAGAGAAAACGTGGCTCAGTTCTGGCTTATGGTATTCATCGCAGCTGTCCGCCGCGATCAGGCGGATAGCTATCTCTTTATTCTGCTGACGCAGATTTTTAATTAATTGTCGGGCGGCAAAGCCGGAGCCGATAATGACAATATCTGATGACATAATCTTAGCCCTCGTACGGGTCAAAAACGTCTTTACCCATGCCGCATTCCGGGCAGAGGAAGTCGTCCGGCACGTCAGCCCAGGCAGTGCCCGGCGCAACGTCCTGAGAATCTTCGCCGGTCGCCGGGTCATATACCCACAGGCATACGCTACAGACCATCTTTTGTTCAGCATCGCCTGCGGCGGCGCTTTCCGGCGCGGCGCTAACCGGCACATCCAGCGCGGCGGCAGGTGCAGCGGCAGGCTCCGGCTGGGCAACGTTTTCCGGCAGCGGAGAGAGTGCCCACTGACGCGCAATAGTGCGGCCATGCTCACGGCACGCTTCCAGCGCTTTGCCGTCCGGACGCCATTTAGTTTTCAGGCTAAGGGACATCTCAAAGCCTGCGTCCTGTAAGCGGGTAGAGAGGCGATCCACCGCGCCGCCGCTCCAGCCGTGCGAGCCGAAGGCGCTGGCGTGTTTGTTGCGAAAGCGCAGACCGGTCATCTCTTCGACCAGACCAGCGATTTTTGGCATCATCACGTTGTTCATGGTGGAGGTGCCGACCAGCACGCCTTTTGAGCGGAACACGTTGGTCAGCACTTCGTTTTTATCGCTACGCGCCACGTTAAAGATTTTCACCGCTACGCGTGGGTCAACTTCGTTAATGCCCTGAGCAATGGCGTCGGCCATCATGCGGGTGTTGTTGGACATGGTGTCGTAGAAGATGGTGATGCGATCTTCCTGGTAATCCGCCGCCCACTTCAGATACAGCTCAACAATCTGCGTCGGGTTATCGCGCCATACCACGCCGTGAGACGTGGCGATCATGCTTACCGGCAGGTTAAAGCCAAGGATTTCATTGATTTTCGGCGTTACCAGGCGGCTGAACGGCGTCAGGATGTTGGCGTAGTAGCGCTGGCACTGCTCAAACAGCTCAGTCTGGTCTACTTCGTCATTGAACAGATGTTCATCGCAATAGTGCTGACCAAAAGCGTCGTTACTGAACAGCACCGCATCTTCGGTCATATAGGTCATCATGCTGTCCGGCCAGTGCAGCATCGGCGTTTCCACAAAGATCAGTTTTTTGCCGTTACCGATATCCAGCGAGTCGCCGGTTTTCACCACGTTAAAATTCCACTCCGGATGATGGTGATGACCATTAATTGAATCGATAGCGTTTTCGGTACAGTAGATCGGCGTATGGGGAATACGCGTCATCAGCTCGGTCAGCGCGCCCGCATGGTCTTCTTCCGCATGGTTGATGATGATGTAGTCGATTTTATCCAGATCGATTTCCTGCATCAGGTTGGTCACGAATTCACGGCTGAATTTATGATCGACGGTATCAATCAGGACGTTTTTCTCTTCTTTGATCAGATAGCTGTTGTAGCTGCTGCCTCGCAGCGTTTTATATTCGGTACCATGAAAATCACGTACTTCCCAGTCACGTTGGCCTACCCAGGTAATGTTATTTTTAACGTGAATGCTCATTTTGGTTCCTCAACAGGTTCATAAAGTTTCTTTACTTAGTGCATGCGGCGTGCCAACTTTTATTTAATTGATATTTAAGATTTTTTATTTTTATAATTGTTAAAGTGACAATTGAGGTTTATTGTGTTTTCAACAATGACATTGTGGAAAAGACAGTATGACAATCTCAGTTGAAGGCCTGGCCGCGCTGGCGGTAGAGATCCAGAACGGACTTTCCCGCTCCGATCGTTTTAGCCGGATGATCGCCAGTATTCATCACCTGCTGCGGTGCGATGCCACCGCGCTGTTGCGCTATGAGGCGCAGCATTTTCGTCCGCTGGCGACCGCCGGACTGGCACCAGATGTAATGGGGCGTCGTTTTAAAATCGAGGCGCATCCGCGTCTGGAAGCGATTGCCCGCGCCGGAGATGTGGTGCGTTTTCCGGCCGACAGCGATTTACCCGATCCCTATGATGGATTGATCCCCGATCGGCATGAGCTGCATGTGCACGCCTGCGTTGGGTTGCCGCTGTTTTCCGGTCAGGATCTGATCGGTGCGCTGACGCTGGACGGCATGAATGCCAGCCAGTTTGATGATTACAGCGATGAAGAGCTGCGGGTGGTGGCAAGCCTGGCCGGCAGCGCTCTGAACAACGCGCTGCTGCTGGAACAGCTGGAGCAGCCGGGCAACGCCTTTACGCTCAGCGCTCACCGGCAAAGCACAGGCGAAAGCAGCGAAATGATTGGCGAGTCGTTGCCCATGCAGCAGCTAAAGAAAGAAATTGCGGTGGTGGCGCCTACCGATCTTAATGTGCTGATCAGTGGTGAAACCGGTGTGGGGAAAGAGCTGGTGGCGCAGGCGCTGCATCGCCAGTCGGCGCGTGCTGCCAGCCCGCTGATTTATCTGAACTGTGCGGCGCTGCCGGAAACGGTGGCGGAAAGTGAGTTGTTCGGCCATGTGAAAGGAGCCTTTACCGGTGCGGTACACGATCGTACCGGCAAGTTCGAAATGGCCGATAACGGTACGCTGTTTCTGGATGAAATTGGTGAGCTGACGCTGACGCTACAGGCAAAATTGCTGCGGGTACTACAGTATGGCGATTTGCAGCGCGTCGGCGAAGACCGACATCTGAAGGTGGATGTGCGCATTCTGGCCGCCACTAACCGTGACCTGCGGCAGGCGGTGGCGGAGGGCAGCTTCCGCGCCGATCTGTATCATCGTCTGAGCGTTTTTCCGTTGCAGGTTCCGGCGCTGCGCGAGCGCGGCGAGGATATTATTTTACTGGCCGGTTACTTCTGTGAAAAATGCCGGGTGAAATTTGGCCTGCAGCATATTGCGCTGAGCGCGGCGGCACGCAACATGTTGAGCGGCTACGGCTGGCCCGGCAATATCCGTGAACTGGAACATGCTATCTATCGCGCCACTATCGTTGCGCAGGCGGATGCCCGCAACGGCGATATTTTGCTGATGCCGCAGCATTTTTCCCTCGATAGCGCCACGAAAGTGGCAGCGACGCCGCCGCTGGCAGAAACCCTGCCGCAGCAGAGCCTGCAGGACGCCACGCGGGATTTTCAGCGGCAGTATATTTTGCGGGCGCTACAGGCCAGCAATAATAACTGGGCTGCCTGCGCCCGGCGGCTGGAAATGGACGCGGGTAATCTGCACCGTCTGGCACGCCGGTTAGCGCTGAAGTAACGTTGTTACCCGTATCACATAAAATAAAAAACATAAGACTTTAATCAGATCCCGCAATTGTTGTTGTTTGCCTGGCTCCCTATAACTGCCTTTCAGAGCCAGGGAGGGTGCCCCTTTGCAAACCAACAAGGCGGACCAAGATGCGAGCAACCTTATCGGTTAAAGAAAAAGTCAGTTACGGTCTGGGCGATATGGCAAGCCATATCGGCCTGGAAAACGTTATTATTTTTCTCACCTTCTATTACACCGACGTGGTCGGCTTACCGGCAGTGTTTGTCGGCACGCTGTTTCTGCTGGCGCGCATTGCCGATGCCATCGTTGATCCGGCGATGGGGCTGATCGCCGATCGCACCCATACGCGCTGGGGTAAATTTCGTCCCTGGCTGCTCTGGCTGGCGGTGCCGTTTGGTATCAGTTGCCTGTTAATTTACGCCGTCCCTGAGTCGCTGTCGCTGACCGGCAAGATGATTTACGCCAGCGTAACCTACTGCCTGATGATGCTGCTTTATACCGCCATCAATATTCCCTACTGTTCGATGGGCGCAATCATCACCTCTGATGATACCCAGCGTATTTCTCTGCAATCTTACCGCTTTTTCCTCGCCACGCTGGGTGGTGCGATGTCCACTTTCCTGATGATCCCGCTGGCGGAGTGGCTGGGCGGCGGCAATAAGCTGGATGGCTATTTCAACGCCATGGCGGTGATGGCGAGCCTGGCGGCGGTGATGTTTTTGCTCTGCTTTTTCAACACCCGCGAACGCGTTAGCGTCAAAGGCACGCATGAAAATTTCCGTGCCGATCTGCGCGATATGTTGCGCAACGACCAGTGGCGTATTGTCGCGCTGCTGGTGTTTTTTAATATCGCCTTCGGCGTGGTGCGCCTTGGGGCGATGATGTATTACGTCACCTATTATCTGGGCGATGCCAGCCTGTTTATGTGGCTGCTGGCCGCGCATATTGTTGGCAAATGCGTCGGTAGCGGGCTGGCGAAGTGGATGACCCGGCGTCACAGCAAGCTCACTGCCTTCACTTTTAGCGCCGTCGCCTGCGGTTTGTTAAGCATTTCCATTCTCTTTCTGCCAGCAACGCTGACGCTGCTGGTGGGCATGACCTTTATCGTTTCCAGCTTCTATCAGGTCACCACCACGCTGATGTGGGTCATGATGTCCGATGTGGTGGACTACGGCGAATATCGTCAGGGTAAACGCATGGACGGCACCATTTTTTCCACGCTGCTGGCGGTGCTGAAAATGGGCATGGCGGTGAGCGGAGCGATTGTCGGCTGGACGCTGGGGCTCAGCGGCTACGTGGCGCAGGCACCGCAGCAAAATCCTGCCGCTATGCTGGCTATCATTGCGCTCTTCTCCCTGATCCCCGGCGTGCTTTCACTCTGTAGCGCCCTGACGATGCGCTGGTATCGGCTTAATGACGACACGATGCGCCAGATTAACCAACATAAAACCGTGGCGGCGCAGTCCGCTGCCGGATCAAACGCTTTGCAGCCACAGGAGTTGTCATGAGTGAATTACGTGCGGAAGCGCACCGTCTTATCTGGCAGTTCGATCGCCAAACGCTGATTATCGAGCCGTGGGGAGAGAACAGCCTGCGGGTACGCGCCAGCTGCCAGCCTGACATTGCGGATACTGACTGGGCGCTGCTGCCAGCGGCACCGCTGCCGGTAGAAATGACACAAGGAAACGAGACGCTTAGCCTGCGTAACGGCAATATTACCGCCACGCTGAACCAGCGCGGCCAGCTGGCTTTTTATAATCAGCACGGCGAACTGTTGCTGGAAGAGTTCTGGCGTCAGCGCACCACGGTAGGTATTGGTGCCACGGAGAAAAGTCAGGATAAATATATCAGCGCGCTGAAGCTGGATGGTCGCGAGTTCCGTCCGATTCCGGGCGGCAAATATCAGCTGACGGTGCGTTTCGAGGCGCGGCGTGACGAAAAGATTTACGGGATGGGGCAGTATCAACAGGAGGGGCTGGATCTCAAAGGGTGTACGCTGGAACTGGCGCAGCGTAACTCGCAGGCCAGCGTGCCTTTTATGGTTTCCAGTCTCGGCTATGGCTTGCTGTGGCATAACCCGGCTATTGGCGAGGCGACCTTCGGTAAAAATATTACCCGCTGGCAGGCGCAGGTCACCGATCAGATGGATTACTGGATCACCGCCGGTGATTCACCAGCGCAGATTGTGCGTCAGTATGGTCGCGCGGTAGGCACCGCGCCAGTGATGCCCGATTTTGCTACCGGCTTCTGGCAGTGCAAGTTACGCTACCGCACCCAACAGGAGGTGCTGGAGGTGGCGCGCGAGTACCGCAGGCGTCAGCTACCGCTATCGGTCATTGTGATCGACTTTTTCCACTGGCCGAATCAGGGCGACTGGTGCTTTGATCCGCTCGACTGGCCGGATCCGGCGGCGATGGTCAAAGAGCTAAAAGAGATGGGCATCGAAACCATGGTCTCGGTCTGGCCGACGGTGGATAGCCGAAGCGCCAACTATGCGCGTATGAAATCGCGGGGACTGCTGGTTAACAGCGATCGTGGCGTATCGGTTAATCTGGATTTTCTCGGCAACACCACCTTTTTTGATGCCACGCATCCGGCGGCGCGAGAGTTTGTCTGGCAGGAAGTGCGGCGCAACTATTACGATCTCGGTATTCGTACCTTCTGGCTGGATGAGGCGGAGCCGGAGTATCGTGCCTACGATTTTGATAACTATCGCTACCATCTGGGGCCGGTGCTTGAGGTGGGAAATATCTATCCGCAAAAGTTTGCGCAAGGCTTTTGGGAAGGCCTGCAACAGCAGGGCGAAACAGAGATCGTCAACCTGGTGCGCTGCGCCTGGGCGGGCAGCCAGCGTTATGGCGTGCTCGCCTGGTCGGGAGATGTCCACTCCTCATTTCATGCGTTGCGTAATCAGTTCTTGGCTGGTCTGAATATGGCGATGGCCGGTATTCCCTGGTGGACCACCGATATTGGCGGCTTTCAGGGCGGAAATATTCACGATCCCGCTTTCCATGAACTGCTGATCCGCTGGTTCCAGTGGGCGGTATTCTGTCCGGTGATGCGTCTGCACGGCTACCGTGAACCGCAAATTCAGCCGCAAGAGGCCTGGCGTAACGGCATTGCACAATGCAACAGCGGTTCGCCGAATGAGGTCTGGAGCTATGGCGAGGAGAACTACGCGCTGATGAAGGATTGTCTGCTGTTGCGCGAGCGTCTGCGGCCCTATATCCGTCAGCTGATGCAGGAAGCGCATCAGCTGGGCGATCCGGTGATGCGTCCGCTGTTTTATCACTATCCGCAGCAGGGGGAGAGCTGGCAGACAGAAGACCAATATCTGCTGGGCCGGGATTTGCTGGTAGCGCCGGTATTGCATGCCGGGCAGCGTGAGCGCCGCCTTTGGTTGCCCGCAGGCGATCGCTGGATTACGCGCAGCGGGACGCAATATCAGGGCGGTCAGTGGCTGACGGTAGAGACGCCATTGCATGTTATTCCAGTGCTGGTACGTGCCGAGGCTGACCCGGCGCTGGTGGCGGCGCTGCGCGCCTGATTAATCGTAACCCTTTGCCTGAGGAATAAAACCTCAGGCAATCAACTTAGCCAGAAACGCGCCAGCGTCTTATATGGCGCATCCTCCTTCGAAACCACCCGCTGGCTGGATGAGTTTGATGATCCGGCACTGGCAGAAAAACGTTATAGGAGCGCTTTCCCACTGGTGGATATCACTGTAATACCTGACGATGAGATTATGAACCATCGCAGCATGGCAGCACTTACGCTGCTGCAAAAACATATTCACCAGCGTGACATCGCTACTCTGATTGATCGTCTGGCTACGCTGCTGATGGCTGATTATCTCTCTTCACCCCAGGTAATGGCACTGATACACTATCTGTTACAGGCAGGTGAGTCAGCCGATGCCGAAACCTTTGTTCGAGAACTGGCACAGCGTGTGCCGCAACACGGAGACGCACTTATGACCATCGCACAGCAGCTTGAGCAGAAGGGGATTGAGAAAGGTATCGAAAAGGGGATTGAGAAAGGTATCCAGCTTGGTGAACAGCGCGGCATTGAAAAAGGGCGTAATGAAGGCAAACTTGAAGTTGCACGCAGCCTGCTGAAAATGGGCATGTCTCGCGAGTCTGTTTTGGAAGCCACCGGCCTTACTGAACACGAGCTGGCACAGCTTCGTCACTGATGTTTCACTTTTTACACTCCCTGCCTGGTCGTCAGCATTAGAGTAAAATGTCGGCCACATAAAGGGAGCGTGCGCTGCTCTTCCAGCAAAAGAGGCGATTTACCCCATCTCCTCTTTGTGGCCGTGCATAGCCACCCGCAGGGTAAGCCTCAGGCAATCAGCTCAGTCAGAAAATCCCCCAGCGCCTTACGCGGATCATCTTCCTCTGAAACAATCATCTCAATACCCCACTGGCCTAATACCTCTTTCGCCACCGGATTACTCCGGTTAGTAAACAGATAAGAAGTAGGACGGGCAGAAGCCAGTCCGGTACGGCCCCACATTTTTGTCAGGCGATAGAACAGCAGGCGGATATTAAAATCGCTGATGCTGTAGCCGACAAAAAGCACAGAATTGCCCATGACATCGTGCGTCAGTTTAATATCCAGCGGTGAATCAAAATAGAGACGTTCAAAATAGCTGCTTTCATCCAGCACAATAGAGGTATCGTCATCAAAATCGCCGTGCAGCTTAATAATATGACGGCGGTTTTCAGTAAGTGAAACCAGATCGGCAGCGTTTGCCACTTTGTAATAGGGCACCTTGTGCGCGTCGTGCGCCATCTCCAGCCAGCGATCATAGTTGGTGGTATAGATGCGTGAAAAATGTCCCTGGGTAATCATGGTGTGAATTTCTGAGGAACGCACATCAATATCAGGACGGTGCCACTCGCGATCCATCCAGCTGCGCAGCGGACCCAGCGATCCCTTTTTCTGCTTGTAATACTCTGCCAGCGACAGATGGGTGCCATAAGTATTGAAAATTTTCGGATCGTAGCCCAGCTCCTGCGCAAGATGAGCAATCAGCTCATGCCATTCCGGCAGGCCCAGGTTGCGTGAAACGCCTGCCCCGGCGAAGAGAATTAATTTTCCGGCATCGTAGGCACGTTTCAGTTCAGGTTTCATGGCAGATTCCTTGCGGTTTTCAAAAAGGCGGCAAAGCGATCCAGCGCCAGCCGCCGCATGGAAATTTCATGCTTTAGCTCACCCATTTCGGCAAAAGTCTGCGTATGGCCTTCCGGCACAAAGATGCAATCCCAGAGAAATTCACGCGAGCCCGCCGGCTCAGCGATGATCTTACCGCGTACTTCGCCGGAAAACTGATACATTTTGCGCCCGTCACAGTAGCCCAGAACGGTTTTTGCCGTGGCGCTCTGGCTGTCCAGCGCGTGCACCAGCGCGGTAAAGCGATCGGCATCCAGTCGATGCCAAAAAATGCGTGTCAGCCCGGCGGGCAGGCCATTCAGCCCGTCCAGGTAAAGACCGGTATGCTCGACAAACAGTGGCCGCCCAATCAGGGAAAAGGCTTTAGTAAGTTTGTCGTGTACCAGTTCAACTTCATCTTCCGTTTGTATTTCCTCAATCCGACAGGCCACGGGGAGCACTTCTACACCGATGGGCTCAAGGATTTTACGTACTTCGTCCAGCTTGAGCTCATTACTGGAAAGAAACCGTATTTTCATTGCTTCACCTAATTCTGTCTCTGCCGGTATGGTTATGATTATGTGCGCAGGAAAGCGCCGACCGGTGTCAACCAGTGTAGACCAGATAGGGATGGGGAGGCAGCAGGGAAAAGCAGGGAAGGGGCATCGGGCAGAAAACCCGATGCCGGTTAATTTTAGTAGCCGGTTTCCTGGGTTTTCAGCGAGCCTGCGCGCTCTTTAACAAATTCCGCCGCGCGCTTACCCGCGAGAAAAGCGTGATCGGAGTTGTAGTATTCCCACTCGCTGTAGCGCCCCGACAGTAAAATATCCTGCTGTAGCAGCCAGTCGCGAATCAGCGCAATACTGGCTTTACGCGCATGATCGTACACCACGTAGGCATAGGGAATATCAATCTGATTGGCAGTAAGAATCGGGTCATCGGCGGTAATCAAACCCACCGCAATACACTCCTGGATGCAGCGCTGGATTAACGCATCGCCCTCTGCCGGCAGCGGCTTATCCGGCGAATAGCTGATCTCGAAAGTTAAACCGCAGCCCCCGATCGGATTACAGAGCGGACTGGCATTACCCTGTACAAAGATGCGATGAAACAGTGTATCGCCTGGATAATAGATCCAGTGCTTCTCGGTTAGATTGGCGCGTCCCACGCCGATATTGACGCAGCGAATGGAAACGTGGCGCAGTTTTGCCACCGCATCGTGGATCTCCTGCGGCGCTTCATCGCCAATCATCGCAATCAACTGTGGCAGCGGCATAGTGCTGATCAACTGATCGTAGCGATAGCGTCGCCCGTCAGTTAGTACGGCGATATGCTGTTCAGGATGCAGTTCGGCCAGCGTGCTGTTGGTCTCCAGCTCACAGGCGAGATGCGGCAGAAAACCGTTCATCAGCGCCTGGAAGCCGCCTTCCAGCGGATAGCCAAAGCGCGCGTTCGGCCCCATGGGTTTCTCCAGCGGTGCCAGCGCGCCCTCAATGATTTGCGCCAGATCCGGCAGCGGTACACGTCCGCCCAGCCAGGAGGTTTCCATCTCCGTTAGCGGTAGCGCCCAGAGTTTGCGGTTATATGGCAGGGCGAAATGTTTAGCAATGCCGCGTCCCCAGGTACGGAAAATAAACTGTTCAAAGTTCTCTGGCTGTGTCGGCTCTTCCTGTCCAGCGTAGACATCACCATCCGGCACCGTGCCGTCGGCACAGCAATCATGGCGTCTGGTTACCGATTGCGCGCCATTTGACGCTTCTGGGGTTTCATGGCTGACGCCGTAGCGTGCCTCAATTGCGCCAAGGATACACTCTTTAATCACCTCGGCAGGCAGGCCATAGAGTGAACCCTGGAATGGGTAGCGGGTATAAATGCCGTCGTTATAAACCCACGCTTCGCGCATCTGCCAGTGCAGGTTATCGCCCAGCAGCATTTCATACATTTTCAGTACATACGGGTCCTGCGAAAACATGATGTGTCCGGCATAGTCAAAGGTGAATCCTTTGTCCGTAATCGAACGACACCAGCCGCCCGGCGTGGCATTTTTTTCCAGTACTACTGCGCCTTTACCATAATGGTAGCCCGCGCTCAGTCCGGTTGGTCCGGCACCGATAATCAGGCAGGGGACCACCGACTGTTGCTCGGTAGCGGGATTCAGGCGGCGGGTGATTTGCTGCACTTCATCGGCAATCACCGGCATGACGCTTTCCGGTACGGGCGTAGGTGTTTTGGCCGCCCCTTTTTTCATCAGCGAGAACATCTGTTCCGCTGCCGCATCCCACGATGTGGCGGCCACCACCGCCTGCATGCGCTGCGCCAGCTGCTCACGATCGTCGGGGCTGATGCTCAGCGCCCGCTCACAGGCGTGAATAAACTCTTCGGGATGGTAAGCGATGGCGACCAGCTCTGCGTAATGACGTGCGACATCGGTAATCGCGGTGCTGACAATGGGCAGCTGGGCCGCCATATACTCCAGCACTTTGGTCGGGCTGATAAATTTTGTTGAGGCGTTTAAAGCGAAAGGCATCAGGCACACATCCCAGCCGGCAAGAAACTGCGGCAGCGCCTCATAAGGCTGCTGACCCAGCCAGTGGATATTAGCGCGCTGCGGCAGCGTGGCCGGATCGATTTTCACTACCGGACCAACCATCACGATTTGCCATTCCGGGTGCGCATCGGCCAGCGCGGCCACCAGCGCCAGATCGAGGCGCTCATCAATTACGCCGTAATAGCCAAGGCGCGGGTGCGGTAGCATCTGCTGCTGCGGATGTCCGTTGTTGCGATCCAGCGCCTGTTCAAAATGAATGGCATCGACGCTGCTGGGAAAGCAGTAAATGGCGTGATGCTTGTGCTTTTTCGCTTCATACAGGCTGGAGCCACCGGTAAACACCAGATCGGCACGCGCCATCAGCGCCGATTCGCGTTGCTGAAGCTGGCGCGGAGCCATATTAAAGGCGGAAAGCTCATCCATGCAGTCATAAACCACCAGCGAAGGCGTAAAGGGTGTAAGCAGCGGCAGCGCCATCGGCGTATAGAACCAGACAATCGGTTGCTCTTGTTCATCCACCAGTGACGTCAGCAACAGCTGCAGCGTTGCGATTTGGTCATCATGAAAACCCGGCGCGGCGATTGGCGTATGCGGCTGAATAACGGTGACGTTGGGAGCAGGATTCGAATAATGCAGCACCGGCGATCCCGCCTCGTAAATCGGCTCTTCAATAAACAGCACGCGATAGTGCTGTGCCAGACGAGACAGCAAATGTTGCGGGCGCTGAAAAACAAAACCCCAACGCAAATGGCTAAAAACGATCAAAGTCTTTTGCTGCATACCATTCTCCTTATTCTCCGCGGTCGGAGCGATAAATGACTGAAAGTTCTGTAAAGTACGCTGCGCCTGGCAGAGCGCCGTGGCGTAGGGTTGATTGATAATGCGAAGAAAAGGGTCGGGGCCGTGGTGGTCGAGATCCCATAGCCCGCTACGCGGCCAGGTAAGCAAATCATTCCATGCTGGTCGGTCGATAATGGGATAGAGGCAGACGCCGCACAGCTCAGCGCCGCTGAGCTGTGCCTGTGCAATATGAGCGGTCACCTCTGCGATCCAGGCACCGCGCCCGCTGCCTACATGGCTGGTTTCCGAGATCAGGACCGGGCGTTGATAACGCTGATGCAGCTCCGTCAGCATTTGATGCAGCGGCTTGCGCCGACGATCGCCAAGATGCCAGTGCAGCCGATTCATGGAAGGGATTGCCCACTGATTATCGTGATAATAATTCGCACCGATCAGATCGAGATAGTGCGCCGCGCCGCCCAGCTCCGGTGCCAGTCTGCCGCTCAGCATATCCCATGCCTGAAACTGCGCGTTGCTGTGGGACTGTGCCGTCAGCTTTGCCTCTGGCGTGTCTTCTTCTGAGACCAGATGAATAATGGGATCGCAGTGCAGAATGCGCGCCCGGCTGTCGGCCTGCCAGATTGCATCGCAGGCGGCCAGCGTCGCCTTAACCAACTGGCGTTTGCAGGCATCGGCGGGATCGGATTCCGGCAGGTTAGCGCAGGGAAATAGCCCAACGGCAATTCCCCAGCTCAGGAAAGAGATTTCATTTATCGGTGAGTAGATCGGCTGCGTGGAATAAGGCGCAAGGAAACGCACGGTGGCCGCGCAAAAGGCGGCAAAGCGTGGAATAAAATCATCAGAGAAAAGGGTAAGATCTTCTGGCCAGCCATAGTGGCAAAGCGTCCAGCAGATCTGGATATCGTGCTCCTGCGCCGCCTCGATACGCGAAACCAGCGAGGAAAAATCATATTCACCGTTGCGTTCGATAAGCCGCCAGCCCACACTTTCACGCACCGAATTAATATTAAAGGCTTTCAGTGCTGCATAATCCTCTTTAACCCGCATCAGGTGAGCGTTAGTGTCATTCATCGCTAACCGGGTGCCGTGCGGGTTAATATGATCCGCGCCTTCATAACCTGCCTGCCAGAATGAAGCAAAAGGTGTCATCATTATCTCTCCTGCAGCTTTGCCTGCATAAAAAAGCGCGCAGCCACATCTGCTGAATCAAAAATATCGGCAAAAGCCGCTCAAATTTGCAGGCCATTAAAAAGCATGACCAGGAGGCAGAACCTATTGGCTGTATAAGCAAGAGTAGAGGCTGGGGAGCCCTGTCAAATTAATAAAGTGATAAAAGACTAATTACGGTTACGTTTGTTTATAGTGATTTAATTAAATAATTTAACAATGAAAGAGGTTAGCCTAAGTATAGGCAAGCCTGATCGCTGCGCAAGAAATGCGCGCCTGACCCTAATAAGTTAGGAATAACCTTATAGGGGTAAAGATAAAGAAGTGAGTTTTATTAATGCATTTGGCTAAATAAGCGTGACGGCAACAGTGCCAGCTTATTTATTAATAAACGCCGCCAGAGAAAATTAAACCGATAAATAATAGCGTGTTGAGAAATGACTTCGCCTTTTTTCCAGTAATAGCCGGGCATGCTTGTGTTATGGAAAATTGAGCCACTTTAAACACTTTGTTTATAGATGAAAAAAGCAGGAAGGTGAGGGGCAATTGTAAACAGCACGAAGAGTAGATGTGCCGGGGCTCGTTACTGCGTTGCCCCTTCGGCATCACGCATGCGGCGGGCAGAGCTGCCAGATATTAGCGCATGTGGATGGATGCTGAATCCTGTAACCGCATACCGCTTAACGTTTTCCTCTACAGCGCGCCTTCGCCCTGCTGTTATTAGTTTCTGCCCTGGCTATGATAGCGGAGAGATAACGCAACGGGGCAGTGAGATGATGGAAACACGACGGCAGAGTGCATCTGCTTTTCAACAAGTCATGCAGCAGCAGGCCGCAGAAAAAAACATCGTTCTGGACGGGCAACAGCTACAGCTTATTACCCGTCTGGATGCGTTAATCGCGCCGGTGCTGTCACACGCTCAGCGGTTTCATCACGGGCTCTACATCTGGGGCGAGCCGGGACGCGGCAAATCATTTATTGCCGATGCGTTTTTTAACTGGGCACCGCTGGCGCAGAAAAAACGCGTACACTTTCATCTTTTTTTCCGCGAACTGCATCAGATAATTGCGCGCGGCAGTAGCGTTGAGGCCGCGATAGAAGCCTGCATTGGCCGTTGTCAGCTGCTCTGCTTTGATGAATTTCATCTGCATGATATTGGTGATGCGATGCTCATCAAGCCTTTGCTGGAGCAGCTGTTTCAGCGCGGCGTATTGCTGGTTGCGACCTCAAACCATCCACCGGAAAATCTGCTGGCTAATCCGCTCTATCATCAGCGCTTTCTCTCGTCGATTGCATTAATCAGAGAGAAAATGGAGGTCATCGCACTAACCGGAGAAAAAGATTACCGCACGCTAACTCATGAAGCTCAGGGCGCGTTCAGATATGGCGGACTGCTGATTGCCGCCACGCAGGCGCAGCGGCAACGGCTGGAACTGCCTGCCCCGGCAGAAGCTCCGCTGCCGTTAAAGGCAGGCTATCGTATACTTGAAACGCTCTCACCTGCCGGGGCGTTTCTGCATTTTTCTTTCAACGCGCTGTGCGCAGCGCCAACCGCGGTGATGGACTATTTGCAGCTCTGCGAGCAATACCCGCAGTGGCTGGTGGAAGATGTGCCGCCGTTGGCCCGGGTTTCACCCGCCATTCAGCAGCGTTTTATTAATGTGATTGATGTGCTCTACGATCTCCAGTGCCGGCTATTTTTAACCACGAATTATCCCCTGGCGACTCTGACGCAGGGTGTGGAGCTGGATGATATTCAGCGCACCCACAGCCGCCTGAATGTGCTGCCGGTTTATCAGAGATAATGCCGCTGCGCTTGCGTTACGAGTGAGTCAACTATACTGAAACGGTATTCGGTTATTCAGTCACAGCAGCTTATGCTGCTGTATTCACTGAATAATAAGATGATCTTTAGTTGTGTTGACGGCCTTTGTCGCCGTTCACCTGAAAGGAGACGTTTCTGTTATGACCAGTCGACCACAGCCACCGCAGCCAGAGCAGCAGCAAGATGTACCCGGCACTATTTTTGATATGCAGCCAGCGCCCGATCACGGTGAAACCAGCTATAAAGGTTCGGGCCGCCTTGCGGGTAAAAAAGCGATTATTACCGGGGGGGATTCCGGGATTGGTCGCGCCGTGGCTATTGCCTATGCACGTGAAGGGGCCGATGTGCTGATTTCTTATCTGAATGAGCATGAAGATGCCAAAGATACCGCTCGCCTGATTGAAGAAGCAGGGCAAAAAGCTGTGCTGGTGCCAGGCGATATTACCGAAGCGGAACACTGCCGCCATATTATTCAGCAGGCGGTCAGCAACTTCGGACAGATCGATATCCTGGTTAATAATGCGGCCTTTCAGATGACCCGGGATTCGTTGGATGAGATCAGCGATGATGAATTTGACCGTACGATGAAAACCAATCTTTACGGCATGTTTTATCTCTGCAAAGCGGCGGTGCCGCATATGCCTGCTGGCTCATCCATTATTAATACCGCCTCGGTTAATGCCGACCAGCCGAAACCGAAACTGATTGCCTATTCAGCAACCAAAGCGGCAATCGTTAATTTCTCCGGCAGCCTGGCTGCGTTGCTGGCTGAAAAGGGTATTCGCTCTAATGTAGTGGCGCCTGGTCCCATCTGGACGCCGCTGATCCCCTCCACTATGCCCGCAGAGCAGGTGAAAAATTTGGGTAGTGAAGTACCGCTCCAGCGCGTCGGGCAACCGGCCGAACTGGCACCCGCCTATGTGATGCTTGCCAGCGATGAGGCCAGCTATATTTCTGGCTCAACCGTTGCGGTTACCGGCGGCGTTGCGGTTATCTGATACGAGAGTACGGCAGCCACACGCTGCCGTCATTCAGGAAAGCGGGATCAGTTGAAGGGATACTCTTTTGCCAGCAGGCGTGCGATGACATTCAGCGCGCCTTCATCATCATGACTCTCTGTACGGTAGCGCGCTGCCGTCGTTACCGCTTCTGTGGCGTTCGCCATTGCAAAGCTGTAGCCCGCATGACGCAGCATTTCGATATCATTGCCGCTATCGCCGATCGCCACTACCTCGCAATCATCAATGCCCCAACGCTGCTGAAGCAAGCCGATCCCGTGCGCCTTGTGCAGGCCAGGAATAATAAGGTCAACAAAGCCGAAACCGCTGGAAACCGGATGCACAATATTCTTTGCCGCATTAAGCGCTTTGGTTAACCGCTCAATTAGCGGAGCGACGCCATCATGCGGCAGATTAAGCGAAAATTTAAAAATAGTGTCATCAATATTGTTGAGATCGGCGCACTTTTCCAGGCGACGATAGTGATTTGACAGGAGCGCCACCACCTCGTCCGGCATCGAGGGAGAGATATAAGCACTACGCTTGCCGCAAACCACAGTATGAATTTCCGGCTCTTCGGCTAAGATTGCCAGCACCTGCCGGACACTCTCTGCACTCAGTTCCCCGCAAAACACCTCTTGATTTTGATCGCTGATCCAGGCGCCGTTTTCCGCCACAAAGGCGATTTCATCAGCGATTTCAGGGAAATAGCTGTGCAGCTGATAATACTGATTGCCGCTGGCCACCACAAACCGGATGTTTCGTTCTTTCAGCTGAGCATACTGACGCAAAAAACGCGTTTTGTTATAACGTTTGGCAGAATCAAGAAATGTTCCATCCATATCAACCGCAACCAATTTTACCGCCACCGGGTTCTCCTTCAGATAACAAATCGATTTTTTGCCGCCTCACGCCAGCAAAGGCGGAGTGGGTCGCTAAGATTAACAAGGATAGTGGCTGGAAGAGAGCTGTAAATGAGAATGTGAAAAAGCGGATTAGCGCCAGCTTTTTCACAGAGAGAAACAGAGGGGCGTTTACGGATTAACCACTAAGGCAGTCAGAGCGTGCTGGCAGGCATTTGTATCCTGAGCCAGTGTGCTTTTTTCCGCATCAGGCAGTGTTTCCCAGGCATTTATCGCCCGCTCGGCTGCGATACGGTTAAACCTGATACGTTGCAATGCATACTCATTATTACTTCCTTCAATGATATTACGCATACTCGCAGCGTAGTTATCGTTCTGTTTACCGACCACGCCACACAGGATCGCTGAATAATAATCCTGATCGTCAGGATCGACATGGGTTATGTAGCGCCATGCCATCACGCCTGCCACGCCCAGCAACAGCAGAACTATCCACTTTTTATACAAACGTCTGTTTCCCTTATTGCAAAGGCCTGAAATAGCTACTTTCAGGCCAGATCATGATATTAGCGACGGTTACGCCACACGGTCTGCACATTACAAAACTCATGCAGGCCGAAGTGCGACAGCTCACGACCAAAGCCGCTTTTTTTCACGCCGCCGAAAGCAACGCGTGCATCGCTGGCGCTGTAGCCATTGATAAACACGCCGCCGCATTCCAGACGTTCCGCCATGTCAGCCGCCAGCGCGTCGTCTGCGCTGTAGATGGTAGCCATCAGGCCGAAATCGCTGTCATTCGCCAGCTGTAGCGCATGTTCGGCGTTATCCGCCACGGTGATTGCCGCTACCGGACCAAACATCTCCTGACGAAACGCCGTCATCGCGGGCGTCACGTTGCCCAGCACGGTCGGCATGTAGTAGTTGCCTTCACCGGCCAGCTTCTCTCCTCCTGCCAGCAGGGTTGCGCCTTCAGCCAGCGTCGCCATAACCTGCTGATGAAGTTCATCGCGCAGGTCGTAGCGCGCCATCGGGCCGATGGTGTTGTCTTCCACGCGCGGATCGCCCATTTTCAGCTGCTTTGCGGCCGCGACAAACTTTTCACTAAAGGCGTCGGCAATGTCACGTTCAATAATAAAACGCTTGGCTGCGGCACATACCTGCCCGGTATTCTGATAGCGTCCGGCAACAGCAGCCTGCACCGCCGCATCCAGATCGGCATCCTTCAGAACAATAAACGGATCCGAACCGCCCAGTTCCAGCACGCATTTTTTCAGCGCCGCGCCAGCCTGTGCGCCGATCGCCGCTCCGGCCCGTACGCTGCCGGTTACCGTTACCGCCGCAATACGCGCATCGTTAATCGCCTGACTCACGCCGTCGTTGGTGGCGTTAATCACCCGGAGCAGGTGAGAAGGTAAACCGGCATCGTTAAACAGTTCCTCAATCAGCAGAGCGCAGCCCACGACGTTCGGCGCATGTTTCAACAGATAGCTATTGCCCGCCAGTAAAATCGGTACGGCGCCGCGCAACACCTGCCATAGCGGAAAATTCCAGGGCATTACTGCCAGCACCGGGCCAAGCGGACGATACTCAATCACGGCCTGATTATTTTCTACCTGCGTCGGCTCGGCTGCCAGCATGGCGGGGCCATGTTCAGCATACCAGTCGCAGAGCTGCGCCGATTTTTCTACTTCGCCACGCGCCTGCAGAATCGGTTTACCCATCTCGGCGGTAATCATCTGCGCCATCTCTTCGCCACGTGCCCGGATAGCGGTAGCGAGATCGCGTAATTTTTGTGCACGCCGCGCCAGCGGTTGCTGTCGCCATTGCCGGAAGGCCTGATGGTTTTCGGCGATAGCCGCATCAACCTGCTGCGCGCTGATGTAAGGACGGGCAGAAAGAATCTCGCCGCTGGCAGGATTGCGCGAAATAGCATGCGTTTCTGGAGAAAATGACATAACGGTTCCCTGAGTAATTATCTTGCTGATGAACTCACCTTAACGATAATTGATCCTGATGAAAAGTGAATAATGATGAGGGAATTGCTGTCAAAAAAAGAAGAGGTGCTGTTTTTGTGCATCAGGACTGGAGCAGCTTTTATCATCGCCCCGGCCAGATAGCGCTTCCTGCCTGCTAATAAGCGCCTGGCACAGAGACAACTACTGGGGAAAAGCCAGGCGGCACGATAAAAGCAGGCATGAAAACAGCGAGGCCAACGTTTTAACTATAGTAATAAAGCTTATTGATATGTTCGGCTGTGTAAAGCGCAGGGGAAGGTGATGTTGCTGAAACCACTGATTAATCTGGCGTAACAGGGTTTTCTTTACGATTCCTTAACGCCAGAATAGTTAAGATTGTGTTATATTATCCGCGCACTGCTGGTGATGTGGCATTGTGCGCTTCAGTTTGCCATTTATGATGGCTTTTCCCCTTTGAGGTATGGAAACACTTTCCCGACGCGTATTTACGGTCGGGTTTTTCATTCGTTACAGGGGAAGTGATGACATTATGCGTAACAGACAGATTTATTACTTCAGGCCGCTTCAGGCCAGTGCAGACGGCGTGCCGGACGATTACCAGAACCGGGAACGCGCCAGGCCTTGGCCGGATCGCCTGCAACAAACTCCAGCGTTGGTGAGAAATAGAACGGCAACCAGCCGTCGTAACCACTTTCCCATTCCCAGCGTACCGGGCAGGGCCAGAGAATACCATCTTCCAGAATGTAATAAATCCATCGTCCGCTGGGACGACGGGGCTTACGATTTTTCATGGGATTCACAACGATGTTGGTAAGGGCAATAACAGCTCATATTTTGACCTTTTTAATGGCGGATAGCAACCTGCCAGCCGCCATTAAAGGACATGTTTACGTTCTCTTACCTGATAGCCCGGTGAACAAGAAGGTGCCCGCACGGATCATTAACGATGAACTTCGCCACAAAGCAGAACCGCATTAGGGCGGCGCTGATGAATACGCGTGGCCATATGTTCGCAGGCGGCACGGGTGGGATAAATATGTTCGGTAACCGGCAGGGCATCACAGGCGTCATGACCACAGGCGCTAACTAAAAGCACAAATCCAATCAACATTCTCAGCTCCTTTTGCGCGCCCGGTGTCGGCTTCTTTTTTTCTTCCGTTGTTAAGTATAGCTGATCAGGCCGTATGAAGATTTGTTTACCTGAGCTAAGCCTGGTCCTGACGTTTCGCTAAACGACGAAACCCGGCGTAATCTGACAGGGTCGCAGGTTTACTCTTTGCACCTTAGCACTGCGGATTGCCAATAAAAATTTTGCCTGCCAGGGATAAGCAAGCGATGCCATTCTAAAAAACAGACATTCAGTCAATTCTCTGATAATCAACGGATCGTCGCTGAATCTCAATGGCTGACGGTTCGTTATCCTCATGCGCAGCAGATAAAACGCATTATTGGTATTGGTAAAAATAAAAACAGAGCGATTTATCTGATTCAATAAAAAACAGCCAGCTAACCTCACGCGCAGGCGCGGTTTTTTGGTGGCGTTTAGGCTAAACTCTGCCATTTCCACCCTTAATGACAGGAACGTTTTTATGTCGAATGAAATTGCTCATCCTTCCAGCAGCCCGAAACAGGCTGCGCTGCAGTTGGTAATTGAACTGGTACGCGCCGGTAAACTTAGCCCGCTTCAGGGCGATGCCAGCAACATGATCTCTATTTATGAGCAGTTCAAAACGCATTTTGAATCAGACAAGAAGAAAGACGCCTCCGATTCTGCGATTTCCTGATAGCAGCCTAAAGCACAGCAGGCGCAGAGCAAAAGGTGACGTGTCCCGCGCCGTTTCAGGCGCGGGTAGCAATAATACGGCCTTCCGCCATCTGTACCGCGCGATCGCACATATGATCGATGACATCCGGATCGTGGCTCACCAGCACCATGGTCAAGCCGTCCTGCTGCTTTAGCTGATTAAGCAGATTGAGGATTTCCGCCTGTACCGACATATCCAGCGCGGAGGTCGGCTCATCCAGCAGTAGCACTTTCGGCTTTAACAGCAGCGCACGCACAATCGCCACACGCTGACGCTGACCGCCGGAAAGCTGATGCGGGTAGCGATCGGCCAGCGCCGGATCCAGCCCAACGTGGCGAAAGCCTGCATTAATGCGATCGTTAATATTATCCTGCTTCAGCAGTTTTAACGGCTCGGCCAGGGTGCGGCGCAGCCGATGGCGCGGATGCAGCGAGGCATACGGATCCTGAAAAACCATCTGCACCTCACGACGCAGGTCGCCGGTAAAGGTTTTACCCGGCAACGCCTGATGTCCGGCCAGCTGCATCTCTCCCTGCCAGTGCGGATTCAGGCCCGCCATGACCCACAGCAGCGACGACTTGCCGCAGCCGGAAGGCCCGACCAGCCCAAAGCATTCACCGGCGTTTACCGTCAGAGAAACCTCATGCACCACGGTGCGTAAATCGTAGCCCTGGCGGTGTGCCACGCTAAGGTTCTGCAAATTAATCATGCTCAGGCTCCCTCTCCAGCATGCTGCGATCCAGCACCGGCAGCAGTTGACCATGCGTAGCTTTGCTGGGGCGGCATGACCACAGCGTGCGCGTATAAGGATGGGTAGCGCGCGGCAGCTCGGCGGCGGGCAGATTATCAAGCAGCTGACCTTTATACATCACCATGACCCGTTCACAATGTTCAGAAACCTGCTGCAGATCGTGGCTGATCAACAACAATCCCATGTTGCGTTCTTCAACCAGTCGGCGGATCAGCGCCAGCACCTGATCGCGCATCGCATGGTCGAGCGCGGAGGTAGGCTCATCAGCGATCAAAAACTGCGGATCGGCGATCAGCGCGATCGCCAGCATCACGCGCTGCCCCATGCCGCCCGAAAGCTGATGCGGATAGCGTGTCATCAGCTGAACCGGCTGCGGCAATCCGACCGCAGCCAGCATCCCGGTAACCTTTTCCCGACGCTCGGCGCGGCTCAGACGATGGTGCAGTCTCAGCGGCTCCTCTACCTGCCAGCCGATGGTACGCGTGGGGTTTAGGGCATATTTAGGGTCCTGCATCACCATCGCCAGTTCGCTGCCGCGCAGCTGGCTCCAGCGTTTTTCATTCAGCGTCAGCGCATCGCGCCCGGCAACCTGCAGCTGACGCGCCTGCAAATGCAGACCCGGGGCCAGCAGCCCCATCAGGGAGCGTGCCGTCAGCGATTTCCCCGAACCGGATTCGCCAACCAGCGCTACGCGCTCGCGGCCCAGGGTAAAACTTACCTGCCGTACCAGCGGTGTGACATGGCTGTGAATCGTCAGGTTATCGGCGATGATCAAAGGTTCAGTTGCCATGGCGGGTATCCAGTCGGTCACGCAGGCCGTCGCCTGTCAGGTTAAAAGCAAGGCTGGCGAATAAGATGGCGCCGCCCGGCGCAGCCGCCACCCACCACTGATCGAAAATCACTTTACTGCCTTCCGCGACCATTGAGCCCCATTCAGCGGTAGGCGGCTGTACGCCCATGCCAAGAAATCCAAGACCGGCGGCGGAAAGAATAATCCCGCCGAGGCTGAGCGCGGCGCGCACCACGGCGCTGGGCAGACAGAGCGGCAGAATATGCCCAAACATCAGGCGCAGTCCGGTTATGCCCTGCATACGCGCGGCAGCCAGATAATCACTGCGGCGCAGCGCCAGCGTTTCCGCACGCGCCTGACGCGCAAAGGGTGGCCAGCTGGTTAATGCCAGCGCCAGTGCGCCATTAAGCAGGCCGGGACCGAGGATGGAAACCAGCGCCAGCGCAATCACCAGATTAGGTAGCGACAGGAAAATATCAGTGATCCGCATCAGCACGCGCTCGGTCCAGCCGCCGAGGTAGCCTGCGACAATGCCGATCAGCAGCCCGAACGGAATGGTCAGCACTAAAATCAGCGACACCAGCAGCAGCGTTGGGCGTGCGCCATAAATCACGCGCGACAGCAGATCGCGACCAAAGCCGTCGGTGCCAAACCAGTGAGCGGCAGAAGGGGGCAGCAAACGGGCAGAGATAGTTTGCGCATTGGGATCGAAAGGCGCCAGCAGCGGAGCCAGCAGCGCGGTCAGTACCAGAATGGCCACCAGCGTGGCGCCAACTGCCAGCGTCGTCAACCGACGGCGGCGCGGTGCCGGCGTGACGATTTCCGCGTCGGATAAATGTTGTGTCATCGGGTTCTCGGATCGGTTAACCAGGTCAGCGCATCAACCAGCGCATTAAGCAGCACAAAGCAGCTGCCAATCAGCAGCGTTGCGCCAAGAATGGCGGGCATGTCGGAGGCAAACAGCGCGGTGGTCAGATAGCGGCCCACGCCGGGCCAGGCAAAAACCGTTTCCGTTAATACCGAGCCTTCCAGTAGCGTGGCGTAGGAGAGCCCCAGCACGGTAATCAGCGTGCCGCGTACGTTAGGGAAGATATGGCACAGCAGAATACGCCCGCGACTGGCACCTTTCGCCCGTGCCAGCGTGACATACTCTTTGCTGTTTTCTTCCAGCAGGGCGGCGCGCAGCAGGCGGGTAATGCCCGCCATCGACAGCATCCCCAGCACCACCACCGGCAGCCATAAATGTGCAATGGCGTTGCGGAACATCTCTCTGTCGCCCGACAGCCAGCTGTCAATCAGTACAAAGCCGGTTTTTGGCTCCAGCGTGTAGATCCAGATGTCATCCAGTCGTCCCGGCCCGGCAGACCAGTGCAGCACCGCATAAAAGAGCAGCAGCCCCAGCAGCCCCAGCCAGAAAACCGGCACCGAATAGCCCAGCAGCGAAATCAGACGCGCCAGATTATCCAGCAGGCTGCCTGGCTTCCAGGCCGCCAGCAACGCCAGCGTAATACCGAATACCGCGCCGAAAATCATGGCGCAGGTGGCCAGCTCTAACGTGGCCGGAAAGGTGCGCGCCAGATCGCTGGCGACCGGCTGGCTGGTGATATTGGATACGCCCAGTTCGCCGTGCGCCAGATGGCTCAGATAACGCCAGAACTGCACCGGCAGCGGCTTATCCAGCCCTAAATCGTGACGCACCTGCTGATAAGTGGATTCGCTGGCGTGATCGCCTGCTACCTGTAACACCGGATCGACCGGCGACAAATGGGAGAGCATAAAGGTGAAAGCCAGCAGGCCCAGCAGCGTGACCAGCAAGGAGAGCAGGCCAGTGACGAGACGACGGCCACCGCGCCAGAATTGCCGGGCAAGCCCGGCATGCGTTGTGCTGGTTGCCATTACTTACTGACCTGGCTGTAGTAAACCATATCGGGGTTGATGCCCTGAACGTAGCCTTTCAGATTATCGCGAACGGCGATCAGGTTACGTGCCTGCAGGCCGACCACATAAGGAGAGTTTTTCATCACTTCGCGCTGCATCGCCTGATAAAGCGCAACGCGCTTCGCCGGATCGCTTTCTGCGGTGGCGGCCAGCGTTTGCTTACTCAGCTCAGGAATATGCCAGTTAGAGCGCCAGGCGAGGGTTTTGCTGCCATCTTCCGGGTTATAGGCGAAGGCGGAGGCGTTGGTATTCGGATCGAAATAGTCCGCTCCCCAGGCGTTTAACGTGGCTTCATATTTATGCGCTTTCACGTTGGTCGCGACTTCGGTGCTCAGGCCGGGGATCAGCTCTATCTTAATGCCGCCTTTTGCAAAGCTGGCCTGCAGTGCCTGGGCGATATCCAGATAGGGCGGCTGGTTACTGACCACCAGTTTAAAGCTGACATTGTTCAGTCCCGCTTTGGCTAAAATCGCCCTGGCTTTTTCCGGATCGTACTGATAGGGCGTCTCGTTCAACGCGCCCGGGAAGCCTTCCGGCAGGAAGGATTGATGCACCTGGAACTGGCCTTTCAGCAGATCGTTGGCGATACCCTGATAGTCAAACAGGTAGCGTGCAGCCTGCCACAACGCGGGATTTTTCAGCGCGGGCTGCGCGTCGATATTGAACTGCATGTAGTAAAGCGAGGCCATCGGGATTGCCAGCGGTTTGACGCCCGGTTTGCCTTTCAGCGCGGAGATCTGGTCCACGCCAAGATTACGGGCAATATCTGCATCGCCCTGTTCCAGCAGCAGGCGGCGGGTCGCTGCTTCCGGGACGTTTTTGATCAGAATATTTTTCAGCTTTGGCGCATCGCCCGGCGAACGGGGATTGGCGGTTAACAGCACCACTTCATGCGGCACAAAGCGACGGATCTGGAAGGGGCCGCTGCCGGCGGAATGGGTAGCCAGCCATTTGTTGCCCAGATCGTTATTTTTCTGGTTAGCCAGCACGGTTTTGGCATCCACAATCGAGGAGACCGGCGCGGCCAGCAGGCTCAGCACATAGGTTGGGCTGACGTTGGCCTGCCAGCTAATCTGCACGTGGCGATCGTCGATTTTCTTCAGCTGGCTATCCACATTCTCTTTGGTCCAGCCGAGCTGAGTAAGAATAAAGGAGGGATCAAGGTTCAGCTTAACCACGCGCGCAAGGGAGAACATCACATCTTCCGGACGCACCGGATTACCAGAGGCAAAGGTAGCGCCGTCGCGCAGCGTAACGATCAGGCTACGGTTATCTTTGCCCGCTTCCCAGCGGCTGGCCAGGGTTGGCTTCAGCTCGTTAGGATTCTGCGGATCGGACTGTAACAGGCGTTGATAAAGGTTGGTAAAAGCCTGCACGGAGGTGAGCTCAAATCCTTCAGCCGGATCGAAGCTGCTGGCATCATCAATTGACTGGGCGATCACCAGCGTATCGGGAGGCGTTGCTGCGTTGGCAGCAAAGCTGGTGCTCAGGGCCAGCGTCAGAACTGCGGGAGCAAAAATTTTCATGATGTTCCTTACCGTTTTTTTCGCGAGTGTAAGGGAACTGAACAGCAGGCTGATAGTAGATTATTCGCTATGCTTAGCAGAAAAAGTTATAAAGCCGTTAAAATAGTTATAAAACCGGACTTCAGGAGTGCTGCACAAACCAGATGGACGGCAGCAGGGCAATCAGATTATTAAGCATATGCAGCAGTACCGGCAGCAGCAAGCCGTTGCCGCGCAGGCGTGCATAGCAAAGCAGCACAGAAAACAGCGTCAGCACCGCCAGGGTTTGCCAGTGGATATATTGCGTGTGCATTACGGCAAACAGCAGCGATGTCAGCAGAATGCAGGCAAAGCGGCTATGCGGCGCCCACAGCAGAAATGCCTGCAGCAGAAAGCCGCGAAACAGAATCTCTTCAAAAATCGGTGCCAGCAGTACGGCCGAAAACAGCAGGATGCCGAGCGAAAACGGCGTCTGCTGCGCCTGATCTTCCAGCCAGCGCTCCGGTTGTAAAAACTGCGTTTGCGCGACCATCAGCCCCAGCAGCAGCAGCATAAACAGCAGCATGGTTTTCGGCTGCAGCCGTCCCAGAGGAATATCACTACGGCGCGTTTGATAAAAACGATACAGCGGCCACAGCACGGCAAACTCAAAAAGACAGAGAACCGGCACCAGCAGCCCTTTTTGTTGTAGCTCGCTGTAATTGGGGAACCAGGTGATCGCCAGCGTAATCAGGTAATAAAGAGCAAAACTGCCGAGGTAAAACAGCGTCAGAAAGACTCTGTCGTATTGGCTTTTCATAGGCGGCTTAAGCAAAAAGGGAAGAAGGGAAGAAGGGAAGTGTAACAACCGCCAGAATCGCTGTCGAGACGGCGGAGTGGCGCGCTTTTTTGCTAAACAGTCGCCGCCAGAGGCCGATAAGGAATATACGCGTGAAAAAAGCAGGAGCATACGCCGCGCCGCGATAGTTGCTGCGTAATGAATAGCGGAGGTTACGTAAACGCATTGTTACCGGGGTTTTGTTGATGAATCTACCTTCTTTATTATCTTTTAACTTTCGCACTGAGGAAACGCCCGCGACGCTTTTTACGCGTCGAACGCTGTTGGTACTGGGCTGCATGTTTGCCACCGTGTTCCTGACTACCGCAGTGTTCATTATCGCTATTGCGATGCGGCAAAATACCACCGCGCTGGCGCAGGAGAAGTTTTTGCTGCGCAATGCCTGGCAGGATCGCCAGCAGTCTATTTTGACCGATATCCGTGATTACGCATTCTGGGGCGAGGCCTGGATTCATCTGCATCTACAGGTAGATAAAGAGTGGGCCTTTACGCAGCAGAATTTCGGGCCGGGGTTATATAAAGAATATCACTATGAAGGAATCTTCGTTGTAGATGGCAGCGGCCGGACGCGCTATGCGGTGATTGATGGCCAGCTCTCCGATATGTCCATTGAATCATGGCTGGGCAAACAGGGCACTGTCATCGTGCAGCAAGCGCGATCTTTTACCAGCGAAGATAACGCCCTGGTCAAAAACGCACGTATTAAAGGATGGCCTGCGATTGTTGCCGCTGCGCCAATCACGCACGGTAAAGTGCCAGGGCTGGGGACGATTCCCGGGCCGCCGTCGGTGATGATTTTTGTTGACCGATATACGCCGAACAAGCTGTTGGCGCTGGGGCACGGCATTGGTATCAAAAACATGCATGCCCCTGTTGGAAAGCAAACCGTAGCGACAGGCCTGATGCTGACGATAGAGCAGAGCGAACCTTTGCTTCTTGCCTGGGATAGCAGTAAGCCCGGACACCATTTGTTAATGGTTACCGTGCCGCTGCTGGCGCTAACCATGCTGATGCTGGGTATTATTTCCCGACGGGTGATCCACCATGCGATGGATAACGCCCGGCTTTCCGACTGGCGCTTTGAGCAACTCCGTCAGAGTAAACATGAATTGAGCCACAGCGAGGCGCGCTTTCGCGATGTGGCGGAGGCCTCTTCTGACTGGATATGGGAAACTGACTCGCGGGGTGTGCTGACCTATCTCTCCTCACGTTTTACGGCAGTAACCGGCTATGAGATTGCGATACAGCTTGGCAAACCGATAGATAGCCTGCTGGGCAGCTGCAGCCAGCCGGTTTCGGAGTGGATACAGCGGCAAAATAACGGCAATGACCGGCGTACGCTGCGCTGCCATTATCATTCGGCACAGGGCGAAGAGCGTATCTGTAGTCTGGTGGCGAAGCCGATAGAAGTGCAGGGCATAAAGGTTGGCTTTCGCGGCACCGTCTCGGATATTACGCTGGAAGTTGAAGCTCAGGCGCGTATCCAGTATCTGTCGCAGCACGATACGCTGACCGGCCTGCCGAACCGCCACCGGATGAATGAATTTTTAAACGGCAAACTGCAGGCGCAGCCAACCGTCGCACAGCCGCTGGTAATGCTCAGTCTCGATCTCGATCACTTTAAGCCGATTAACGATCTGTATGGTCATGCTGCCGGCGACCAGGTGTTAAACGAAGTCTCACAGCGGCTGCGCCTCTGTCTGGGCGAGGAAGATCTGCTGTCGCGCCAGGGCGGCGATGAGTTTATTTTGCTGCTGAGCGGCCTGACCAGCCATGAAGAGATTGAAGCGCGCTGCCGTTGTTTGATGGATGAGATCCGCAAACCCTTTAATGTTGCAGGACAGATGGTGAATGTTGGCGCCTCGATCGGGATTGCGTGTGCGCCCCAGGATGCGCTACAGCCGGAGGAATTGCTCAGAATGGCTGATATTGCGCTGTACCAGTCTAAAAATCTGGGACGTAACCGCTGGGTTTTTTATTCGCCAGAAATGTCAGAGCAGCTGGTGCGGCGACGCGAGATGGAACGTGCGCTGGGCCAGGCGGTGGTGCGCGATGAGCTGCGCCTGTTTTATCAACCGCGCTATTCGCTGCACAGCGGCATAATGGACGGCGCGGAGGCGCTGCTGCGCTGGCAGCCGTCGCCGCCTGCGTTGGTTATGCCTGATAGTTTTATTCCACTGGCGGAAGAGACCGGACTGATTATTCAGATCAGCGACTGGGTGCTACAGCGCGCCTGCCGTGATGCGTTGAACTGGCCTAAACCCTTCTACGTATCGGTGAATATTTCGCCGGTTGAGTTTTGCCGTGACGATCTGGCGGAACGTGTTGCCACGGTTCTGCGGGTCACCGGGCTGCCTGCGGAGCGTCTCGAACTGGAGATCACTGAAAATGTCACGCTTGAAAAGCCGGATAAAGTGCTACGGATTATGCAGCGTCTCAAGGCGCTTGGCGTGCGGTTGACGGTCGATGACTTTGGATCGGGCTATGCCTCGTTGGGTTATCTGAAAACCTTCCCGTTTGATGGCCTGAAGATGGATCGCTCTTATATGAGAGATTTCCCGCATTCGCAGCAGGCACACTCTATCGTTAACGGCATCATTGGACTGGGCAAAGCATTTTCGCTGGTGATTACCGCTGAAGGCATAGAAAACGCGGAACAGTTTGCTGAACTGCAGGCGATCGCCTGTGATGAAGGGCAGGGATATTATCTTGGTCGACCCATGCCCGCTGCGGATTTTATACATATGCTGGAGACGGTCGGGCAGAAACAAATCAGTGAAACGGGTCAGCCGGGCTGACCCGTAGGGCGCTTAACGAACACGGATGGCCACGCAGGTCATCAGCACCGCAAAGCCGATAAAGACAACCAGTTCCATACAGCACCTCCTAAGAATAATCTTAGGAAATTATAGGGATGGGGCGGTTGTTTTTTGTGCAATCCGTGCCATTTTTATGATTCGGATCACAGTTCATTGTGAGTTAACTCTTTCTGCGCGTGCCAGACAATCGGTTAGGCTTTAAGGTCGATAGCTGAACGACTGGCCAAACAGGAGAATCGTGGTGAAATTTTATGGAAAGCTTGCGCTAATTACGGCGCTGGTTACGCTGGCGGCCTGTCAGCATGGGCAAAAAAATAGCGATAGCGCGGCGGTGACCGATCCTGATGCCGATCGCTGCGGCGCATCCGCCTATCAGAATTATGTTGGGCAGCCCTTATCGGCGCTGAGCAAGTTGCAGTTTGAGCATCCGGTACGGGCGATCCCTTATAATTCAGCCGTAACGATGGATTTCAATCTTAACCGGTTAAATTTCCTCGGCGATAAAGATAACGTTATTACCCGCGTCTATTGCGGCTAATGATGTAACCGGCATGGCCGGAAAGTGTTTATGTCATCACTGTCACGCTGTTGTCATCATTAGCCGCCAGGATACAGGGAAACAGAATGATCTCCCCGTCATATAACACTGCAATGCTCGTCTTATTCATCCCGCCGCGTGCGGGATTTTTTTTGCCTGTTGCGTACCGCAGAATGCAGCATGACCACAATCGGCTACGCTTGAAAAAACGGCGCAGTGGCCGGATGGTTATGACGATAGCGGGAGCAGGGAACATGCAGCAAAAAAGTACAGAGGTGATTGAGGCCACCACCGATTTGCTGGCGGCGCTACAGTCGCTGGACTACGGTTTTACCGTTACCCAGGAGCTGGAAGCCGTTTTCGATCGTCCGGTGCGTGATGGTCTCTATTCCGTTACGCCGCGGGAGAAAAATTATTTTAACGATCCGCAGCAGTTTAGCCCGTTAGTTAATAGCCGCGATGGCGCGCTATATGTGGCGCGGGTAGGAGGGCAGCCAGCAGGTTATCTGGCGGTAAGCCGCAACTGGAATGGCCTGGCGCTGGTGGAAGATATCGCCGTTGACGGCGCTTTCCGACGCTGCGGCTGCGGCTGCGGCTGCGCACTGTTACAGCGTGCCATCCGCTGGGCACGTGAGCAACAGCTGGCTGGCGTGACGCTGGAAACGCAGAATACCAACGTGGCCGCCTGCCTGCTGTATGAAAAAATGGGGTTTGAGCTGGGCGGCATTGATCGCCAGCTTTATCGGGCGCTGCATGCGCATCCGGCGGAAACCGCGCTCTACTGGTATCTGTGGTTTCATTAAGCGCTTCGCCGCCGAAAGCGGAGTATTACGGCAGCGCCACTGGCTAAGGCATTTCGGCGGTGCTGCTCATCAGCTGCGCCAACACATTACGATAGCTTTGCAGAACGCTTTCATCTTTTTCCAAATCCAGTTTCTTGATGACGCTGGCAATCAGCGCTTTATCGGTAGTGGGTTGGCCCGTCTGCATCAGCTCCGTCATAATGATTGCTAACAGCTCCGCTTCTTTGGGGGCGTGCCATGCCGGGCTGTTAAAATAGTCGGTTATTTCCCGGCCAGCGCTGGTGGATTGTGTTCGCATTGTCAACCTCCAAAAACGCAGCATCGACCCACAATAAAGCGGGCCGTCAGATAATTAACAGGAAAGCATGCCTTCGTCAGGCAAAACCGGGGACGTTGTCATCGTCTGTAAGTGTTGGCTATTTTTTAAACATAGAAGCGCCAGCGAAAAAAGTCAGTAACAACCTGAAATATTTTTAGCGCGAAAATCCTGCTTGCATTGCACCAGCGATTATGAGTAAATGCATCGTCGGTTTGTTAAACAGAACCGGGTATGCGAGCAGTTTTAGTAAAGCAGTCTGCAGTGTAAGAGTTATCTCTGATATCCCTTCTTCAGTATCGCCTTCCTGAGTGCCCCATAACATCTGTACACAAACCTGTTGCCCTCAGGGCGTTAATATCGAATGAAGGAAAGACAAATGTCTGCAAAACTGACTGGTTTAGTAAAATGGTTCAACGCTGAGAAAGGTTTCGGCTTTATTTCTCCGGCTGACGGCAGCAAAGATGTATTCGTGCACTTCTCCGCTATCCAGAACCAGGGTTTCAAAACGCTGGAAGAAGGTCAGAGCGTTGAGTTCACCATTGAAAACGGTCCGAAAGGCCCGGCTGCTGCTAACGTAAACGTACGCTAAGCTGCCAGAATGCAAAAAACCCGCCTTAATGGCGGGTTTTTTATTGCCTGTTTTCTGCCAACAGGCGGCTTAATGACTACCGTCGTCGTAAACAGCAGGCAAAAAATAACCCCGAAACAGTATGACTGCTCCGGGGTTGATATCCTGCATTACCACACCAGATATTGTGGCAACGAAACCGGGTCAGGACTTACGGCCACCATGGCTGTTTTGTCCGCCTTTTTTACCCGCTTCGGAGGCTTTTTCACGATCGTTTTTGAAGTTGCCGCCGCTCTGCTGACCACCTTTTTTACCGGCTTCAGAGGCTTTTTCTCGGTCTTCTGCGAAGTTTCCTGAACCACCACGATGTTCTGCCATTATCGTCTCCTGATTACTTTTCCAGTTTGGTAAGCATCTTAGAATATGTATTATCAGTTGATTAATGCATATTCTGCGTTGTATCAATATGAATAATAGATGACTCTGGTGGTATTTCCAGTTACTGTGATTTGCGGTTTCGCTTATTTAATTGTTTGTTTTTATTGTTTTTTATATAAAGCACTCCATCTGCATTTTATATAAGTGGCTGATGGTTAACAGAATAAATAATACTCATCAAAAGGTTTTACTTATCCCTTCAGGATAAATCTTAATAAGATGGAGGATTATATTTCGCTGCGCTTGTTAAATGAATTAATCTTTGGGTTGCGAAGGCTAAAGGCGATCTCAGCGCTCATTTATGTATAAAAAATCATCCTTTTTTAGCAAAGCTATTCTATAAATATTGAAAAATATCAGCACCATCTGCTGTTATTTTGTTAACTGTAGTGATAGTGTCTGCGTTTACATTGTTACTGGGATCGTGTGATGAAACAGCTCATTGCAGAACTACTGGTTAAGTTGGCGGAAAAAGAAGCAGAGTCTAAAGAGCTGGTTGCCCAGGTTGAAGCGTTAGAAATTGTGGTAACAGCGCTACTGCGTAAATTGGGTGACGAACAGCGTCAGGAGCTAAACAGAGGGATCAGCGAGGCATTAATCGTCGCCTCGGACGGTGCCAGCGCCGAAGATGCCAATTTGCTCCATGGCTACATCGACAAGCTGCTTAATCATCCCCGCTATTGATAGTAAAACAGCCACATCGCAATCTGCGATGTGGCTGTTTGATCTCAACGCTTGCTTAATGCTTCAGAGCGCGCCATACAGGCCTCCATTGAGGCGATCACGGCCGAGCGCAGCCCTTTCTCTTCCAACACTTTAACCGCCTCGATGGTGGTGCCTCCTGGCGAACAAACCATATCTTTCAGCTCGCCCGGATGCTTGCCGGTTTCCAGCACCATTTGCGCGGCGCCTTTTACCGCCTGCGCGGCAAATTCATAAGCCTGAGCTCGCGGCATTCCGCCCAGTACGGCGGCATCCGCCATTGCTTCAATAAACATAAAGACGTAGGCCGGTGCCGAGCCGCTAACCCCAACCACCGCATGGATCAGATATTCTGGCACAACGGCAGCTTTACCAAAACTGTTGAAAATGGCCACGATTTCGTCGACTTCCTCCGGGGTGACCAGCGGATTCGGCGTAACAGAGGTCATGCCTTCGTTAACTAGTGCAGGCGTATTGGGCATAGCGCGCACAATTTTACGATCGTGTCCCAGCGTCATCGCTAAGGCATCCAGCGTTACGCCTGCGGCAATCGAAACCACCAGCGTCTCTTTATTCAGCGCGCCGGCCGCATCCTTAAGCACTTTCAGAATCACATTCGGTTTTACCGCGCCGAATAAAATATCAGCTTCACGCGCAACCTCTTCGGCGCTTTGCGCGGGGGTAATGCCATATTGCTGTGCCATGGCCTGGTTGGTTTCTGTTTTATGGTCATAAACCCAGATGTTTGCTGCATCAACCTGGCCACCCGCAATCAGTCCGCCAATTATCGCTTTGGACATATTTCCGCAGCCAATAAAGCCTATTTTTTTCTCCAGCATGATATTTCCCTCTGCGTAGCCATTTTTCATTACGCATCAGCTTACGTGATTCTGCCGCTTTATTCAGCTTCAGCTAAACTCCAGAGAGGCATAAGGAGAGAAAAATGGAAAATTTTCAGCAAGATGAAGATAAAGATCGCCACTATCCGGTGCAGGAGAATATGCGCTGGCAACGGATTGAGTGGCGTATCCAGCGGGTAGGTTATGTACTGCTGCTGGCCATGGTTATCAGCGGAGCCTGCGGCCTGTTTTCAAAGGGTTTTCTTAGCGATCACGATATCGTCTCGTCAAACGGCGAGCTGCGGGTTGAGTATGAGCGCTTTGCGCGCCAGCAGAGCGATATGGCGATGACCATCCGTCTGCATCCGCTACGCGATAGCCTGTATCGCATTACCATCAGCGGTAACGGCGTCGATAATTTTCAGCTGCAAAGCGTCCAGCCGCAGCCGCTGCGTGCGGAGAGCCGTGACCGTTCTCTGACGCTCTGGTATCAAACGCAAAGTCTTAACCATGGCGCTTCCGTCTGGCTCGGCGGCCAGCCGCACTCTCCGGGAAAATATACCTTTGCGGTTAGCGACAGTCAGGGGGCACAGGTACGTTTTACACAATGGGTTTATCCATAGGGGAAGGGGTATGGAAACGGTATTACGCGCAATAAGCATGTATTTCATTTTAATGGTGGTGTTGAAGATTGCCGGACGCCGCACGCTGCTGGAGATGACCAGTTTTGACTTTATCCTGCTGCTGATTATCAGCGAGGCGACGCAGCAGGCGCTGCTGGGCAATGATTTTTCGGTTACCGGCGCTGCGCTGACCATTATCACCCTTATCGTCATGGATATTCTGTTAGGCATTTTTAAGGGATGGTTCCCGCGCCTGGAGATGCTGATAGACGGCGCCTCGCTGATCCTGGTGGAAGATGGCAAGCTGTTAACCCATCGCGCCAAAAAGGCGGGCATTACCGCAGAGGATATCCTGACTTCAGCGCGAAGCACGCAGGGGCTGGAGCGCCTTGATCAGATAAAGTTTGCCATTCTGGAGAAGAACGGCAAAATCAGCATTATTCCTCAATCCTGACAGGAAAGCCGATGCCAATTTGGGTGGATGCGGATGCGTGTCCAAAAGTCATAAAAGAGGTGCTCTATCGTGCCGCAGAGCGCAGCCAGACAGAACTGATTCTGGTAGCTAATCAGCCGCTCAGCGTGCCGCCATCACGTTTTATTCGTACGCTGCGTGTCGCGGCCGGTTTTGATGTAGCGGATAATGAAATTGTGCAGCGCGTGAGCCGCGAAGATTTGGTTATCACTGCTGATATTCCGCTGGCGGCAGAAGTGCTGGCAAAAGGGGCGGCGGCGCTCAATCCTCGCGGTGAACGCTACAGCGATGCCACTATTCGTGAACGCCTGACGATGCGGGATTTTATGGATACGATGCGCGCCAGCGGGGTGCAGACCGGCGGGCCGGCAACGCTAAATCAGCGCGATCGGCAGCAATTTGCAGCAGAGCTGGATAAATGGCTGTTACAACAGCGGCGTCATCGAGAGCAGGACAACGCAGCGGGACAGTAGCGTTAGCGAATAAAAACGCCGGTGGGAGCTATCTCTCACCGGCGTTACGCTTTAGCACTGGATTGTCAGCCTGGCGGCTGTGTGGCTTATCCGCGTCAGTAAAGCGCTTCAGATAAAGCTGTCGTCGTCATTGAAATCGTCATTGCCGAAATCGTTGCTGTCGAAACCGGCATTATCATCCTGCTGCCAGCTGGCATCCTGTAAAAATGCCCGATCGTCGACATTATTAAACGTATCCAGGCTGGTATCGAGCGGCTGAGGATCCGGCAGGGCAGGCTCATTAATAATGTTCACAATCTCTTCCGGCTGAGAATGATGGAACATGCTGGTCAGCATATCCGCCATTACCACACCACCTGCCACGCCCACTGCCGTTTGCAGCGCGCCGCCAAGAAAACCGCTACCGCCGCGTGCGGTACCGTAAGGCTGCTGCGCATAGGGCTGCTGCTGCGGGGCATTATTGTACGGCTGTTGCGCGTAAGGCTGCTGCGGGGCGTTGTTCCATACCGGCTGCTGCGGCGTAGCCTGGCGCTGTCCGCCGCCAAACAGGCTGGAGAGAAAACCGCCGCTGCTCTGGCGCGCCGGTTGTTGCTGTGCCTGAGATAGCTGCTGTTGCGCCTGCGTCAGCTGGTTTTCCAGTTCGGTAACCTGCGCGCTCAATTTTTTCATTGCCGCTTCCTGAATCAGGATCGCCTGCGCCATATAGTAGGGCGCAGCGGGCTGCTGGCGGAGCTGCTGTTCAATCAGGCGCTCTGCTGCGGCATCACGTGGCGCAGACTGGCTTTCAGCCTGTTTTAGTCGGCTAAACAGACTTTCAATTAGACGTTGTTCTTCGCTCTGCATGGAACCTCCTTAAACAAGCGGTATCTCTTTATTCTGGTCGCTCTGTGGCGAAAGTAAATTAGCACTGCGTAAGTAAATATTGCCGGGAGGAACAGAACATTCCGGTTCTGCTGAAAAGCAATGTATGGTTAAACATCTTTCCGTTGCGTAAAAACAACGTTACAGCTGGCCCACAATATTTTTTCTCGGTATGATGCCCGCCATGCATAATTTGATGGCCAGCTGCGGCGGAACGCAGTCATGGCGGAGGACAGGCTGTCATGTCGTTACCCATTTTTCTCATTGGCGCACGGGGTTGCGGTAAAACCACGGTGGGTGAATCACTGGCGCAAGTACTGGGTTATGCTTTTTGCGATACCGATCATTATCTGCAGCAAAGCACAGGAAAAACGGTAGCGGAGATTGTCGCTGCTGAAGGCTGGGAAGGGTTTCGCCAGCACGAAACTGACGCCTTGATTGCGGTTACCGCGCCGGAAACCATTATCGCTACCGGTGGCGGCATGGTGCTGGCGGAAGCCAATCGTTGCTTTATGCAGGAGCGGGGGCAGGTTATCTGGCTACAGGCCAACGCCACGGTGCTGGCAGCTCGTCTGACCCATTATCCGCAAAGCTCGCAGCGTCCTACTTTAACCGGCCGTTCTATCACTGAAGAGATGGCGGAAGTGCTTGACGAACGCGCAAGCCTTTATCAGCAAACCGCACATCATATAATAGATGCCATGCAGACGCCTGAACGGGTTGTCATGGCGATCCTGAACGCCTTACCCGTGGCGCCAGCCAGCCAGGTATAAGCCTCGCCTGCGGGGCTGTCTGTTATTAATCCGTCTGTTTTTGTTACCTTTCTTTTCCAGTTCCCTGCTGCACTGGCGTGATTGTCTATACTTACTGCTACGCGCGCAAAAGCGAACGTTCTCGGCAGCAAGCGGCCTGAGAGTAGCGGAAAACACTTTCACCATAAGAGGGAAGAAAAATGCCAACAAGACCACCCTATCCACGTGAAGCTCGGGTTGTTCAGGTTGATAAAGGCGCTGCAGGACAAGGCGTAACGCGCTACGAACTACGCGCCGATCACCCGAAACCCAACTCGCTGATCAGTGAGCATGAAAGCGAACAGGAAGCGCTGGATGCGAAAGAACGTTACGAGAATAGCGACAAAGAGTAATCCAGTCGGGCAGGGATGCCTGAGTAATAATCTGCCAAACAATACTTCCCGTTAATAAGCCTGTTATTTGATCAATTAAATTAATCTTTCTCTGATTTTCTTTCGTTATTTTATCTAACTATTTTGCTAACCCTCTCCCCTTGCTAAACGCTATTTGATAAAAATTACTATTCTCTTTGACCGTATAAAGGATCTTCCCTGAATGGCGGTTAAGGCTTGACTCCTCCTTGTTAATATTTTATTTTGCCCCAGCATTAATAATCGCCTGAGCTATCTACGTTTTACAGCTGTTAACCTCTGATGTCGTTTTTGTCATAAAATTGCTGCCTTGCTGGCCAGCTTTCTGGAAGAAAAATGCCGGGAACTGAGCATTTAACCGCTTAATATTCAGGCAATATAAGCCTGAAGAAAATGATGACCAGAAATAATCTATTTTTCAGTGATTAATCATCGAATCTGTGGGTGGTTTTTCATCGATTGTTATGCCAGGATAATATTAAATCGCTGATTGCTTTATTAGCAGAATAATATTTTATTAATTTGCCGTTAAGGCAGTTAATAAGCCTGTTGCAAATAAATTACCAGGCTGCCGTCATTAAGGGTACGATAATTTTCATTAGTACAAGATTAAATAACCTTTATGAAAAAGCGGTTTTTTATTGGGCAGAAATAATTAAAATCAGCGGCAGAAATATTGCCGGGTGCCCGTTTTACGCCTGGTGCTGGTAAAACGGCACCCTAATGGCATAACGAATAGCTGGCCTGTAACCGGCCCGGCAATTTACTTGTACTGAAGAAGTAAATATGAAACAGACACTGGTAATACTTACCATCGCATTCTCGCCGGACTATGATATCTCGCCGTTACTGTTGGAATCGCTGTCTGAAGCACAGCTGGAGCCAGTCAGTCTGCTGAACGCGCTCTCCTGCGAAGAGATAAATGAAAAATATGCTCCGCGTAAGGGTGAGAAGGCGCAGATAGTGCGGTTAGCGGAGGGCACAGAGATGCTGCTCGCGACCAGCCGCATTGAGCGGGGTCTGCAGCAGCTTATCAGCCAGCTGGAGTCGCGCGGCGTTGAAAATATTCTGTTGCTGGGTTGCGGGCAGTTTACTGAACTGCAAGCCCGCAATGCGATCCTTATGGAGCCCGACCGCCTGATCCCTCCGCTGGTCGGCGCTATTGTCGGCGGCCATCAGGCGGGCATTATTGTTTCGGCTAATGAACTGCTGCGTCAGCAGGCAGGTAAATGGCGCGTTCTGCGTAAGCCCGCCTGTTTTGCCGTTGCCGATCCGCTGCAGAGTGATAATCAGGCATTATTTGATGCCGGACTGATGCTGCTGGAGCAGGGCGCGGATGTGGTGGTGTTGGACAGCCCGGCCTATCACCCGCACCACTGTGACAGCTTACAGCAGCTGCTGGGTATTCCGGTGCTGCTCTCCTGGCAATCGCTGGCGGAAATGGTAGCCGGAGTGCTGGCATAATCGACAATTTCAGATGACAAAACACGCGTTTAGCCCCTACACTGCCGATTCATCTATTGTGGTTTCGGGGGACGATGCATGCTGAACGTAAGCGAGTACTTTGAGGGAAAAGTGAAGTCGATCGGTTTTACCAGTGCCAGCACCGGACGCGCCAGCGTTGGAGTGATGGTGGAAGGTGAGTATGCCTTTGGAACCGGTCAGCCAGAGGAGATGACGGTGATCAGCGGCGCATTAAACGTGCTGTTACCCGGCGAAACCGAATGGAAAATTTATGAAGCGGGCGGTGTGTTCCACGTTCCCGGTCACAGCGAGTTTCATTTGCAGGTCGCAGAGCCAACCGCCTACCTGTGCCGTTATCTGTAACGCTAAATGTGCGCCGCTGGCGGCGCACATCCGTTACTGGCGCAGGACTCAGGTGACATCCCGCGCTGGGCAGCGCTGATTAACGCTGTGCCTCGCCGCCTAACGCTTCGGTCAGGTTGCTGACCAGCGCCGCCAGTTCGCTGGTCATCAGAATAAAGTCTGCATCGAAACGCAGCGCAAAATCTTCCCGATCGATATCATCGTTTTGTTCACGTAGCGTATCGGCAAACTTCAGGCGCTTCAGAGAGCCATCATCCGCCAGCACCAGCTGAATACGTTCCTGCCAGTCCAGCGCCAGTTTGGTTACCAGCTTGCCTGCTTCAATATGATTAGCAATCTCATCGCAAACCAGATCCTGTTTCTTACAGCGGATAACGCCGCCATCTTCCAGAATGGCTTTTAGCTCCGCTTCATCCATCAGCGCAAAGCCTGCCGGCAGATCGCCGGAGCGTACCCATTCGGTTAAGGTCAGCTCAATCGGATTTTCCAGCGTCAGCGGCACCACCGGCAGCGAACCGATGCTTTTACGCAGCAGCGCCAGGGTATCTTCCGCTTTTTTCGCGCTGGCGCAGTCCACCATAATCAGGTTGTTGACGCTGTCGATCCAGAGGTAAGTCTGGCTGAAGCGGCTAAAGGCGCGCGGCAGCAGACTGTGCAGCACCTCATCCTTCAGCGAATCTTTTTCTGTTTTTTTCAGCTTGCGCTGCTGCTCTGCTTCCAGTTTCTCAATTTTGGCTTCCAGTGCCTGCTTGATCACCGGAGAAGGCAGGATTTTCTCTTCTTTACGGGCGCAAATCAGGATCTGTCCGTTATTGACATGCGTCAGGGTTTCACTACGCGAACCCATTGGCGAAACCCAGCCGGTTTTCGCCATATCCTGACTGCCGCACGGGGAAAAGGAAAACGCAGCGAGTTGTTTTTCCAGGTCGTCTGTGGACAGGGGAATGTCACGATTCAGACGATAAATCATCAAGTTTTTAAACCACAACATAGGGTTTTCCTTTGCCGGATGTGTATAAATTCACAGGTCATAAACGGTGCGCGCATGATAGCGAAACATCGGCGACGGGTCATTGCCTTTCCTGGCGCTGGCTTCTAATGTAACGCTCATCCTGACAAAAAAGAGGAGTATCCTGTGCGTATTGGCATTGATTTAGGCGGTACCAAAACAGAAGTGATTGCCCTTTCTGATGCCGGTGAGACGCTGTTTCGCCATCGCGTTCCGACGCCACGCCATGACTATCCGCAAACGCTACAGGCGATTGTCGATCTGGTCCGGCTGACGGAGGAAAAAACAGGTCAACAGGGCAGCGTAGGGCTGGGTATTCCCGGTACGCTGTCGCCTTACAATCAGCGGGTTAAAAATGCAAACTCCACCTGGCTGAACGGCCAGCCGCTCGACAGAGATCTGGCACGTTTGCTGGATCGTGAAGTGCGCATCGCCAATGATGCCAACTGTCTGGCGGTTTCAGAGGCGGTAGACGGCGCGGCGGCGGGCAGGGCGCTGGTTTTTGCGGTCATTATCGGCACCGGTTCCGGCGCGGGTATCGCTATTAACGGCGTCAGCCACGCCGGTGGTAACGGCAATGCTGGCGAATGGGGACATAATCCGTTGCCGTGGATGGATGAAGATGAGCTTCGTTTCCGTGAGGAAGTACCGTGCTACTGCGGGCAGAAAGGCTGTATCGAGACCTTTGTATCCGGTACCGGCTTCGCGACCGATTACCAGCGTCTGAGCGGGAGAAGCTTAAGCGGCGCAGAGATCGTCGCGCTGCTGAACCAGCAGGATCCCTTAGCTGAACTGGCAATGGGCCGTTATGAGCTGCGTCTGGCGAAGTCGCTGGCACAGGTGGTTAATCTGCTCGATCCCGATATTATCGTACTGGGCGGCGGAATGAGTAACGTTGAGCGCCTCTATCAGACGTTGCCGACGTTGATGAAGCCCTGGGTGTTTGGCCGTGAATGCGAAACGCCAGTGGTGAAAGCGCAGCACGGCGACTCCAGCGGCGTGCGCGGCGCCGCCTGGCTGTGGCCGCTGGCTTAGCCGGGACGAAACGTCACCATAATGTGTTGAGGCGATCCCGCCGGCGGCGTGGGTAGCTGCCGATCGCTGCTGACGGCCTGCCAGGCTTTCAGGCAGAGCGCCTCATCGCCCTCGGTGCGCAGCACCTGATAGCCGCGCCGGGGATCGTAACCGATCGTTACATTGCAGCGCTGGCCGCGATAACGATCCGCCCGATCGAAATGGCGGGATACGCGCTGCTCTATTTCATTCACCCATGAGCAGTGTGCGCTCTCCGCGCCGCTACAGCGGACGGCAGAGTCAGGATGCCCGGGAGCGGGCTGACGCGAGAGCTGACAACCGCTCAGCGCCAGCAGGGCAAGCGCCGGGACGAGGCGAAAAAACCACATATTTTTTCCTTACAGACTGATGAGTTGCGCAGCGCACGGTATCATGCGCGCCGCGCCGACAACAGGCGCATCAGACTGAAAATTGCCGCTCCAGTCGGCTGTAGCCAAGGCCGTTAACTTTACGCACTTTTATCTGTACCGGGATGCGCTCTTTCATCGCCTCGACATGGCTGATCACGCCAATGGTTTTGCCACTGGCGTTTAACGCATCCAGCGCATCCAGCGCGGTATCCAGCGTATCCGCATCCAGCGTGCCGAATCCCTCATCAAGGAACAGGGATTCAATTCGGGTTTTATGACTGACCAGATCGGAAAGCGCCAGCGCCAGCGCCAGGCTTACCAGGAAGCTTTCGCCGCCCGACAGCGTGCGCGTATCCCGCTTCGCATCAGCCTGCCAGGTATCCATTACCTGCAGCTCCAGGGTATCGCTTGATTTACGCTGCAACAGATAACGTCCATGCAAGCGATCAAGCTGCTGATTCGCCAGCCAGACCAGGTGATCAAGCGTCAGGCCCTGCGCAAAGCGCCGGAATTTATCGCCGCTGCTGGAGCCGATCAGCTGATTAAGGTAACCCCAGTCTTCGACCTGCTGGGTATTCTCTTCAATTTGCTGCAGCAAACTCTGCTGCTGCTGACGCTGCGCATTATCGCTCTCCAGTTGCTGACGAAGCTGGCCCTGTTGACGAACCGTGTCATGCAATAGCTGCTGCTGCGTGGCCAGCACGGCTTCCAGCTCCGGCAGCGTGAGGTTCACATCATCAGGACGTTCAAGCTCATGCTGCGCCAGGCTTTGTTCAGCGCGTATCGCCAGCGTCGTGGCCTGCTGACGCTGCACCTCCAGCTGCTGACAGCGCTCACGCAGCGCCTGCGTCTCCTGCTCATCCAGCAGTGCGGCGCGGAAAGCCGCTTCATCGCTAAAGTGGCTCGTTTCCAGCGCCTGGTTAAACTGCATTAACTGCTCGTCGTAACGTTTCTGTGTGGCCTGGAGCTGTTGCATCAGAGAATTATGCTGTCCGGTCAGATTATTTAACTGGTTCTGACTTTGCTGCCAGCGCTGTTGCTGTTCACGCGCCTGATTTTCCGCCTGCAACAGACGTTGCTGCCACTGCTGACGAACTTCGGCAATCGTGCTGTCACCCAACAGGCCGTGGCGTTGCTGACGCAGCGCCTCCAGCTGTTGCTGCTGTGACTGCATCAGGGTTTCTGCGCGTTGTTTTTGCTGCACCAGTTGGATCAGTTCTTCATTGATCGCATTCAGCGCCGTATCGCAGGCGGCGAGGCGCATTGCGATATCTGTAAGCACTTGCTCGCTTTTCTGCCAGCGCCGCCATTCGTTCTGACGCGCTTCCAGCCACGCCTGCTCGGCCTGCGGCTCCGGCGGTGTAAGCTGATGCTGTGCCAGTTCCTGTGCCAGCGTTTCTGTGAACTGTTGCCGCTGCGCCGCCAGTTGTTGACACTGCTGTTCCGCATCCTGCCGCTGCTGCTGGCTGTAGCGCAGCTGTTGTTCCGCCAGCTGGCGCGCCTGTTGCTGTTGTTGCCAGCGTTGCTGACAGGCCGCCAGCGCCTCTTTTGCCTGCTGCACGCTGCGGGCAGCCTGTTCCAGCCGCTGAAGCTGCTGCTGTAGCCGCTGTTCCTGCTGCTCCTGCTGGCCGATCCAGGCGCTGAGGGCCGCTTCATCCTCCAGCGTCAGCGCCAGGTTCGCCGCTGCCAGCAGCGTTTGCCATTCATCCTGCTGGCGCAACAGCTCGCCATGAAGCGTCTGCTGCTGCTGGCTTAGCCGCGCCTGCTGGCTTTGTAACGCCTTTAGCTGTTCGCTACAGGTGACGCCGGCTATTTTTAACTGCTCTTCCTGCTGGCGTATCTCTTCAAGGCGCTGCTGATTTTCCGTTAAGGTCAGCGTCTGGTAGCGTTCCACCGCCGGATGCTCGGTGGATCCGCATAATGCGCAAGGCTCACCGGCGACTAAGCGCGCGCGTTCCTGCTCAAGACTAACAATGCGGCGTTCCAGCTCCAGACGCTTTTCCAGATCGACGCGATGCTGATGCTTCTCTTTCCACGCCTGACGCTGCTCTGTAAGCTGCTGCGTTTGTAGCAGGATCTGCGCATCCAGCGCCTGCAGCTCCTGCTGTTGCTGGGCGTAACGCTGGCTCAGCGGGCGCAGCGTAGAGGAGACGATAGCCAGCTGCTGCCGCAGCGGTCGCTGCTGCTGTAGCTGCTCCAGCTGGTGACGCAGCGTGCTTTCCGGCTGTTGCTGAAGTGCAGTAAGTGCTTGCTCTGCCTGCTGTACCTGCTGGCGCGCCAGCTCCAGTTCGCTTTCCAGCGGAGCGGCCTGAGCCATCAGTTGCGCAAGCTGCTGTTGCTGTTCGTCGCACTGTTGCTGATGCTGGCGCTGCCGGGTCTGCAATATGCTCAGGTTTTCCTGAAGCTGTTGCTGCTGCTGAAAACGCGCACGCCAGCCGCCCAGCAGATCGCCCCAGTTCACAACCTGAGCATGATCGCTGCGCCACTGTTGCTCTTGCTGCTGTTGCGTATGCAGCGTCTGATGTTCACTGCTCAACTGCTGCTGACGCTGTTGGCGCTGCTGTAGCGCCTGTTGGTTTTCCTGCAGCGTTTGCTGCTGAAGGCCAAGCTGCTGCGTCAGCTTATCAATTTGATGGTCAAGCGGGATCACCTGTTCGTTGATCAGACATTCCTGCTGTCGCCATTGCGTATTCAGCTGCTGCTGTGCCTGTTCAGCCTGTTGCTGTTTGTTCTGTAAAGTTTGTAACTGCTCACTGGCCTGCTGAATTGAAGCGGAGAGCTGCTGTGCCTGCTGGTTAAGCTGTGCCAGATCCTGCTGTAGCTGCTGACGCTGCTGCCAGAGCGGACGCAGTTTTTCCGCCGGTTCCGATCGCGCCAGTTTCTGACGTTCCGCCTCGGCGCATTGCCAGTTATTTTCCGCCTGCTGCTGCGCGTTGCGCGCCTGGTTTTTTTCCTGCTCCAGACGTTGCTGCTGACTCAGCCACTGCTGCTGCTGTCGTAGCGTGTTAAGCTGAAGATGCAGTTGGTTTTCCTGCTGCGCCAGCGCCGCTATTTCACTTTCCAGCGCTATCCGCGTCGCTTCATCCAGCAGCGCCATACCAGCGGCGCGTGCCCGAAGCTGATCCAGCTCCACGCGCGCCTGTTTATGTTGCTCATAAATACGCGATGAGAGCTGACCGTAAATCTCAGTGCCGGTCAGCTCTTCCAGCAGCTCGGCACGATCGTTGGCGTCAGCGTTCAGGAAGGCGGCAAATTGTCCCTGCGACAGCATCATCGATTTGGTAAAGCGGGCAAAATCGAGACCGGTTAACTGAGCGATCATCTCCAGCTTATCTTTCACCTTATCAGCGACGATGACGTTATCCGCACAGCGCGCCAGCTCCACGCGCGGCGCCTGCAGATTGCCGTCTACCGCGCCGCGCGCCCGGTTCTGGCTCCAGAAGGCGCGCCAGGCTTCACCTTTCACCTCAAATTCCACTTCGGCGAGGCATTCGGCGGTATCGCGGCTGATCAGCTCATTTTGCGTTTGGGATATTTTCCCCAGACGCGACGTTTCGTGATAAAGCGCCAGGCAAATCGCATCAAGCAGGGTGGTTTTACCGGCACCGGTTGGGCCGGTGATGGCGAAAAGTCCGCTGCTGGCAAAAGGCTCGCGGGTGAAATCAATTTTCCATTCGCCTTTGAGCGAGTTGATGTTTTTAAAACGCAGGGACAAAATTTTCATGGCTGGCTCTCCTCGCCCTGATAAAGCGCATCCAGCGTGCCGCTAAATAACTGACGTACGCGCGTGCGCCGCGCCTCATCCATGTCTTCTTCCTGTTCCAGGCGTCGTTCAAAAACTTCCTCTACCTTTAGCTCGTTCAGCGTCTCATTTTGCAGGCGTGCAAGCGCTCGCTCACGCTGTTCACGGCTGCGGCGCATCAGCAGCACCTCCACCGGTAAACCTTCAGTTAGCGTCTGGATATGCTGCTGCATGTTATGCAGATATTCCTGAGTAGTGATTTCAATATCCAGCCACACCGGACGTGATGGAGAGGCACTGGCAAACGGTTTTAGCTGCTGCTCGATCTCCGCCAGCGTGCCCTTGATGGTTTGCATTGGCTGAAAGCCAGGCACCGGCAGCGGCTCAACGCTGGCCAGTTTGCCGTCGGCAAAACTCACCAAAAATACGCTTTTCTCGCTGCCCAGCTCATCGAAGCTGAGCGGCAGCGGGGAGCCGCTGTAGCGAATATGTTCGCTGCCGGCGATGCGTTGTGGGCGATGAATATGACCGAGCGCAATATAGTCAGCGGCGGGAAACGCCTGCGCCGGAAACGCATCCAGCGTGCCGATATAGATATCGCGCACCGCTTCGCTTTTGCTGACGCCAACAGTGGTCAGATGGCCGGTAGCGATTACCGGCAGCGATTTTTCCGCCTGCTGGCTAAGCTGACGAGCATGCTGGTAGCTGCGCTGATAGTGCTGCGTAATGGCGTTCAGCAGGCTGATCTGCTTTTGTTCGCCGGACTGACCCGCCTGGCTGCGCATAATGTCACGTGGTCGCAGGAAAGGAATGGCGCACAGCACCGCGCCCGGTTTGCCCTGGCGCGTGGTTAAGGTCAAAACCTGCTCTTCGGGATCGCTGCTGGCAGCGGCAATCACGCGCGTGTTCAAACAGGCCAGCAGTTCGCGTGATTCGTTGAGCGTGGCGACGGAATCGTGGTTGCCGCCCAGCACAATCAACTGGCAGCCGGTGCGATGCAGATCCACCACGAAACGGTTATAAAGTTCACGTGCATAGCTGGGCGGCGATCCGGTATCAAAAATATCGCCAGCGACAATCACCGCATCGACCTGATGCTCTTCAACACGCTCGATCAGCCAGTGAAAAAAGGCCTGATGCTCAGCGGCACGGCTGCGGGTATAGAAAAACTGACCGAGATGCCAGTCTGAAGTGTGAATAATGCGCATAAAACTCCCAGCTAATAGCAGAACGCCGGGGCGATTATAACCAGAGCTAAGCCGCAGCAGGGAACTGGATTGATCATTACCTGCATCTGGGTTTCAAAAATTGGTTATTGATTGCTTCACAAAAGCGTTACGAAAGCGCCATTGGGGCCGTGCATTTTTCATAAATCTGTCATAAAACTGACGCATAATGACGCCGCAAATCCCCGTGACCAAGAGTCACATTCGCAGGAGCAATAATGGCTAAGCGCATTCTGGTTGTCGAAGATGAAGCCCCCATCAGGGAAATGTTGTGTTTCGTGCTGGAGCAAAATGATTATCAGCCCATTGAGGCGGATGATTATGACAGCGCTGTCAACCTGTTAATCGAGCCATGGCCCGATCTGATCCTGCTGGACTGGATGCTACCCGGCGGCAGCGGCATTCAGTTTATTAAGCATCTCAAGCGCGAAGCGATGACGCGCGATATCCCGGTCATGATGCTTACTGCGCGCGGCGAAGAAGAAGATCGCGTGCGCGGCCTGGAAGTGGGTGCCGATGATTACATCACTAAACCGTTCTCGCCCAAAGAGCTGGTGGCGCGCATCAAGGCGGTAATGCGCCGCATTTCGCCGATGGCGGTTGAGGATGTGATCGAAATTCAGGGGCTGAGCCTGGATCCTTCTTCGCACCGCGTGATGTCAGATACCACGCCGCTGGAGATGGGCCCGACAGAATATAAACTGCTGCACTTTTTTATGACGCACCCGGAACGTGTCTACAGCCGTGAACAGTTGCTGAACAATGTCTGGGGCACCAATGTTTACGTTGAGGATCGTACGGTTGACGTGCATATTCGACGGCTGCGCAAGGCGCTGGAGCTGACCGGCCACGATCGCATGGTGCAAACCGTACGTGGAACGGGTTATCGTTTCTCCGCTCGTTACTGATCGGAGTCTGCCTCGTGCTGGAACGCCTCTCCTGGAAGAGATTATTACTGGAACTGGTGCTGGTCTGTTTGCCCGCGCTGTTGGCTGGACTGATTATCGGCTGGTTGCCGTGGTTCCTGCTGTGCGCCGTACTGCTGTTGTTGGGCTGGCACTTCTGGAATTTGCTGCGTCTTTCACACTGGCTGTGGACCGATCGCTCTATGACGCCGCCTGGCGGTCAGTGGAGCTGGGAGCCGCTGTTTTACGGGCTTTATCAGATGCAGCTACGCAACCGCCGCCGCCGCCGCGAATTGGGAAACCTGATTAAGCGGTTTCGCAGCGGGGCGGAATCCCTGCCCGATGCGGTGGTGCTGACCACCGATGAGGGCACTATTTTCTGGTGCAACGGTCTGGCGCAGCAGCATCTGGGGCTGCGCTGGCCGGAAGATAACGGCCAGAATATCCTTAATCTGCTGCGCTATCCTGAGTTTTCTCGCTATCTGCGTCAGCAGGATTTTGTTCGTCCGCTAACGCTGGTGATGAATAATCAGCTGCATATGGAATTTCGCGTAATGCCCTATAGCGAAGGACAGTGGCTACTGGTGGCGCGCGATGTTACGCAGATGCATCAGCTGGAGGGCGCGCGTCGTAACTTCTTTGCTAACGTCAGTCATGAACTGCGCACGCCGCTTACGGTGCTGCAGGGCTATCTGGAAATGATGGGCGATGCGGTGCTGGAGGGAAAATCCCGCGAAAAGGCGCTGCAAACCATGCAGGAGCAGACGCGCCGGATGGATGGTCTGGTTAAACAGCTGCTGACGCTTTCGCGCATTGAGGCTGCGCCCGCTATCGATCTGGCGGAGAAGGTGGATGTGCCGATGATGCTGCGCCTGCTGCAGCGAGAAGCGGAAACCCTGAGTAATGGCCGGCATCATATTGAGTTTCATGCCGATGCGCAGCTGAAAGTGTTCGGTAACGAAGAGCAACTCCGCAGCGCCATCTCTAACCTGGTCTATAACGCGGTCAACCATACGCCGGAAGGCACACATATCGAGGTAAGCTGGCAATTCTGCAAACAGGGCGCGCTGTTTACAGTGAAAGATAACGGGCCGGGCATTGCCCAGGAGCATCTGCCGCGTCTGACCGAGCGGTTTTATCGGGTGGATAAGGCGCGATCGCGGGCCACCGGCGGCAGTGGGCTGGGGCTGGCGATTGTTAAACATGCCCTGAGTCATCACGGCGCTCGTCTCACCATTACCAGCCAGCCGCATAAAGGGACCTGTTTTAGTTTTATCCTGCCGACAAGGTTGATTGTCAGCCAGCATCTGCCGGACAATGCGGCGCGTAAAATCTGACGGATGCAAAGTATGAAAATCATCATGGTGCTGCTGCTGCTGTTTTCCGGCGCGCTGCAGGCAAAACCCGCGCTGCTGGCAGGGAATCTCAGCAGCGTTGGCTCAGATACGCTGGGCAACTTAATGGCGCTGTGGGGCGAAAGTTTCAATCTTCAGTATCCGGGCGTTAATGTGCAGGTTCAGGCCGCCGGCTCCTCCACCGCGCCGACCGCGCTTGCCGCAGGCGCGGCACAGCTGGGCGCAATGAGCCGTCCAATGCAGCTTTCGGAACGTCAGCTTTTTCAGCAGCGCTACGGCTATCCGCCGCTGGCGGTGCCGGTGGCGCTGGATGCGCTGGTGGTGGTGGTGAATCAGGATAATCCGCTGACCCGGCTCAATGCGCAGCAGCTGGACGCGATTTTTTCCGTGACGCGGCGCTGCGGCGCACCCCGTTCCCCGCATACCTGGGGTGATTTGGGGTTACAACAGCTCAGCTGGCGCGATCGTTCGCTACAGCGGCTGGGACGTAACTCAGCGTCCGGCACCTGGGGGTTTTTCAAGCAGCAGGCGCTTTGCAACGGCGATTTTCGTCGTGACGTGGGCGAATATCCTGGCTCAGCGGCAGTGGTGCAGGCGGTAGCGGGCAATCTTAATGCCATTGGCTATGCCAGCTTTGGCTTCCATATCAGCGGCGTGAAAACGCTGGCGCTGGCGAAAGAGGGCGAAGCGGTAGTGCCCGATGCCACAACGATTCGTAATGGGCGCTATCCCTATGCACGCCCGCTTTATATCTATATCAATAAGCCGCCAGGCAAGATGCCGGAGCCGCTTACCGCCGCGTTTTTACGTCATGTGCTTTCTCCGCAGGGGCAGGCGCTGGTGACCCAGGCGGGCTATCTGCCTCTTTCCGATCGGCAAATCAATCAGGCAAAGGCGCTGCTGGGATTATAAGCGCGCCGGTTTTTTCAGCATCAACATGAATATTTTTCATGCCTTGTGAATTTTCCTCCCTTGCCGCTGAACAAAAGTCATGAGACGCTGATTTCAGACATTTAGACATCCAGAAGTCTTAAAGATAAAGATCTGAAACTATTTCATCGGTAAATCAGCGGGGCGGGATCGCCTCGTTACAGGAGTTGAAAATAATGCAAAGAACAACCGCCCCTTTTCGTGCCGACGTGGTTGGCAGCTTTTTACGTCCTGCAGCGATCAAGCGCGCCCGCGAGCAGTTTGCCGCCGGAGAGATTGATGCTGCGGCGCTGCGCCGTGTGGAAGATGAAGAGATCCGCCACGTCGTGGAACAGCAGCGCGCCTGTGGTTTGCAGGTGGTAACCGACGGTGAATTTCGTCGCGCCTGGTGGCACTTTGATTTCTTTGACGGTCTGCAGGGCGTGGAGCGCTATGAGGCGGAGCAGGGGATTCAGTTCAACGGAATTCAAACCAAAGCGCGCGGCGTGCGCGTAACCGGCAAGCTGGGTTTCGGCGATCATCCGATGCTGGAAGATTTCCGCTTCCTTAACAGCATCAGCGGTGACGCTGTCGCTAAAATGACCATCCCAAGCCCGAGCGTGCTGCACTTCCGTGGCGGACGTAAGATGATTGATGCTGAGGTCTATCCAGACCTGGCGGACTATTTTGACGACCTGGCATTAACTTACCGTGATGCCATCAAAGCCTTTTATGATGCAGGCTGCCGCTATCTGCAACTGGATGACACCGTGTGGGCCTATCTCTGCTCGGAAGATCAGAAGCGTCAAATTCGTGAGCGCGGTGATGACCCGGAAGAGCTGGCGCAAACCTATGCGCGCGTACTGAACAAAGCGCTGGAAGGCAAACCAGCAGACCTGACCGTTGGGCTGCATGTCTGCCGGGGTAACTTCCGTTCTACCTGGATCTCTGAAGGGGGCTATGAGCCGGTAGCGGAAATTCTGTTTGGCGGCGTCAATATTGATGCTTTCTTCCTGGAATATGATAACGAGCGCTCCGGCGGCTTCGAACCGTTGCGCTTTATTAAGCCGGGCAATCAGCAGGTGGTGCTGGGGCTGATCACCACAAAAGTCGGCGAGCTGGAAGATCCGGAAAGCGTGAAGGCGCGTATCGCTGAAGCAACGCAGTATATCGATATCAATCAAATTTGCCTCAGCCCGCAGTGTGGCTTTGCCTCTACCGAGGAAGGCAACAATCTTACCGCGCAGCAGCAGTGGGATAAACTGCGTCTGGTAGTGGATATTGCAAAAAACGTCTGGTGAGTGGCGTAAATGTGTGCAAACAGGCGCGTAAAAACGCGCCTTTTGTGCATCCAGGCCGGCTACAATGAAGAAATTAACGCCGGGCTGGTGAAAAAAAGTCACATCATGTAATGTGCTTTAGGCATAGTTTGAAGTGATTCTCTGGTCTGAAGCCTATATTCGTTATATCACTCTGCTTTTCCGATCCTGTATTGCCTTTCTTCGCTATAAACGTTTTACTTACGCCGCTTATCGCGGCTTTCCTCTGTGAAAAGAACAAAATTAGCTCATATCACTGCGTTTGCGGTCGTGAACAGACATGAATTAATTAATTTGTCCGATCCGACAGCATGTTAGCGTAGAGAGGGTGCAGTAAGCATTCACACAACATCCACCGCAACATCTGTAGCAGGCAATTCAGCTTTATGACACATCGTTTAACGTCGAAAGACATCATTGCGCTGGGCTTTATGACTTTTGCCCTGTTTGTTGGCGCAGGCAACATCATCTTCCCTCCCATGGTCGGTTTACAGTCAGGCGAACATGTCTGGATGGCGGCGCTTGGGTTCCTGGTTACCGCAGTGGGTCTACCGGTTATTACGGTGATCGCGCTGGCACGCGTTGGCGGCGGTATCGATGCGCTAAGCTCGCCAATAGGTAAAGCGGCTGGCCTGCTGTTGGCGACGGTCTGCTACCTTGCTGTAGGGCCGCTGTTCGCCACGCCGCGCACGGCGACCGTTTCCTTTGAAATCGGTATTGCTCCGCTGACTGGCGATGGCGCGATGCCGCTACTGGTTTATAGCCTGATCTATTTCGCGCTGGTGATCGCGATTTCACTTTATCCGGGCAAACTGCTGGATACGGTAGGGCATATTCTGGCGCCGCTGAAAATCATCGCGCTGTTTATTCTGGGCGTGGCGGCGCTGCTGTGGCCTGCGGGAACGCATATTCCGGCTACCGACGCTTACCAGAGCGCGGCCTTTTCCAGCGGTTTTGTTAACGGCTATCTCACGATGGATACGCTGGGTGCGCTGGTGTTCGGCATCGTTATCGTTAATGCCGCGCGTTCACGCGGCGTGGACGACGCACGTCTGCTGACGCGTTACACCATTCTGGCCGGTCTGATTGCCGGTGTCGGCCTGACGCTGGTCTATCTGAGCCTGTTTCAGCTGGGGTCCGGCAGTGGTACGCTGGCCGATCAGAATGCCAATGGCGCGGCCATCCTGCACGCCTATGTGCAGCATACCTTCGGTGGAATGGGGAGCTTCTTCCTGGCAGCGCTGATCTTTATCGCCTGTATGGTGACGGCGGTGGGGTTGACCTGTGCCTGCGCCGAGTTTTTTGCGCAATACCTGCCGTTTTCCTATAAAACGCTGGTGTTTATTCTGGGCCTGTTCTCGATGGTGGTCTCTAACCTGGGCCTGAGTCATCTGATTCAGATCTCCATTCCGGTGCTGACTGCCATCTATCCGCCGTGCATCGTACTGGTTGTGCTCAGCTTTACCCTGAGCTGGTGGAATAAAAGCGCCCGCATTATTGCGCCGGTTATGCTTGTTAGCCTGGTATTTGGTATCATCGACGCGATTAAAACCACCGGCTTTAAAGATGTGCTGCCTGCCGTTAGCCAACACCTGCCGCTGGCCGAGCAGGGGCTTGCCTGGCTGCCGCCTTCGCTGGTTATGCTGATCGTCACGGCATTAGCCGACCGCATGATGGGGCAAGAGCGGGTCAGGGCGCATCATTAAACCTGATACAATTCGGTCTTAACCACGGGCATGCCCGTGGTTTTTCATTTCCACAGGTAAGATGTCATTATGCAAGAAACCAATAAGCTCAAACGCGGATTGAGTACACGCCATATTCGTTTTATGGCGCTGGGATCGGCGATTGGGACCGGGCTGTTTTACGGTTCTGCCGATGCAATAAAAATGGCCGGGCCGAGCGTGCTGCTGGCCTACGTTATCGGCGGTGTCGTGGCGTACATTATTATGCGTGCGCTGGGCGAAATGTCCGTCAACAATCCGCAGTCCAGCTCCTTCTCGCGTTACGCGCAGGATTACCTTGGTCCAATGGCGGGCTACATCACCGGCTGGACCTACTGCTTTGAAATCCTGATAGTTGCGATTGCCGACGTTACCGCGTTCGGTATCTATATGGGCGTCTGGTTCCCCGACGTGCCGCACTGGATTTGGGTTTTGAGCGTGGTGCTGGTGATCGGTGCCGTTAACCTGATGAGCGTCAAAGTCTTTGGCGAGGTGGAGTTCTGGTTCTCTTTCTTCAAGGTCGCCACCATTATCATTATGATCGCAGCGGGCCTTGGCATGATTATCTGGGGGATCGGCAACGGCGGCCAGCCAACCGGCATCCATAATCTGTGGACCAATGGCGGTTTCTTTGCGCACGGCATTGTCGGCATGCTGCTGTCGCTGCAGATGGTGATGTTTGCCTACGGCGGCATTGAAATTATCGGTATCACTGCCGGTGAAGCGGAAGACCCTGAAAAATCGATTCCGCGTGCCATTAATTCGGTGCCCTGGCGTATTCTGGTTTTTTACGTCGGTACGCTGTTTGTGATTATGTCGATCTATCCATGGAACCAGGTTGGCACGCAGGGCAGCCCCTTTGTTTTGACTTTCCAGCATCTGGGCATTGCGGCTGCGGCCTCTATTCTGAACTTTGTGGTGCTGACCGCTTCGCTCTCGGCGATTAACAGCGATGTATTTGGGGTAGGGCGCATGCTGCACGGTATGGCGCAGCAGGGCCATGCGCCAAAGATGTTTATGAAAGTCTCCGATCGCGGCATTCCGTGGGTAACGGTTGTAGTGATGATGCTGGCGATGTTGATTGCGGTTTATCTGAACTACCTGATGCCGGAAAAAGTGTTTCTGGTTATCGCCTCGCTGGCAACCTTCGCCACCGTTTGGGTATGGATTATGATCCTCTGTTCGCAGATCGCTTTCCGTCGTACGTTGAGCAAGCAGCAGGCGCAGGCGCTGAAGTTCGCGCTGCCGGGCGGCAGCTATACCGCCATTTTCGGCGTGCTGTTCCTGGTGTTCATTATCGGTTTAATCGGTTATTTCCCGGATACCCGCATTTCGCTCTATGTCGGTGCAATCTGGATTGTGCTGTTGCTGGCGGGCTATAAGCTGGTGCGTAAGAAGTCAGCATGATAAAAAAAGCCGCAGCGATGCGGCTTTTTTTATGGGTATGGCAAGCAGTGCCTTTCTGGTTATTAACAGCCCCGAATGAACTCTGTATTTCAGGGGCAGTTATAAGTCGGGTCGAGTGGGCTGACTAAAGGTGGGGCTTATTCTCTGCGTTAGCGGCAAAAGCACGCCAGTCATGACCGGTTGGCGTTTGATGTACACGCAGACCGAAGGCTGGCAGCACCGCATAGATATAGTCAAAAATATCAGCCTGAATACGCTCATACTCCAGCCATACCGTGGTATTGGTAAAAACATAAATTTCCAGCGGCAGTCCATCGGTACCGGGTGCCAGTTGCCGCACCATCAGGGTCATGTTTTGATGGATCTGCGGATGACTTTTCAGCCAGGCTTCCAGCCAGGCGCGGAACGTACCGATATTAGTCAGATGGCGTTTATTTAACGGTATGTCTAAATCGCTGCTTAAATGCGCGTTGTGCTGTTCGATCTCAACCATTTTCTGTTTGATATAAGGCGTTAATAGCTGCGCATGCTGTAGCTGTGCCAACTCATCGTTGTTCAGGAAGTGAATGCTGGTGGTATCGATATTAATGCTGCGCTTGATCCGGCGTCCGCCTGATTCCGACATACCACGCCAGTTTTTAAACGAGTCGGCAATCAGCGCGTAGGTGGGAATAGTGGTGATGGTATTATCCCAGTTGCGCACTTTCACCGTTGTCAGCCCAATATCGATTACGGCGCCATCTGCGCCATATTTAGGCATATCCAGCCAGTCGTTCAGCTTTAACATGTCGTTTGCCGACAGCTGAATGCCCGCCACCAGACCCAAAATCGGATCTTTAAACACCAGCATCAGCACGGCGGTCATCGCGCCCAGGCCGGTAATCAGCACCAGCGGCGATTTACCCATCAGCACTGAAATAATCATGATGGCAAACAGGATCGCTGCCACCAGCTTGATACTCTGAAAAATACCGCGCAGCGGCAGCTGTCGGGCAAGCGTGCTGTTAGCCGATAGCTCCAGCAGAATGTCTAACAGCGAAAAGAGCATCAACAGTAAAAAGAGCATCATCCAGACCTGCGAAAACACCAGCAGAACGGCGTGCAGCGGTTCACTATTGGACAGAAACAGGTCGATCTGGATATTGAGCAGAACGCCCTGCAGCAATAAGGCAAAGCGGTTAAAGAGGTGATTATCGATTAATGATTTCGCCCATTGCTGGCTTGAGGCGTAGGCGCGGCGTTTTAACATCGGCAATACGGCACGGTGAAGCAGCCAGTGAGCAAGCAGCGAGATCAGTAATACGATAGCAATAACTATCGCTAAAGAGAGCGGCGTGGCGTAAGGCACTTCAAAATGATGAAGCCAAAAAAGAATTTGGTGTTGCATATTATCTCCCTGAGAATTGTGCTCTTCCTGTTGAAATAAAAATTCCGCAACGGCCCTGCGGAACAGGCCCGGCCTGCAGGGAATAAACATAACGGCCAGGCTGAGAAAAAGCTACAGCTGCTGTGCGGCAGCGCGTGCCATTAACTGTGGATAAAACTGCCAGAAAAAAGTTTCAAGCGCCGCGTAATTATCGGAAAAATCCTGCCACGAATCGGCCAGCGCCGCCAGACGCGGACGCCGCGCTGCCATTCCGCATAAAACCTGTTGCAGGTAATCGGGTTCGGCATAGCGTTCCATCCAGCGTTCACGCCAGAGATAGCCGTTAAGACGCTGGAAACCTTCTGGCAACTGCAGCAACATCGGCTCGATTTGCGCCTGAGCGCGCGCCAGAAACAGCGGCAGCGGCACCTCTGGCTCAATGCGATCCCAGTGACGTGATAAAAAATGATCCCACACCACATCCAGCGTGACAGGTGCAACCCGACGCGTTTCCTGACGAAACAGCCGTTTGGCGCTCAGGACTTCGGGTAAGGAGTCGGTAAGGGCATCAAGGCGACGGTGCAGCGCGATGCCGGCGGCGATATCGGCAGGCCACTGTAGGTGCGGATCGCCGCGTACATAGTCCGCCATCAGGTTGCCTGTCAGCGAGCTGTTGGCAAGCCGGGCTAAATGGAGATGAGCAAGAAAGTTCATCCTGGCAGTATACGCTAACAGAATGGTTACCGGGTAACAGTTCAGAATTTCCCGCTTTTCCGCTAGACTATGCCGCCTGTTTGTTAGCCGTAAGACATTGAGCATGCGCGTCGCTGATTTTTCTTTTGAATTACCTGAATCATTAATTGCCCACTATCCGCAGCCTCAGCGTAGCGGATGCCGACTGCTGTCGCTGAACGGTCCTGATGGCGCTTTAAGCCACGGCGTGTTCACCGATGTGCTGGATAAGCTTAACCCCGGCGATCTGCTGGTGTTCAATAACACCCGCGTCATCCCGGCCCGTGTCTACGGGCGTAAAGCCAGCGGCGGTAAGATTGAAATGCTGGTAGAGCGCATGCTGGATGACAAGCGTGTGCTGGCGCACGTCCGCGCCTCTAAAGCGCCGAAGCCGGGCGCAGAGCTGCTGTTTGGCGATGATGAAAGCGTGCGGGCAACAATGATTGCGCGTCATGATGCGCTGTTCGAAATTCAATTTGATGATGAACGCGACGTACTGGACATTCTTAACGCTATCGGTCACATGCCGCTGCCGCCCTATATCGATCGTCCAGATGAAGAGGCTGACCGCGAGCTTTATCAAACGGTTTACAGCCAGAAGCCGGGCGCGGTGGCCGCGCCGACCGCTGGCCTGCACTTCGACGAGCCGCTGCTGGCCGCGCTGCGGGAAAAAGGCGTCGAGATGGCATTTGTGACGCTGCACGTGGGCGCGGGAACCTTCCAGCCGGTGCGCGTGGACAGCATTGAAGATCACATCATGCATTCCGAGTATGCTGAAGTGCCGCAGGAGGTTGTGGATGCGGTGTTAGCCTGTAAGGCGCGCGGCAACCGGGTGGTGGCTGTGGGCACCACCTCGGTGCGCTCGCTGGAGAGCGCGGCGCAGGCGGCACAGGATGCGCTGATTGCGCCATTCTTCGACGATACCCAAATCTTTATCTACCCCGGCTATCGCTATCAGATTATTGATGCGCTGATCACCAATTTCCATCTGCCGGAATCCACGCTGATTATGCTGGTTTCCGCGTTTGCTGGTTATCGCCACACCATGAACGCCTATCGCGAGGCGGTAGCTGAGCAGTATCGCTTTTTCAGCTACGGCGATGCGATGTTTATTACCCGCAATCCCCAGGCGCCGGAGGAAAAAGTCGGCGGCTGATTAACCGACGCCGCAGCTGCGGCGTGATATTAACCATGCATCAGACTGTTTCTCTGATGGAGGCAACGTGAAGTTTGAATTAGATAAAAAAGATGGCCGCGCGCGTCGTGGTCGTCTGGTTTTTGATCGTGGCGTCGTAGAAACCCCAGCCTTTATGCCGGTGGGCACCTACGGCACGGTAAAAGGCATGACGCCGGAAGAAGTCAAAGAGACCGGCGCGCAAATCCTGCTGGGCAATACGTTCCACCTTTGGCTGCGTCCGGGGCAGGAGATTATGAAGCTGCATGGCGATCTGCACGATTTTATGCAGTGGCAGGGGCCGATTCTCACCGACTCCGGCGGTTTTCAGGTCTTCAGCCTTGGCGACATTCGTAAAATCACCGAAGCGGGCGTTCATTTCCGCAATCCGATTAACGGCGATGCGATCTTCCTCGATCCTGAGAAATCGATGGAGATCCAGTACGATCTCGGTTCCGATATCGTGATGATCTTTGATGAGTGCACACCTTATCCGGCGGACTGGGATTATGCCAAACGCTCGATGGAAATGTCGCTGCGCTGGGCGCAACGCAGTCGTGACCACTTCGATAAGCTGGGCAACAAGAATGCGCTGTTCGGCATTATTCAGGGCAGCGTTTACGAAGATTTACGTGATGTCTCTGTCAAAGGACTGGTGGAGATCGGCTTTGATGGTTACGCTGTGGGCGGTCTGGCGGTCGGTGAGCCGAAGGAAGATATGCACCGTATTCTGGAGCATGTTTGCCCGCAGATCCCGGAAGATAAGCCGCGTTATTTAATGGGCGTTGGCAAGCCGGAAGACCTGGTTGAAGGCGTACGTCGCGGTGTCGATATGTTCGATTGCGTTATGCCGACGCGTAACGCGCGTAACGGTCACCTGTTTGTCACCGACGGCGTGGTTAAAATCCGTAACGCCAAACATAAAGATGATACGTCGCCGCTGGATGCAGAGTGTGATTGCTACACCTGTCGCAATTACAGCCGCGCCTACTTGCATCATCTTGATCGTTGTAACGAAATACTCGGTGCGCGTCTGAATACCATTCATAACCTGCGTTATTACCAGCGCCTGATGGCGGGTTTACGCCAGGCTATTGAAGAAGGTAAATTAGAGTGCTTCGTCAGTGAATTCTATACGCGGACGGGCAAAGCGGTTCCGCCATTAAACGCTTGATAATTAAACAATGAGGGAAAGTTGATGAGTTTTTTCATTTCTGACGCAGTGGCAGCAGCAGGCGCACCGTCGCAGGGAAGCCCCTACACGATGGTTGTGATGTTGGCGGTTTTTGGCCTGATTTTCTATTTTATGATCCTGCGTCCGCAGCAAAAACGTGCCAAAGAGCATAAAAAACTGATGGACTCAATCGGCAAAGGCGATGAGGTATTGACTACCGGTGGTCTGGTGGGTCGCGTGACCAAAGTGGCCGACAACGGCTACATTGCTATCGCGCTCAACGATAACAACGAAGTAGTTATCAAACGTGATTTCGTGGCTGCCGTACTGCCGAAAGGTACTATGAAGGCGCTGTAATTCTTTGTTTTCCCTAAGGGAACTGCCGTGTTAAACCGTTATCCTTTGTGGAAATACATTATGCTGATCGTGGTGTTTGCCGTCGGTCTGCTGTATGCACTTCCCAACCTTTATGGAGAGGATCCGGCTGTTCAAATCACTGGCGCGCGCGGAAGCGCCGCCAGTGAGCAAACGCTGGACCAGATCCAAAACGTCTTAAAACAAGAGCATATTCAAAGCAAATCTATTGCGCTGGAGCAGGGCGCTATTCTGGCGCGTTTCTCTAACACAGATGTGCAGCTGCGCGCGCGTGAAGCGCTGATGAAAACGCTGGGCGAAGATTACGTCGTCGCACTCAATCTGGCACCTGCCACGCCGAAATGGCTGGATATGCTGGCAGCGCAGCCGATGAAGCTCGGTCTGGATCTGCGCGGCGGTGTCCACTTCCTGATGGAAGTGGATATGGATACCGCGCTGGGTAAGCTGCAGGAGCAGAATACCGACAGCCTGCGTAGCGATCTGCGTGAGAAAGGCATTGCCTACACCAACGTACGCAAAATCGAAAACTACGGCGTGGAAATCCGCTTCCGTGACGCCGATGCGCGTGACAATGCCGTTAACTATCTTTCAACGCGTCATCGCGATCTGGTGATTAGCAGCCGTGGCGATAACCTGCTGCGTGCGGTAATGAGCGATGAGCGTCTGCGTGAAGCGCGTGAATATGCTGTTCAGCAGAACATTAACATTCTGCGTAACCGTGTTAACCAGTTGGGTGTCGCGGAGCCGTTGGTTCAGCGTCAGGGAGCCGATCGCATCGTGGTTGAGCTGCCGGGCATTCAGGATACCGCGCGCGCGAAAGAGATTTTGGGCGCAACGGCAACGCTGGAATTCCGTCTGGTGAATACCGTGGTGGATGCCACTGCAGCGGCTAAAGGCCGTGTGCCGGGCGATTCAGAAGTGAAGCAAACGCGTGAAGGCCAGCCGGTTGTGCTGTACAAACGTGTGATCCTCACCGGTGACCACATTACCGATTCCACCTCCAGCACCGACGAATATAATCAGCCGCAGGTTAATATCTCGCTCGATAGCGCGGGCGGCAATATGATGTCGACCTTTACCAAAGATAATATTGGTAAGCCTATGGCAACGCTGTTTGTTGAATATAAAGACAGCGGTAAGAAAGATGCCAACGGCCGCTCTATCCTGGTGAAACAGGAAGAGGTGATTAACGTAGCGAATATTCAGTCGCGCCTGGGCAACAGCTTCCGTATTACCGGTATTAACAACCCGAATGAAGCGCGTCAGCTTTCGCTGCTGTTGCGTGCCGGTGCGTTGATTGCGCCGATTCAGATTGTTGAAGAGCGCACCATCGGCCCGACCATGGGGCAGCAGAATATTACCCAGGGTCTGGAAGCCTGCCTGTGGGGCTTGATCGCCTCGATCGTGTTTATGGTGGTTTACTATAAAAAGTTCGGCGTTATTGCCACCACTGCGCTGGTTGCCAACCTGGTCCTGATCGTCGGCATTATGTCATTGCTGCCGGGCGCGACCTTAACCATGCCGGGCATTGCCGGTATCGTTCTGACGCTGGCGGTGGCGGTGGATGCCAACGTGCTGATAAACGAGCGTATCAAAGAAGAGCTGAAGAATGGGCGTACCATTCAGCAGGCAATTCATGAGGGCTATAAAGGGGCATTCTCCAGTATCATTGATGCCAACGTCACCACGCTTATCACCGCGATTATCCTGTATGCGGTTGGCACCGGCTCGATTAAGGGTTTTGCCATCACCACCGCCATTGGCGTGGGAACCTCGATGTTCACTGCCATTGTTGGTACGCGTGCCATTGTTAACCTGTTGTATGGCGGCAAACGCATCAACAAGCTGTCTATCTGAGGAGTAGGTTGTGGCACAGGAATATAGTGTTGAACAATTAAACTACGGCCGTAAAGTCCATGACTTTATGCGCTGGGATAAGCTGGCCTTTACCCTTTCCGGGCTGCTGCTGATCGCGTCAGTGATCATCATGGGCGTACGCGGGTTTAACTGGGGACTCGATTTTACCGGCGGTACGGTAATTGAGATTTCCCTGGAAAAACCTGCCGAGCTGGATACGTTGCGCGGCGCACTGGAGAAATCAGGCTTTGTTGAGCCGCAGGTGCAAAATTTCGGCAGCAGTCGTGACGTAATGGTCCGTCTGTCACCGAATGCCGGCAATGCAGGACAGGAGCTGGGCAATAAGGTGGTCTCGGTAATCAACGAGGCTGCCGGCCAGAATGCGACCGTTAAGCGTATTGAGTTTGTCGGCCCCAGCGTCGGCAGCGATCTGGCGCAGGCGGGCGGTATGGCGCTGTTGGTGGCGCTGATCGCTATCCTGATCTATGTGGGCTTTCGCTTCGAGTGGCGTCTGGCGCTTGGCGCCGTACTGGCGCTGGCGCATGACGTCATTATTACGCTCGGTATTCTGGCGCTGTTCCATATCGAGATCGATTTAACCATCGTCGCCTCGCTGATGTCGGTTATCGGCTACTCACTGAACGACAGTATCGTGGTTTCTGACCGTATTCGTGAGAACTTCCGTAAGATCCGTCGCGGAACGCCTTATGAAATCGTCAACGTCTCACTGACGCAGACGCTGAGTCGTACCATTATGACCTCAGCAACCACGCTGGTGGTGGTGCTGATGCTGTTTATTTTCGGCGGCGCGCTGCTGGAAGGGTTCTCGCTGACGATGCTGATCGGCGTTTCCATCGGTACGGTTTCTTCAATCTATGTTGCTTCCGCGCTGGCGCTGAAGCTGGGCATGAAGCGTGAACATATGCTTCAGCAGAAAGTAGAAAAAGAGGGCGCTGACCAGCCTTCCATTCTGCCGTAAGGCAACGGTGATAAGCTAAAAAGGCCGCGTGAGCGGCCTTTTTCATTTCCGCAAAGCGCGGCCTAATCCCTTTTACCTGTTGTTTGCGCCGCTCAGTTTAACGGCTCAATATTATGCACCCGTACATATCCTAACTGCTGCGGTGACAGGCCGCTCAGGCGCAGCGGAACCGGCTGCCCGGCTTTAGGCAGCAGAGTATTACGTACCTCAATGGTTTGCGACAGCGCACCGGCGCTGAGAGGTTTGCCGGTGGCGCTATCCAGTTCTCCCCATTCGACCTGCATTCTCAGGTTTTGCAAAGGGCGATCGTCCGCCGAACGCAGCGTAAGCAAGGCGCGGGTGCCGCTCGCCTCTGGTTCAATGCGCGTCAGCGTTAACATCAGCGGTCCAGCCTGGCTTTTGAGCTCAACGCGCGTATTTGCCGCTGGCAGCAACCATGCGCCTTGGCTGGATTGGCTGTTTAACTGGTTTTGCTGTTCCAGCATGCTGGCCTGGCGCGTCAGCTGATTAACCTGCTGATTAAGCTGTTTCACTTCGCTATGTAGTGCCTGATTTTTTGCCGGGGAAGGCGCAGCGCAGCCGTTAAGCAGCGCTGCAGTCAATAACGGCAGCAGAAAAAGACCCTTTTTCATTTTCACTCTCCTTTTAATGCTTTTACTTACAAGCTTAGGTGAAAGCGTAAGGGAGGGCGAAAAAGCGCGCGGGTCGCACAGAAAAATGCGTCGCCAGCCCGCTGAGGCTTTGGTTGTCAGGGGCTTCGGGGTACACTAAGGTTTAATTTCGTGAAGAATCAGGATATGTCATGCATTGCCCATTCTGTTCCGCCGTGGATACCAAAGTAATTGATTCCCGTCTGGTTGGTGAAGGCACCTCTGTGCGCCGCCGCCGTCAATGCCTGGACTGCCATGAGCGTTTTACCACCTTTGAGGTGGCGGAACTGGTGATGCCACGCGTGATTAAAAGCAACGATGTCCGCGAGCCGTTTAATGAGGATAAGTTGCGCAGCGGCATGGTTAAAGCGCTGGAAAAGCGCCCGGTTAGCTCTGATGCCGTTGAAAACGCCATTAGTCATATCAAAACCCAGCTGCGCGCCACCGGCGAACGCGAAATTCCCAGCAAAATGATTGGCAACCTGGTGATGGATGAGCTGAAAAAGCTCGATAAAGTCGCCTATATCCGTTTTGCTTCCGTCTATCGCAGCTTTGAAGACATTCGTGAATTTGGCGAAGAGATCGCCCGTTTACAGGATTAAGCTATGCGCGATGAAGAGTATATGGCGCGCGCGCTGGAGCTGGCGCGGCGCGGTCGTTTTACCACTACGCCGAATCCCAACGTTGGCTGCGTTATCGTACGCGATGGCGTTATCGTGGGCGAGGGCTGGCATCAGCGCGCCGGTGAGCCGCACGCGGAAGTGCATGCATTGCGGATGGCAGGCGAGCAGGCCAGGGGCGCGACCGCTTACGTTACCCTGGAGCCCTGTAGCCATCACGGTCGTACGCCGCCCTGCTGTGAAGCGCTGATTGCCGCTGGCGTCAGCCGGGTGGTTGCGGCGATGCAGGATCCTAACCCGGAAGTGGCCGGACGCGGGCTCTATCGTCTGCAGCAGGCGGGGATCGACGTCAGTCATGGGCTGATGATGGCGGAAGCCGAAGCGCTGAACCGGGGTTTTTTAAAACGCATGCGCACCGGCTTTCCCTTCGTTCAGCTAAAACTGGGCGCATCGCTGGATGGTCGTACGGCGATGGCCAGCGGCGAAAGCCAGTGGATAACTTCGCCCGAAGCGCGGCGTGATGTGCAACGCCTGCGTGCGCTCAGTTCCGCCATTCTTGGCAGCAGTGCGACCGTGCTGGCTGACGATCCGGCGCTGACGGTTCGCTGGGAGGAGCTGGGTGCCGCCACGCAGGCACACTATCCGCAGGAAAATTTACGCCAGCCGGTACGGGTGATTATTGACAGCCAGAACCGGGTAACGCCGCAGCATCGCCTGCTGCATCAGCCGGGTGAAACCTGGCTGGCGCGCCTGCAGGCAGATGAGCAGCAAAGCTGGCCTCAGGCGGTGCAGCAACTGCGGGTTCCGCCGCGTGATAACCGGCTCGATCTGGTTTCGCTGATGATGATGCTGGGCAAACAACAGATCAATCAGGTGTGGGTCGAAGCGGGCGCTCAACTGGCGGGTGCGCTGTTGGAAGCGGGCGTGGTGGATGAGTTAATTGTTTATATGGCGCCGAAGCTGCTGGGCGATAACGCCCGTGGATTGTGCGCTTTACCTGGCCTGAGTGAGCTGCGTGACGCGCCGCTGTTCAGCTTCAGCGATGTGCGTCAGGTAGGTCCGGATCTGCGCCTGACGCTCAGGCCGGTTTAACGCCCTGCGGAAAAGCGGAAGCAGAGTGCGAAAGAGTGTGGTAGAATCCGCCCCCCTGCGGGGCCAATAAGAACCCTGAAAGGAAAATTATGAAAATTATCGAAGCTGCTGTTGCTACGCCGGAAGCGAAAGTCGCGATTATCATTGCGCGTTTCAACAACTTCATCAATGAGAGCCTGCTGGATGGCGCGATTGATGCGTTAAAGCGCATTGGTCAGGTGAATGATGAAAACATCACCGTTATCTGGGTGCCGGGTGCCTATGAATTACCTATGACGGCTCGTGCCGTTGCCAATGCCGGAAAACATGATGCGGTTATTGCCCTGGGCACCGTAATCCGTGGCGGCACTGCGCACTTCGAATATGTTGCCGGTGAGGCCAGCTCAGGTCTTGCCAGCGTCGCTATGAATAGCGACATCCCGGTCGCCTTTGGCGTCCTGACCACTGAAAATATCGAGCAGGCTATTGAACGCGCTGGTACCAAAGCGGGCAATAAAGGTGCAGAAGCTGCACTGACCGCGCTCGAAATGATTAACGTATTGAAAGCCATTAAAGCCTGATTTTTGTAAGGGGATTTTTGTGAAACCTGCTGCTCGTCGCCGCGCCCGTGAGTGTGCTGTCCAGGCGCTTTATTCCTGGCAGTTGTCCAATAATGACATTGCTGATATTGAATATCAGTTTCTCGCGGAACAGGATGTCAAAGATGTTGATATCAACTATTTCCGCGAGCTGCTGGCTGGCGTTGCGACCAACAGCGCGTACCTTGACGGTTTGATGAAGCCTTACCTGTCACGCCAGCTGGAAGAGCTGGGCCAGGTAGAAAAAGCCATTCTGCGCGTCTCTCTGTATGAACTGAGCAAACGCAGCGATGTGCCCTATAAAGTGGCTATCAACGAAGGTATCGAGCTGGCGAAAGTGTTTGGCGCTGAAGACAGTCATAAATTTGTTAACGGCGTGCTGGATAAAGCCGCTCCGCAAATCCGCCCCAACAAAAAATAAGCAATCGAGGCCGGATTCTTTCCGGCCTTTTCTATTCAGGTTCAGCGGAACTTCATTATGTCATGTGGCGAATTTGAACTGATCGCGCGTTATTTTAATCGCGTGACAAGCTCACGTCGCGATGTGGAAAAAGGCATCGGCGACGACTGCGCGTTACTGAACGTGCCGGAAAAGCAAACCCTGGCCATCAGTACCGACACGCTGGTAGAAGGCATCCACTTTCTGCGCGATATCCATCCTGCCGATCTCGGTTATAAGGCGCTGGCGGTTAATCTGAGCGATCTCGCCGCCATGGGTGCCGATCCTGCCTGGCTGACGCTGGCGCTGACGCTGCCGGATGTGGATGAAGCCTGGCTGAAAGCGTTCAGCGACAGCCTGTTTGAACTGCTGGACTACTACGATATGCAGTTGATCGGCGGCGATACCACGCGCGGACCACGTAGCCTGACGCTGGGTATTCACGGTCTGGTGCCTGCGGGGCGCGCTTTGCGCCGCAGCGGTGCGCGTCCGGGCGACTGGATTTACGTTACCGGTTCGCTGGGCGACAGCGCAGCAGGTCTGGCGCTGTTGCAGCATCGGGTGCGTATTACCGATCCTGCGGTCCATGAGGCGCTGATAAAGCGCCACCTGCGTCCCATGCCGCGTATTTTACAGGGGCAGGCGCTGCGTAATCTTGCCAGTGCGGCCATTGATATTTCTGATGGGCTGATCTCTGATTTAGGGCATATCCTCAAGGCCAGCGAGTGCGGCGCACGGGTAAATATCGACGCTCTGCCGTTATCTTCCGTGCTGCGCGATCATTTTGAACCGGAGCAGGTGCTGCGATGGGCGTTAAGCGGCGGTGAGGATTACGAGCTCTGCTTTACCGTGCCGGAGATCAACCGTGGCGCGCTGGATGTTGCGTTAGGGCGTCTGGGGGTGCCATACACCTGTATTGGCCAGCTGGCACCGGAATCAGAAGGGCTGACATTGTTGCAGGACGGCAAGCCAGTCACGCTGAAATTGAAAGGATTCGATCATTTTGACGCGCGATAAAGACCTGGCGAAAAGCCGCCTGCGCCTCAGCAACCCCTGGCACCTGCTGGCTACCGGCTTTGGTAGCGGCCTGTTTCCATGGGTGCCGGGCACCATGGGATCGCTGGCTTCGCTACCTTTCTGGTGGCTGATGACCTTTTTACCGCAGGATATCTATTCGCTGCTGGTGATGTTCGGCATCTGTATCGGCGTTTATCTCTGTCACCGTACCGCTAAAGATATGGGCGTTCATGACCACGGCAGCATCGTCTGGGATGAATTTATCGGTATGTGGATTACGCTGATGGCGATCCCGACTAATAGCTGGCAATGGGTATTGGCTGGCTTTGTGATTTTCCGCGTGCTGGATATGTGGAAACCCTGGCCGATCCGCTGGTTCGATCGCAATGTGCACGGCGGGATGGGGATTATGGTCGATGATATTATCGCCGGAATTATCTCTGCCGCGCTGCTGTGGTTTATCGGACACCACTGGCCGCTGTAACCTCCGACCGGCGACGAAACCCGCTTCGTCGCCACTCTGCTTACTGAAAACCGACCACCGGATGCGGCTGATAAAGCGTTTCCAGTTGCGCGACCTCTTCTGGCGTCAGGGTAATTTCTACAGCCTTGACCAGATCCGCCAGCTGTTCAGCGCGTGAAGAGCCGATAATCGGCGCGGTGACCGCCGGTTTCGTTAACTGCCACGCCAGGGCGATCTGTGCCTGGCTGACGCCTTTCTCCGCCGCCAGCTTTTCAACCCGTTGGGCTATTGCCGCGTCATTTTCTTCGTTGCTGGCATACAGCGTTTTGCCGAACTCATCCGATGCTGAGCGTGCAGTGCTTTCTCCCCACGGGCGCGAAAGGCGACCGCGCGCCAGCGGACTCCAGGTCAGAACGGCAACATTTTCCGCCAGGCATAGCGGATGCATTTCACGCTCTTCTTCGCGCTGGATCAAATTGTACTGGTCCTGCATGCTGACAAAGCGCGTCCAGCCGTGTAAATCCGCGGTATAGAGCGCTTTGGCAAACTGCCATGCGTACATTGACGAGGCGCCGATATAGCGTGCCTTGCCCGCCTGTACTACATCATGCAGCGCTTCCAGCGTCTCTTCCAGCGGAGTCTCGTAATCCCAGCGGTGGATCTGCAGTAAATCGACATACTCCATGCCGAGGCGCGTCAGGCTATCGTCAATGGATCGCATAATATTCTTGCGCGACAGACCACGCGGTAGATTACTCATTTGATTATAAACTTTTGTGGCAACCACGACCTGATCACGCCGCGCATAGTCGCGTAGCGCTCGCCCGACAATCTCTTCGCTACTGCCGTCGGAATAGCTGTTGGCGGTATCGAAAAAATTAATTCCCGCCTCCAGCGCTTGCTTAATTAATGGGCGGCTGCTCTCTTCAGGCAAGGTCCAGGGATGGCTACCACGAGCGGGCTCGCCAAATGTCATACAGCCGAGACAAAGGCGGGAAACCTGCAGATCCGTGCTGCCCAGTTGCGTCATTTTCATAAAAGCTCCTGCGATAAAAAGATTTAACAGCGGGTGGTTTCAAGCGTAGCAGTTAAATACTGCGTTAAAGCGCATGACAGAAGGAGGGGAGAAGAGCAGGTTACGCCCGAAAAGATTAAAGAGATAGCGCCGGTCGCGATTTACGCGGATCCGGCGCTCAGAAATGTTACTGGGCCAGCCACTCAGCAATCTGCTGCTGAATGCCTTCAGCGTCCAGCTGATAGTCGTGGCGGATCTCATCCTGGGTGCCCTGCGGGATAAACTCATCCGGCAGACCGATATTCAATACCGGCACCGCAGCACGCTTCGCCATCAGCAGTTCATTAACGCCGCTACCTGCGCCGCCTTTAATCGCACCTTCCTCCAGCGTCACCAGCAATTCATGGCTGGCCGCCAGTTCCAGTATCAGCGCCTCATCCAGTGGTTTAACGAAACGCATATCCACCAGCGTGGCGTTCAGCGCGTCGGCTGCCGCCTGCGCTTCCGGCAGCAGCGTGCCGAAGTTGAGGATCGCCAGTTTTTCGCCGCGACGTTTCACCACGCCTTTGCCCAGCGGCAGTGAGACCAGCGGCTGTATAGGTGCGCCGGTGCCGGTGCCGCGCGGATAACGCACTGCGCTTGGCCCGGCCTGATAGTGATAGCCGGTATAGAGCATTTGACGGCATTCGTTTTCGTCGCTGGGCGTCATGATCACCATGCCGGGAATGGTACGCAGGAAAGCGAGATCGAACGCGCCCTGATGCGTTTGTCCATCCGCGCCGACAATGCCGCCGCGATCGATAGCGAACAGCACCGGCAGCTGCTGGATTGCCACGTCATGAATCAGCTGATCGTAAGCGCGCTGCAGGAAAGTGGAGTAAATCGCCACCACCGGCTTATAGCCGCCGATAGCCAGTCCGGCAGCAAAGGTCACCGCATGCTGCTCGGCAATCGCTACGTCGAAATACTGGCCCGGATACTGGCGTGAAAAGCCCACCATACCAGAGCCTTCACGCATCGCTGGCGTAATCGCCATCAGCTTATTGTCGTCTGCCGCGGTTTCGCACAGCCAGTCGCCGAAAATCTTCGAGTAGGTGGGTAAACCGCCAGAGCTTTTAGGCAGCGCGCCGCTGGCCGGATCGAATTTAGGCACGGCGTGCCAGGCGATAGGATCGTTCTCAGCCGGCGCGTAGCCTTTGCCTTTTTTGGTCATGATATGCAGGAACTGCGGACCTTTCAGATCGCGCATATTGCTGAGGGTATGCACCAGCGTCAGCACATCGTGACCATCAACCGGGCCGATATAGTTGAAGCCCAGTTCCTCAAACAGCGTCCCCGGCACCACCATGCCTTTCAGATGCTCTTCGGTACGCTTAACCAGCTCTTTAATCGGCGGCAGGCCGGTCAGCACTTTTTTGCCGCCTTCACGCAGGCGTGCATAGGTTTTACCAGAGAGGATTTGCGCCAGGCGATTATTGAGCGCGCCAACGTTTTCTGAAATCGACATTTCGTTATCGTTCAGGATCACCAGCAGATCCGCTTTGATATCACCGGCATGGTTCATTGCCTCAAAGGCCATCCCGGCGGTGATAGCACCGTCGCCAATAATACAGGCGGTACGACGGCCCCGGCCCTCTTTGCCTGCAGCCACTGCCATACCAAGACCGGCGCTGATTGAGGTAGAGGAGTGTCCTACGCTCAGCACGTCATATTCGCTTTCCGCCCGCCAGGGGAACGGATGCAGGCCATTTTTTTGGCGAATGGTGCCGATGCGGTCGCGGCGTCCGGTCAGAATTTTATGCGGGTAGGCCTGATGGCCGACATCCCACACCAGATGATCGAACGGCGTGTTATAGACGTAGTGAAGCGCGACGGTCAGTTCAACCACCCCGAGGCCCGAAGCAAAATGGCCGCTGGAGCGGCTGACGCTGTCCAGCAGGTACTGACGTAGTTCATCGCACAGTGCCGGCAACTTCTCTTTCGGCAGTTTACGCAGTTCTTGCACGGTATCGGCAAGCGCCAGCGTCGGGTATTTTGCAGTATCAAAACTCATCAGAGACTCATTGTGGAAGTTATTTATCGCGTTCGATTATGAAGCCTGCCAGCGCATGTAAGGCGGAGGTGTCCAGAGAAAGTGCAGCCAGCTGGTCCAGCGCGCCGAGCGCTTCCTGATAGAGGTCCTGCGCTTTCTGGCGGGCATCGTCCAGTCCCATCAGGGCCGGGTAAGTGCTTTTGCCAAGTTGCTGATCGGCACCCTGCTGTTTGCCCGTCACTGCGGTATCGCCCACCACATCCAGAATGTCATCCTGAACCTGAAAGGCGAGCCCGATCGCATTGGCATAACGATCGAGCAGCGGCAGGGCTGCGCGTCCGCGTTCTCCGGCACTCAGCGCGCCAAGGCGTGCGGCAGCGCGTATTAACGCACCGGTTTTATGGCGATGAATCTTTTCCAGCGTCGCTAAATCGATCTGCTGCCCTTCCGCCGCCAGATCCAATGCCTGACCGCCGCACATGCCTGCTACGCCGCTGGCCTGCGCCAGTTCAGAAATCATGGCGATGCGGTCCTGCGGCTGAACGCCATGCATCGGAGCATCAGCAAGGATCGAAAAAGCCAGCGTTTGCAGCGCATCGCCCGCCAGAATAGCGTTATCCTCGCCAAATTTAATATGGCAGGTTGGCTGTCCACGGCGCAGGCTATCGTCATCCATAGCCGGAAGATCATCATGAATCAGTGAGTAGGCGTGAATGCATTCAACGGCGGCGGCGGGCGCGTCCAGGGTATCAGCGTCGGCCTGCAACATATCGCCGACCACATATACTAAAAACGGACGCAGCCGTTTACCGCCTAATAGTGCCCCATATTGCATGGCATTAACCAGAGGAGAACTCTGAAAGGGCAGGGGAGCAATAAAACGCGACAGCGCAAGGTTCACCCGCTGATGGTAGTGGGCAAGCAGTTCAGCAAAATCCATTATTCAGCATCCGGCGTAAAAGGCGTCAGGGCAGCATCTTTATCATCGTTAAGCAGGATCTGAACGCGCTGTTCCGCCTGCTGCAGGGTTTTTTGCCCCACTTTTGCCAGCTGTACGCCGCGCTCAAATTCATTCAGCGCCTCTTCCAGCGGTAAATCGCCGCTTTCCAGACGGGTAACTATCTGCTCCAGCTGCTGCAGGGAAGTCTCAAAACTGATGGGCTGTTCGGCTTTTTTTGGCATAGTGATTATTGGCTCACAGGTTTTTTATCTATAGCAAGCGGACATGGTAGCCGACTCGAAATGATTAGCAAAATAATGATAGAGCATGACGGTAAAACAGGCAGCTCAAAGACAAAAGTGATATACTGCCGCGCCTCGGAAGCAAAGGACGCAGGTGACTTTGCAATTCATTGATTTTATCAGTTAAGTGCCGCTGTTTTTAGCACTTAATTATCTCAGAGCTGTGCTGCCATGAAGTTTATCATTAAATTATTTCCTGAAATCACCATCAAGAGTCAGTCGGTGCGCTTGCGCTTTATCAAAATCCTTACGGGTAATATTCGTAACGTACTGAAGGATCTTGATGAAACTCTGGCAGTGGTGCGTCACTGGGATCATATTGAAGTACGATCCAAAAATGAAAGCCTGCGTGAAGTTTATGTTGATGAGCTCACGCGCATTCCCGGTATCCATCATGTGCTGGCAGTAGAAGATCGCACCTGGACCGATATGCACGATATTTTCGAGCAGACGCTGGCCGTTAACCGCGAACGTCTGGAAGGGAAAACCTTCTGCGTACGCGTTAAGCGTCGGGGACAGCATCCGTTCAGCTCGCAGGATGTGGAGCGCTATGTCGGCGGCGGTCTGAATCAGCATATCGCCAGCGCACAGGTAAAGCTTTCGCATCCGCAGGTTACGGTCAATCTGGAGATTGAGAACGAGCGCCTGATTCTGGTGACTGGCCGCCATGAAGGCCTGGGCGGCTTCCCTATCGGTACGCAGGAAGATGTGCTGTCGCTGATTTCCGGCGGCTTCGATTCCGGTGTTTCCAGCTATATGCTGTTGCGTCGCGGCTGCCGCGTACATTACTGCTTCTTTAACCTGGGCGGCGCGGCGCATGAAATCGGCGTTCGTCAGGTGGCACACTATCTGTGGAATCGTTTTGGTCGCTCGCATCGCGTGCGTTTTGTTGCCATCAATTTCGAGCCGGTGGTGGCAGAGATTCTGGAAAAAGTGGATGACGGCCAGATGGGCGTGGTACTGAAGCGCATGATGGTGCGTGCGGCTTCGCAAATTGCCGAGCGCTACGGCGTGCAGGCGCTGGTGACCGGCGAGGCGCTGGGTCAGGTATCCAGCCAGACGCTGACTAACCTGCGCCTGATTGATAACGCCTCTGATACCCTGATCCTGCGTCCGCTGATTTCGCACGATAAAGAGCACATCATCAATCTTGCGCGCCAGATCGGCACGGAAGACTTTGCCCGTACCATGCCGGAATATTGCGGTGTGATCTCGAAAAGCCCGACGGTTAAAGCGGTAAAGAGCAAGATCGAAGCGGAAGAAGCGAATTTCGATTTCAGCGTGCTGGACCGTGCGGTGCAGGAAGCGACCAATGTTGATATTCGAACCATCGCTGAACAGTCACAGGAAGAGGTGGTGGAAGTCGAAACCGTTGCTTCTGTTTCAGCGAACGAAGCGCTGCTGGATATTCGCTCGCTGGATGAGCAGGAATCTAAGCCGCTGAAGGTGGAAGGGATAGAAGTGACATCGCTGCCGTTTTTCAAACTGGCCACCCATTTTGGCGATCTTGATCAGAGTAAAACCTGGCTTCTGTACTGCGATCGCGGCGTGATGAGCCGTTTGCAGGCGCTTTATCTGTATGAGCAGGGCTTTAAGAACGTGAAGGTTTATCGTCCTTAAGCCGATAGAGTGGCCAGCCGTCCGGCTGGCCTTAAAGCTTAAAACGGGTCGCGATAATCGTAAATCCCCGCCGCCATTACCAGTTGTTCTCCTACTTCCCGCGCTTTCTCTTTTCCTGCCAGCAGATCGATCAGCTTCAGGGCAAAATCTATCGCCGTGCCTGGCCCCTGGCTGGTCAGTAAGTTAACCCGGGGATCCCACACCACCCGTTTTTCCACCCATTTTTCCGCCGGGATAGTCTCTTTTAATCCAGGAAAACCGGTCATATTCCCCAGCGGAAAGAGATCGTGCGGCACCAGCACCGTGCCGGCTGCGGCACAAATGGCGGCAACAATGCGCCCGGAAAGATGAAACTGGCGCACCGTTTCTACCAGCAGCGGACTATCGCGGAAGGCCTCTGCGCCCTTCAGCCCGCCAGGCAGCACAATAGCCGCAAAGTCGTTGTCCGCAACCTCGACCAGCGGCGCATCCGCCAGCAGCCGCACGCCGCGTGAACAGACAATTTCGCAACTGCCATCGCTGTTGACGCTGGCGGTGATAACAGGAATCCCACCGCGCACCAGCAGGTCGATAGTGGTAACGGCTTCGGTTTCTTCAGTGCCATGTGCCAGGCAGACCAGCACCGATACGTTCGCGTTCATAATCTTGTTCCTTACGCTTAATCAGCTCATACAGCCGGGCATTCTCCGGCACGGCGATCCCCTGCGCCCGCGCGCGCTGCAGCAGATAACCAGTAATATATTCAATCTCAGTGCGACGCTGGGAACGGATATCCTGCAGCATAGAGGATACGTTAAGCGCGGTGCCGGCAATCACGGAATAAATATATTCCTTAAGCTGACCGGCGCTGGTATGCAGCCCCTCCCGCGTCATAACCGCCGCAACCTCATCGCACAGCAGAGAAATTTGCTCCGGCCAGGCGATCAGCTCGCCGTTTAAGCAGTCATGGATGGCGCTGAGAGGATTGATAACACAGTTAACGGCCAGCTTCTGCCAGCATGCGGCAGAAACATTATTATGCCAGGCGACATCCGGCAACGCCTTATGCAGCATTTCGGCCAGATCGCTTAACGCCGCGCTATCAGCGGAGCCCGGCCCAATATGTGTGGTGCCGCTGGCAACGTGCAGGATAACCGTACCGTCATGTTTAGCTGCATGGGTAGTAACGCCACGCAGTAACGGCTGCGTCAGGCTTTTCAGCTCTTCCAGCGTGCCCATACCGTTATGCAACAGCAATATTGGGCAGTCTGGCGGCAGCAGACTTTGCAGATTTTTTACCGCGCCAGAAACTTGCCAGGCTTTAACCGTCACCAGCAGAAGATCGCACTGGCTAAGAAACAGCGGATCGTTGGCAATAAAGGTTTTATTTACCACTGAACCGTCGGTATCAATAACGTTCACCGAACACCAGGGCTGTGGAACCCGTAGCCAGCCCTGTACCTCATGCCCCTGTCGATCGAGTGCCGCCAGCCAGAGCTGACCAAGCGCGCCGCAGCCAAGTACCGTAATTTTCATGCGTCCTCCCGCAGGCGGTTTTCAGAGCCTTACCGGCGAGTTAATTGAGTATAGCTATGCCTAAGGGCTATTTTCCTTGCCATGCACAAGCAGGTATTATGCCTGTCACTTTGGAGTCTGGAGAAAAAAATTATGCCATCTTTCGATATCGTTTCTGAAATCGACATGCAGGAAGTACGAAACGCGGTAGAAAACGCCAACCGTGAACTGTCAACCCGCTTTGATTTTCGTAATGTCACTGCCAGCATTGAGCTGAATGAAAAAGCGCAGACCATTAAAGTCACCACCGAGTCCGATTTTCAGGTGAAACAGCTGGTGGATATTCTGCGTGAGAAGCTGCTTAAACGCGGAATTGAAGGCGCGGCGCTGGAGGTGCCGGAGCAGATCGAGCATAGCGGGAAGAGCTGGAGTCTGGATGCCAAACTCAGGCAGGGTATCGAGACCGATATGGCGAAGAAGATCGTTAAGCTTATCAAAGACAGCAAGATTAAGGTGCAGGCGCAGATTCAGGGTGAAGAGGTGCGCGTTAACGGTAAGTCGCGTGACGATCTGCAAAGCGCCATTGCGCTGGTGCGCGGCGGAAACCTGGGCCAGCCGTTTCAGTTTAAAAACTTCCGCGATTAATTAAATGTGATAGCACCGTATCGATAAGCGGGGCGCTTAATGTACTGACAGACATCACCGGCGTCTGCGGCACAGGCAGGCCGGGCAGAAGAGTAAAGCGTCCCGCGGCAGGGACGCCGCGGGCCGAGCTGTCAGGGATGACGTTTTTTGCGTCTTTACGATCGGACCGGCCTGCCTGTGCAGGCACCGGCCCTTATTTGAAGGCTGCGCCATACTGCCTTTCTGGTATCAGGCCGCGGTGATAGGGCCGTGCCATACTGCCTTTATTATATCGATGCTGCCAGCGGAGAAGGACAACGCGTCAGGCGCTGGCAATCAGCGCTTCCAGCTCAACCCGGCTGGTTACCTTACTGTCGATTTTAATATAGGCGCTACGCTCTTCCGGCACGATAAACACCGAAGAGACGCCGCGCTGCGCTTTAAGTTTTTGCTCAAGGCGTGGATCGTTAAGCGCATTCTCACTCAGCACGATACGCAGGCTACTGACATAAGGTGGCTCTTGCATGGTACTGCTAAGCAGCAGCCACAGCGTAGCGACAATCGAGCCCAGCAAAAACACCGTTTGCGCGTCAAACCGATCGAAAACCCAGCCGCCCATGCTGCCGCCTATCGCCACGCCCAGAAACTGGCTGGTGGAATAAATTCCCATAGCGGTGCCTTTATAACCGGCCGGTGATTCTTTACTGATTAATGAAGGCAGAATGGCTTCCATCAGATTAAAGGCGAGGAAAAAAAGCTGCACGCCAATCACCAGCGTCCAGAAATGATTTCCTGCTCCCCAAAGTACAATTTCGGCGATAAGGATCAATGCGACACAGCAGATAAAAACCCGCTTCATGCGGCGTTTTACTTCGGCATAGATAATAAAAGGCACCACGCCAACAAACGCCACCAGCATGGTGATCAGATAAACCTTCCAGTGCTGCTCAGCCGGAAAGCCAGCCAGCTCAAACTGACCAGGCAGGGCAACAAAACTCGACATCAGCAGAATATGCAGGCAGAAAATGCCGATATTCAATTTCAACAGGCGCGGCTGCATCAGCACTTCGCGAATACTGCCTTTGACCATTCCCGATTCGCGGTTCAAAACATGATGCGGCGCGTTAGGCACCACCAGCAATGTAATCACAATACCGCAGCTGGCCAGAATCGCGATCATCCAGAACAGCGCATGCAGGCCGAAGGAATGCGTAATGATCGGACCCAGCACCATCGCAATGGCAAAGGTCACGCCAAAGCTGATGCCGATAAATGCCATCGCTTTGGTACGGTTCTGCTCACGCGTAAGATCGGAAAGCAGGGCCATAACGGCGGCGGCAATCGCCCCGGAGCCCTGCAGGGCGCGACCAAGAATGACTCCCCAAATCGAGGTGGTGCTGGCTGCGATAACGCTGCCGAGCACAAAAACCAGCAGGCCGCCGACAATAAGCGGTTTACGACCAATACGATCGGAAAGCAGCCCAAAGGGGATCTGGAAAATAGCCTGGGTCAGTCCATAAATGCCAATCGCCAGGCCAATCAGCGCTTCGCTTGCGCCCTGCAAAGCCATGCCGTATGTAGTAAGAACGGGCAAAACCATAAACATGCCCAACATACGTAAAGAGAATACGGTGCCTAAACCCCAGGTTGCGCGCAGCTCAACCGGTGTCATTTTGTTATCGTTCATTGCAACCTCAATATTATTACTGACACTATTTTAAGGAGCAGGGCAGGGCGGGTAAAACGGAAGTTTTTAAGCAGTCGTAACAAAAAGAAAGGGCGCAAGAAGCGCCCTTAGTGATGTGGCTTACGATTAGCGTACGTAAGTCAGCAGGTTTTCTGACACCGGTGCCATAAAGTCAACCGACATCATCACGCTTAGCGCCGTAATAGCGACAATGGAGAATACAAACAGCTTACGAGCCCAAACGCGATCGTTTGAGGTTTTGTAACCTGAAAGTGCCATCCCCAGCCACCAAACGCTAACTGCCGCCGCAACCACCAGATATTTGTAGCCAGCGTAGCCGCCCAGCGTCAGCATCAGCGTGGCAATCATAAACGCCAGGATGTAGAGCGTAATATGATTTTTTGCCACGGAGATCCCTTTCACTACCGGCAGAACCGGAATATTTGCTGCCTGGTAATCTTTAAAGCGGAAGATAGCAATCGCATAGGAATGCGGCATCTGCCACAGGCTAAAGATCGCCAGCAGGATCAGCGCGCCAGCATCAAACTCGTTAGTCACTGCGCAGTAGCCAATAACCGGCGGCGCAGCGCCGGAAAGACTACCAATCAGCGTACCGTAGACTGATTTACGCTTCATATAGAGGCTGTAAATGCCGACGTATACCACGAAGCCCATGACCGCCAGCCACATGGCCAGCGGGTTTGCTCCGAAATACAGCAACGCAAAGCCAGCAATACCTAATGCGGTTGCATAAACCAGGGTTACTTTCGGAGAGATGAGGCCTTTTACCAGCACTCGATTCTTGGTTCTCTCCATTTTTCTGTCGATGTCGCGGTCGATAAAGTTGTTATAAACACAACCTGATGCGACCACCAGTGAGACACCAACCAGGGCGGTGAGAAACAGGGTGTAATCAATACTGCCTTTCGAAGCCAGCAGAAAACCCCCGATAACAGAAATTAAATTCCCGAAAATAATTCCTGGTTTTGTTACTTGCAGGTATTGCTTAATCATCACGAGCGACTCTTTAGTGGGACATCATCATGTTGTAGTTGAGGTTCCACATGATCCACAGCGAGCCGACGACAACAATCAGGATAATTATGGCGGAGAAGACAATCGCCACAAAGTTCCAGCCGCCTTCAGATTTGGTATCAAGGTGCAAGAAGAAGACCAGGTGAACAAGCACCTGAACTACCGCACACACCAGAACCACGCTGAGAATTGTGCCATGCGAAGCGCCGCCATCCATTACCATCCAGAACGGGATAGCCGTCAGGATGATAGAGAGGATGAAGCCAATCATGTACGATTTCACGCTGCCGTGAGATGCGCCATGTTCGTTAACAGAATGACTCATTACATGGCCCCCATCAGATAGACAACGGTAAATACGCAGATCCATACCACGTCGAGGAAGTGCCAGAACAGGCTCAGACACATGATACGCGCGCGGTTGGTGGCATTCAGACCATTTTTAGCAATCTGGAACATCAGAACCAGCATCCAGATCAGACCAGAGGTTACGTGCAGACCGTGCGTACCAACCAGCGTAAAGAAGGCTGACAGGAAGCCGCTGCGATCCGGGCCGAAGCCTTCTGCGATCAGATGATGGAACTCATAGATTTCCATCGCGATAAAGCCAAGACCGAACAGGAACGTCAGCGCCAGCCAGCGGTTAACCGCGCCTTTTTTGCCGTTGTTCATGCCGATAACGGCCATACCGTAAGTAATGGAGCTCAACAGCAGCAAGGCGGTTTCGACCAGTACGAACGGCAGTTCGAAAATGTCTTTACCTGCCGGACCACCGGCAGTGTTGTTGACCATAACTGCATAGGTCGCAAACAGCGTTGCGAAGATAATGCAGTCACTCATCAGGTAGATCCAGAAGCCAAAAATCTTATTGGCTCCCGCATCGTGATGCCCATGCTCCGCATGGGCGTCGTGCTGTTTAGACAGTGTTTGTGCCATTATTTCAGACCTGCTTTGCTGATATCTTTGAAGTGCTGATTTTCAATTGCTTCGACCTCTTTGACCGGAACATAGTAATCAACGTCTTCATCGAAGCTTTTAACGATCCAGCTAACAATCATCGCCACGAAGGACAGACCCATCAGCCACCAGATATGCCAGATGGCAGCGAAACCAAAGACCGTTGCGAACAGGGCGATAATCAGGCCCGCGCCGCTGTTTTTCGGCATATGGATCTCTTCGTAATGAGCAGGCTGCTTATACGCTTCACCTTTTTCTTTCATTTCCCAGAAGGCATCACGCTCATTGATGTGCGGAACCACTGCGAAGTTATAGAACGGCGGCGGAGAGGAAGTTGACCACTCCAGCGTACGGCCACCCCACGGGTCACCGGTCAGATCGCGGTTCAGGTGACGGTCGCGTACAGAAACCCAGAACATGATCAGCTGAGAGAGGATACCCAGCGCAATCAGGCCAACACCTACGGCAGCAACAACCAGCAGCGTATGGAACTGCGGATCGATATCCTGGCTCAGACGACGGGTCATGCCCATAAAGCCCAGCGCGTACAGCGGCATAAAGGCAACGAAGAAACCGATAATCCAGAACCAGAAAGCGCGTTTACCCCAGGTTTCGTTCAGGGTGAAACCGAATGCTTTCGGGAACCAGTAGGTCACACCGGCCATACAACCGAATACCACACCACCGATAATCACGTTATGGAAGTGCGCGATCAGGAACAGACTGTTGTGCAGCACGAAGTCAGCACCCGGAACCGCCAGCAGAACACCGGTCATACCACCCACAGAGAAGGTGACCAGGAAGCCTACGGTCCACAGCATGGCAGAGTGCATCTGAATGCGGCCCTGGTACATGGTGAACAGCCAGTTAAAGATCTTAACGCCGGTCGGGATGGCGATAATCATCGTCATAATGCCGAAGAAGGCGTTAACGTTCGCACCCGCACCCATGGTGAAGAAGTGGTGCAGCCAAACGATAAAGGACAGAACGGTAATAACCACGGTTGCCCACACCAGCGAGGTATAACCAAACAGGCGCTTTTTCGAGAACGTGGCAACAACTTCTGAGAACACACCGAACACCGGCAGAACCAGAATATAAACTTCCGGATGGCCCCATACCCAGATCAGGTTGACATACATCATCATGTTGCCACCCATATCATTGGTAAAGAAATGGAAGCCCAGATAACGGTCAAGGGTCAACAGCGCCAGCGTCACGGTCAGAACCGGGAACGAGACGATGATCAGCACGTTAGTACACAGCGATGCCCAGGTGAACACCGGCATTTTGAACATGGTCATGCCCGGGGCACGCATTTTCAGGATAGTAACGAAGAAGTTAATACCTGTTAATGTCGTACCGATACCGGAAAGCTGCAGACTCCAGATCCAGTAATCCACCCCAACGCCTGGGCTGTATTCCGCGCCTGACAGCGGGGGATAGGCCAGCCAACCGGTCTGAGCAAACTCGCCCACGGCCAGAGAGAGGTTAACCAGAATCACGCCGACAGCGGTGAACCAGAAACTCAGGTTATTAAGGAAAGGGAACGCCACGTCGCGCGCGCCGATCTGCAGAGGAACAGCGATGTTCATCAGACCAACAACGAACGGCATCGCTACGAAGAAGATCATAATTACGCCGTGGGCGGTAAAGATCTGATCGTAGTGATGAGGAGGCAGGAAGCCCGCTTCCCCGGCAGAGGCCAACATCTGTTGACCACGCATCATGATAGCATCGGCAAAGCCACGCAGCAGCATGACAAATGCCAGGATCACATACATGATACCCAGTTTTTTGTGGTCGACTGACGTCAGCCATTCGGTCCACAAGTATTTCCACTTACCGAAGTAAGTCAGCGCAGCGACAAGGGCCAGACCACCAAGAATGATGGCGGCCACCGTAATCATGATAATAGGCTCATGGTACGGCACTGCATCCAGTGTTAATTTTCCGAACATCGTATTATTCCTCGGCTCCCGCGTGAGAGGCTTCACTCATGTCCATGCCTTCATGACCTGACATGTCCATCGTCCCGTGGTTCATCTTGAATTTTTCAATAACCTGCTTGAACAATTCAGGATCCGCACTGGAGAAGTACTCAACCGGATGGTTTTCGCTTGGCGCTGCCAGTTTTTCGAATTCATCCATGGTGGTTAAGGTATTCGGTGCCTGTTTCGCTTTGGCTACCCATTGCTCGAAGCTTGCCTGATCGGGAGTAGCGATAGCGTTAAACTTCATTCCTGAGAAACCACGGCCGCTAAAGTTAGACGAGATGCCCTTAAAGGTACCCGGCTCGTTAGCAATCAGATGCAGCTTGGTCTGCATCCCCGCCATCGCGTAGATCTGGCTGCCGAGGGTCGGAATGAAGAAGGAGTTCATTACGGAGTTTGAGGTGATTTTGAAGCTCACCGGAGTATTCGCCGGGAACGCAATCTCATTAACCGTGGCAATGCCCTGTTCCGGATAGATAAACAACCATTTCCAGTCCAGTGCGATAACATCGATCTCAACCGGTTTCACGTCAGAAGCCAGCGGTTTGCCAGGTTCCAGCGCGTGGGTTGATTTCCAGGTCAGCACGCCAAGGAAGAGGATGATCAGGATCGGAACGGTCCAGACCACTGCTTCCACTTTATTGGAGTGGGACCAGTTAGGGCTATATTTTGCATTAGTGTTGGACGCACGATATTTCCATGCGAACACCACGGCCATCAGAATTGCGGGTATAACAACGATCAACATCAAGCCAAAGGCTGTCAGTATCAGCGAACGTTGCTCCATTGCAACCTGTCCTTTGGGATCTAACAACGCACTATCACAGCCACTTAACAATAAAGTGCCTGCAATTAATGACAAAATCCCCAAACTTTTATTGTATTTCCTGAGTCTCATTTAACGACCTCAATGACAAGGGCTCTATTGTCGTTTAAGTGTGGCGGCATTTTACGGGAAGGTTTATGCAGTGTAAACCAGCTTAAGAACGTGTCAGAAGGGTGTTGACACCTTTTGCCAAGGGTGTCACATCTGTTGCAGAAGGTGACAGAATATTAATGTAGACAGGTGGTTGAGTTAATATAACGAAAAAGGATGTCTCAAATGAATTATAGGAAGGGATGATTCTAAACAACGTAATCGCGCCTCAATAGTTTAACAAACCTGTATCATTTGCGAGATAATTATTAAACATAAATAATTACGCACCGTTTTTTAATATTAGACGTAGTTTGTTGAACCCGACGGATAATTTTTTTCGTAAAATTAGTCGGTAGAAAAATTCAATGCTGAAGACTTTGCTCAGGTCCGGACGGAAACTATTTTTACCGTCCGGCTTAATTAAGCGGGTATCGTTTTGCGCTGTGCCAGGTAGTCCAGCAGCGTACCGGTAAATATACCCAGCAGCATCAGCACGCAGCCGAGGTTAAATAAAGGAAACAACGAGGGCAGGCTCACCAGCCCGGCGGCTTCCAGCGCCAGTGCTAACAGCCAAAAAGCCAGCAGCGCGCTGCCAGTCGCCAGCAGACGCAGCGCCCAGCGATAGCCAACAGGCCAGCGCTGACGCGGATTAAAGTGCTGGCTCTCCTGCGACTGCAGCAGGCTCTGTTTGCTGGCTGCCAGCAGCAGCAGACCTGGCAGAGCAGCAATTACGGAGAAAGCGTAAAATGTCGGCCAGCCCCACAGCTCTACCAGCCAGCCCGCTGCCGGACCAACATAAACCCGCCCGACCGCCGAGAGCGCCGAGAGTAAAGCGAACTGCGTAGCGGAAAATGAACGATTACACAGGCTCATCAGCAGTGCGACAAACGCGGCCGTACCCATTCCGCCACACAGGTTTTCCACGAATACCGCGCTGGCCATACTCCACATATGCGGCGGCGTAACGGAAAGCAGCCAGTAGGCCAGGTTAGAGAAAGCTTGCAGTACGCCAAACAGCATTAGCGCACGAAACAGACTCAGACGCTGCATTAATACGCCGCCGTAGAGCGCGCCGATAATGGTCGCCAGCAGCCCGAGCGATTTATTGACCAGCCCGACGTCGCCAGCGGAAAAGCCGACGCCGCGAATGAGAAAAGTGGTGGTCAGGCTGGCGGCAAAAGCATCTCCCAGCTTATAAAGCACAATCAGCGACAGCATCAGCCAGGCGTTGTTGCGGTTGAAGAAGTCGCGCAGCGGCGCCATCACGGCTTCTTCCAGCGTACGGGGCCGGGCAACCACATCGGTCGGCTCCTTTGCCAGCAGGGTAGCAATCAAACCGGGCAGCATCATTAACGCCATCAGCCAGTAGGTTGCCTGCCAGCCTAAATAGCGATCCGCCAGCCACAGTGCCAGCCCGCCCGAAACCAGCATCGCCAGGCGATAGCCTAATACGGTGATCGCTGCGCCGCTGCCGCGTTCTTCCGGCGGCAAAACATCGGTTTTCCAGGCATCGAATACAATATCCTGCGAGGCGGAACAGAAGGCGACCAGCACCGCCAGCGCGGCCAGTAGGGTCAGATGACGCGAAGGCTCCATGCTGCCCATCAGCGCAATGCCGCCGATTAGCAAAAGTTGCGTGATCACCAGCCAGCCGCGACGCCGTCCCAAAAAAGGCGGCGTAAAGCGATCCATCAGCGGCGACCAGAGAAACTTAAAAACATAGGCTTGTCCAACCAGCGAAAAAAAGCCGATGGTTTTAAGATCCACACCCTCTACCGTCATCCACGCCTGTAGCGTACCGGAAGTCAGGGCAAGAGGAAGGCCGGAGGCGAAGCCCAGCAGGAGCAGGATGGCTGCATTGCGCTGGGTAAACATACGCAGAAACTGATTATCCATAACGACTCTTTTCCTGTAGGCATGCCCGGCATCCTGCCGGGCTACCGAAAATCATTAACGCGCGTTCTGCTTGATAAAGCTACTAACACTGGTGTCCTGTGCCATATCGGAAATGACATCGCTCAGGGTAGAGTTAACGGCCTTGGTGATTTTTTCATTGGTGGCGTTAAATGCGCCTTCTACGCTGTAGGTCTGGCGATAATTTTTCACCTGCTTATTGCCGTTTTTGGCGTTGGCAATAATGGAAATGTCCGCTTTGGTGGTGATGCTATAGCGCAGGTTGCCCTGAGTGACATCGGCATACAGGTTGTTCACCACGATCTGCAAATCTACCGCGCCGTTAGGGCCAACCATATAACCGCGAGCGGTCATCTGCTTCTCAAGCACTTCCTGCAGCAGGAAACGCAGATCGCGGCTTGGCGTCAGCGTCACCAGCTGAGCATCGCGAGTAACTTTGGCCAGCGCCTGGTCGGAACGTTGATCGGCACCGTTAATGCTAACCGTAACGCCCATCAGGCTCGGATCTTGCTGAGGCAGCTGGATAGTGGGTTGGACATCGATCGTATTGCTGTTGTTCGCACAGCCAGCCAGGATAAAGGCAGCCAGCAGAGGGAAGAAAAGTTTTTTTAGCATGCTTATTTTCTCGTAAGTCTGAATGATATTGCTGACAAAACAGCGGGCATCATATCATTGCGTTTCTGTGAAGAAAGCCCCGACGGCGTGTAAATTCATCACTCTGCTTGTTTTTTCAACATGGCGTAAGGCGATTTACTGTGAGCAGGCGCGCAGTCACCGTAACAAGCGGGACAGTTTTTTTCACATTAGCTGCGGAAACGGGCTAAAACCGACTAATATTTAAAGGGATGGGGCGTAGCTCTCTGCCGTAGAGGAGTGGATGTCATGATTCGCGAACAAATAGAAGAAAAGTTAAGAACCGCCTTTCAACCGGCCCACCTGGAAGTTCATGATGAGAGTTATCGTCATAATGTCCCTGCGGGATCGGAGAGCCACTTCAAAGTGGTGATCGTCAGCGATAGTTTTACCGACCAGCGCTTTTTAATGCGCCACCGTGCTATTTATAGCACTCTGAGCGAAGAGCTGGCCGGCAGCGTTCACGCGCTGGCGTTGCATACCTATACGCTGAAAGAGTGGGAAGGGTTGCAGGATACCGTGCTCCCTTCGCCTAACTGTCGCGGAGCAGGGATGTTGGCCTGAAACGAGGAATTAACCAAAACGGCCTGAGGGCCGTTTTCTTTTGTCTGAATTTCGCCCAGTTCAGCGCCTGAATAAAGATGTTTTTCACTTATTTTCCACCAAACTGCGAACCGGTGCCCGGTTTGCGTTCTCGACGCGGTAAAACGATGCCGCTATAATGCTGCGTCTATTTTTCCGGAATTGCTTCGGGACGCTTCTGGTAACAGGGAATGGGTTCTTCATCAGAGGCCGTCCCGGTTGTTGGATAGCGCGGACTTTTATCTGCGCTATCTGAAGTTGACCGAGCTCGTGATTTTTTGAGGTAACAAGATGCAAGTTTCAGTAGAAACCACTCAGGGCCTGGGCCGTCGCGTTACGATTACTGTCGCTGCTGACAGCATCGAGAACGCTGTGAAAAAAGAGCTGGTCGATGTAGCGAAGAAAGTCCGTATCGACGGTTTCCGTAAAGGCAAAGTGCCGATGAGCGTTGTGGCGCAGCGTTACGGCGCCTCTGTTCGTCAGGATGTGCTGGGCGACCTGATGCAGCGCAACTTTGTTGACGCCATCATCAAAGAGAAAATCAATCCGGCCGGCGCGCCGAATTACGTACCGGGCGAATACAAACAGGGTGAAGATTTTACTTACTCTGTAGAATTTGAAGTGTATCCGGAAGTTGAGCTGCAGGGTCTGGACGCAATCGAAGTTGAAAAACCGATTGTAGAAGTGACCGACGAAGACGTGGACGCGATGCTGGACACCCTGCGCAAACAGCAGGCGACCTGGAAAGAGAAAGAAGGTGAAGCGGCCGCTGAAGATCGCGTTACCGTTGATTTCTCCGGCTCCGTAGACGGCGAAGAGTTTGAAGGCGGTAAAGCTTCTGACTTCGTACTGGCTATGGGCCAGGGTCGCATGATCCCGGGCTTCGAAGAAGGCGTTGTGGGCCATAAAGCTGGCGAAGAATTCACTATCGACGTGAAATTCCCGGAAGATTACCACGCGGAAAACCTGAAAGGGAAAGATGCGAAGTTCGCTATCGTGCTGAAAAAAGTTGAAGAGCGCGAGCTGCCGGAACTGACTGAAGAATTCATCAAACGTTTCGGCGTGGAAGATGGTTCTGTTGCTGGCCTGCGTGCGGAAGTGCGTAAAAACATGGAGCGCGAGCTGAAAGGCGCCGTGCGTAACCGTGTTAAAACTCAGGCGATTGACGGCCTGGTAAAAGCCAACGATATCGAAGTGCCGGCTGCACTGATCGACAGCGAAATCGACGTACTGCGTCGTCAGGCTGCACAGCGCTTTGGTGGCAATGAGAAACAGGCTCTGGAACTGCCACGTGAACTGTTCGAAGAGCAGGCTAAGCGTCGCGTAGTAGTGGGTCTGCTGCTGGGCGAAGTGATCCGCACCAACGATCTGAAAGCAGATGAAGATCGCGTGAAAACGCTGATCGAGGAAATGGCTTCTGCCTATGAAGATCCGCAGGAAGTGATCGAGTTCTACAGCAAAAACAATGAGCTGATGAACAACATGCGCAACGTTGCTCTGGAAGAGCAGGCGGTTGAAGCGGTTCTGGAAAAAGCGAAAGTGACTGAGAAAGCCACTAAGTTCCAGGATCTGATGAATCAGACCTCAATGGCTTGATTTTTCATGCGTTAAATGTAAAAAGCCCGCTACCGCAAGGAGCGGGCTTTTTATTTATCCCTTTCAGAAAACGCTTTTTGTGTACCTTTTTGACTAATTAAGCGTCAGGTTATTCGGTATGATGCTATTCCAGGTTAGCGATTGAAGAAAACGTTGTTATGCTTGAAACAACGGGCACACGCCCCAAGATAGTTTTCCGAATATCGTGAAAAGTGAAAGGCTGGCTGATTGACCGTCCGGATGGCGTCGGAGAGTGGCAACGTGAAGCATGGTTTTCATGTTCTCACTTAAGTAGAATCGGTACAGAATGTTGCCAATGAAATTTATCCAGGAGACGGTAATGTCATACAATGGCGAACGTGAATTTTCCGCACCTAACATGGCGCTGGTGCCCATGGTGGTCGAACAAACCTCGCGCGGCGAGCGTTCTTACGACATTTATTCCCGCCTGTTAAAAGAGCGCGTCATTTTCCTTACCGGTCAGGTTGAAGATCATATGGCGAACCTGATCGTGGCCCAGATGCTGTTTCTGGAAGCGGAAAACCCAGAAAAAGATATTTACCTGTATATCAATTCACCGGGCGGCGTGATTACCGCCGGTATGTCGATTTACGATACCATGAAGTTTATCAAGCCGGATGTCAGCACCATTTGTATGGGGCAGGCTTGCTCAATGGGGGCTTTCCTGTTGACCGCTGGCACTAAAGGCAAGCGTTACTGTCTGCCTAACTCCCGGGTGATGATCCATCAGCCGCTGGGCGGCTATCAGGGCCAGGCGACGGATATCGAAATTCATGCCCGTGAGATCCTTAAAGTTAAACAGCGCATGAACGAACTGATGGCGGAACATACCGGCAAATCGCTTGAGCAAATCGAACGTGACACCGAGCGTGACCGTTTCCTCTCAGCGAGTGAGGCGGTAGAGTATGGTTTAGTTGATTCTATCCTTACGCATCGCCAATAAGACTCCATCCCGCTGCATACGCTATAGTTACAGCAGACAATGGGTGAAGAGTGGCTACGAATGAGGGCAGCCAGTCTGGCTGCCATCGCCGCATTTAACTGCGGACGAGATAAATAAAGAGGTTAGCTGATGACAGATAAGCGCAAAGACGGTTCAGGGAAGCTGCTGTACTGCTCTTTTTGCGGTAAAAGCCAGCATGAAGTGCGCAAGCTGATTGCCGGGCCGTCAGTGTATATCTGCGACGAATGTGTCGATTTATGTAATGACATTATTCGCGAAGAGATAAAAGAAGTCGCGCCGCATCGTGAGCGTAGCGCGTTACCGACTCCGCACGAAATTCGCCATCATCTTGACGATTACGTTATCGGTCAGGAAAGGGCGAAAAAAGTGCTGGCGGTGGCGGTGTATAACCATTACAAACGCCTGCGCAATGGCGATACCAGCAACGGTATTGAGCTGGGCAAAAGTAATATTCTGCTGATTGGTCCAACCGGTAGCGGTAAAACGCTGTTGGCCGAGACGCTGGCGCGTCTGCTGGATGTGCCCTTCACGATGGCGGATGCCACCACATTGACCGAAGCTGGTTATGTGGGTGAAGACGTTGAGAATATTATCCAGAAATTGCTGCAGAAATGTGACTACGACGTGCAGAAAGCGCAGCGTGGTATCGTTTACATCGATGAAATTGATAAAATTTCCCGTAAATCAGACAACCCGTCGATTACGCGTGATGTGTCCGGTGAAGGCGTGCAGCAGGCGTTGCTGAAACTGATCGAAGGCACGGTTGCCGCCGTACCGCCGCAGGGCGGACGCAAACACCCGCAGCAGGAATTTTTGCAGGTTGATACCTCTAAGATTCTGTTTATCTGCGGTGGTGCTTTTGCAGGCCTGGATAAAGTCATTTCTCAGCGTGTGGAAACCGGCTCCGGCATCGGTTTTGGCGCGACGGTAAAAGGCAAATCGCAGAAAGCATCGGAAGGGCAACTGCTGGAGCAGGTTGAGCCGGAAGATCTGATCAAATTTGGTCTGATTCCTGAGTTTATTGGTCGTTTGCCGGTGGTGGCGACGCTCAATGAGCTGAGCGAAGAAGCGTTAATTCAGATTCTGCGTGAGCCGAAAAACGCACTGACAAAACAGTACCAGGCGCTGTTTAACCTGGAAGGCGTTGAGCTGGAGTTCCGTGACGAAGCGTTGACGGCCATTGCGCAGAAAGCGATGTCGCGTAAAACCGGCGCCCGTGGCCTGCGTTCTATCGTAGAAGCCGCTCTGCTGGATACGATGTACGATCTGCCTTCGATGGATGATGTGGAAAAAGTGGTGATTGATGAGTCTGTGATTGAAGGACAGTCAAAACCCATGCTTATCTACGGCACTCACGAAGCGCAGCAGGCATCTGGCGAATAATTCGTCAACACAACCAGCAAGTTAGTTATAAAAGGGGGAATTTGTCCCCCTTTTGCTTTTCTCACGTCCCGGACATTGAATGTCTGGCAAACATCCCCATATACTCAATTACCTGTGGGTTCCCTGGCACATAGCCTGCACTATGCGGTACCCATCACCTGGCGGACTTTAAACTAAGAGAGAGCTCTATGAATCCTGAGCGTTCTGAACGCATTGAAATCCCTGTGTTGCCTTTGCGCGACGTAGTGGTTTATCCGCACATGGTAATTCCGTTGTTTGTTGGTCGGGAAAAATCGATTCGGTGCCTCGAAGCCGCAATGGATCATGATAAAAAGATCATGCTGGTAGCACAGAAAGAGGCTTCAACGGATGAACCTGGCATTAACGATCTCTTCTCTGTAGGGACCGTTTCTTCTATTTTGCAAATGCTGAAACTGCCGGACGGCACCGTAAAAGTGCTGGTTGAGGGGTTACAGCGGGCACGTATTACCCAGCTTGCCGATAACGGTGAGCATTTTACCGCCCAGGCGGAATACCTGGCTTCTCCTGAGATTGAAGAGCGTGAGCAAGAAGTGCTGGTGCGCACCGCCATCAACCAGTTTGAAGGCTATATCAAGCTCAACAAAAAGATTCCGCCTGAAGTACTGACCTCGCTGAACAGCATCGACGATGCCGCGCGCCTGGCCGATACCGTGGCGGCGCATATGCCGTTGAAGCTGGCTGATAAACAGTCCGTGCTGGAAATGTCCGACGTCAACGAACGTCTGGAATATCTGATGGCGATGATGGAATCGGAGATCGACCTGCTGCAGGTAGAAAAACGTATTCGTAATCGCGTCAAAAAACAGATGGAAAAAAGCCAGCGCGAGTACTATCTGAACGAGCAGATGAAGGCCATTCAGAAAGAACTGGGCGAAATGGACGATGCGCCGGATGAATATGAAGCGCTGAAGCGTAAAATCGACGCATCCAAAATGCCGAAAGAGGCGCGCGAAAAAGCCGAAGCCGAACTGCAGAAGCTGAAAATGATGTCGCCAATGTCAGCAGAAGCGACCGTGGTACGCGGCTATATCGAATGGATGGTTCAGGTTCCGTGGAATGAGCGCAGCAAGGTGAAAAAAGACCTGCGTAAAGCTCAGGAAACGCTGGATACCGATCATTACGGCCTTGAGCGTGTGAAAGACCGCATTCTGGAATACCTGGCGGTACAGAGCCGCGTTAACAAAATTAAAGGGCCGATTCTGTGTCTGGTGGGGCCGCCGGGCGTGGGTAAAACCTCACTGGGGCAATCTATCGCTAAAGCGACCGGACGTAAGTATGTGCGTATGGCGCTGGGCGGCGTGCGTGATGAGGCGGAAATTCGCGGGCATCGTCGTACTTATATCGGCTCTATGCCTGGCAAACTTATCCAGAAAATGGCGAAGGTTGGCGTGAAAAACCCGCTGTTCCTGTTGGATGAGATCGACAAAATGTCATCTGACATGCGCGGTGACCCGGCTTCAGCGCTGCTTGAGGTGCTGGATCCTGAGCAGAACGTCGCTTTTAACGATCACTATCTGGAAGTGGATTACGATCTCTCCGATGTGATGTTCGTTGCGACCTCTAACTCAATGAATATCCCGGCTCCGCTGCTGGACCGTATGGAAGTGATTCGTCTTTCCGGCTATACCGAAGATGAAAAACTCAATATTGCCAAACAGCACCTGCTGCCGAAACAGATCGAACGTAATGCGCTGAAATCCAGCGAAATTACCGTAGATGACAGCGCGATCATCGGCATTATTCGTTATTACACGCGCGAAGCGGGCGTGCGTAGCCTTGAGCGTGAGCTCTCCAAGCTGTGCCGTAAAGCGGTGAAAGCGCTGCTGCTGGATAAAAATCTGAAGCATATCGAGATCAACGGCGATAACCTGAAAGATTTCCTTGGTGTACAGCGCTTCGATTACGGTCGCGCCGACAACGAAAACCGCGTTGGGCAGGTAACGGGTCTGGCGTGGACGGAAGTGGGTGGCGATCTGTTGACTATCGAAACCGCCTGCGTGCCGGGCAAAGGCAAGCTGACCTATACCGGCTCGCTGGGCGAAGTTATGCAGGAGTCAATTCAGGCAGCATTAACCGTGGTACGCGCGCGCGCAGAGAAACTCGGCATCAACGGGGATTTCTACGAGAAGCGTGATATTCATGTTCACGTGCCGGAAGGCGCCACGCCGAAAGATGGACCGAGCGCCGGTATTGCGATGTGCACCGCGCTGGTTTCCTGTCTGACAGGCAATCCGGTACGCGCTGATGTGGCGATGACCGGCGAGATCACGCTGCGTGGTCAGGTGCTGCCTATTGGCGGCCTGAAAGAGAAGCTGCTGGCAGCGCATCGTGGCGGGATTAAAACAGTGTTGATCCCGGATGATAACAAGCGCGATCTGGAAGAGATCCCGGAAAACGTGCTGGCCGATCTGGATATCCATCCGGTTAAACGCATTGAGGATGTTCTGACACTGGCCCTGCAAAATGCGCCCTACGGGATGCAGGTTGCTACGGCGAAATAGTGACTAAAGACAAAATCAGTTAAAAAGCGTAGCTGGCAAGTCAAATGGGACTTGCCAGCTTTTTTTTGTGCCGCTAATTTAGAGGGCTGTTGAAACAACGACCCAGAGAATTCCCGTTGTTTCGGCTCAACAACCTTGATATAACTGGCTGCGCGTTCGCGTCTGGCTGGAAGTCGGCTGCGATAGTGAATAATAAAAGAGGGGATGAACAGAGTGAATAAGTCACAATTGATCGACAAAATTGCCGCAGACGCTGATATTTCTAAAGCGGCAGCAGGACGTGTTTTAGATGCTTTTATTGGTTCAGTTTCTGATTCCCTGAAATCAGGCGAAGAAGTGGCTCTGGTTGGCTTTGGTACGTTTTCCGTACGTGAGCGTTCTGAACGCACTGGCCGTAACCCGCAGACAGGTAAAGAAATTACCATTCCAGCAAGCAAAGTACCTGGCTTCCGTGCCGGTAAAGCGCTGAAAGACGCGGTGAACTGATTTACGGTTAACGCCATTAGAGCAATTTCTTTGGTGGAGAGAGGACGGATATTGCGTTCTCATGTAACATACGGGCACATCAGACAATTGATGTGCCTTTTTTATTCTGACAGGTGACAAACGTCAGCAGCGGATGTCAGAGCATGGCCAGGCACAGTCGGCCTGAAAGCAGCAACGCGCACGCCTGCAAGGATGGGGTGCCTGCGTGAGGTTTACATTCACATTACAGCGGAGTGTTGTCATACCATGATGGACAATTTACGCGCGGCGTCGAATCATGTCGTGCTCAAGATTATTCTGGGACTGATTATCCTGTCATTCGTGCTGACCGGCGTTGGCAACTATCTGATTGGCGGTAACGGCGATTACGCAGCCAAAGTCAATGGCCAGGAGATCAGCCGCGCCCAGCTGGATCGCGCATTTAACAACGAGCGTAGCCGCCAACAGCAGATGCTGGGCGAGCAGTTCTCGCAGCTGGCAGGCAACGCAGGCTATATGCAGCAGATGCGTCAGCAGGCGCTGGCTCAGCTGGTAGATGAAATGCTGTTGGATCAGTACGCCAAAGAATTAAAGCTGGCTATCAGCGATGAGCAGATCAAACAGGCCATCTTTAATCAGCCAGCGTTTCAGACCAACGGTAAGTTTGATAACGCCAAATATCTGAGCCTGATTAACAACATGGGCTTTACCGCCGACCAGTATGCTGAAGCGCTGCGCAAACAGTTAACCACCCAGCAGCTTATTTCAGCCATCGCCGGTACCGACTTCATGCTGAGCGGTGAAACCGATGCGCTGGCGGCGCTGGTTTCCCAGCAGCGCGTTGTGCGTCAGGCCACGCTGAATGTGGATGCGCTGGCAGCGCAGCAGCAGGTTAGCGATGACGAAATCAAGAATTACTACGCTCAGCACAAGAGCAGTTTCCTGGCGCCGGAGCAGTTCCGCGTAAGCTATATCAAGCTTGATGCAGCCAGCATGCAGGAAAGCGCCAGCGAAGCGGATATCCAGAGCTGGTACGAGCAGCACAAGGCTGAGTATGCCCAGCCTCAGCGTAACCGCTACAGCATTATTCAGACCAGGAGCGAAGCTGATGCACAAGCTATTCTGGAGCAACTGAATAAGGGCGCTGATTTTGCCGCGCTGGCGAAAGAAAAATCTGCCGATCCGATCTCCGCACGTAAGGGCGGCGATATGGGCTGGCTGGAGCCATCCACCACACCGGATGAACTGAAAGAGGCTAACCTGACCAGCAAAGGACAGCTGTCAGGCGTGGTGAAATCCTCCGTTGGTTTCCTGATTGTGCGTCTGGATGATATTCAGCCAGAGCAGATCAAACCGCTGGCGGAAGTGCATGATGCGATTGCGGATAAAGTGAAGCAGGAAAAAGCGCTGGATGCTTACTATAAGCTGCAGCAAAAAGTCAGCGATGCGGCAAGCAACGATAATGAATCGTTAGCCAGCGCAGAGCAGGCGGCAGGCGTGAAGGCGGTGGAAACCGAGTGGTTTGGCCGTGACAATATTCCGGAAGCGCTGAACTTCAAGCCGGTTGTCGAGGCGATTTTCAACGGTAACCTGCAGGGCGAAAACGGCACGCCGGGCAGCAACTCCGATATGATCACCGTTGATGGCGATCGCGCTTTCATCCTGCGCGTGAACGACCATAAGCCGGAAGCGGTCAAAGCGCTTGAGGAAGTGAAAACGCAGATCGCTGAAACGCTGAAGCATGACAAGGCGGAAAAACAGGCTAAAGCGCAGGCGGAAAAAATCCTGGCCGATCTGAAAGCGGGCAAACAGGATGCATTAAAAGCAGCGGGTCTGGCGTTTGGGGAGGCGAAAACCTTCACGCGTAACGATCGTGATGCCATTGTCCAGTCCGTGTTTGCATTGCCACAGCCACAGGCGGGTAAACCTGTTTATGGCAGCAGCGAAGATATGCAGGGCAACATTGTGCTGCTGGCGCTGGATGAGGTAAAAGCCGGAAGCCTGCCTGACGCGCAGAAAAAAGCACTGGCGCAGGGAGTAACCCAGAATAATGCGCAGATCGTCTTTGATGCGTTGTTAAGCAATCTGCGTAAGGATGCGAAAATCAAGTACGGCGCTGCGGTAGAAATGCAGTAACTCCCGCATAAAAAATGCAATCCGTTGCAAATAAAAAGGCCGCTTTCGCGGCCTTTTCCATATCTTATCTTTGCCTTTTGTACTGAAGCCCCGTTGTCTTTACTGTCTCTCCTGCTGTTACACACAAGGAGATATCAGCATGCATAAGAATTTTCTTTCAGCGCTCTGCTTATCATTAACCATGAGCGCCTTCTGCTGGACATTGACGGTTCCGGGCGCGCTGGCAGTCAGGGAGAGCGATAGCGCTATTCCAGCAGCGGCCAGCACGGTTAACTCATCCCGGACGGAAAGCGCCGACAAACCACAGGCAGCAGAAACCACGGTGAGCATCAACAGCGCATCGGCACAGGAGCTGGCTGCGGTAATGAACGGGGTCGGGTTAAAAAAAGCGGAAGCGATCGTGAGCTATCGCCAGCAGTTTGGACCCTTTACGGAACTGGAGCAGCTAAAAGAGGTGCCGGGGATGGGCAGCACGCTGGTGGAGCGTAACCTGTCACGGCTTAAATTGTGATCCTGTTCCCAGCGCGAAGGACAACTTTTTCAGCCGCCGCGCGCCGCTGCTAATCTGAAGAGGTCATACCAGATCGTATGACCTTTAACATTGATAAGGCAAGGCGCTATGCAGACTCTGATAAAAGTACGTGGCTATCATCTGGATGTTTATCAACATGTTAATAATGCGCGCTACCTGGAGTTTCTGGAAGAGGCGCGCTGGGAATGGCTGGAGAAGCTAAACGCATTCCACTGGCTCATGGAAAACAAGCTGGCCTTTGTAGTGGTAAATATCAATATTAATTACCGCCGCCCGGCGTTGCTGGGCCATGTGCTCTGTATTAATAGTCGGCTACTGCAGCTAAACAGCAAAAGCGGAGTGATAGGTCAGGAGGTGACGCTGGAAGAGGATGGTTCTGCGATTGCCGATGCAACTTTGACCTTTGTCTGTATTGATCTGAAAACGCAAAAAGCGTTGCCGCTGGAGGGAGAATTGCTTGCGCGAATGGAGGCGCTACTTAGTTAACGATAACAGCCGGGAAGGGCCCGGCTGCTTTTAACCCAACTGTTTAACCTAATCCGGTTTTCTGCTGCATGCTGAGCATTACGGCGGCGGGATCGTCCTGATAGCTTTTTAGCCCGTTTGCCCGCAAATGACAGGCAGCGCACTCACCGCAGCCGTCACCCTTGATACCGTTATAACAGGTCAGCGTATCCTGACGAACCAAAGGCAACTGCTGCCAGTAGTCCGCCAGCGCCCAGGTCTCTGCTTTATTCAGCCACATCAGCGGCGTTTCAAATCGTACGGCGCGCGCCATACCCAGTTCGACGGCGTGATTTAACGCTTTGACAAACTCATCGCGACAGTCCGGATAGCCAGAGAAATCCGTCTCGCAAACGCCGGTAATCACTGCCTCAGCCTCAACCTGATAAGCATAAATTGAAGCCAGAGTAAGAAAAAGAATATTGCGTCCCGGCACAAAGGTGCTGGGCAAACCGCTGGCGCTGGCGTCATATTGCGGTACCGGAATGTTATCGCGTGTCAGGCTGCTGATCGCCAGCTCGTTCAGCAACGTAACGTCCAGCACCTTATGAGCGCGAGCGCCAAGCCGCATTGCCAGTTCGCGCGCAACATCGATCTCCTGACGATGGCGCTGACCATAATCGAAGGTAACGCAGTGAACTTCGTCATATTGCGCTAATGCCTGAATCAGGCAGGTTGTGGAATCCTGCCCGCCGCTGAAAACTACCACTGCTCGTTTCATTTTTTAGCCTTACTGAACTTGTTCACACTTATGGTAATGCCTGAAACACAAGAAAGGTAGTCCACTCGCTGTACGGGGCAGAATGGCTAAAGCGTCTTAAACGCATGGCTTTTGATTAACTACGCATTTGCTCCAGCCATGGCGTCAGGTTGCCCACCCGATTTTCAACCCAGTGCGGATCATACCAGGTATCCAGATAGCGCTCGCCGCTGTCGCAGAGTAGCGTCACAATAGCGCCTTCTCGCTGCTGCTGGCGCATCCGCTGTGCAACCTGAATCGCACCCCAGAAGTTGGTGCCGGTAGAGGCGCCCGGTTTACGTCCAAGGATCTGGGCCAGATAGTGCATTGCGGCGGCGGAAGCTGCATCGGGAACGCGTAGCATCTCGTCAATAACATCAGGTATAAAAGAGGGCTCGACGCGTGGACGACCAATTCCCTCGATACGACTGCCGCTGATGTTACGCAAGGCTTTATCGCGCGTATGCCAGTAATCATGGAACACAGAGTTTTCCGGGTCCACCACCAGTAAATGCGTAGCATGTCCCTGATAACGTAAATAGCGTCCAATCGTGGCTGAGGTGCCGCCGGTGCCGGCAGACATAACAATCGTATCCGGCACAGGAAAAGGTTCGCTGGCCATCTGTCGAAAGATGCTTTCTGCAATATTATTATTGCCGCGCCAGTCGGTAGCGCGTTCGGCGTAGGTAAACTGATCCATAAAATGACCGTTAAGATCGCGCGCCAGCCTTTCAGATTCTTCATAAATGGCGCAGGGATCGTTAACAAAGTGGCACTGACCGCCATAAAAGGTAATCTGTTCAACTTTACGGCGCGCAGTGCTGGCAGGCATCACGGCAATAAACGGCAGGCCAAGCAGACGTGAAAAATAAGCTTCGGAAACGGCAGTGCTGCCAGATGAGGCTTCGACAATCGTGGTACCGGGTTTAATCCAGCCGTTACACAGGCCATAGAGAAACAGGGAGCGGGCCAGGCGGTGCTTTAAACTGCCGGTTGGATGCGTGCTTTCATCTTTAAGATAAAACCAGATGCCCGGAAACTGGGGTAGCGTAAACCGAATCAGATGTGTTTCGGCGGAGCGCTGAAAATCCGCATTGATTTCATTAATCGCGTATTTAACCCACTGGCTGCTCATGATCCTGTTTCCCCCGGTAATAAAGGCAATTATCGTAAGGCATTCAGCGGAAAAAATGTTTGCCTTATTTACTGTATAATCGGGTATCCATAGCAAAACTTTCTCCGGAGACGCCGGTGTTAGATAAAATCGATCGCAAGCTGCTGGCGTTGCTGCAGAAAGACTGCACACTGTCGCTACAGGCGCTAGCCGATGCCGTTAATCTCACTACCACGCCCTGCTGGAAACGGCTTAAGAAGCTGGAGGATGAGGGCATCATTCGCGGGCGCGTCGCGCTGCTGGATAGTGAAAAGCTAGGGCTGGGATTAACGGCCTTTATGCTGATTAAAACACAACAGCATAACCGGGAGTGGTATCAGGAGTTTGTTAGCGTGGTACAGGGCCAGCCCGAAGTCATGGCGTTTTATCGCATGGCAGGCGAATATGATTATCTGTTACGCATTCAGGTGGCCGATATGAAACAGTATGATGCGCTCTATAAGCGTCTGGTCAACGGCGTTAGCGGCCTGATTGATGTGACCTCCAGTTTTGCCATGGAAGAGATAAAATACACCACGGCATTACCTGTTGAACCCTGATTTTTTCTGCAGCCTTTTGGCTGATCATTTAACCCTGCGGGACAATTTTTTGTGCGATTGTTTAGCCAGTTAAGTTGGTATTTTCTTCGTGAGTGGCGGCGCTATCTTGGCGCAGTTTCTCTGTTGATCGTCATTGCGATTTTGCAGCTACTGCCGCCTAAAATCGTGGGCATTATTGTGGATGGCGTAACGCTACATCGCCTGAGCGCTGGCTCAATCATGATGTGGATTGGCATCATGCTGGTAACCGCGCTGGTGGTCTATCTGCTGCGCTACGTCTGGCGTGTACTCTTGTTTGGCGCCTCCTATCAGCTAGCGGTAGAGCTGCGGGAAGATTTTTACCGTCAGCTAAGTCGTCAGCATCCGGAGTTCTACCTGCGTCACCGTACCGGCGATCTTATCGCGCGGGCGACCAATGATGTTGACCGCGTTGTTTTTGCTGCCGGTGAAGGGGTACTGACGCTGGTGGACTCGCTGGTGATGGGCTGCGCGGTACTAATTGTGATGAGCACGCAAATCAGCTGGCAGCTCACGCTGCTGGCGCTGGTGCCGATGCCGGTTATGGCGCTGATGATCAAGCGTTACGGCACGCAGCTGCATCAGCGTTTCAAGCTGGCGCAGGGGGCATTTTCCTCCCTCAACGATCAGGCGCAGGAAAGCCTGACCAGCATCCGCATGGTGAAAGCCTTCGGCCTTGAGGATCATCAGTCCCGGCAGTTTGCGGCGATAGCGGCGGACGCCGGTGAGAAAAACCTGCGCGTGGCGCGGGTGGACGCCCGCTTTGATCCTACGATCTATATCGCGATTGGCTTATCTAATTTGCTGGCGGTTGGCGGTGGCAGCTGGTTGGTCTGGCATCAGCAGATGACGCTGGGCCAGTTAACCAGTTTTGTTATGTATCTGGGCCTGATGATCTGGCCAATGCTGGCGCTGGCGTGGATGTTTAACATTGTTGAGCGCGGCAGCGCGGCGTGGAGCCGTATTCGTTCGCTGCTGTCAGAAGCGCCGGCGGTGGCAGACGGCAGTAAGATATTGCCGGAAGGACGCGGCGTGCTGCAGGTGGCAATCCGCGAATTCAGCTATCCAGGCAACGCGCAGCCTGCGCTGCGCAACCTGAATTTTAATCTCAGGCCTGGACAGATGCTGGGCCTGTGCGGCCCAACCGGGGCGGGAAAAAGCACGCTGCTGAGTCTGATTCAGCGCCATTTCGATATCTCTCAGGGCGATATTCGCTATCACGGTATCCCGCTGACGCAGCTGCGGATTGATAGCTGGCGCGGGCGGCTGGCGGTGGTGAATCAAACGCCGTTTCTGTTTTCCGATACGGTAGCGAACAATATTGCGCTGGGGCGTCCCGGTGCCAGTCGCGATGAGATTGAACGCGCCGCTAAGCTGGCAAGCGTTCATGAAGATATTCTGCGCCTGCCGCAGGGATATGAAACCGAAGTGGGCGAACGCGGCGTGATGCTTTCCGGCGGTCAGAAGCAGCGTATCTCTATCGCGCGCGCCCTGCTGTTGAATGCCGAAATTCTGATACTGGATGATGCGCTTTCGGCAGTGGATGGGCGTACCGAGCATCAAATTTTGCATAACCTGCGTCGCTGGGGACAGGGGCGAACGGTGATCATCAGCGCTCATCGCCTGTCGGCGCTTACCGAAGCCAGTGAAATTCTGGTTATGCAGCACGGCGTTGTGGCGCAGCGTGGCAAGCATAACGCACTGTTACAGCAGAAGGGCTGGTATAGCGATATGTATCGTTATCAGCAGCTGGAAGCCGCGTTGAGTGAGGATGAAGATAGCCGCAGCAGTGAGGAGAAACAGCATGGCTGATACCAGAAAACTTTGGCCGACGCTGAAAAGGCTGCTCGCCTACGGCAAACCCTGGCGTAAAGCGCTCTCGCTGGCGGTATTGATGCTATGGATCGCTGCCGCTGCCGAAGTGCTGGGCCCGGTGCTGATTGGCTATTTTATCGATCATTTTATTGCGCAGCATCAGATGCCCATTGGGCTGGCAATTGGCCTGGCCTGTGCGTTTATTTTGCTGCAGGGGCTGGCGGCGCTGCTGCATTACTGGCAGGCGTTATTGTTTAACCAGGCGGCAGTAGGGGTTGTTCAGCGCCTGCGATCTGATGTGATGGATGCGGCTTTGCGTCAGCCGCTCAGCGCCTTTGACCAGCAGCCGGTGGGCCAGATTATTTCACGCGTGACCAATGATACTGAAGTCATAAAAGATCTCTGGGTTACGGTTGTCGCGACCGTGTTGCGCAGCGCGGCGCTGGTTGGCGCAATGCTGATCGCCATGTTTAGCCTGGACTGGCGCATGGCGCTGGTAGCGGTGGTCATTTTCCCGCTGGTGTTCACTGTGATGCTGATCTATCAACGCTACAGTACGCCGATTGTTCGGCGGGTTCGCAGCTATCTGGCCGACATCAATAATGGCTTTAATGAAGTCATCAACGGCATGAGCGTTATTCAGCAGTTTCGTCAACAGGCACGATTTGGTGAGCGGATAGGGGAGGCCAGTCGATCGCACTATCTGGCGCGCATGGAGACGTTAAGGCTGGACGGCTTTCTGTTGCGTCCCTTGCTCAGCCTGTTTTCAGCGGCCATTTTGTGCGGTTTGCTGATGCTGTTTAGTTTCTCGTCGGTTGGCGTATTTGAGGTTGGCGTGCTGTATGCCTTCATCAGCTACCTGGGACGGCTAAATGAACCGCTAATTGAATTGACCACACAGCAGTCGATGCTGCAGCAGGCGATTGTTGCTGGCGAGCGTATTTTTGAGCTAATGGATGCGCCGCGGCAGCATTACGGTCAGGAAGATCGGCCTTTGCAAAGTGGCCGCATCGATATTGAACATCTCAGTTTTGCCTATCGTGACGGGCGCAATGTGCTGGAGGACATTTCACTTCAGGTTCCTTCACGCAGCTTTGTCGCCCTTGTCGGCCATACCGGCAGCGGTAAGAGTACGCTTGCCAGCCTGATGATGGGCTACTATCCAGTGAAGCAGGGACGCATTTGTCTGGATGGGCGTCCGCTGGAGCAGTTCAGCCATCAGGCGCTGCGTCAGGGGGTGGCAATGGTTCAACAGGATCCAGTGGTGCTGGCCGATAGCTTCTTCGCCAATGTGACGCTGGGGCGTGATATCAGCGAACAGGCGGTATGGGAGGCGCTGGAAGCGGTTCAGCTGGCAGAGCTGGCACGCGGCCTCTCTGACGGCATCCATACGCGCCTTAATGAACAGGGTAATAATCTGTCGGTAGGGCAGAAGCAGCTGCTGGCGCTGGCGCGTGTCCTGGTTGCCGAACCGCAGATCCTTATTCTGGATGAGGCGACAGCCAATATCGATTCCGGCACCGAGCAGGCAATTCAGCGTGCCCTGCAGCAAGTCAGAAAGAAAACCACGCTGGTCGTCATTGCGCACCGCCTTTCTACCATTACCGAAGCGGATACGATTCTGGTGTTACATCGGGGACAGGCCGTTGAGCGCGGCACGCATACTGAACTACTGGCGCAGCAGGGGCGCTACTGGCAAATGTATCAGCTGCAGCAGGTAGGCAGTGAGCTGACAATGGGCATTACCGAAGGAGCCTGAGTCCTTCTTGCACCTTTTTCAGGCGCGATTATCAGAATGTTCCCTGGAAATGCGCACCAGGTTGTCATAACGCACCTTTATGGTGCGTTTTTTTCTGCTGTATGCGGCCATTTTTCCTGTCACAGACGCGCTTGTGCCGATTACGCCGCTTCCTGCCCGACTTTCACTCTCTTCCCATAGCTGGCACAACCTTTGCTTTACTCTCCCTGTATCAGATGCCTGACCAATATGATTAAGCAAGGGGAGCGTATGAAGCTGGTTACCGTTGTCATCAAGCCGTTCAAACTGGAGGATGTGCGCGAAGCGCTCTCTTCTATCGGCATCCAGGGATTGACCGTCACAGAGGTCAAGGGATTTGGTCGTCAAAAAGGCCACGCTGAACTCTATCGTGGCGCTGAATATAGCGTGAATTTTCTGCCGAAAGTCAAAATCGATATCGCCATTGCTGACGATCAACTGGATGAGGTGGTCGATGTGATCAGTAAGGCGGCCTATACCGGCAAAATTGGCGACGGCAAAATCTTTGTTGCGGAGCTGCAACGCGTTATCCGTATTCGCACCGGTGAAACTGACGAAGCCGCTCTTTAAGCCGGCTTCGGTAACTTGTGATGGGATGGAATAAAATGAATAAATTAATGACCAAAGGCCTCGCTGGCCTGGCGCTGTTACCATCGCTGGCGATGGCGGCTCCTGCCGTTGCGGATAAGGCGGATAACGCCTTTATGATGATTTGCACCGCGCTGGTGCTGTTTATGACAATTCCCGGGATAGCGCTCTTTTATGGTGGCCTGATCCGCGCTAAAAACGTTCTGTCACTGCTGACGCAGGTCTCTGTGACCTTCGCCATGGTGTGCGTAATCTGGGTGCTGTATGGCTACTCCCTGGCATTTAGCGAAGGTAACGCCTTTTTCGGCGGCCTGGACTGGCTGATGCTAAAAAATATCAGCCTGACAGCATTAAGCGGTACCATTTATCAGTACATTCATGTGGTCTTTCAGGCCTCTTTCGCCTGTATTACCGTTGGACTGATTGTCGGCTCTATTGCCGAGCGCATTCGCTTCTCAGCCGTACTGATCTTTGTGGTTATCTGGCTGACGCTGGCTTACCTGCCTATTGCTCACATGGTCTGGGCGGGCGGTTTCCTGGCGCAGGATGGCGCGCTCGATTTTGCTGGCGGAACCGTGGTTCATATCAACGCCGCCGTTGCCGGCCTGGTGGGTGCTTATCTGGTAGGTAAACGCGCGGGCTTTGGCAAAGAGGCATTCAAACCGCATAACCTGCCGATGGTATTCACCGGCACGGCGATCCTCTATGTTGGCTGGTTTGGTTTTAACGCAGGCTCAGCGGCGGCGGCCAACGAGATTGCTGCGCTGGCCTTCCTGAACACCGTGGTAGCCACAGCAGGTGCCGTACTCTCCTGGACCTTTGGCGAATGGGCGCTGCGTGGAAAGCCTTCGCTGCTTGGTGCCAGTTCTGGCTTTATTGCAGGACTGGTGGCGATTACGCCTGCCTGTGGCTACGTTGGCGTTGGCGGTGCGCTGCTGATTGGTCTGATTGGCGGCCTTGGCGGCCTGTGGGGCGTCACGGTCCTGAAAAAATGGCTGCGCGTGGATGACCCGTGCGATGTGTTCGGCGTACACGGCGTTTGCGGCATTATTGGCTGCATCCTCACCGGCGTATTCGCCTCCTCTTCACTGGGCGGCGTTGGTTACGCTGAGGGCGTCACCATGGGCCATCAGATTTGGGTACAGCTGTTTAGTGTGATTTTAACAATCATCTGGACCGGCGTGGTGGCCTTTATAGGTTTCAAAGTCGCAGATATGCTGGTAGGACTGCGTGTGCCGGAAGAGCAGGAGCGTGAAGGGCTTGATGTTAACAGCCACGGCGAGAATGCTTATAATCAGTAATCGACATTAAATAAAAGAAAAGGACGATGCCCGGCATCGTCCTTTTTCATGGTATCAACTGCGCTGACGCATTACGCCTTCCTGCACCGTGGAAGCAACTAACACGCCTTCCCGGGTATAAAACTCTCCACGTACAAAGCCGCGCGCCCCGGAAGCCGACGTGCTTTCTACGCTGTATAACAGCCACTGATTCAAATCCACCGCACGGTGAAACCACATAGAGTGATCGATGGTGGCAACCTGCATTCCTGGCTCCAGAAAACCTTTGCCGTGAGGCTGTAACGCAACCGGAAGAAAGTTCAGATCGGAAGCGTAGCCCAGCAAATATTGATGGATACGCGCGTCGTCAGGCATTGCACCGTTAGCGCGTAGCCACACCTGGCGCGTTGGCGCATCGACATGACCTTTTAACGGATTGTGGAAGGTCACCGGGCGGATATCTAATGGCTTTTCGGCAAGGAACTTTGCGCGCACCTTTTCCGGGATCATGGCGGCCAGCCGTTGGGCGATCTCCGTTTCGCTGGGCAGCCCCTCCGGACCGGGAACATCAGGCATCGGTTTTTGATGCTCAAAGCCGCTTTCCGGTGCCTGGAAGGAGGCGGTCATGTAAAAAATAGGTTGGCCATTTTGAATAGCGGCAACGCGGCGCGCGCTGAAGCTGTAGCCATCCCGCAGCGTTTCGACATCATAAATAATCGCTTTCTGGCTATCACCCGGTCGCAGAAAATAGCTGTGGAAAGAGTGGATATTCCTTTCGACAGGCACGGTGTGCTTGGCGGCATGCAGCGCCTGCCCCACAACCTGCCCGCCAAAGACCTGGCGCAGACCTAAATCCTCGCTTTGGCCGCGAAACAGACCTTCCTCAAGTTTTTCCAGCTGCAACAGGTTAAGGAGATTTTTTAATGCCTGGCTCATCAGATGTTCCTCAATAACATTACCGCTTTAGTTTGCGAGATCCGACCAGCTCCTGCAACTGTGCAGACGCTAATGTTTCAGTTAATAAAGAGGAACCCGGCAGTCGCCAGGCAAAAAAGCGGATCCTGTGCCAGAATTAAGCACATACAGCGTCTTATAGCTGTTTCGGCCAATTTGTCGCCGACACGACATTGATCAGAAGGAGAGGTTATCAATGAAATTCTGGCATGTAATGAGCGGAGCAACGCTGGCCGTTGCCCTTGCAGGTTGTGCAGATAAAAGTGCAAATATTCCCGTTCCCACGCCGGGCGCAGAGTTAGCTGGACAACCCGTTATTGCCCAACCAAACGTGAGCGGTTCCATCTATATCCGGCAAAATGTGGCGTTACCGCCGGACGCAGCATTAACGGTAACTCTTTCAGACGCATCCCTGGCGAATGCTCCGGCCAAAGTGCTGGCGCAGCGCGTGGTTCTTACCGAGGGCAAACAGGCGCCTTTCCGTTTTACCTTGCCCTTTAACCCGGCCGATATTCAGCCTGACGCGCGCATTCTCTTAAGCGCAGCGATCACTCAGGATAATAAGGTTATTTTTATGACCGAATCGGTTAAACCGGCAATCAATAGTGGCGGAACAAAAATCGACTTAACCCTGGTTCCGGCTACATCGGTTGCTATGCCGACCCGCAGTGGCGCAGCGACGACCGTTCCGTCTACGTCGCCGACTCAGGTTACGCCATCCTCATCAATACCTGCACCAACCAGCTTCTGAAGATGTTTATGGGGGGCCAGCGTTGCTGGCCTTACCATTGCCATCGGTAACGCGCCAGATCAACTTCTCCGGCATCGCTGATTTCAATTCCTTCCGCTTCCAGCGCATCACGCTGCCGCAGCAAATCATCCCCCTGAAGAGATATCTGTCCGTGGCGGTTAATAATCCGGTACCAGGGCAGGCGACTATCGGCAGGCAGACGCTTTAATAATCCGCCAACCTGACGCGCTGCACGCGGCGAGCCAGCCAGACGCGCCACGTCGCCATAGGTAGCAACGGTGCCAAAGGGAATAGCGGCGATAACCTGTATCACACGCTGAGAGAAAGAGTCATTGTCCATAGCGGCTCCTGCTTTAGGTTTGTGCTTATCCTCGCAAAAAGCAGTATGTAAAGAAATATGCCAAAGCGGTAACACTGCCGTGAGAGAAAATACTCAAGAAAAGCGGAGGGTTGTTTAATAAAACAACGGTTGTGGGCCTGCGGCTTGCATTTACCCCAGGCATCATTGATAATGCCTCCGCTCTGTAACGGAGCACGTCAATGGGGGCCCTGTTGGTTCTCCCGCAACGCTAACTTGTGAACTCGGTCAGGTCCGGAAGGAAGCAGCCGCAGCAGGTGACGCGTGTGCCGGGATGTAGCTGGCAGGGCCCCCACCATTTTTACCCATCCCGTTATTTCTCATCTGGTTAGCGTACATATTTCCATACTGATACTGGGACTTTATCGTACAGCTTATTCATTGTTAATTCAGCCAGACGATGATCCGCTGCGGAATAAAAAACAGCCAGTTCATCATCAGGTAATTCATATTTATTCTTTTCAATAACACGCTCAAGTGTATCAATGGATCGGCAACGTCTTAAGCGCATCAGATAGTCAGTCTTGGTCATAATTTTTTCTGTCATGGTTAAACCATAATAAATTAACGGTTACTAAAATGAATGGCTTGGCTGTAAAGGAAGCTGAGCGCACTCTTCTGCGAAAAGGTTAAACAAACGTCGGGCGGAACGCTGCCAGCGCTGTAGGTCCTGAACATTGATGCCGTAATTACTGAAAAGCATAAAGGTATCATCGAGGTAATCATCAATTTGAACAATGAGATCCTCATCCTCAGCATGCTTAATTTTATAATTCATCGTGAATGAAGCAATATGTTCAATCAGATCATTCAGTTGTAAATTAGAAGCGGACGTAGGATCATTAACCCAGCCATGATGGCTGTCACCTAACGTTGCCATACTTTCGTCGTACAGATTCTCACACAAGAAATTCAACTGGGCAATATCATGCCGTTTCGGTGAGTATTCGTCCATCTTTTTTCCCTCCATACATCGACCATTGTCTGCATGCGAAACAGTGAAAAAAGCACCGTACTATAGGGTTAATATTAAGATTCGTTAGTTGATCAGACAAGGTAAATATAATGTAAGCTTGCTCTTTTCAGATAAGGTATGAGTAAATTTAAAGTTCATCGGCGGTGGAAGGGCGCGTATCATCAATAAAATTAAAGGCCAGTGCGCCAGGAATTACCTCAAACTCAACACTTTCCCGTTGGGATTCTGTCTGATTAATGTCAAGACAAGCATTGAATACATTCCAGTCGAACTGATAGTACAGTTTATATCTGTCATCATTTATTGGATCTACAGAAATAATCTTAACCGATTCCGGAACAAAAAGCGCATTCTGCGAATACCATTGCAGATCACCGATCAGCATTTTTTCTATTTTGGGAATATTCTGTAGAATTATACTTTTTAATTTTAGCGGGTTTCTCTCATCTTGCAAAATATCGCACGGGATCATTTTTCTCACTTTACCTCCGCTGAGTGTATCCACACTTAGGATAAGAATGAGATTAAGTATGCCAGAACACAAGCAGGGTTAATTAATATTGAGCCTAAATTTATGCCAGTAAATGTCATGCTTTCACAGGCTAATGTTTAAATGAGGTAAACTTACTTCATTGAATTTTATAAATTTAGGGCAAAGCGATAGCCCAATCAAGTTATTTTATTGACATAAAAGGATACAATTTTCTTACACTAAGGTTTAAGCCACAGCGGTTGGTTGCTGTTTAGCGTGATGAAATGCAGTCAATAAAAAGCGGTTGAGCAAAAAAAGAGCAGGCCAGCGTAATCGCCAGCCTGCTACCTTTTTAACGTTTTTTCTTTCCGCCCTGAACGGCTTTGAAGCGCGGATTACTTTTGCAAATGACATATACGCGACCATGCCGGCGAACTATCTTGCAGTCTTTGTGACGCTGTTTAGCCGCGCGTAGCGAGCTTAAAACTTTCATAACTCCTTTTTCTCCTTAATCATTTTTGCCGAAAAAACGGCCATAACGTTGATTAAAGCGCGCTGAGCTTCCTTCACGGCTGTAGTCTTTTTGCTTGCCCGTATAATGTGGATGCGAGGCAGAAGATACATCCAGCGCAACATAGGGGAAAGTTTCACCGTCGATTTCAATTGTCCGGTCGGTTTTAATCGTCGAACCTGTTTTAAAGTAGTGATCGACGCTGGTGTCGTGAAAAACGACGGTACGGTAATGGGGATGAATACCCGGTTTCATAGCGGCTCCTTTTGATATGTTATATCATAACATAAATGAATTATGCGCCTTTCATTTGCGTTATGCAACGGGTCGATACTGCCGTACGGAAGATGAAGTGAACCGCGAGGGATAACAGCCAGGACAGGGGGATGAAACAGGTAAAAAAAAGAGGCCACATAAAGTGGCCTCTGGTTAACGCATTATTAATGCTGATGCTCTACAGGATGGCCCTGTTCCAGCTCTTCCTTATGTTTACTGAAGCGGCGGCGCACCACCACAAAGAACACAGGAACAAAGAAGATAGCCAGCACAGTCGCCGTTACCATGCCGCCCATGACACCGGTACCTACCGCGTTCTGCGCGCCAGAACCTGCGCCAGTACTGATAGCCAGCGGCAATACGCCGAGGATGAATGCCAGGGAGGTCATCAGGATAGGACGCAGACGCATACGGGTTGCTTCCAGCGTAGCTTCCACCAGTCCTTTCCCTTCTTTTTCCATTAGATCTTTGGCGAATTCCACAATCAATATCGCGTTCTTCGCTGACAGCCCCACGGTAGTTAACAGGCCTACCACAAAGTAGACGTCGTTACTCAGACCGCGCAGCGTAGTGAAGATCAGGGCACCAATCACCCCTAACGGCACTACCAGCATAACGGCGAACGGAATTGACCAACTCTCATAGAGCGCTGCCAGACACAGGAACACCACAATCAGTGAAATGGCGTAGAGCGCAGGTGCCTGGTTGCCGGAAAGGCGTTCCTGATAGGACATACCGGTCCAGTCATAGCCTATACCCTGCGGCAGCTGTGAAGCCAACTGCTCCATCAATGCCATGGCATCACCCGAGCTGCGGCCTGGCGCGGCCTGGCCCAGGATCTCCATAGAGGGCAGTCCGTTATAGCGTTCCAGACGCGGCGAACCATACTGCCACTGCGCTGAAGAAAAGGCAGAGAAGGGCACCATGTCACCGTTAGACGCGCGCACGTACCACTTATTGATATCGTCCGGCAGCATACGTGAATCGGCTTTACCCATCACATAAACTTTTTTCACGCGGCCGCGATCGATAAAGTCGTTAACGTACGAGCCACCCCAGGCAGCGCCCAGCGTGGTGTTGATATCAGAAATGGAGACACCCAGCGCCTGTGCCTTTTCCTGATCCACTGTCAGCTTGTACTGCGGCGTATCTTCCAGACCGTTGGGGCGTACGCCCACTAACGTATCAGGATGCTGTGCCACCATGCCCAGCAACTGATTACGCGCCTGCATAAGCTTGTCATGGCCCAGGTTACCCTGATCGATCAGTTCAAAGTCGAAACCGGTGGCGTTACCCAGCTCGATAATTGCCGGCAGGTTAAATGGAATAACCATGGCATCTTTAATTGAGCTGAGCGCCTGCATGGCGCGACCTGCAATAGCTGGCACCTTGTTTTCTGCGCCGCCACGCTCTTCCCACGGCTTAAGGCTAACGAAGGCGATACCGGTGTTTTGTCCGCGACCGGCAAAGCCGAAGCCGTTAACGGTAAACACCGACTTAACGCTGGCTTTCTCTTTGGTCAGGAAGTAGTGAGTGACCTCATCCAGCACCTTCTGCGTACGCTCCTGCGTTGCGCCTGCGGGTAACTGAGCCTGGGCTAACAGCAGACCCTGGTCCTCTTCCGGCAGGAACGAGGTAGGCAGACGCATAAACAGCACGGCCATGCCGATTACGATCAGCAGATAAAGCAGCAGATAACGACCGGTACTGCGTACGATATGCCCAACGCTATCTACATAGTGGTTAGTGCTCTTATCAAACAGGCGGTTAAACCAGCCGAAGAAGCCGGTGGTTTTGCCGTGATCGCCTTTTTTGATCGGCTTCAGCATGGTGGCGCAGAGCGCAGGAGTCAGGATCAATGCCACAATCACCGACAGCACCATTGCGGAAACAATCGTAATGGAGAACTGACGATAGATAACCCCGGTCGAGCCACCAAAGAAGGCCATAGGAACAAATACGGCGGAGAGAACCAGCGCAATACCTACCAGCGCGCCCTGAATCTGCCCCATCGATTTACGCGTCGCTTCTTTTGGCGACAGCCCTTCTTCGGCCATAACGCGCTCGACGTTCTCTACCACCACGATGGCGTCATCCACCAACAGGCCGATAGCCAATACCATCCCGAACATCGTCAGGGTGTTTATCGAGTAGCCGAACGCATTAATAATGGCGAAGGTCCCTAACAGAACAACCGGTACCGCAATGGTCGGAATGAGCGTTGCGCGGAAGTTTTGCAGGAACAGGTACATCACCAGGAACACCAGCACAATGGCTTCAAACAGCGTTTTTACCACCTCGAAAATCGAGATTTTAATAAACGGCGTGGTGTCATACGGGTAAACCACTTTCAGCCCGGCAGGGAAAGTGGGGGAAAGACGCGCCAGCTCAGCTTTTACCGCTTCGGCAGTATCCAGCGCGTTAGCGCCGGTTGCCAGTTTAATACCGAGACCGGCAGCAGGCTGTCCGTTAAAGCGCGCGATGATTTCATAGTTCTCACCGCCCAGTTCAATTGTTGCCACATCACGCAGACGAACCTGCGATCCATCAGCATTCACTTTCAGTAAGATCTTACCGAACTCTTCCGTGGAGGTCAGACGCGTTTGTGCAATAATCGAAGCATTAAGCTGCTGGCCTTTCACCGGCGGCGTACCGCCGAGCTGACCGGCTGCTACCTGGGCGTTCTGCGTAGAAATCGCATTCACCACGTCAACCGGCGTTAGCTGGTAGTTATTCAGCTTATGCGGGTCCATCCAGATACGCATGGCGTACTGCGCACCAAACAGCTGGGTATCGCCCACGCCGGTGGTACGGCTGATAGGGTCTTTGATGTTTGAAGAGACAAAGTCCGCAATATCATTCTGCGTCATGCTGCCATCTTCACTTACAAAGCCTGCCACCATCAGGAAGCTGCTGGAGGATTTTCGAACCTGGATACCCTGCTGCTGAACTTCCTGCGGCAGAAGCGGCATTGCCAGCTGCAGTTTGTTCTGCACCTGCACCTGAGCGATATCCGCGTCAGTACCAGACTGGAAAGAGAGGGTAAGCTGCAACGCACCGGATGAATCGCTATTGGAGGACATATACATCAGTCCATCAATACCGTTCATATTTTGTTCAATAACCTGGGTTACTGAGTCCTGCAGCGTTTTAGCATCCGCGCCTGGGTAGTTTGCGTTGATCTGTACCGCTACGGGAGCAACGTTTGGATATTGCTCAATCGGCAGCTTAAGAATCGATAGCGCACCCGCCAGCATGATAATGATGGCGATTACCCACGCAAATATGGGGCGATCGATAAAGAACTTAGCCATGTATCAGTGGCTCCTGTTTAAGACTGAGGTTTTTCAGATTGCTGTTGCGACTGCTGCTTCGCTTTCGCATCATCTGTTACTTCCTGTGGCGTGACCTGTGCGCCAGGTTTTGCACGTTGAATGCCGACCGAAATCACGCGATCGCCAGCCTGTACGCCCTGGGTTACCAGCCATTTATCACCAATCGCCTGCTGAGCGGTCACGTTACGCATGGCCACTTTATTATCCTGACCCACCACCATTACCGTTGCCTGACCGGTTGGCGTGCGGGTTACCGCCTGTTGCGGAACCAGGATAGCGTTTGGATTGGTGCCTTCTTCCAGACGCGCACGAACAAACATACCCGGCAGCAGACGATGATCCGGATTCGGGAACACCGCACGCAGCGTAATCGAGCCGGTTGTCTCATCAACGGTAACATCAGAGAATTCCAGGGTACCCGGATGCTGATATTCGGTACCATCAGGCATCATTAGCGTTACGTTGGCTTTGCCGTCGGTTTGCTTTAACTGGCCCGACTCCAGCTCGTTACGCAAGCGCAGATATTCGTCGCTGGACTGGGTCACATCGACATACATCGGATCGAGCTGCTGTACGGTCGCCAGCGCATCGGTTTGCCCGGTTTGCACCAGCGCGCCTTCGGTCACGGACGATTTGCCGATACGGCCGCTAATAGGAGAGGTGACCCTGGTGTAGGCCAGATTGATGCGCGCCGTCTCCACGTTGGCTTTGGCGACGGCTACTGCGGCAGCCGTCTGGCTCTGCGTGGCCATCGCCTGATCGTAATCCTGCTGGCTGATATATTTGGTGCCCAGCAGCGGCTGATAACGTTTTACCGTTACTGCGGCGATTTGCGCGTTGGCCTCAGCCTGCGCCAGATCGCCTTTCGCGCTGTTGTAAGTGGCCTGATAAGGCGCCGGATCGATCTGGTACAGCGATTCGCCAGCCTTAATGTCAGTGCCTTCCACAAAGTTGCGTTTCAAAATAATGCCTGACACCTGCGGACGCACTTCAGCCACGCGATAAGCGGAGGTTCTGCCCGGTAGCTCAGTCGTAATTTTCAACGGTTCGCTTTTTAATGTTACTACGCCAACCTCAGGCGCCTGCTGTTGTTGGCCCGCCTGCTCGGACTTATCATCACATCCTGTTAGCAAAAAGCTGCCTGAAAGCATCAGGGCGGCCGCCAGAGGCGTTAACCCTCTGTTATTTTTCATAAATCAACCTCGAGTGTTCGATATCGATTGGTCAATGGATCACAAACTGTTGAGCCATTGCTGCGTTTAAATTATGGTCATGCTATGGTACATACATTCGCAAATGTATGTAAATCTGCCGCTTGGTAAAAGCACTCACTATGGCACGAAAAACCAAACAGCAAGCCCTTGAAACACGGCATCAAATTCTTGACGCCGCCATCGCACGCTTTTCGGAATTCGGTGTTTCAGCGACCTCGCTTGCTGATATTGCCACCGCGGCTGGCGTAACGCGTGGCGCTATCTACTGGCATTTTAAAAACAAGACCGATCTGTTGAATGAGATCTGGGCGCAGTCTGAGTCTGGCCTGGAGGACGTTGAGCAAGAGTATCAGGCAAAATACCCAGACGATCCACTTTCTGTGATGCGCGCCATGCTGCGTTATGTTTTTGAAGCGCCAGCACGCGACCAACGGCGGCGCTCACTGCTGGAAATTATTTTTCATAAATGTGAATTTGTGGGTGAAATGCTGCCGTTACAGATTATGCAGCAGAACCTCTATCTGGAATGTTACGAAAAGATAGAACAGTCCCTGAGCCATTGCATCAAGGCCGGACAATTGCCAGCCGAGCTTAATATGCGGCGGGCGGCGATTGTGATCCGTGGCTATGTTACCGGCATTGTCGAAAACTGGCTGTTTATGCCAGACAGCTTCGATATTGAACAGGATGCGCCGATCCTGGTGGAAACGCTGATTGATATGCTAAAAACCAGTCCCAGTCTCAGCCAGCCTGCCTTCAGCCAGATATAGAGGACTGCTGTTTTTTTTCAAAATCGCGGCGCACAATTTCCAGCGCAGCCAGTACGGTTTCTGGCGGGATCTCGTTTTGTTCCAGCAGCATAATCAGATCCACCGCCAGTTTTATCTCATCAGAGGCGCTTTCCAGCGACATGTTGTGCTCCTTAACGTCGTATAATACGTGCAACCGCCGTCAACAGTAATGCGCCCGCCAGTGCCAGCAACAGCGCGCGCGGATGCAGGCTGGCCAGCGTACCCCAGTTAAAATACACGCTAACATAGCCGCCGACCAGGGCGCCGATGGTCGCTAAAACCAACGTTGGCAGCCAGCTGCCGCGCCCTGGTATCAGTTTGCTTGCCGTCAGACCAACCAAGAGACCCACAACCAGCCAGGATAACAGTCCCATAGTGATGTCCTTATTAAGCGCCAATTTTAAACCAGTAAATAACAATAGATAAAATAGCCTGTCAGCGGCTGCAGCACAGCCTGCGGGCTGTGATAAAGTGATCCCGGTAGTTTTTTCACGGGACAGGGCATGCAGCGTATCATCTTACTGATTATTGGCTGGTTGGCGATCGTGCTGGGCACGCTGGGTGTGGTTTTACCGCTGCTGCCGACCACGCCGTTTATTTTACTGGCTGCCTGGTGTTTTGCCCGTTCTTCTCCGCGCTTTCATCAATGGCTGTTGTACCGCTCCTGGTTTGGCGTGTATCTGCGTCACTGGCAGCAATACCGTGCGCTGCCACCGGGCGTAAAACCGCGCGCCATATTGCTTATTATCTGTACCTTTGCCATGTCAATCTGGCTGGTGAAAATCTTCTGGCTGCGGATTATGCTGCTCTGTATGTTAGCGGCGCTGCTGCTGTTTATGTGGCGGATGCCGGTGGTCGCAGGGGATAAAACCGAGGGTTAAGGCATAAATTGACTTTTTTACCTCATCGATTTTCAAACACTTAAACTGCCAGCATGGCAAACAGAGTTGCATTTGTCCTGCGGTTTGCTTAGATTTGTTCGTTTTCGTGCGTGGCTTCCCTGATTTCCTTATTTTTCGTCTGCGGAATTATCCGTCAGCGTAAGGCGAGGCTGCGCGAGTCAGTTTAGTATTCACCAGGCATAACATTATGACCGCGACTGCACAGCAGCTTGAATTTCTTAAAGACAGTATTAAAAGCGTTCCGGACTATCCGAAACCGGGTATCCTGTTTCGTGATGTTACCAGTCTGCTGGAAGATCCGCGCGCTTTCGCCACAACGATTGATCTGTTCATTGAACGCTTCCGCGATCGGGGAATTACCAAAGTAGTGGGTACCGAGGCGCGTGGCTTCCTGTTTGGCGCGCCGGTAGCGCTGGGTCTGGGCGTTGGCTTCGTGCCGGTGCGTAAGCCGGGCAAACTGCCGCGGGAAACCTATAGCGAAACCTACGATCTGGAATATGGCAGCGACCAGCTTGAGCTGCATCGCGATGCGATTAAGCCAGGCGATGTGGTGCTGGTGGTGGACGATCTGCTGGCTACCGGCGGCACCATTGAAGCGACCGCTAAGCTTATCCGTCGCGCCGGTGGTGAAGTGAAAGACGCCGCCTTTGTGATCAACCTGTTCGATTTGAACGGCGAAGCCCGCCTTAACGCGCTGGGTATTGATTGCTACAGCCTGGTCGCTTTCCCGGGCCACTGAGTTTCCCGCCTTCAGCCTCGCCGTAGCGGCGGGGCTGTGTTAGCATGTCCCACTGGTTTTCAACACATCTTGTGAACGAATGAGTTATCAGGTCCTTGCCCGCAAGTGGCGTCCACAAGCGTTTTCCGATGTCGTTGGTCAGGAGCATGTATTGACTGCGCTGGCGAACGGTTTGTCGCTGGGACGAATCCACCACGCTTATCTTTTTTCCGGCACCCGAGGCGTCGGGAAAACTACCATTGCGCGTTTGCTGGCCAAAGGGCTCAACTGCGAAACCGGTATTACTGCCACGCCCTGCGGCGTTTGCGATAACTGCCGCGAAATTGAACAGGGTCGCTTTGTCGATCTGATTGAAATCGATGCCGCCTCGCGAACTAAAGTTGAAGACACCCGCGATCTGCTGGACAACGTGCAGTACGCCCCCGCGCGTGGTCGCTTTAAGGTCTACTTGATCGATGAAGTGCATATGCTGTCGCGTCACAGCTTTAACGCACTGCTGAAAACCCTTGAGGAGCCGCCAGCGCACGTTAAATTCCTGCTGGCCACCACCGATCCGCAAAAGCTGCCGGTGACCATACTTTCCCGCTGCCTGCAATTCCATCTTAAAGCGCTGGATGTCGATCAAATCCGACAGCAGCTGGAATATGTGCTGGAGCAGGAAAATATTACTGCGGAGCTGCGTGCCTTGCAGCTGCTGGCGCGTGCGGCGGACGGCAGTATGCGTGATGCGCTGAGTCTGGCCGATCAGGCGATTGCCAGCGGCGAAGGGCAAGTCACTACTGAAAGCGTCGCCGCGATGCTGGGCACGCTGGATGACGAGCAGCCGCTGGCTTTAATCGAGGCACTAGCCGCCGCCGATGGTCAGCAAACCATGTCGCTGCTGCAACAGGCGGCCAGCCGTGGCGTTGAATGGGAAGCGCTGCTGGTGGAGATGTTGCGTCTGCTGCATCGTATCGCCATGATCCAGCTGCTGCCTTCAGCGCTTAGCGAGGAGTATGCGGCAGTGGAGCAGCGTCTGCGTGAACTGGCGCGCGTGGTTCCGCCTGCCGATGTGCAACTCTATTACCAAACCATTCTGATGGGGCGTAAAGAGCTGCCGCTGGCGCCCGATCGTCGCATGGGCGTAGAAATGACGCTGCTGCGCGCGTTGGCTTTTCACCCGCAGGTAGAGATCGCCGAGCCGGTCACGCGACCGGTGATGACGCCGCAGCCTAATGTACAAACGCCGCCTTCCGCCGCCGCCGCCGCGTTTTCCGCTCCGGAAGCGGCGCAACCGCAGCCGGCACCTGCCTCTGGCGCGCCGGAGGCGCCTCTGCCCGACACAACCAGCCAGCTACTGCAGGCGCGTACTCAGCTGTTGCGCCAGCAGGGAGCAACCAAAACAAAAAAGAGTGAGCCGGCAGCGCTAAGTGCGCGGCCGGCAGGCTCGGCGCTGGAACGTCTCGCTCAGGTAACGGAGCGCGCCGCCAGACGACCAGCGGCAGAACCGGCAGCGCCAGCGAAAAAAGAGGCCTACCGCTGGAAAGCGCAGAATACGGTGGCCGAAAGCGAAGCGCCGCAGGTAGCGACGCCGAAGGCGCTGCGTTCCGCGCTGGAGCATGAAAAAACGCCGGAGCTGGCCGCCAGACTGGCTGAGGAAGCTCTGGAGCGCGACGCCTGGGCCGCTGAGATCGCCACGCTGACATTGCCGAAACTGGTGCAGCAGCTGGCGCTCAACGCCTGGAAAGAGGAGACGGCGCAGGGGATTTGCCTGCATTTACGCAGCAGCCAGCGTCATCTTAACTCCACTTCAGCACAGCAGGTATTAACCGAAGCATTAAGCAATGCCAGCGGTAAGTCGGTTGAATTGACTATCATTGAAGATGATAATCCTGCGATATTGACGCCTCTGGAGTGGCGTCAGAAGATTTATGAAGAAAAACTGGCGCAGGCGCGTCAGGCCATCATTGCGGATAGCCATATTCAGACGCTGCGTCGTTTTTTTGACGCCGATCTGGATGAGGAGAGTATTCGCCCCGTTTGAATCGCCGCATAACCGGTAACGGCTTACGCGGCCCGAGCAAAAAGAGAGAACGCTATGTTTGGTAAAGGCGGTTTGGGTAACCTGATGAAACAGGCCCAGCAGATGCAAGACAAAATGCAGCAGGTACAGCAAGAAATTGCTGAAATGGAAGTCACCGGCGAATCTGGCGCTGGCCTGGTTAAAGTCACCATTAACGGTGCGCACAACTGCCGTCGTGTAGAGGTGGATCCAAGCCTGCTGGAAGATGACAAAGATATGCTGGAAGATCTGGTCGCTGCGGCTTTCAACGATGCGGCGCGCCGTATCGCCGAAGCGCAGCAGGAAAAAATGTCATCCGTTTCCGCCGGCATGCAGCTGCCGCCGGGCTTTAAGATGCCGTTCTGATGCAAACCAGCCCTTTGCTGGAATCGCTAATGGAAGCGCTGCGCTGTTTGCCGGGCGTTGGTCCGAAATCAGCACAGCGCATGGCGTTTCAGCTATTGCAGCGCGATCGCAGCGGAGGCATGCGCCTGGCTCAGGCGCTGACGCGCGCTATGTCAGAGATTGGTCACTGTACGGACTGCCACACCTTTACCGAACAGGAAATTTGCACCATCTGCGCGAACCCGCGTCGCCAGCAAAACGGGCAAATTTGCGTGGTAGAAAGTCCGGCAGATATTCATGCCATCGAGCAAACCGGGCAGTTTGCCGGACGTTACTTTGTGCTGATGGGGCATCTTTCACCGCTGGACGGCATTGGCCCGCATGATATTGGGCTGGACAGGCTGGAACAGCGGCTGGAAAAAGAGACCATTCAGGAAGTGATCCTGGCGACCAACCCCACGGTGGAAGGCGAAGCCACAGCGAACTACATCGCCGGACTTTGCGCGCAGTACGGCGTGGATGCCAGCCGTATCGCGCATGGCGTGCCGGTTGGCGGCGAGCTGGAAATGGTTGACGGCACCACACTGTCGCATTCGCTTGCCGGACGCCATAAGATTAAATACTGACCACTTGCTGGCACATTCTCATGTGCCAGCTTGAAAATAGTTTTCCCATCCCCATCTCTTCCTCAACGTTCGATAAACCTGTTTCAGTTGAGGTAGCAAAACCATGAAAGGACAAGAGACGCGTGGTTTCCAGTCAGAAGTTAAACAGCTTCTGCACCTGATGATCCATTCCCTCTATTCGAATAAAGAGATCTTTCTGCGCGAGCTGATTTCCAACGCTTCAGATGCGGCGGATAAGTTGCGCTTTCGCGCACTTTCCACGCCGGATCTGTATGAAGGCGATGGCGAGCTGCGCGTTCGGGTTTCTGTCGATAAGGAAAACCGCACGCTGACGCTGAGCGATAACGGCATCGGTATGCGTCGCGATGAGGTAATCGAGAACCTCGGCACCATCGCTAAATCGGGCACCAAAGCTTTCCTCGAGTCGCTTGGCTCCGATCAGGCAAAAGACAGCCAGCTGATTGGTCAGTTCGGCGTCGGCTTTTATTCTGCGTTTATCGTTGCCGATAAAGTCACCGTACGTACCCGCGCGGCGGGCGCGACGCCGGAAGAGGGCGTGTTCTGGGAATCTGCCGGCGAAGGCGAATACACCATTGATGACCTGACCAAGGCGGATCGCGGCACTGAAATCACTTTGCATCTGCGTGAAGGCGAAGATGAGTTCCTCGACAGCTGGCGCGTACGCAATATCATCAGTAAATATTCCGATCACATCGCGCTGCCGGTTGAGATCGAAACCAAAGATGAAGAAAACGACACCACCAGCTGGGAAAAAATCAACAAGGCGCAGGCGCTGTGGACCCGCAACAAAGCGGAAGTCAGCGATGAAGAGTACAACGAATTCTATAAGCATATCGCTCATGACTTTAGCGATCCGCTGACCTGGAGCCACAACCGTGTAGAGGGCAAACAGGAATATACCAGCCTGCTCTATATTCCGGCGCGCGCGCCATGGGATATGTGGAACCGCGACCATAAACATGGCCTGAAACTTTATGTTCAGCGCGTCTTTATCATGGATGACGCTGAGCAGTTTATGCCGAACTATCTGCGCTTTGTGCGCGGCCTGATCGATTCCAACGATCTGCCGCTGAACGTCTCGCGTGAAATTCTGCAGGATAACCGCATTACGCAAAACCTGCGCAGCGCGCTAACCAAACGCGTTTTGCAGATGCTGGATAAACTGGCCAAAGATGATGCTGAAAAATATCAGCAGTTCTGGAGTGAGTTTGGCCTGGTGCTGAAAGAAGGCCCGGCTGAAGATCACGCGAACCAGCAGGCGATCGCGAAACTGCTGCGCTTTGCCACCACCAGCAGCGAAGGCGCGGCGCAAACCGTCTCGCTGGAAGAGTATGTCAGCCGCATGGTGGAAGGGCAGGAGAAGATCTATTACATCACCGCCGACAGCTATGCCGCAGCGAAAAGCAGCCCGCATCTGGAGCTGTTCCGTAAGAAAGGCATTGAGGTTCTGCTGCTCTCCGATCGTATCGACGAGTGGATGATGAGCTACCTGACCGAGTTCGATGGCAAAGCCTTCCAGTCAGTGAGCAAAGCGGACGAAACGCTGGATAAGCTGGCTGACGAAGAGAACGAAGCGCATAAAGAAGCGGAAAAGGCGCTGGAGCCGTTTGTTGATCGCGTGAAAACGCTGCTGGGCGAGCGGGTGAAAGAGGTACGTCTGACGCACCGTCTGACCGATACGCCTGCTATCGTGACCACCGACGCTAATGAAATGAGCACCCAGATGGCCAAGCTGTTTGCAGCGGCCGGACAGGCGGTGCCGGATGTGAAATACATCTTTGAGCTGAACCCGGATCACGCGCTGGTGAAACGCGCGGCGGATACGCAGGATGAAGCGCGCTTTGCTGAATGGGTTGAGCTGCTGCTCGATCAGGCGCTGTTTGCTGAGCGCGGTACGCTGGAAGATCCGAACCAGTTTATTCGTCGCATGAACCAGCTGCTGCTGGCCTGAATATCATCAACGTAAGCGTTAAGCCGGCCAGTGCGCCGGCTTTTTTACCTCGGCATGGATTCTGAAAAACAGCGGTCCCTTGCCGTCAGGCTGGATCCTATGGATAAATCGGTTAATGATAGCCGCAGGTAACGCACCCATTATCGCCAGAGCCGCTTCCAGACCCGTTTCCTTGTGATGATCGGGGCTTAATGGTATGTTCTTGGCCTTCTCAGTTAGATCAAAGCGATTCGCAAGGGGATTTACGCAATGCGTATTATTCTGCTCGGCGCTCCGGGCGCAGGTAAGGGTACACAGGCTCAGTTCATTATGGAGAAATACGGTATTCCGCAAATCTCCACGGGCGACATGTTACGTGCGGCGGTAAAAGCCGGTACGGAGCTGGGCAAACAGGCGAAAGCCATTATGGATGAAGGCAAACTGGTTACCGACGATCTGGTTATCGCGCTGGTAAAAGAGCGTATTGCCCAGGATGATTGCCGTAACGGTTTCCTGCTGGACGGTTTCCCGCGCACTATTCCGCAGGCCGATGCGATGAAAGACGCTGGCATCAAGATTGACTGCGTACTGGAATTTGATGTGCCGGACGAACTGATCGTTGAGCGTATCGTTGGTCGTCGCGTTCATGCGCCTTCTGGCCGCGTGTATCACGTTACCTTTAATCCGCCGAAGGTGGAAGGCAAAGACGACATCACCGGCGAAGAGCTGACCACGCGTAAAGACGATCAGGAAGAGACTGTTCGTAAGCGCCTGGTGGAATACCATGAAATGACCGAGCCGCTGGTGGCTTATTATCAGCAGGAAGCGCAGGCGGGTAATACTCAGTACCATAAAATCGACGGTACGCGTAAAGTGACCGAAGTCAGCGCTGAGCTGGCGAAAATTCTGGGCTAACGCGCCGCGTTGGTTCCATTGTCAGGAATATCCGCTGGATATTCCTGATTCCTCCTCTTTCTGCCCGTGTTTCCCATTCTTTCTCCCTGTTTCGCACTATCCTCTATACTTTGCCGCTAAGCGTTTTCATCTCTTGTAAGGAAAGGTTTTTCCGGCGAGCTTATCTGTCTCAGCCAGGGTAAAATCAGTGCGTAAAACGAATTAATCCATTTGAAAAAACAGGGATATACGATGAGGCAAGATAAACCCGGCGTCTTGCTGGTCAACCTGGGTACGCCCGATGCGCCAACCACGCCAGCGGTTAAACGCTATCTGAAACAGTTTCTCAGCGATAAGCGCGTGGTTGATACGCCGCGCTGGCTCTGGTGGCCGATTCTGAACGGCGTCATTCTGCCGATCCGCTCTCCGCGCGTATCAAAGCTGTATGCGTCGGTATGGATGAAAGAGGGCTCGCCGCTGATGGTATTCAGTCAGCGTCAGCGTCATGCGCTGGCCGCGAAGCTGGATATTCCCGTCGAGCTGGGCATGAGTTACGGCAATCCCAGCCTGAAAAGCGCGGTCGACAGTCTGATGGCGCAGGGCGTAACGCGCCTGATTGTGCTGCCGCTCTATCCGCAGTTCTCCTGTTCAACGGTGGCGGCAGTATGGGATGGATTGAGCAGCGTTTTCGCCGGCTATCGTTCGATGCCAGACGTGCATTTTATTCGCGACTATGCTGAGCATCCGGCCTATATTGCCGCGTTGAAAGCGTCCGTTGAACGCTCCTTCGCGCAACATGGAAAGCCCGATCTGCTGGTAATGTCTTATCACGGTATTCCACAGCGTTTCGCCAACGAAGGCGATGACTACCCGCAGCGCTGCCGCGATACAACCGAGGCGCTGACGCGTGCGCTTGGACTGAGCGATAGCGAAGTGATGATGACCTTTCAGTCACGTTTTGGCCGAGAACCCTGGCTGACGCCTTATACCGATGAAACCATGCGTGGCTTACCGGCGAAAGGTGTGCGCCATATTCAGATTATGAGCCCAGGCTTTTCTTCTGACTGTCTGGAGACGCTGGAAGAGATCAGCGAACAGAACCGTGAGTTCTTTATGCATGCCGGCGGTGAAAAGTTTGAATATATCCCGGCACTGAATGACGACGCTGAGCACATTGATATGATGCTGGCGCTGGTGAATGCGCATCGCTGAGTAACGGCGGGGAGTGTGATATCATTCTCCGCCTGTTTATTCTGAAGCTATCAACCCATGAAATTTCCCGGCCAACGCAAATCCAAACACTATTTTCCCGTCAACGCCCGCGATCCGCTGTTACAGCCTGTCCAGCCTGAAAGTGAAACCGGCACCAGTTGGGTCGTCGGTATCGACCAGACGCTGGTAGACATTGAAGCAAAAGTGGATAACGCTTTTGTGGCGCGTTACGGACTCAGCGTTGGCCACTCGCTGGTCATTGAAGATGATGTGGCGGATGCGCTCTATGCCGAGCTGATGCGTGAAAATCTGATCACCCATCAGTTTGCCGGGGGCACCATCGGCAACACCATGCATAACTACTCGGTGCTGGCCGATGACCGCTCGGTGCTGCTGGGCGTGATGTGTAATAACGTGCAGATTGGCGGTTACGCCTATCGCTATCTTTGTAATACCTCCAGCCGGACCGACCTTAACTATCTGCAGGGTGTGGATGGCGCTATTGGCCGCTGCTTTACGCTCATCAGCGATAACGGCGAACGGACTTTTGCCATCAGCCCTGGCATGATGAATCAGCTGCGACCGGAGAGTATTCCTGAGCAGGTGATTGCCGGCGCTTCAGCGCTGGTGCTGACATCCTACCTGGTGCGCTGCAAAGCAGGAGAACCGATGCCGGAAGCCACCATGCAGGCGGTGGCCTGGGCAAAGCAATATAACGTGCCGGTGGTGCTGACGCTGGGAACCAAACATGTGATTGCCGAAAATCCGCAGTTCTGGCGTGACTTCCTGCGCGAGCATGTCGCTATTTTGGCGATGAACGAAGAGGAAGGGCTGGAGCTGACCGGTCATGCCGATCCGCTTCTGGCGGCGGATAAAGCGCTGGAGTGGGTAGATCTGGTGCTGTGCACCGCTGGTCCAAACGGGCTTTACATGGCGGGCTACACCGAAGAAAGCGCGAAGCGACAAACCAATCTGCCGCTATTGCCTGGTGCGATTGCAGAATTTAACCAGTATGAGTTCAGCCGTGCAATGCGCTATCAGGATTGTCAGCAGCCGCTGCGCATCTATTCGCATATCGCTCCCTATATGGGCGGGCCGGAAAAGATCATGAACACCAATGGCGCAGGCGATGGCGCGCTGGCAGCGCTGCTGCATGATATTACCGCTAACAGCTATCACCGTAATAATGTGCCTAACTCCAGCAAACATGTGCGTAACTACCTGACTTATTCTTCTTTGGCTCAGGTCTGTAAATATGCTAACCGGGTGAGTTATCAGGTACTGAATCAGCATTCGCCGCGCCTGACACGCGGCCTGCCGGAGCGGGAAGATAGCCTGGAAGAGGCGTACTGGGAGCGTTAATCCACAAGAGCGCGGCGTAACGCCACGCGCTCTGTTTATGAAGGGTTAGGTGGCGAGACGATGGGCCGCGTTTCCAGCCCGGATTTCAGCATCGCCAGCATACTGTTGGCGATCTCCCGTTCGCCCATAATGACGTTATCAGCGCCGCGCTCCAGAATGTAATGCACTTCATCGTCATAATGTGCGCGGGCGATAATCTCCAGATGCGGATGTTTTTCACGTGCTGCCGCGATAATTTCACCTGCCTCATAGCCGTTGGGAATGCTCATTAACAGCCAGCGTGCGCAATCCAGACGCGCCAGCTCCATGGTTTCAGCACGCGCCGCATTACCTAAAATAACCCGGATGCCTTGCTCACGCAGCGCTTCAACGCGCGGGCGTGAATGCTCTATCACCACAATTGGGATTTCAGCCTCTGTTAGCAACTGGCCCACCAGGCTGCCCACACGACCATAACCAACAATCACCGCATGGTTACAGATATTGACCGGGATCTGTTTTTCTTCTTCCGTGGCCTCTTCCAGACTCTGCTCTTCGAAATTCTCATTTTTATCCAGATAGCGTTCGAGCAGAGTAAACAGAATCGGGTTGAGCATAATCGACAGAATCGCGCCAGCCAGCACCAGGTTACGCCCTTCATCGCTGAGTATATTCAGTGAAATACCCAGACCGGCAAGAATAAAGGCGAACTCACCGATTTGCGCGAGGCTGACAGAGATAGTCAGCGCGGTGCGCCGCGAATGGCCCAGCAGAGTCACCAACAGCCAGGCCGCCAGCGACTTACCGAAAACGATAATAGCCAACACGCCCAGCACCGCCAGCGGCTGCTGAATAAGTATCATCGGATCGAACAGCATGCCCACGGAAACGAAAAAGAGTACGGCAAAGGCATCGCGTAACGGCAGGGTGTCGTGCGCGGCGCGATGGCTTAACTCCGACTCATTCAGCACCATGCCAGCGAAGAAGGCGCCCAGCGCAAAGGAAACATCAAAAAATTCCACGGCACCAAAGGCGATGCCGAGCGCCAGCGCCAGCACCGACAGCGTAAACAGCTCGCGTGAGCCGGTGGCGGCGCTGTGTGCCAAAATCCAGGGGACGACCCGACGGCCTACCACCATCATCAGCACCATAAAGGCGGCGACCTTACCGATGGTAAACAGCAGATCCCATGCCAGCAGCGCAAAGCTGGCATTGCCTTTTTCCATCATACCGGCAATCGCTGGTAGCAGTACCAGCGTGAGGACCATAACTAAATCTTCAACAATCAGCCAGCCTATCGCAATCTGACCGCGCTGTGTATCGATCAGCTGGCGCTCTTCCAGCGCCCGCAGCAGCACAACGGTACTGGCGGTAGAGAGACAGAGACCAAACACCAGTCCGGTCATCCATTCCCAGCCCAGCGCCATGCTCAGCCCCATTCCCAACAGCGTGGCAACGGTAATTTGCGCAACAGCGCCCGGAATGGCGATCGCTTTGACCGCCATAAGATCTTTCAGCGAGAAATGCAGCCCGACACCAAACATCAGCAGAATAACGCCCAGCTCCGCCAGCTCCTGCGCCAGACCCATATCTGCAACGAAACCCGGCGTAAAGGGACCTGACAGAACGCCCGCCAGCAGATAGCCCACCAGAGGAGAAATGCGTAGCCTGCTGGCGAGCATTCCTAAAAGAAAGGCGAGGACAAGGCCTCCAACGATGGTGGTAATCAGCGGGGTGCTGTGGTGCATGCTTTCTCCTTCTGTGTAACTGTGTCCGGTTGTAAATAGTGTAAAACAATATTGGCTCATCGGCTTGAAAATAAATGGATAAAAACTTAAAAACAGGAAGGTTGGCTAAAAAAAGGGGATTGAGCGCGATTTGTTTTGCTTATGGCCTATAAGGCTTGATAAAGAGGGTGTTCTGTTATTGCCTGGGTTGCAAAAAAGGTGAAGTAATAAGAGCTAATTTGTCATATTAGATTAATGAAATGGCAGTAAAAGACCATAAAGATGAAGAGACTACTGTTTCACTGTTAATTTTCTGCCGTGACAAAATTAGTGTCGTAGAGTAGCTGGCAGCATTGCGGGGCTGGCGCACTTCAGGCATAACTAGCCTTCGCATAGCGTCTGCGTTACAAATCCGCAGGCTTGCCTTACTATTATGGCAGCAAATGCCAGTCTGCTACCGACTGACCCGGTCAGAAAGCTTGTCGACAAGGAGAATAACGTTGCGTTTTATCAATACTCTTATCATGGGCGGGATACTCTCCCTGAGCATGCTTTCATCGCAGGCGCAGGCCTGGGAAAAGGGGCGCGTCTATAAATTTACCGTACTGCATACCAACGATCACCATGGACGCTTCTGGCATAACGAACAGGGCGAATATGGTCTGGCGGCGCAAAAAACGCTAATGGACGCCATTCGCTATGACGTGCAGGCGCACGGCGGCGCGGTACTGATCCTCTCCGGCGGCGATATCAATACCGGCGTGCCGGAATCGGATCTGCAGGATGCGGAGCCCGATTTTCGCGGTATGAATCTGGTTGGTTATGATGCGATGGCGATCGGCAATCATGAGTTTGATAATCCGCTTTCCGTCCTGCGTCAGCAGCAAAAATGGGCCAAATTTCCTCTGCTCTCGGCCAACATTTATCAAAAAAGCAGCGGCCAGCGTCTTTTCCAGCCCTGGGCGTTATTTAACCGGATGGGGTTGAAAATAGCGGTTATCGGCCTGACCACCGATGACACCGCCAAAATCGGCAATCCCGAATACCTGACGGATATCGAATTCCGTCCTCCGGCCAGCGAAGCGAAGCAGGTAGTGGAAGCGCTGCGCGCCAGTGAAAAGCCGGACGTGATTATTGCCGCCACCCATATGGGGCACTACGACGACGGTAAGCATGGTTCTAACGCGCCGGGTGATGTGGAAATGGCGCGCGCCTTGCCGCAGGGCTATCTCGATCTGATTGTAGGCGGCCATTCTCAGGATCCGGTATGCATGGCGCAGGATAACCTGAAGCAGGTCGATTATGTTCCCGGCTCGCCCTGCGTGCCCGATCGTCAGAACGGCACCTGGATTGTACAGGCGCATGAGTGGGGCAAATATGTTGGCCGGGCCGACTTTACTTTCCGTGACGGCGTGTTGACGCTGGAAAATTATCAGCTGATCCCGGTTAACCTGAAGCACAAGGTGAAGAACAGCGAAGGCAAAGATGAGTGGATTAACTACCAGCAGGAGATCGTGCCGAACAGCGCCATGATGAAGCTGCTGACGCCCTTCCAGAAAAAAGGCGAGGCGCAGCTGAATGTGAAAGTCGGCAGCGTTGACGCGCGGCTGGAAGGCGATCGCAGCAAGGTGCGTTTTGTGCAGACCAATCTGGCGCGCCTGCTTCTTGCTTCGCAGATTGCCCGCACCAAAGCGGACTTTGCCGTGATGAGCGGCGGCGGAGTGCGCGATTCGATTGAGGCTGGCCCCATCAGCTATAAAGATGTGCTCAAAGTCCAGCCGTTCGGCAATACGCTGTGCTGGGTTGAGATGAAAGGCAGCGAAGTAGAGAAATATCTGGCGGTGGTGGCGAATAAGCAGGTGGATTCCGGTGCGTATGCGCAGTTTGCTAATGTCAGTCTGATCGCAGACGGGCAGGGCGTGAGTGAGGTAAAAATCAACGGCGAGCCGCTGCAGGCGGAGAAAACCTACCGCATGGCAACGCTGAGCTTTAACGCCAACGGCGGTGATGGTTATCCGATTATCAATACGCTGCCGGGCTTTGTGAATACTGGTTTCGTGGATGCGGAAGTGCTGAAGCAGTATATCGAACAGCATTCACCGCTGAAGGCGGAGGCGTATGCGCCGAAAGGCGAAATTATTTATCGTAGCGCGGCGGAAAAGCAGGAACTGGAAAAGCAGGAGAGCCGCCGCCGTAGTTATCCCCAGATGATTCTGGCCTGGCTCAGCGGTAAATAGTGTTGTCAGGCCCGTGGGTTTACGCGACGGGCCTGAATTTAACCGCTATGGCAGGGGGGCGCGCCATTTTTCCCGCAGTTTGTCCCATATCCAGTTATAAACCACCGTGTAGGGCAGAAAGAACAGGAAGAAGCCAACTTCCAGCATAAATGCCTGAAGCAACCCAATGCCCAGCATCATCGACGCAACCGGCAGGCCAATAAGAATAAAACCGCCTTCAAAGCAGAGGGCATGCATTATGCGCAGCCACAGTCCGCGCTTGATCCGGTCGCGTGGAAAGAGCCGGTCAAACACGGCGTTATAAATAATATTCCACACCATAGCGATGGTTGAAAGCGCCAGCGCCAGTGCGCCTATCTGAAACAGCGGTTTGTTCATCACCGCCGCCGCCAGCGGCGACACGATCAGGATAGCCAGCGCCTCAAAACCTACCGCGTGTAATACGCGTTCTTTAAACGAACGGGACTGCATAATATCTCCTTCAGAGCCAGGCCATGGCCTTTACTGCACAGGCTCTTAGTAAGCCGGCCCTTATTTTCGCCGCGCTCTGGGTTAGAATGAAGTTATCTCCCATCGAAAAAAGCGATAGAACTATGCGTTACTCACCGGAATCATTGCAGGCTTTTGTCCAGACGGTGGAAAAAGGATCTTTTTCTGCGGCGGCGCGCGCACTGGGAAAAAGTCAGTCTACCGTTAGCGCCGCAATTGCCAATCTGGAAGCGGACCTGGGGTTTAAACTGTTTCATCGCGCCGGGCGTGAACCGGTACTGACCGAAGCAGGGGAGCATGCGCTGCGTCAGGTACAGGAGATTTTGTCAGCCAGCCAGCGACTTGATGAACTGGCCGTGCGGCTGTCAGATAATATTGAGCCGCGTCTGAGTATGGCGATTTCCGATTTCTGGCAGGCGGATCATCATGAGCAACTGCTGAAGCGTTTTGCTGCACGCTATCCGCATATAGAGTTCGAATGCATGATCGCTGAGGATGAAGATGTTATCGATCTTCTGCAAAGCAATCGTATTCATCTTGGCGTTATTCGCGTGCAGACAGCGTTACCTGTGACCATCGCCGCCTCGCGTTTGCAGGTCCAGGCGCAAATGGCGGTATTTATTCATCGCGACCATCCGCTTAGCGCACAGAGTCAGGTAAGTCAGGCGGAGCTGGCGCAGGTCAGGCAGCTAAAGCTCAATACCTGGGCTGGCGTAAGGGAAAATATTTCATGCGGCCAGGTCTGGTCGGCACCTTCATATTTGCTGCTGCTGGAGATGGCGGAGCAGGGGTTTGGCTGGTCAATTCTGCCGCGCTGGCTGGTGGAGCAGTTTGGTCACGGCGTATTGCATATGCTGCCGGTTGCGGGCTGGCCGCAAAATATTGCGGTGGATGCCGTCTGGTCAACGCGTACCCCGCCGGGACCGGCAGGGCGCTGGATGATCGATCAGCTTTGCGCGCAGCGTGCCTAATCCTGACGCGCGATATCTACCAATATTGCCTCTAACAGCGCAGCTAGATCGCTGGCGGCCAGTTCTATATCCAGACCGCGCTTGCCGCCCGAAATAAAGATAGTGGGAAATGTCGCAGCCTGACTGTCGATAACCGTTGGCAGACGTTTCTTTTGCCCCAGCGGGCTGATGCCGCCAATCAGGTAGCCGGTAACGCGCTGAGCCTGCTGCGGATCGGCCATCTCCGCTTTTTTCGCGCCCAGAGCTTTCGCCACTTTTTTCAAATCAAGCTGGCTGGCGACCGGCGTTACCGCGACGGCCAGCTGTTTGTCGTCGCCGTTCAGCGCCACCAGCAGCGTTTTATATACCTGCTGCGGATTCAGGTTAAGCTTACGCACCGCCTCATCGCCGAAGTGCGTTTCGTTGCTGTCATGCTCATAGGGATGCAGCGTAAAGGAGATCTTTTTCTTTTCCAGCAGTTTAATTGCGGGCGTCATTGCTTTTTCCTGACAGTGAAAAATTACAATCTGGTGAAAAATAGCGCTGGTGAAATCATCGGCTTTGAGAGAAAATTGCCTTGCGTCAGTAATTCAGTTGCTGATGAATAACCAAAATCATAAACAAATTCCTCTTTGACGGGCCGATAGCAATATTGGCCTTTTTTTTATCTGCGTCTTAACAGTTCAGGCAAATTATTCTCGCCGTAGAGATGCAGCGCGCCAACCGCCACAACATAACGCCCCGGCGGCAGTGCGCGCAACAGACTATTCCAGCGCTGGTTGCGCTGGCGCATCAGCAGATCGTTTAGCTCAGTGCTGAAGGTGGTCGGCAAGGCGGTCCGGCTCTGCTGCGGCGGCTTTTCCAGCCACCAGCTAATCATGGTTTGCAGCAGACGGGCATTGGTATGCCAGTGTTCCAGCGTATCCGCCAGCAACGACTGACCATTTTCCGGCAGGGTTTTAAGAATATCGAGCTGCTCGCTGGCACCTTCCAGTTCGATGATGCGTCGCCCCTGCGCCTGCGCTGCCTGCAACAATTGATAATCGATACCGTAATCGGGACGGAGTCCCAGCCGCTGTGCCTGTTGCGCCTGAAGCATCAGCGCGATTTGCCATAAAGGCAGCGCCTCGAGCTGTGCCAGATTAAGATTCATTTCATCACACAGGCGGCTCAGCTGCTGCAGAGTGGCGTCATCCACTCTTTCTGCCAGCGGGGGCTGTGCCTCGCTGTAGGTAAAGGGAGAGGCGCTGCCGGTGATATCCGCTTCAACAATCAAAGCATCCGCTTTTTCCAGACGCTCCAGCAGTTGCGGGGGCAGCGGCATCATATTGCGGGTGCCCATATGAATACTGCCGACAAGGTGCAGTTCGCGCTTGCCAGGCAGCCAGATATCCGTGGCTGGCCAACGGTAATGCTCTGGAACCAGCATGCGAAACAGCATTGTCAGGTTGTGCCGCCATCTATCCATTCTTTCACCCTTTGCTGCCAGTAAACTCCTCATGCTAGCGGTTTCACTTACCGATGAACAGGTGAAAGCGCTGACTTCCGTTCAGGAAGCCAGCACCAGGAGCAGGGAAAATCGTGTTACTGTCCGGGGGGCTGAAAGCGCAACAGCCGGTTAGCGTTGCTCACCACGGTGATCGAGGAGAGCGCCATCGCCGCACCGGCAATAACCGGACTGAGCAGCGTGCCGGTCAGGGGCCAGAGCACGCCAGCTGCGACAGGTATCGCCAGGGAATTGTAGATAAAAGCGCCCAGCAGGTTCTGCTTCATATTACGCAGCGTGGCTTTGGCAATCGCCAGCGCATCGACCACGCTGTGAAGATCGTGACGCATCAGCGTAATGGCAGCGGTTTCGATCGCGACGTCGCTGCCGCCGCCCATGGCAATTCCGACATCGGCCTGAGCCAGCGCGGGCGCATCATTAATTCCATCACCAATCATCGCCACTTTATGACCCGCCTGCTGCAACTGAACAATTGCCGCCGCTTTGCCGTCCGGCAACACACCCGCAATCACCCGATCCAGCCCGGCCTCGCGCGCAATGGCATTGGCAGTGATTTCATTATCCCCGGTCAGCATAATCAGCTGATAGCCCAGCCCATGCAGGCGCTGCAGCGCGCTAACGCTCTCTTTACGCAGCGGGTCGCGGATTGCCAGCAGGCCAGCCAGCTGACCTTCCACCGCCAGAAATACCGGCGTCGCGCCTTTAGCCGCCTGTTCACTGGCAAGCGATGCGGCCTGTTCCGCCCCAATCTGCTGTTGCGTCAGCAGGGCAGCATTGCCCAGCAGCATCGGCTTGCCTTCCAGCTGGGCGCTAACGCCCATACCGCGCAAAGTGCGAAACTGGCTGTTTTCCGGCAGGGCCATGTCCCCGGCGCGATCGCGAATTGCTTTCGCCAACGGATGGTTGGATCCTTGCTCCAGCGCCGCTGCCCAGCGCAAGACCTGCTCTTCGCTAAAGCCGTTAAAAGTAATGATCTGCGTAACCTGAGGCGCGCCCTGCGTTAGCGTCCCGGTTTTATCAAATACCAGCGTATCCAGTTCGCTGGCGCGCTGTAGCGCATCGGCATCGCGCACCAGCACACCAAACTCCGCCGCTCGCCCAACGCCTGCAATAATCGACATCGGTGTCGCCAATCCTAAGGCACAGGGACAGGCGATAATCAGCACGGTAGTGGCAATCACCAGCATATAGACCATTGAAGGCTGCGGGCCGAAGAAATACCAGACGGCGGCGCTGAACAGCGCGATTGTAACCACCACCGGTACAAAGACGGCGGAAATACGATCGGCCAGCTGTCCGATTGCCGGTTTACTGCTCTGTGCCTGACGCACCAGCTGGATGATGCGCGACAGCGTGGTATTCTTACCGACGGCGCTGGCGCGGAATAGCACGCTGCCGTCCTGTACCAGCGTACCAGCATGTAAGGCTTCGCCTGTCGATTTTTGCTGCGGCAGCGGCTCGCCGGTCAGCATCGACTCATCCAGCCAGGCCTCACCTTCGGTGATAATGCCGTCAACCGGAACGCGATCGCCTGTAGCCAGCCGTAAAACCATTCCCGGCTGAACGTCGCTTAACGCAACGGCTTGCTCGCCATCAGGGGTGACGACACGTGCCGTGGCTGGGGTTAAATCCAGCAGCCGCTCCAGTGCTTTTGACGAACGCTGACGCGCCCGCTGCTCCAGCGCATGACCCAAATTAATCAGGCCGATAATCATGGCGCTGGCTTCGTAATAGAGATGACGTGCGGCGGCCGGGAAAAATTCTGGCCACAGATTAACGCTGATGGAATAGATCCAGGCCGCGAGCGTACCCAGCGCAACCAGCGTATCCATTGTGGCGGAGCGGTTCAGTAGGCTGCGCCACGCGCTGCGATAAAAATGGCCGCCTGCGACCACCATCACCAGCAGTGTCAGGACGCCGACCACCAGCCAGCCACTACGGTTGCTGGCGGTCAGCATCATATTGTCGCCGAACATGCCATAAATCATCAGCGGTACGCCAAGCGCCAGCGCCAGCGCTGACTGCCAGCTAAAACGCCGCATCGCCTGGCGCGCGCTGACCTGTTGTTTTTCGCGCCGCTCGCTCTCATCGCTAATCACTTCAGCGCTGTAGCCCGCAGCCGTTACGGCGGCAACCAGCGCATCTGGCTGCACGGAGCCCATTACCAGAGCGCTGCGCTCGGCAAGGTTAACGCGTGCCCGCTGTACGCCTTCAACCTGGGCTAACGCTTTTTCAACCCGGCTCACGCAACTGGCACAGCTCATGCCGTCGATTAACAGCTGATAGTTCTCTGCGGCTTCATCAGCCTGCGTTGAAAGCGCCGCGCTATGCGCTGCGGCGTCGGCTTTAGTTGAAAAGTGTGCATGACCCGCTACGGGCTCGGCCTGAGCGGGAATTGATACCTTATCCGCTGCCAGCTGGCTTTCTGATGCTGACAGCGGTTCAGGCTTTGGGTGCGCATTGTCCTGCAGACTCGCCTGGTAGCCCGCCTGCTCAACGGTAGCGATCAGCACTTCTGGCGCGGCATCGCCGGTCACCCGCGCCTCGTTCAGCGAAACCTCGGCTTGCTGTACGTCCTGACGCTGCTCCAGCGCCTCTTTTACGCGTTTAACACAGTGGCCGCAGGTAAGACCATCAAGCGCTAACAGAGTGGTATGTGACATAAGCTTTTCCCTCTTTTCAGGCATGAAAGATTATCAGAGCTGTAAGCTTAAACCTTCCATTAAGGGGAAGGTCAAGTTTTTAGCAGGTGAACGCTTTGCCATGATCGTCATTTTTGTAAAGCACAGGCGGCGGATCAGCGTTATCCTGCCTGCAATGGTCTGAAGGGGAACAGAATGAACATTAGCGATGTGGCTAAAAGAACCGGCTTAACCAGTAAGGCAATCCGCTTTTATGAAGAAAAAGGGCTGGTAACGCCGCCGTTGCGCAGCGAAAACGGCTACCGCAGCTATACGGCACGTCATCTGGACGAACTGACGCTGCTGCGACAGGCGCGGCAGGTAGGTTTTACGCTGGATGAGTGCCGTGAACTGGTGCATCTGTTTAATGACCCGGGGCGTCACAGCGCAGATGTCAAACAGCGCACCCTGCTGAAAGTTAAGGAAATTGAAGCGCATATCGATCAGCTTAAGGCAATGCGTGAGCGGCTGCTGGCGTTGGCGGAGGCGTGCCCCGGCGATGAGAGTGCAGATTGCCCGATTATTGATAACCTGACCGGCTGCTGTCATCGCAACGAAAAATAGCGGCCTGACCAGAGGCGGTTTATCGCTGCGAAAGGTCAGCGGCCTGGATTTTCAGCCGCCAGCGGCCGGATGCGTAAGGTAACGCCTTCCACGCAAATCACCACTACACGCGTGCCGGCGGGGAGATCGCTGTCAGCCTGCACGCGCCAGCTGCTGTCGCCAACGCGAACATGGCCCAGTCCGTTAACCAAAGCTTCATCTAATGTCAGATGTATGCCGGTCATCTGCATGCCACGCTGGTTAAGCAACATGCCGGGCTGTTTTTGGCGCAGCGCCAGCCAGCGATACCAGAGAAAGGCGGCGAGTAGCGTCAGCAGCGCGAACAGCACCCCCTGGGTTCCCCATGAAAAGGGCAGCAGCCAGCGGATGATGCCCACCGCCAGCGCAGCCAGACCGCTCCAGAGCAGATAGCCGCTGGTGCCCAGCATTTCCGCAATCAACAGCAGGCCGCCCAACGTCAACCAGAACCAGTGAGGATGATTAATGACGGCCGCCAACATTATTTATTACTCCGCGACTGCCTGCTTTCGTTCAGCAGCTCGCTGATCCCGGCAATGGAACCCATAATGCTGGTAGCATCTAACGGCATCAGCACCACTTTGCTGTTATCGGCAGAGCCAATTTTTTGCAGTGCATCGGTATATTTTTGTGCGACAAAGTAGTTCACTGCCTGGATATCTCCAGCGGCAATTGCTTCCGACACCATTTTTGTGGCGCGCGCTTCGGCTTCCGCAGCACGTTCACGCGCTTCCGCCTGCAGAAAAGCGGCCTGACGATCGCCTTCCGCTTTTAATATTTCCGACTGTTTTTCCCCTTCGGCGCGTAAAATCGCCGCCTGACGAATACCCTCTGCCGCCAGAATATCGGCGCGCTTGGTGCGCTCTGCTTTCATCTGGGCGTTCATGGCGGCGATCAGCTCCTGCGGCGGGCGCACATCGCGAATCTCTATACGTGTCACCTTGATGCCCCACGGGTTGGTTGCCTCATCCACAATATGCAACAGGCGGGTATTAATACTGTCACGCTGCGACAGCATCTCATCCAGCTCCATAGAGCCAAGGACGGTACGGATATTGGTCATGGTTAAATTAATGATCGCCTGGTCAAGATTGCTGACCTCATAGGCGGCGCGCGCCGGATCCACTACCTGAATAAAGCAGACGGCGTCAATGGTGACATTGGCGTTATCTTTGGAGATGACTTCCTGAGAAGGGACATCCAGCACCTGCTCCATCATATTAATCTTGCGACCAATACGATCCATAAAGGGTACTAAAAGATTTAAACCGGGCTGCAGCGTTTTGGTATAACGACCAAAGCGTTCCACGGTCCACTGGTAGCCTTGTGGCACAATTTTTATGCCTGACCAGACGATAATTAACGCAACGACAATAAGAACGGGGATCACAGCAAACATAAAACCTCCAGACTGTTTTATAACGGGCCAAACCCTGGCCCGTTGTCGGCAGAGATTAGTAGAGCAGGGAGTATAACAGGCGACGATATTTAGCCGCCAGCGCATCGCCGGTGCCGAGCGCCGCCAGGATCTCCTGCAGCATTTTACGCGTTTGACCGTCGGCGGCGTTGAGATCGGTTTTCAAAAAGCGGTAAAGCAGCTCCAGCGCCTCTTCGTTACGGCCAACCTGATGCAGCTGCAGCGCCAGTTTGCTTGCCAGCTCGGCATTCTGCGGCTCGTTTTCCAGCTGCTGCTGAAGCTGCTGGATTTCCGGAGTATCCGCCGCCTGCTTCAGCAGGTCGATCTGCGCCATCAGCCCCTGATAACGGGTATCCTGATCCTGCAGCGGAACCACTTTCAGCACGCCTTCCGCCTCATCGCTGCGGTTAAGCGAGATCAAGACTTCAGCCAGCAGAAAGCCGATTTCGCTGGATTGATTACTGAGCTGCCAGGCCTCTTTCAGCAGCGGCAGCGCGTCCAGCGGTTTCCCCTGCTGTACCAGCTCAAGCGCCTGCTGCGCCTTTAGCTCTTCTTCACGCGGCAGCACTTTCTGCAGCAGGGCGCGAATAGCCTCTTCCGGCTGCGGTCCCTGGAAGCCATCGACCGGCTGACCATTCTGGAACAGATAAACCGTAGGAATGGCGCGCAGGCCGAACTGGGAAGCAACCATCGGCTCATTATCACAGTCCAGCTTCGCCAGCACGAACTGCCCGGCATACTCCTGTGCCAGACGCTCCAGCACCGGCGTAAGCTGCTGGCAATGCTGGCTGCGTTCAGACCAGAAATAGAACAGCACTGGCAGCGTCATGGACTGTTCCAGCGTCTGCTGCAGGTTAGATTCGTTGATATTAATAATCGAAGCGTGTAATGACATGTAGGCGTCTCTTTGTCTGATGACTTTAGTACGATATTGGGGCGTTGCCTTCGGCTTCAAGCCAAATTTGCGCTGCCGCGTTAGTTGCCGCGTAAAATGCGATCCAGTATCCAGCCTGGCAGCAAGCGCCGCAGCCAACTCATCGCATGCGCGACCAGCGTCACAGGGTAGCGCAGGCGCGGATGGCGGCTTTCCAGCGCATGACGCAGCTTGGGCAGTATCGCCTCCGGTGGCAACGTAAAGCGTGCCGCAATACCGGGATTTTTAACCGGCTTTTCCCGTTGAGTCTGATTCACATTGTCAGTAAAGCGCGTACGGATAGGGCCTGGCTCTATCAGGCTGACGCGAACGCCGCTGCCGTGCAGCTCCATACGCAGGGCATCGGCCCAGGCCTCCAGCGCATATTTACTGGCGGCATAAGCGCCGCGTCCTGGCGTAGAGATCAAACCCATGACTGAACTGGTATTAATAATGCGCGCATCGCCGCTGGTGCGTAAAGCGGGCAACAGCAGCATCGTTAACTGGTGGGTGCCGAACAGATTGCTGGCAAATTGCTGCTCCAGCTGCTGACGCGACAGGGTTTCCAGCGGGCCATAAACGCCATAGCCAGCATTATTAAACAGCCCATACAGCTGACCGTCGGTCAAAGAGATAACCTGTTCCGCTGCCTGGATCACGCTCTGCGCATCGTTGAGATCGAGTTGAATTCCGGTAAACCCCAACGCATTCATGCGCGCCACATCTTCTGGCTTGCGACAGGCAGCCAGCACGCGATAGCCGCGCATCAAGAGATCGTTGGCCGCAACCAGCCCAATACCGCTGGAGCAGCCGGTGATTAATACGTTTTTTTGCATAACTTTACGTCCGTGGCTTCTGTGCCGTTTGTTACTCATGCTTAACTAGGGGAGCCAGTTCTTTGTCCATCAGTTCGGTAATAAAAGCCTGCGCATCCGGCGTGGGGTGAAGGCCGTCTGGCTGCATCCACTGTGATTTAAGGTAAACCTGCTCCATAAAGAAGGGCACCAGCGGAATATTGTGTTGTTGGGCCAGTTTGACATAAATGTTATTAAAAGCATCGTTATACCGACGACCATAGTTCGCCGGCAGACGGATCTGCATCAGTAAGGGTTTCGCATTGGCCGCCTGAATCGTCGTGATGATTTTATTTAAGTCCTGCTCGATATTTTGCGGTGGAAAACCGCGCAGACCATCATTAGCGCCCAGCTCGATCAATACCCAGCGAGGATGATGCTGTTGTAGCAGTGCAGGCAGACGCGCTAATCCTTGCGCAGCGGTATCGCCACTGATGCTGCCGTTGATCACCTCTGGCTGCTGCTGCCATTTTTTATCCAGCAGGGCTGGCCAGGCCTGACTGGCCGACATGCGGTAGCCCGCACTCAGGCTGTCGCCGAGAACCAACAGTGATTCTGCGGACGCCACACGCGTAAGTAACAGTAATAACAACAGGAAGGGATAATGCCAGCGGAAAACATTGTTGAAGTTCATCATCTTACTAAATCCGTCGGTGAAGGGGAGCATCAGCTGTTCATCCTTACCGGAGTTGACCTGGTTGTCAAACCGGGGCAGAGCATCGCCCTGATTGGGGAATCAGGATCGGGCAAGTCTACTCTGCTGGGCATTCTCGCCGGGCTGGATGATGGCAGTAGCGGAGAGGTCTGGCTGTGCGGCGAACCGCTGCAAAAAATGGACGAAGAGCAGCGCGCGCAGTTGCGGGCGCGTCATGTCGGCTTCGTATTTCAGTCTTTTATGCTGGTTCCCACCCTGAACGCACTGGAAAACGTACAGTTACCTGCGTTACTGCGCGGCGATCCTGAGCGACAAAGTCGCGATCAGGCGCAGGCGCTGTTAGAGCAGCTGGGACTGGGCAAGCGGCTGCATCATTTGCCGTCGCAGCTTTCCGGTGGCGAACAGCAGCGCGTGGCGCTGGCGCGCGCCTTTAATGGTCGTCCTGACGTGTTGTTTGCCGATGAGCCGACCGGTAATCTCGATCGGCAGACCGGCGATCGCATTGCCGATCTGCTGTTCTCAATGAACCGCGACAACGCCACTACGCTGATTCTTGTCACCCACGATGTGCAGTTGGCGGCGCGTTGTGATCGGCGGCTGCGCGTGCGTGATGGCAAGCTGTGGGAGGAAGCATGATCTGGCGCTGGTTCTGGCGCGAATGGCGCTCGCCTTCGTTGCTGATCGTCTGGCTGGCGCTCACCTTGTCTGTCGCCTGCGTACTGGCGTTGGGCACGCTGGGCGACCGCATGGAAAAAGGGCTGACGCAGCAAAGCCGCGAGTTTATGGCGGGCGACCGTACATTAAGCAGTGCGCATCCGGTGCCGCAGCCGTGGCTGGATCGGGCGCAGCAGCTGGGCCTGAACATTTCCGCCCAGCTTACCTTTATGACCATGACCTTTGCGGGCGAAGCGCCGCAGCTGGCGGCGGTAAAGGCGGTCGACCAGTCTTATCCAATGTTTGGCGAACTACGCACCGAACCACCGGGGCTGAAACCGCAGCCCGGCAGCGTGCTTCTGGCTCCACGGCTGATGACGCTGCTGGGCGTTAAACCGGGCGATGAACTGGACATCGGCGATACCCGGTTGCATATCGCCGGAACGGTTTTACAGGAGCCGGACGCGGGTTTTAATCCTTTTCAGACCGCGCCGCGTCTGCTTATGAACCTCGCCGACGTTGAAAAAACCGGCGCGGTGCAGCCGGGAAGCCGCCTGACCTGGCGCTATAAAGTGGCTGGCGCTGGAGAAGCGTTAAGCCGCTACGATCGCTGGATCACGCCGCAGTTAAAAAGCGATCAGCGCTGGCTGAGCGTGGAAAACTCAGAAGATGCGCTGGGGCGATCGATGCAGCGCGCGCAGCAGTTTTTACTGCTGTCTGCCCTGTTGACGCTGCTGCTGGCGGTGGCGGCGGTGGCGGTAGCGATGAGCCACTATTGCCGCAGCCGCTACGATTTGGTCGCGGTACTGAAAACGCTGGGCGCCGGACGCAGCGCCTTACGCAAACTGATTGTCGGCCAGTGGCTGGCGGTGCTGCTGCTGGCGGCGCTGGCCGGTAGCGTGCTGGGGATGGGCTTCGAGCGGCTGCTGTTAACGCTGCTGCGTCCGGTCCTCCCTGGCGAACTGCCTGCCGCCGGACTCTGGCCGTGGATCTGGGCGCTGGGCGCGCTGTTTACCATTTCCCTGCTGGTGGGTCTGCGTCCTTATCGGCTGCTGTTGGCGACGCAGCCGTTGCGTGTGCTGAGACAGGACGTCATCACCGCCGTCTGGCCGTTACGCTATTATCTGCCAATCATGGCGCTGGTGGTGATTGCGCTGCTGGTGCTGCTGGTGGGCAATAGCAAGCTGCTCTGGGCATTGCTGGGCGGGGTGGTATTGCTGGCGGCGCTGTTGGCGGGGTTGGGATGGGGAGCGCTCTGGCTGCTGAGCCGACTGACCGTACGTCGACTGGCGCTGCGCCTGGCAATAAATCGTCTGCTGCGCCAGCCGTGGGTAACTTTAAGTCAGCTGGCGGCCTTTTCGCTCTCTTTTATGCTGCTGGCCCTGCTGCTGGTGCTGCGCGGCGATCTGCTCGATCGTTGGCAGCAGCAGTTGCCTGCCGACAGCCCTAACTATTTCTTGCTGAATATCAGTCGTGAACAGGTAGCAGACGTGCAGCGTTTCCTGACGCAGCATCAGATTGAGCCCGGCACTTTTTATCCCGTTGCCCGTGTGCGTCTGACGGAAATTAATCAGCAGGCTGTGGATCCACGCCGTGACAACGCGCTAAACCGCGAGCTTAATCTGACATCGTTATCGCGCCGCCCGGAACACAACCCGATTGTCGCCGGACAGTGGCCGCCGCGCGCCGGAGAGGTATCGATGGAAGCGGAGCTGGCCGATCGTTTAGGCGTGAAGCTCGGCGATACCCTGACCTTTACCGGCGATACGCAGCAGTTTAGCGCTAAAATTAGCAGCCTGCGTAAAGTTGACTGGGAGAGCCTGCGGCCTAACTTTTTCTTTATTTTCCCGCCGGGAGCGCTGGATGAACAGCCGCAAACCTGGCTTACCAGCTTCCGTTATGATGGTGGTACCGGGACGCTGGCCCAGCTGAACCGTGCTTTTCCGACGCTCAGCCTGCTGGATATCGGGGCGATGATGCGCCAGATAGGGCAGGTACTAACGCAGGTGAGCCAGGCGCTGGAAATTATGGTGGTGCTGGTTACCGCCTGTGGCCTGCTGCTGCTGCTGGCTCAGGTGCAGGTAGGGATGCGGCAGCGACGACAAGAGCTGGTGGTTTATCGCACGCTGGGCGCCGGGAAAAAGCTGCTGCGTTCAACGCTGTGGTATGAGTTTACGCTGTTAGGCATTGTGGCGGGTGCGGCGGCGGCGCTGGGCGCTGAGGCGGCGTTATGGGGATTGCAGCGTAAGGTGTTCGATTTTCCCTGGGAGCCTGACTACCGGCTCTGGATTGCGCTGCCGTTAAGCGGGGCGCTGCTGCTTTCATTGTGCGGTGGCTGGTTGGGAGTCCGGTTGCTGCGCGGTAAAGCGCTGTTCCGCAGTTTCTGATGCTGGCGGTCCGCCGAAAACGGACCGCCATACCGCTTAGCGCAGCGTGGCCTGCGCCCATTCAATGCCGCTGGCATACTCCGGCGGCAGCATCGGCACCAGCGCCTGAAGCGCAGCTGCAAGGCGTTGCCCGTCGGGATCGCTCAGATTCAGGTGGCCTACTTTACGACCGGGCCGCACCTCTTTTTCATACCAGTGCAGATGCACCAGCGGCTCGCTGAGCCACTGCTGATTGAGCGCCGTGCCGATCAGGTTCACCATCACCGATGGCGTACTCACTACCGGCAGCGGCAGCGGCAGATCAAGAATCGCACGCAGATGCAGTTCAAACTGGCTGATGGACGCGCCGTTTTGTGTCCAGTGACCGCTGTTATGTACGCGTGGCGCCAGCTCGTTGATCAGCAGCCCTTGCGGCACCACAAAACATTCCATCGCCATGACGCCAACGTAGTTAAGCTCATGCATAATCGCGCTCAGCATCTGCTCCGCCTGCTGCTGCTGGGCAGGGACAGGCTGCGGCAAGGCAACACTGGTGCGCAGGATCCCATCCTGATGCAGGTTATGCGTCAGCGGATAAAACACCGTCCTGCCGTCATGTCCACGCGCCCCCACCAGCGAGACTTCGCCAGAAAAGTTGATGCCCTGCTCAACGATGCATTCGCCGTAGCAGTCCCCGGGCAGCGCATCGGTTTCTCCGGCGCGCAAACGCCACTGACCGCGGCCGTCATAGCCGCCGGTACGACGCTTAACAATCGCCAGTTCGCCCAGCTGCGCGAACACCTGCGGCCACTGTTCAGCAGAAGAGAGTAACTGCCAGGGTGCGGTTGCCAGCCCCAGCCGATCGAGCAGCTGCTTTTGCGTTAAACGGTCGGCAAGCAGCGGAAAAATATCGCGGTTCACAAAGGCTGAATGGCGCGCCAGTTCACGCGTCAGCGCCGTTTCTGGCCAGCGCTCAACTTCAGCGGTGACCACACTCTGCTGAATCGGCAACGCTTCCGGCTCAGCATCCAGACCGACCGGATAAACTGCGATACCCAGCGGTTCACCCGCCTGACGCAGCATTCTTCCCAACTGGCCATTTCCCAGTACGCAAACCGGCTTCATGCTTCCTCCCGCGGATCGGGGTTATTCAGCACCTCATCGGTCTGTGCCTGTCGCCAGGCGGCAAGACGGGTCGCTAACTCACGATCGTGCGTCGCCAGAATTTGCGTCGCCAGCAGTGCGGCATTGGCCGCGCCCGCTTTACCAATCGCCAGCGTACCAACCGGAATACCACGCGGCATCTGCACAATAGAATAGAGGCTATCAACGCCGCTCAGCGCCGCGCTCTGTACCGGTACACCCAGCACCGGCACCAGCGTTTTTGCCGCCAGCATGCCAGGCAGATGCGCCGCGCCGCCGGCACCGGCGATAATCACCTGAAAACCGTTATCCGCCGCGCTTTCGGCAAAGCTGAACAGCTTATCGGGCGTGCGATGCGCAGAAACGATTTCAACATGGAAAGGAACGTCCAGAACGGTAAGGATTTCCGCAGCGAACTGCATAGTGGCCCAGTCACTTTTTGAACCCATGACAATGGCGATGCGGGTCGGGGCGGCGTTAAGAGACATGCGGATGTGACTCCTGTGATTATCCAAAGGTCACCGGCGTGGTTTTCACGCGGTCGGGAAGGGCACAGAGAATAACATGACTCAATCGGAAGGAAAACGGTTGCGTAGCGGGTTTACCTGAGTAAAAGCGGCGTGCTTACCGCTTTTAAAAGGGGAAGTGGATCAGCGACAGGCCCTGCGGGGTAACTTCAATCATTGACCCTTCGCTGTGCCAGGCGCCCAGCACCAGACGTTCCGCTGGCTGGCCATTGACTGTCAGCGTATGTACCGCTGGACGATGCGTATGGCCGTGGATCAGCCACTGCACCTGATGGCGTGCCATGGTCTCCATCACCGCCTGAGGATTCACATCCATAATCTCAACCGATTTATGCTGATTAGCATCTTTACTGCTGTCGCGCATACGCAGCGCAATACGCTGACGCAGCCGCAGCGGCAGGGCGAGAAACAGCTTTTGCAGCCAGCGCTGATGCACTTTACGACGAAAACGCTGATAGCCTTCATCATCGGTACAGAGCGTATCGCCATGCATAATCAGCACCGGGCGGCCATACAGATTCAGTACCTGCTCTTCCGGCAGCAGCTGCATGCCACTGGCGCGGGCATAGCGTTTGCCCAGCAGGAAATCGCGATTGCCATGGATGAAGTAAACCGGCAGCGGCAGCGCCTGCAGCGCAGCGGCAATCTGCTGATGCAGTGGATTGGGATCGTCATCGCCGATCCAGGCCTCAAACAGATCGCCCAGAATGTACAACGCATCAGCATCTTGCGTTTCGCGCTGTAAAAAACGCAGAAAACCGGCAGTAATTGCCGGTTCTTGCTGACTCAGATGCAAATCTGCGATGAATAGCGTGCGTGACATTACTCGCTAACGGTGACTTTCTGAATGATCACGTCTTCTTTCGGTACGTCCTGATGCATGCCGCTGCGGCCGGTAGCCACACCTTTGATTTTATCAACCACGTCCATGCCATCTACCACTTCGGCGAACACGCAGTAACCCCAGCCCTGCAGGCTTTCGTCACGGAAGTTCAGGAAGTCGTTGTCTGCTACGTTGATAAAGAACTGCGCGGTAGCGGAGTGCGGTGCGGAAGTACGCGCCATCGCCAGCGTGCCGCGGGTGTTTTTCAGGCCGTTGTTGGCCTCGTTGCGGATTTCCGCTTTGGTGGCTTTCTGCTGCATGCCCGGCTCAAAGCCGCCGCCCTGGATCATAAAGCCATTGATCACACGGTGGAAAATGGTGTTGTCGTAAAAACCTTCACGACAGTAGTCCAGGAAGTTCTGCACGGTTGCAGGCGCTTTGTCATCAAACGTTTTGATCACGATATCGCCATGATTAGTCTGGAAAGTAACCATAATCTCATCCTGTAAAGGTTGGTGTTTTCAAGATACTGTACCCGCACGCTGAAGCAGGGTGCCGGGCCAGTTTTAACAGACGCCTCTTATAACATAATTCGCGCGCTGGCGTCAGTAAGCGCAATAGGCCTTTTCTGCCTGCCGCAAGTGCGCTGCGCGGTGTACTTTCTTGCATTGCGCGACGCTTACGTGAAAAATAGACCTTCTGGTTTCGTTTATCCGCACACGCTTATACGGAAAGTTCAATGCTTAAAATTTTTAATACCCTGACGCGACAAAAAGAGGAATTTAAACCGATTCATGCCGGAGAAGTGGGCATGTACGTGTGCGGCATTACCGTTTATGACCTCAGCCACATCGGCCATGGCCGTACTTTCGTGGCGTTCGATATTGTGGCGCGCTACCTACGCTACAGCGGCTATCAGCTGAAATATGTGCGCAATATCACCGATATTGATGACAAAATTATCAAGCGCGCCAATGAAAACCGGGAAACGGTAGAAGAGCTTACCAACCGCATGATCGCGGAAATGCATGCTGATTTCCGTGCGCTGAATATTCTGCCGCCCGATCTGGAACCGCGCGCCACGCGCCACATCAGCGAAATTATTGAGCTGGTGGAAAAGCTGATTGCTCGTGGTCATGCTTATGTCGCCAGCAATGGCGACGTAATGTTTGCCGTGGACAGCGATGCGGATTATGGCTGCCTTTCCCGTCAGGACCTGGAGCAGCTTCAGGCGGGCGCCCGTGTGGAAGTGGCGGATGTGAAACGCAATCCGATGGATTTCGTTTTATGGAAAATGTCGAAGGCGGACGAGCCAAGCTGGCCGTCACCGTGGGGCGCCGGACGTCCTGGCTGGCATATTGAGTGTTCAGCAATGAACTGCAAACAGCTGGGCGAGCATTTCGATATTCACGGCGGCGGATCTGACCTGATGTTCCCGCACCATGAAAATGAAATTGCGCAATCTACCTGTGCGCATGACGGCCCGTACGTTAATTACTGGATGCACTCCGGCATGGTGATGGTGGATCGCGAGAAGATGTCTAAATCTCTTGGCAACTTCTTTACCATTCGCGATGTGCTGCAGCACTTTGATGCGGAAACGGTGCGTTACTTCCTGATGTCCGGTCACTATCGTAGCCAGCTTAACTATGGCGAAGAGAATCTGAAACAGGCACGCGCGGCGCTGGAGCGCTTGTATACCGCGCTGCGCCACACCGATGCCAGCGCTGAGGCTGCAGGCGGAGAAGCATTCGTGGCCCGTTTCCGTGAGGCAATGGATGATGACTTCAATACGCCGGAAGCTTATTCGGTGCTGTTCGATCTGGCGCGTGAGGTCAACCGCCTGAAAGCGGAAGATATGACTGCCGCAAACGGGCTGGCCGCACGCCTGCGCGAGCTGGCGGGCGTGCTGGGCCTGCTGGGCCAGGATCCTGAGCTGTTCCTGCAGGGCGGGGCGCAGGATGACGATGTCGCGGAGATCGAAGCGCTGATCAAGATGCGTAACGATGCGCGCCAGGCCAAAGACTGGGCGCAGGCGGATATCGCGCGTGACAAGCTGAATGCGCTTGGCATTGTGCTGGAGGATGGGCCTCAGGGCACCACCTGGCGTCGTAAATAAACCTCTGTAAGGCCGGTACTCACTGGCCTTTTTTTTTGCCCTCTTTACTTCCTGGTAACGCTATCCTTTAGCGAGCCCTTTCTGATACGCTTGCTTTATCTTGCGGCGTTCTGCTGTTTTATGCTGTTTTCTGCTGTATATTGCTTTCATGGAGGATATTTATGCATAAAGCTGCACGGCAAAAAGCCTTATTAACGCTGCTCAGCGAGCAGGGACAATCCAGCGTGACGCAGCTTGCTCAGATATTGCAGGTATCGGTTGATACCGTGCGTCGCGATCTGAACGATCTGCAACAGCAGGGGCTGGCGCAGAAAAATCATGGCGGGGCGATTGCGCTGGATCTACCAGCCATGACGCGTCGGGCGCGCAGCGCGCTACTCAACACAACCAAACAGCAGCTGGGAGAAGCGGTTGCGGCGCAGATCCCGCCGGGCAGTACGCTGATGCTGGATGCAGGTAGCACGGTGCTGGCGGTAGCCGCCGCGCTGACCGTTCCGGCGCGGGTGGTTACCGCCTCGCTGGATATTGCCTGGGCGCTCAACGATCGCCCTGGCATTGAGCTTATTTTGCTGGGCGGGCAGTGGGACAATCAGCAACGCCTGTTCGCTGGTGCTGCCACGCTGGCGATGCTGCAGCGCTATCGTGCCGATATTGCCATACTGGGTGCCTGCGCGGTGCATCCCACGCTGGGGCTTAGCGCCAGCCATGAGGCGGACGCAGAAATCAAACGCGCCATGCTGGCGTTCAGCGCCCAGCGCTGGCTGGTAGCCGATCATTTAAAGCTGAATCGTTGCCAGCCTCATCGGGTCGCGGATTTAGCCGAGATACAACGCCTGTTTATCGATCGTCGCTGGGATGAGCTGCCTGCTTTATCCTCTACCGACATCTCTGTTATCGCTGAAGGAGAACAACATGAGTAACACCGCTACGCCTGCAAAGATGCTTAACGTTGTGCTGATTGGCTATGGTTTTGCCGGTAAAACCTTTCATGCACCGCTGCTCTCCGCTACGGCGGGCCTGAACTTGTATGCTATCGCCTCCAGCGATGCCGCCAAAGTCCATGCCGATTTTCCTGGCATGCGTGTGATCGCCGAGCCACAGCAGGCGATCACGCATCCCGATATCGATCTGGTGGTGATCGCCTCGCCGAATACCACGCACGCCCCGCTGGCGCGTCAGGCGCTGGAAGCGGGCAAGCATGTGGTGGTTGATAAACCCTTTACGCTGGATATGCAGGAAGCACGTGAGCTGATCGCGCTGGCGCAGGAGAAAGGGCTACTGCTGTCGGTATTCCACAATCGCCGCTGGGACAGCGACTATCTCGGCGTGCGTCAGGCAATAGAGCAGGGGCAGGTGGGACATGTGGTGCAGTTTGAATCGCATATTGATCGTTTCCGTCCGCAGGTTCGCGTGCGCTGGCGCGAGCAGAACGTGCCGGGCAGCGGCCTGTGGTTTGATATCGGTCCACATCTGATTGATCAGGCGCTTCAGCTGTTTGGCTTGCCAGAAAGCGTTCAGGGCAATATCGCCACGCTGCGTGATAATGCGGAAGTGAATGACTGGGCGCATGCGGTCTTAAATTATCCGTCGCATCGCGTGATCCTGCATTGCAGCATGCTGGTGGCCGGTGGTGTAGCGCGCTTTAGCGTACACGGCACCAAAGGCAGCCTGATTAAAGGACGGGCCGATCGCCAGGAAAGCCAGCTGCTGGCTGGGGTTACACCTGGCAGCGCAGGGTGGGGCGAGGATGATGAAGCGATGGTGCTGTATAGCGGCGAAGCGCAAACGCAGCTGCCTACGCCAGCGGGCGATCAGCGTCAGTATTATATTCAGATCGCCAATGCGCTGAACGGTGCGCAGCAGAATCCGGTACCGCCTGAGCAGGCGCTGGCAGTAATGGCAGTACTGGAGGCAGCGGTAAAAGCATCAGAAAGCGGTCAGGCCCAGTCGCCAGCGCTCAGCGCCGAAGAAAAGAGCGCACTGCGTTTTCCTCAGGTGCAGTAACGGTGCAATAATAAAAAAACAGCCGGCTTAGCCGGCTGTTTCGCATTCACATACGGTGCTCTTATCGCCTCAGCGGCTTCAGGCCGTTACCGTCACGCGCTGACCGCTGAATTCAACGGTTTGTCCCGCGACAATCTTACAGCGTTTACGGGTTTCAACCTGGCCATCCACGGTAACCAGCCCGTCGGCAATCAGGTTTTTGGCCACAGCGCCGCTCTCTACCCAGCCTTCAAGCTTCAGTAGATCGCATAAATCCACATGCGCATGTTTACCCAGGGAAAATGTCGCCATTATACGGCTCCTTTATCGTGATAGTCTTCGCACGCCTGCAGCGTATTTTGGATCAGCGTTGCCACCGTCATCGGTCCAACGCCGCCTGGCACCGGGGTAATCCAGGATGCACGTTCGGCAGCGCCTTCGAAATCGACATCGCCCACCACTTTGCCGCTTTCTAAACGGTTAATGCCCACATCAATCACAATGGCGCCCGGCTTAATCCATTCACCAGGAATAAAGCCTGGCTTACCGACGGCGACTACCAGTAGATCGGCGTATTGAATATGATGACGCAGATCTTTGGTAAAGCGATGCGTAACGGTGGTAGTGCAGCCTGCCAGCAGCAGTTCAAGGCTCATCGGACGTCCAACGATATTCGATGCGCCAACCACTACTGCGTTCAGGCCATTGGTTTCAATATTATAACGCTCCAGCAACGTGATAATGCCGCGCGGCGTGCAGGGGCGCAGCAGCGGGGCGCGCTGGCACAGGCGGCCTACATTATACGGATGAAAACCATCAACGTCTTTATCCGGGGCGATGCGTTCCAGCACCTTGACGTTATCAATGCCCGCAGGCAGCGGCAGCTGCACCAGAATACCGTCGATCTCGTGGTCATTATTCAGGGCGTCAATCAGCGCCAGCAGTTCAGTTTCGCTGGTGGTGACGGGCAGATCGTAAGAGCGAGAGATAAAACCGACTTCTTCGCAGGCGCGGCGCTTGCTGCCCACATAGATCCGGGAGGCGGGATCTTCTCCCACCAATACCACGGCCAGACCCGGCGCGCGTTTTCCGTCCGCCAGACGCTGTTTCACTTTTTCGGCAACCTCAAGGCGCACCTGCTGCGCAATCGTTTTACCGTCAATAATTTTTGCTGCCATCAGTGAAGAAATCCATCAGTTTGAGTGAATCGGGGAATGGGACATATTTTGTCAGAAGCACAGGCTGCTGTCAGTCCCTGAATCACGCTGGCTGGTTACAACTTCGGCGATGGGAACGGCACGGCTGCAAAAACGTTGACTCGTTGTCTTTGCGCCGTATAATTCGACGCAACGCATCAATGCGCCCTTAGCTCAGCTGGATAGAGCACCGGCCTTCTAAGCCGTAGGTCACAGGTTCGAATCCTGTAGGGCGTGCCATTAAATATCAATTAGTTACGCAATTCGCAAACCTACCTGATTTCCTCCTTGTGTCGTATTTGTGTCGTTGTCACCTAAAAGTGAGTCAATTTTGCGCGCATGCTCCGTTAAATGGTTAGGGGCGAGGTGAGCATATCGACGCACCATTTCTATGCTTTCCCATCCACCCATTTCCTGCAGCGCCGACAATGGAACTCCTGACTGAATGAGCCAGCTTGCCCAGGTGTGTCGCAAGTCGTGAAACCGGAAGTCCTCAATGCCTGCCCGCTTGAGTCCGATCCGCCACGCTGTGTTATCATCACACCGCATCTTCCTGACCGCCGGGGTCTTGGTACCGTCAGGCCGGGTTGCCTCTTTGGTGTGAACAAATACCCATCGTGAATGTTTCCCGATTTGCTCCTTTAACACCCTGCATGCCGTATCATTCAGAGCCACGCCAATAGCCTTGCCCGCTTTGGCGTTCTCGGGATTTATCCACGCCACCTTCCTTTGCATATCGACCTGCGTCCATTCAAGGTCGAGGATGTTGCTGCGCCGTAGCCCGGTAGCCAGTGCAAAAGTCACTACTGGTTTCATGCTTTCCGGCATGCACTCAATCAGCCGGTTTGCTTCTTCCCGGGTCAGCCACCGAATGCGCTTGCTGACAGGCTTCTTGGTTTTGATAACCGGTGCCGTCTTTATCCATCCCCATTCATTTGCTGCTGCCCGAAGAAGCGATCGCATGAAAGAAAGATAATGGCTCTTTGTGCCTGCGCTGACTGCCTTGTCCTTATATGGCGGAACGGGCTTGTTATCCCTGATGGCCGCATCCCGCTGAATCTCCCATTTCCGACGATGATTGCGGTTTACCATCCTTCCCACAATCTTCTGCACTTCCTCGCCGGTAATGGTTGATATATCGCGCCCGGCAAAGTGACCAAGGAAGAACTCTATCTTCACTTTGTCATCGTCCAGGCTGCGTTTATGCTCCTTTTCATCAAGCCAGCGCATGCAGGCTTCTTCAAATGAGCGCGCCGGTAAGTCGCCCAACTCTTCGACGCGCCATGCTTCAGCCTTCAGCCGGTCATGCAGCTCCTGCGCTTGCTTCTTGTCCGCTGTCCCAAGCGATCGCCTAACCCTTTTGCCATTTGGGGTAAAGAAATGACAGTGCCATACACCGCCTCTGAGGGTGATTGACATGATGGTCCTCCTGTTGTGCCATCACCCATGCTCGCCGGGCGATTCTGGGTGTAGTGGTCAACAAAAACTGGCCACCGCTTTAGAGTTTTTCCAGTATCGACTTTCCGATTCGTTTGGTGGTAATCCACTGTTATATTCATGCGGCCTGAGCGTGCTGTAGTAACCCACGATGTAATCTGTGATCGCATGAGAGGCTTCACTGAAGTTCATGTATCCCATCACGGGAACCCATTCATTTTTCAGGCTCCGGAAGAACCGCTCCATTGGGCTGTTATCCCAGCAATTTCCCCGCCGACTCATGCTCTGCTTTATCCTGCAACGCCACAGTAACTGCCTGAACTGCCGGCTTGTGTAGTGGCTACCCTGATCGCTATGGAACATCACTCCGCCTGGCTTTCCCCGACGCTCCCAGGCCATTTCCAGCGCTTTCATAGTGAGTTTGCTGTCCGGTGAGAATGACATTGCCCAGCCCACGGGTTTTCTGGCGAACAGGTCGAGAACAACAGCAAGATATGCCCAACGTTTTCCTGTCCAGATATAAGTCACGTCGCCGCACCATACCTGGTTGGGCTCGATGACCGCGAACTGACGATCAAGGTGGTTCGGTATAGCGATGTGTTCCTGTCCACCGCGCTTATACCGGTGTGTTGGCTGCTGGCAGCTTACAAGTCCCAGCTCTTTCATGAGTTTGCCAGCAAGCCAGCGCCCCATACGGAAGCCTTTAAGTGTTGCCATAGTGGCAATGCTTCTTGCGCCCGCTGAGCCATGACTGATGCTGTGTAACTCCTGCACCTGGCTACGCAACGCTGTCCGCCTGATATCCGGTTCATCAGGACGACTTTTCCAGTATTTGTAGCTGCTACGGTGAACCCCAAACACATGGCACAGTATCGCCACGGGATAACGCGCTCTGAGCTTCCCGATTAACGAGAACTGTTCAGGGAGTCTGACATCAAGAGCGCGGTAGCCTTTTTTAATATGTCATTTTCCATTTCAATACGTTGAAGTTTTTTCTTCAGCTCACGAATTTCAATTTGTTCCGGCGTTATCGGCGAGGCTTTTGGCGTTTTGCCCTGACGTTCATCACGCAACTGTTTAACCCAGCGCGTCATGGTAGAAAGCCCTATATCCATCGCTTCAGCCGCTTCAGCAACGGTGTAATTCTGATCGACGACAAGCTGGGCTGATTCGCGTTTGAACTCTGCACTGAAATTTCTTTTTTTCATTGGGGCACCTGTATTGTTCTGAGGCGAGCATATCACCTCTGTTCAGGTGGCCAAATTCAGTGTGCCACTACATGCTCATGACTGTAGGCACGCGAGCGGGCGGCGGAGAAGGAAGTCCAACAAATAACAATTTCATTAGTTTATATATGGAAGGGATGGCTCGCGGACTCAGTATGACTTGGGGGGATGGGAATCAGTTTTTAGGTGGGTCATGCGAGGCAAATAGCGAGTACGGCACCAACATCAGTTCAAACTGCCGTTTCAACACCTTCATAGGTATGGGGAATGAAAACCTGAACGCATCTACAGGAGATTTTGTAGATAGAGGAAGGTATTCCAAATTCCTGAACTGCTATTCAAGCCAGAGATTTGTAGCTCAAGGATTTAACGGGCTGATCGATGGCGGTTACTTTGAATTGATAGAGGTGCAGTCGGTTGCGATAGGATACGAAGTTAAAAATGCTGCGGTTAATAACTGGAACACGGGGGCAGGTGGATTCACTGATGCTGGCTCAGGCACAAGGAAGCGGAGTATTTATGATATCGATGCATCCATTTTTATTAATACCACTGACGTTAGAACTGCAGCTACTATGAGCCTCACCTCTGTCACTGGCGGAACGCGTGGAACTTGGCTTAATGATACGAGGCTTCCTTGCACAGTGTATATACAAGGCACTGCTTCAATCACACAGGCTACGGTATCTCGCGGGGCTGACGCGGTTAATATACCTACATCGCCTGTACAGGCCGTCAGGCTAGAGGCCGGTGACACATTAACCCTGACTTGGTCATCTAGCGGACCTGGACCTTCAGTGTCCAGAAGGACTCACACTGAAGGTTAAACTAAAGGCCCCGTCAGGGGCCTTTAGTTGTGTTTTTCTATTTAACCTCAGTTAAACGCAACATCCCATCTTTATCATAATCAGCTTTGTATATAGCAAGCTCGTCCTTTCTCTCCCCATCTTTAAAGTGAGAAGAAAATAAATCCCAGAACTGCTGATCCGCTTTGTAAATTGCAAGATACTTGTAACCCTTCATGACTTCCGAAAGGGTCTTGTCGCAGGTCCATACATCGCTGTCATAGTATTTTTTACCTAAAGTCCAGCACCAGTTATTTGCCTTAAACGGCTGCATTTCATAGGTGAAAGCTAGCTTTTCAAGGCCTTTGGTGTTTTGGGCGATGAAGTAAACTGAATCGCCTGGCTTGAGTTTCTTCCAGATCATGTCAGACAAGCGCGAAACATCCTTCCTGAGGACTGCTTTTTTCTGTTCTGGGCGAATCTTCTGAAGGTCCAACCGGTAATATCCAGTAACGCCATACACTGGAAGAGCAACAGCCAAGATGGCAACTAGCGAGTATGCGCTCCTGAAAACTCTCCAGCTCAGATCGACAATCTTGTATAGCAAAAAAGATGCCCAAGCTATCAAGAAGGTGCCAGCATATCTTTCAAAGGAAGCAAGCCTTTTAGACTCGAACTCTGAAAAGTACGCAATATAGCAGTATACAAGGAACGCTATATAAGCTGCGCACATCAATGGCAGGATTGCTGCTATAGCCGTTTCCTGAAGCCTGCGCCCTTTACTCATAATTGAGATAGGTGCAATCAGTGCTACCCCAATCATGAAAATGGTTAAAGGACGGAAGTGAAAAGTAGCATAACTAAAATAGAGCGGGTTTAAGATACGCGTATTAAGCTCGGCAAGGGTCACCGATATCTTGTTCTGCATAGCAGCAGATGCCCAATTTATTGGACCCGAAGCGCTAAAAGCTGGAGTTACATCAACACTGCTTAGATATAAAGACCATGATTTAAAAGATACCAGCAGAACAGCAAGATATAACGCTGATAGTTTAAAAGCATTTGCAAGCCTGCTCTTAAAGCCGTCACCTTTTCCTAGCGCAATATGGACGAAAGCGCATGCTATCGCGAACAATCCAAATACCAATCCGATCTGCTTAATCAATGGCAGAATGAAAATAATCAATGGTAACAGGTATTTTCTGTCATTATCTTGTGCAGAAACCGCCACGCAGAGCGCAGACAGAAAAACAACACCCAAGAGCTGATCTACAAGTACATGCCCTATGTCATACTTGAAAAAGTATATGAATGTTGATGATGCTGCAAATGCTATGGCGGCCAGTAATGCGTCTTTTCTTATGACCGTGGCTGAAGCAAACAACATTGCCGAATATATGTAAACATTATGAGCCTTGAGTACAGCCGATTCGCTCCATCCTGCCGGATATACAAATAGATATTGAGCAAGCTGCTGGACCGGTGGGTAAGCCTTAAATGTATTAGACAATGACGAACCACCATCGTAGATAGCGTTAGTCACAGTCATTATTTTTATACTCGCACCCCAAAAAGAAAATTCATCCCAATCTGTGAATAAATAATCGCTTTTAACTGCAAGAAATGAAAATACAAAAGGTGCTACACTGACCAACGTCGCAAGAATGCCATTCCATGTCACAGGAATAACAGGCTTTTCTTTGTAAATCGCATAAGCACCAAGGACGAATCCAAGCGAAACCGCCAAGCCCCAGCCTTGTTCAAGGAAACCAAGTATTCCACTAGCATACAAAACGCAAGTGCAAATGCTAAGAGCAATGAACGGGGCTTGCTGCCACTTAAGCTTAGCAACAAATACCAGGTAGAGAAAATATCCAAAAACTGACACCAAAGCCCAATACATCATGACGCAGACCTTAATGTTATGATGATGCCAACCATGATTAAAGCGACACCCAGAAAGTATGAAAGGTTAAACTTCTCCCCAAGTAAGAAATGACTACCTACTGGAACAAGCACAAACGCAAGTGCCATAAAAGGATATGCTTTGCCGAGCTCTATCTTCTGAAGAACCCATATCCATGCCAGTGTTGTAACGCCATACAAAGCAAGGGCAGGCACCAGAATTACAAGCGTGTCAAATGAGAATAAGCTTCCGCTCTTGCTTAATGCAGAAGATGACAACTTAAATAGTATCTGGCCTACAGCTATACCAATGACGCAGGCTATAGTAATAAGGTAAATCATTTTTTATACCTGTTATGAAATGTTCTTCTCGGGGTGTTAGCTATGTCGTGGCCGAAGAATGCTAATATCAACTGTAACCCAATAATAACCGGCAAGGCCGCGAGCATGACCGTACCTGATGTGTTTGGGATGTCGGTTCTGATAGCATCAGCCCAGTTTACTGCTCCAACAACAACGCCAAATATGAACATTAAAATCCCAAGGGGCAGTTCTATTGAGGCGATTGACATGTCTCGCAGATAGTAGTTATAAAAAACGCGTTTGAAGAAGTTTCTTCCATGCTTGTACAGAAAGTCGCCGATTATTTTTGAAATCTTAAGGTTACTTTCTTCATCCTCATACTTGGCGTCCATCGGCACATCAACCACAACGGCTCTCAGAGTGTTCAGCCTAAATAATATGTCAGACTCAAAAAAATATCGCGTTGATATCTTACTCAGAGGGAGATGCTTAATCGCGTCTGTATGAATTGCCGTGTACCCATTAGTTGGATCAAAGATATCCCAATATCCTGATGAGAATTTCGTCATGAACGACAACACAGCGTTACCAAAAATCCTGATCTTCGGCATGGCGCTAATATTGTCCAGATTGAAAAATCGGTTCCCTTTTGTGTAATCAGCTTCTCCGGCTATGATAGGCGCCGTGAAGTCTGGTATCAGAGCCGGCTCCATCTGGTCATCGCCATCAATCTTGACAACGATGTCTACGCCGTCATTGACCGCTGCCTTGTATCCTGTCATCACCGCACCGCCAACCCCCTGGTTAACCTCATGCTTGATAACTGATACCCTTTCGTCAGTGTTATGCTCTAAAACAAAATCACCAGTTCCTTCCGGGCAGCAATCGTCTATCACGTAGATTTTTTGAACCGTTGAGCCAATCTTTCCTATCACATTCAGTATGTGTTTTTTCACCTTGTACGAAGGGATTACCACTGCAACTCTCATTTTGTTTCCTTTCAATGGAATCGATAGCGTTTTCGGATTGTAACATCTTGACCAGAACTGATCACTCTGTCGCCAGGTCGGTGCGGGTCAGCCCTGGGACATGGATGGGGCAAAAAATTAGCGCAAAACAACTCAAAACCTCGGAAGGGGTCGATTCTTCTTGCGCTTGGTAGAGGTGAGACAAATTTGGGACATGCAGGGCTTTGTGACCTTTGCCAAAGCTTTGCATGCACTGTGTCGCGTTGTGTCGTAATTGTGGCGTCGCTCTATGCTGGAAGATTACCGTGGACCGCGATTAACGACACAGAACGACACAAACCAAAGCGCGAACATGGATTTCAGGCGTTAAATCAGTGTGTTAAATGACGGTCTATTATCTTCTAAGCCGTAGGTCACAGGTTCGAATCCTGTAGGGCGTGCCATTAAATATCAATTAGTTACGCAATTCGCAAACCTATCTGATTTCCTCCTTTTCACCGCTGACGGTATCGTAGCCAGGTGGATTCTAAAGCAAGCAAAACCTCTCACTTAATCATGATATATTGGCTCAATATCGTAAATTATTTGGGATGAGATTTAGATGAACGATTATGAAAAAAAGCTGCTTGATAATGGTTTTTCTGGTAAAGATATCGGTAAATTAAAAGGTATTATCAAAAAGGATCAAAGCCAGACAGATACTCTGCAAAGTTTAGTTATTGACCTGAATAAAAGGTTTTGGGGAGGAGTTATAGGTTTGGCTTTATTAGCACTGGTGGGTTTATATGGTCTGTTCACTGCTGATAAATCCAGTGCCTTTTCTTATTTTATCGTTCTCGCTTTTGGTATAGTGGTAATTTATTTTGTTACGCCCCTGAATCTGGCGTGGAAGTGTCACAAATTTAAAAAAACAAGCGATTAATTTTTTACCTGAGCATCGTGCATTTGGTAAAGATTCATACCTATACCTGCTCCTTTAGCTGCTGCTCCTGCGCCTTTCAAAGCAAGAGCGGGTTTACTCATTACTTGAACCTTTCGGTAGTAATCAGTTGGGAGATATTTGAACAACCTCCATGCTTCGGGTTTCAAGGATAGTTTTAAAACCCGGTAGTATGAAGTGGTTAGATCAACCACCTGATAAGCAAGCAGCCCTAATCGCTGGTCAAAACCAAAAAATTCAGCTGTGTCTTCATAAGCTTCCCTTACGGGGTTAGAAGGGTCAGGAACGCCTCTTAGCTTATCAATCCCTTCAATAGCAGAGCCAGCGCCATTCACTATCAAACTTGAGCCAGCTACGATTCCTATGACATTTCCAGTAGCAACAGAGCCAGCCAGTAAACCGGCACCGGCTACAATCTGAAAACCACTAAGCACTACACCGATACCGTCTATTATGTATCCGACGATTTTTTCATGGTCAATGAATGGATCACATACGGGGAGCGGGTCAATATGAAGACATTATTAACATCGTGGTGTATTAATCAACGGGGAGCGGGTCACAGAATATAAATCTTTGATGCAAAGTTGCCATTGATAACTAAATTTTAAGAAACTACAGGGCAGATATATAATATATTTCTTTTCCCTGTATTAGTTTAGCCAGTACATTTCAAATTAATGGTTAATTATAAAATTATTGGGGGTTACACATAATTTAAATATAATGTTTTTAACTTAAAAAATAAAGCAATCAGCATCAGTAAGCTACAGCTCAAAAAACCTAATAAAAATGTATAGTAAAGTGGTTTGAGCATATTTATTCTATCGTAATTTTCACTTTCAACAGCAAAGCTATAGGCTTGGCTATCCTTAGCTAAAAAAAATATCTTCTTTTTTTCTTTTAAACGTATGAAAAAATAGGTCATTAGTGGTGAACCTAAATAACCCATATTGCAATGCAATAAATAAGGAGCGGGTAGAATATGATTTTTTTGGAAATCAGAAATAAGTTTACTATACCTGCCCCTATTGGAAAGATAGAGGAGAACGCTTACCATTAGGCAAACAGAAGGAAGTATGATTAAGAACATGATTACTGGTTTCACTCTTCAAATTCCCATGTATTCATAAATTGTATCCATTACAGAGTCACTTGCTTTGGCACCAACATAACCAGCAGCTATGGAGCCAATAGCTGCGCATACTACCGCGCCGGTTCCTGCTGTGGCGATTCCTATTGCTGCGCATACACCTAATCCAGCAACGGAACCAACTGCACCAGCTCCGACACCTGTTAATGTTGAAGTGCCGAACTTACCGTACTCTTTGAATGCTGTTCTTTTGCATTCACTCTCACGTCCCTTGACACAAGCACTGGCCACATCGTTAGTTGTCCCCGCAAAAGCAAACCCTATCCCTATATATCCACCTGATTTTAAGAATTTTGCCGCTTTTGCTGCATTTCCTACATAGCTTGAATATCCGGGTAACCCGCCAAGCCCCACGGTTGACCATTCATGTACTATAGAACGGCTTGAAAGATTCAACGCTCTACGCATGTCCTCGTAAGGTTTAAACTTTACCGCATAGCGGATTAAAGATTTCAGTAAAGGCTTGTTAACAAGTTCTTTTAACTGGTTGAAAAGCTGATTACGTTCTACAAAGAATTGCTGGCTTATCAGTGTTCCCTGGGTGCGGAATTGGTTTTGGTAACTGACTTCTATCTTTTTGAGAGTATTTTCTATCTCTGAAAAATATCTTTCCCCAACGTCACCAATCGTGCCAAAAATTTTATCTCCCGCAGTGGTAAGGGCTGCAATCAAACCGTAGTGTTGCTGCATAAAACTGGCTTCTTCAGAGCTTACGCCAACAAACGCACGGTTGGTTTTTTGTTTCGCCTGTCGTAGAGCGCTGAGCATTTGCATGGTTGGTGAATATGCTGGATCTGCTACGATCACTATCTGTCCTGGATTCAGCCAGGGAGTGTCTGCATTGTTTTGAATAAAAAGGCGGGCGGCTTCTGAGTTGCTGTCACGGAAAAGCATCCTCGCCTGGAAATCAAGGCTCCCAGGTTGTTGGACTATACAGTACGCAGGTGCAAGATTGCGTGGCATTCCATTTGCTCCAATGAACAGTCACTTAGTTAAAGAATTAGAACCTGTTTTTTAGAGATACTTTAATCAAAACTGCCAAGTATTGTAAATAAAAATAATGACTTAGGCAAAAGGCGTTGGTATTTCTGGCTGAGAAAAATCCTGGATTATTCTGCAATTGACTTGTCTGAGTGACCAGCCCCTGTATTAGATACCACCGTCAGTGAGTTATGTCGGTTCGTTTATCTTCAAATTTTCTGCTTCGCCAGTCTGCTGCAGATTCTAATGGCATCTGGTCATTCAGTGCTAAATGGGGCCTGCATTCGTTATAAACCCGCCGTTAGTCATTCATGATTGCTCTGATGTGGTTGATGCCGGTAACTCCTTTATTATCAACTTATTTATTACGACAGCGTCCGTTAAGGCTCTCAGTAAATCCGTCTTTTTTCCGGCTAACAAGGCAACTGGCATCAGAATCATGTTTTGAAATCGGGCTCATAAAGCATCCGAACCAGGGCATTTAATTTGGCCTTTATGGCAGATAAGACTTACACTATTACCGTTGTGCGTTTTTTTGCTCAGAAGGCTTTTTGCTGGTGCGTCGTTAGCGAGGCCGTACGGTTACTGCCTGACGAAGCATTATCAGGAACAAACGATGCTTTGATGAATTATCAAATTATCGTTAAGCCTGAATTTCATGTTATTAAAAGGATCGTTTATGCAACGTGTTCAGCTTAATCATATTACTTTCGATATTGGTTTCGATAATGGGCTTTACTTTGCTCATGCCACGTCTGGCCCGTCATCAACAGGCAAGAGTATTGAAGAATTATCTTCCAGTCTGTCTGAACTCACTGGAATTAAAAAAGAAGATTTATCTGCCCATATCAGCGATATACTTTCCTCCTGATATATCACCAGGTGCTCTCGTAAGAAAGCGTCTGGTGAGCATCATTAATCTGCCCAAATTAAGACATTCTCTGGTTAACACCGTTGATTTTTATACGCTGCTTCGAACCAGAAATTAAACAATTCTTGATATTTCATCATCTTCTCCTTTTTACCGAGCCTCCGTTACAATGTGTCGGCCCTTATCCATTATCCATACTGACATGCCGGAAAAAACGTCTCCGGTAATGAATGTTGCCGATGAGCGCGAACGTATTGTTGAGGTGCTGAAAGAGACTAACGGGGTGGATGCCGGTCCTCGCGGTGCGGCCTGCCGTTTAGGATTAAAACGCACTACGCTGCTGTCGGGAATGAAAAAATTAGGCATCAAGGCGAAGTGAAATGCGTCAGCCAGCCGTTAAAAGAGAGGTCAGTACTAAGACGGGGCAGAAGAGCAGCAAACGGGATCGTCAGCTAAGATCACCCTCAGTTAGCGTAAGCAGAGGCAAAATAATGGCGGATATCAAACTTATTGCTGTTGATATGGATGGCACCTTTCTTGATGACCGAAAAAATTATAACCGTGCGCGCTTTGCCGAACAGTATGCAGAGCTTAAGGCACGCGGTATTCGGTTCGTGGTTGCCAGCGGCAACCAGTATTATCAGCTGCGCACCTTTTTTCCTGAAATTGCACATGAGATCGCCTTTGTGGCGGAAAACGGCGCTTATATCATCGAGGCGGGCGAAGATCGCTTCGTGGGCGAGTTTCCCCACGACGACGTGGAGAAGATTATTGATACGCTGGCACGCGGCAACTACCCTGAGCTCAATTATGTGCTGTGTGGCTACCACAGCGCCTGGTATTTTTCCTCAACGCCCGCTGCCTACATTGAAAAAATGCGCCGCTACTGTTACCGCCTTCAGCCAGTAGAGCGGCTGGATGCGATTCACGATCGTCTGTTTAAATTCGCGCTGAATCTCCCGGATGAGTATGTTCCGATATTAATGGCGGATATCGAGCGACATCATGCCGGTGTTGCGACCGCCGTGACCAGCGGTCATGGCTCTGTTGATCTGATTATTCCTGGTTTGCATAAAGCGCACGGGCTGGCGTTGTTGCAGCAACGCTGGGGGATCACTCATCAACAGGTGCTGGCGTTTGGTGATGGCGGCAACGATCTGGAGATGCTTAGCCAGGCAGGTTTCGGTTACGCTATGGCTAACGCGCCCGAACGAGTGAAGGCGGCAGCAAAGTATCTGGCACCGTCAAATAATCAGGAGGGCGTACTGCACGTTATCCAGCAACTGCTGGAGGGCCGCCCCCCCTTTGATTAATCGGTACAGTGGTAAGCCTGTTCCAGCATCCAGCGCCGTTGCGCAGGGCTGTAATTGACCAGCGAATTTTTACTGTTGGCGCGTGCCACTATCCACCCGACCTCGCTGGCGCTAAGCTCAAGCTTTTGCTGCCAGAAAGGAAACACCGCGTGCTGCTGTAGCCACTGTGCCAGATAGCTTGCCGGTGTCGGGTGCGCTGCGCCAAACAGCGCCAGCTGTAGTTCAGCCATTAATGCCTGTTGCTGCGGATGCTCGCTGTTGTCCAGTAGCGCCAGAAAGGGGAACAGCAGGCGGCCACAGACTTCACCGTGATGCCAGGCTTTGATAGCGCCCAGCTCGCCCGCAATACCGTGGATAACGCCTAACCCGGCCATGCTCAGGCTTAATCCTCCCAGCCACGACGCCATCAACATCGCCTCACGCGCTTCAGCCCCGCGTTCATCCTGACGATTAAGATCGGGCCAGCCCTTAATAAACTGACGCAGGCCGTTAAGCGCGGTTTGCCGGGTAAACATATTCCCTTTGGCTGAAAGCCAGGCTTCAAACAGATGGGTAAAGGCATCGATAGCGCAGCAGGCGAGTACCTTATCGGGCGCGCCGTCGAGTAAATCAGCATCAAGAATGGCAACCTGCGGCACAAAATTAGCGTGACGTAATGAAGCCTTAACCTTGTTATCACGCTGGTCGGTGACTACCGCATTTTGCGTCACTTCGCTTCCGGTGCCCGCCGTAGCAGGAACGGCAATTAACGGCAGCGTCACGCCGCTGACCGGCGTATCGCCTGTTTTTTCCAGATAGCGCAAAGTGTTAAGCGGGTGCTGGCTCATGGCGGCAAAGGCTTTGGCAGCATCCAGAACGCTGCCGCCGCCAATTGCCACCACGCGTTCAACCTTGCCGCGCCAGCGTGCGACCCAGTGGTCAATATTATCTGGCGAGGCTTCATGAGTAACAACTTCATAGCCGATAAGCAACGGCTTAAGCGCCGGACTGATAGCGGCATAGTGCGAGCTGTTAAGGAAAGAGCGGCTGCAAAACAGGAGTGTCGCTTGCGGTGTTTGCTGAAGTAGCGGTAGCAACTGTTGCAGGCTGCCCCGGCCAAAAAAGGTTTGTCGGTTAGCGATCGTCTGGCTGGTCAACACGTTTATTCCCGCCACGGTTTGGTAAGGAGAGGTGAGTTTAACAGTCAACCGCTCCGCTATGGATAGCTCATGAGTGTTAACATGGCGGTAAAAAGTTGATCATCTTCGCAAATCAATAATTCTACCTGCTGCTCTGATTCCAGTGACAATTTGTTACCGCTACCATGTTATCGGTAACAATATGGCAACGCTTCTACTTGCTGCTAAGCATGTCACTCAGTTTATTTCTGTCGTGACCCACAATGATAAAGTCGGCCGTTATTCCTGGCGGCCATTCACCGGAGAAAAATTATGCCATTAGTTATCGTTGCGGTTGGAGTCGCGTTGCTGCTCCTGCTAATGATTCGCTTCAAGCTTAATGGATTTATTGCGCTGATTTTGGTTGCGCTGGTGGTGGGAATAATGCAGGGGATGCCGGTCGATAAAGTGATCGCCTCCATTAAAGCTGGCGTTGGCAGTACGCTTGGCAGCCTGGCGCTGATCATGGGATTCGGCGCGATGCTGGGAAAACTTCTGGCGGACTGTGGCGGGGCGCAGCGGATCGCCACTACGCTGATTGCTAAATTTGGCCACCGTCATATTCAGTGGGCCGTGGTATTAACCGGCTTTACCGTGGGCTTCGCTCTGTTTTATGAAGTGGGGTTTGTGTTGATGCTGCCGCTGGTGTTCAGCATTGCTGCCTCGGCGCGCGTGCCGCTGCTCTACGTTGGCGTGCCGATGGCCACCGCTTTATCTGTAACGCATGGTTTCCTGCCGCCGCACCCGGGACCGACCGCAATTGCCACGCTGTTTAACGCCGATATGGGAAAAACGCTGTTGTTCGGCACGCTGTTGGCGATCCCGACGGTAATTCTGGCGGGTCCGGTTTATGCGCGCTTTCTGAAAAACATTGATAAGCCTATCCCGGAAGGGCTTTACAACCCGAAAACCTTTAGCGAAGAGGAGATGCCTGGCTTTGGCGTCAGCGTATGGACCGCGCTGGTACCAGTTGTGTTGATGGCTTTACGTGCCGTAGCGGAAATGGTCCTGCCTAAAGATAACCCGTTGCTGCCCTGGGCGGAGTTCTTTGGCGATCCGGTAATGGCAACCCTGATAGCGGTACTGATTGGTATTTTTACCTTTGGTCTTAATCGCGGCCGCAGTATGGAAGAGGTGATGGATACGCTGACTGATTCCATCAAGATTATCGCCATGATGCTACTGATTATCGGCGGCGGCGGCGCCTTTAAGCAGGTACTGGTGGACAGCGGCGTGGACAAATATATTGCCGGTCTGATGCATGCTACTAACCTGTCACCTATTTTTATGGCCTGGTCGATTGCCGCCGTACTGCGTATTGCGCTGGGATCGGCAACCGTTGCCGCCATTACTGCTGGTGGTATTGTTGCGCCGCTGATTGCCACTTCCGGTGCCAGCCCGGAGCTGATGGTGATCGCCGTGGGAGCAGGCAGCGTCATTTTCTCGCACGTTAACGATCCTGGCTTCTGGCTGTTCAAGGAGTATTTTAACCTGACCATTGGTGAAACCATGCGCTCATGGTCGGCGCTGGAGACCATTATTTCGGTTTGCGGGCTGGTGGGGTGTTTGCTGCTCTCTGCTCTTATCTAAGCTAAGGCAGCAGCGACGCTGATATTCCCGGTTGCGCTGCTGCCCGAAGCATCAAGACAGGGCATCCTGTGGGGGCCCAGGTCATTTAATGCGGCTGATTAAAACCCGCTTTTATCATTTGCTCACGCAGCGCCCGCGTAATTTCACGATTGCCGCCGGTGACCGGATAGATAACGTTATTAACCACATCATCCAGATAATGCTCGTCAAACTCCTGTAAAGAGAGCTGGTCGCCACCCTCATTGTTGATGGCAATTGTCCCCTTGATATGATTACCGGCATGGTTCGCCTTCAGACAATATCTGCCCATATTGGTATCAATCGTACTCATAAGGCCTCCTTTTACAGGCTGACAAAAAGTCACTAAGACACCGGGTTGATACCCGCATTAAGTTTAGCGTTCTTTATTTCACAGAGCGAAGCGGTGGGGCAGGGGAAAGGTGAAGGGCGCGATCGGGTTCGCAAAATGCAAAATCTCTATCCTGAACTATACTTAAGCGACAGATAACGTTGCGGTTGTTGACCAACTGGCGCTCAGATTTTATTGAAAACTGACCGCAGCGCATTTTACTTATCGGCTTATCGGCATAGTTGTCTACAGGGAGAATGGAATGAAAATTATACTTTGGATTATTGCAATTATCTTTATCGTTGGGTTACTGACGCTTACCGGTGTATTCAAGATTCTGTTTTAATTTAACTGGCGGCACCTCAGACGGGTGCCGCTTTTCTAAGGTCTGAGCCGGCTATTGCGCTGCCTGATAAGGCAGTGGGCAATAGGGTCTATTTCTGTATGGGGTAATACATCCTGTACGGTAAAAGGTTTAAAGCAATAAGCACATACCGCGCCGTGGTGAAATTTTCCTTTTTGGTCCCCGGTAGTATAACGAAACCTTTTGCTGCCACAGGCGGTACATCGTACTTTCATGACCATCCTTATCTTCCTTATTGCTGATTTCGCGGCGTGAAATATCTTAGCAAAAACATATGAAAGATCTATAAATTTACTTAATCTGTTCAAGGTTGTTATGATCACCTGATAAATCAATGAAAAATAAGTAAATTTAATGAATGTTTTTACTGGTCTACGCTGTAAAGATAAGAAAAAGCTGTTTTCAATGATTTTTCTCAATAATAGAGCAATTGTTAATCGGTGGGTATTTCTTTCTCATTAGAAAAAGGAAAGCTTCTGATGCGTGTTATCTCTACTGTTGCTTTAATGCACAAGTGGCTTGTTGTTAAAAGCTGAAGCCCGGCTGAATGAGAGGGGGATCAGATAACTTTACGGCGATAAAAAATGCTGTTTATCTTTTGCTCAATGGCATTATCGCCTGGCGTGATAATTTTTCGCCGCAAAGGTTGAGGCGCTGGTAAAAACCGTTTTTTACCGCGTTTTTTTAGATAGCAAGACAATAACAAAAATTATATTAGTTAAATCATTGAGTTATGATTTTTTAAGATGAGGGGATGAAGGCAGTTGCCCTTGAATGACGCTTCTCTGTGACATTTAATGACTTCTACAAAGTGGTCACATACGAAAAAAAAGCGATATTTATCACTTTTTCTTCACGACGCACTGGACAAAAGGCGCGGCAATTGCTGTACTTAACCCCGACACAGTTTAGTGTCCATTTTTCATGTAAAGGTAATATAGATGTCCAAGATTAAAGGTAACGTTAAGTGGTTTAATGAGTCCAAAGGATTCGGCTTCATTACTCCGGAAGATGGCAGCAAAGACGTATTCGTACACTTCTCTGCTATCCAGAGCAATGGTTTCAAAACCCTGGCCGAAGGTCAGCGCGTTGAGTTTGAAATCACTGACGGCGCAAAAGGCCCATCTGCTGCTAACGTTATCGCTCTGTAAGTTAACAGTCAGAATTTTAAAAACCCGCCTGCTGGCGGGTTTTTTTTTGCCTAATTCAGCGGTAGAGATATAAACCGATAAAACCAATCAGCGAAACGCAGCTTAACGTCAGAGCAAAGAGTTCAGACAGGCTACGCGGCATCAAATTTTTCATTATTACTCCTTCCCGTAAAATTTTCCCTCAGTGTGCCGTCGTAAGATTAAGGAAACATTAATTATTGCCTGACCGCACATAAAAAGCGGGAGTTATGTTTTACCTCCGGTATCCGCTTGCTTCCCTGCCTTAACTACAGTTATAAACAGGTAACCCAACGCGGTAAGCGTATCTGAAGGAGGCGCAATGAACATCAGGCCAGCTCAAACTAAAGACAGTTTCGCCTTAATCGCTTTACTGCATGAATTAGGCTACGGTGGCACCGAAGGCCTGATGGATCACCGCTTACAGCAGCTGATTGACCATCCCGATGAGATGTTGATGGTGGCCGAGGACAGGCAAACTGTGCTGGGCTTTTTATCACTGCATTTTATTCCACAGCTGGCGCTGGCCGGTGATTTTGCTCGTATCAGCTATTTCTGTATTGCCGACGGCGAGCGTAGCAAGGGCGTCGGGCAGCATTTGCTACAGCATGCTGAACAGCTGGCGCGTGAACGGGGCTGCGATCGCATGGAGGTGCATTGCCATGAGGCGCGTATCAAAGCTAACCAGTTTTATACGCGTGAAGGCTATAGCGAATCGCCCTGCTATCGCATCAAACTGCTGGCGTAAGAGATCATGGTCCGGACAGCGGGTCAGCGTAAGGGAGGGAAGAAGATGAAAGTCGCTATGGGGCAGTTTGCTGTCGCGCGTGAATGGCAGAAAAATGCACATACCTGTATTGAGCTGATGCAGCAGGCGCAGCAGGCAGGCGCTGCATTGCTGGTGCTGCCTGAAGCGGTATTAGCGACCGATATCCAGGACCCAGGGCTGGCAGTAAGAGAGGCGCAGCCGCTGGATGGCCCTTTTCTTACTCAGTTGCTGGCTGCCAGCCGGGAAAGCACGCTAACGACGATATTGACCCTTTATGTTCCTGATGGCTCACAGCGGGCGATTAACGCACAGGTGGCTCTGCGCGGCGGGGAAATTATTGCACGCTACGATAAGCTGCATCTTTACGATGCATTTGCGATGCAGGAATCACAGCGCGTCACCGCTGGCCTGGCTGTTCCGCCTTTGCTGGAGGTGGGCGAAATGAAAGTTGGCATGATGACCTGTTACGATATCCGTTTCCCGGAGCTGGCACGTCGCCTGGCGCTGGATGGTGCCGATGTGCTGGTGCTGCCGTCGGCGTGGGTCAGAGGGCCGCTAAAAGAGATGCACTGGGACGTGCTGGTTACCGCAAGAGCGCTGGAAAATACCTGTTATGTGATTGCGGTAGGCGAATGCGGGCCACGTAATATTGGCAGCAGCCTGATTGTCGATCCGCTGGGCGTCGCCATTGCCCGCGCTGCGGAAAGCCCGGCTCTGGTATTTGCCGAACTGGATGCGCAGCGCGTTAAAAGCGCCCGTGAAAGGCTGCCGGTTTTAGCCAATCGTCGCTTTAGCCGCCCCGAACTGGATGCCTGACGCTTGGTATCCTTCAGGTGAGCGGGAGCGGGATAAGCAACCACACGCCTGCGTTGCGCTTCAAAAAAAATTTGTAATCTGTTACAAGTGGCAGTTGTATTAGGTAACGTTCTGCGCGTTAATAGCCGGCATTGGCTTCTCGTTTAAGGTAAGAAGGTGTTATGGAAGGTATCAGCATTGCCAAGTTACTGGTTATTGGTGCGTTGATCGTACTGCTGTTCGGCACGAATAAACTCCGTTCGCTGGGTGGTGATTTAGGTGCCGCCATTAAAGGCTTTAAAAAAGCGATGAAGGATGAAGATGCGGCACCGGCTGCGAAAGCAGAAGAAATGCCTGCTGAGCGCGTTACCCATAAAGAGTAAACCCTGCGGCAGCGTTAAGTTACAAATTGTAACTTCGCAGCGGTAATAAAAAACGCAGCTCATGGCTGCGTTTTTTTGCAATAAAGCGCTTATTTAACTTCCAGCCCTTTCGCCTGCAGATCGGCGTGATAGGAAGAGCGTACAAAAGGACCGCAGGCGGCGTGAGTAAAGCCCATCGCCAACGCTTCCTCTTTCATTTCATCAAATTCTGCCGGGCTGACATAGCGCTGAACCGGCAGGTGATGACGGCTTGGCTGCAGGTACTGACCCAGCGTAAGCATGGTTACGCCATGACGACGCAGATCGCGCATCACTTCGATAATTTCCGCATTGGTTTCACCCAGACCCACCATCAGGCCCGATTTGGTCGGGATATCCGGATGTGCTTCTTTGAAACGTTCCAGCAGCTTTAGCGACCACTCATAGTTAGCGCCGGGACGCACCTGACGATAGATACGCGGCACGTTTTCCAGGTTGTGGTTAAACACATCCGGCGGCGTTGCGGTCAGGATCTCCAGCGCACGATCCATACGGCCACGGAAATCTGGTACCAGCGTTTCGATTTTAATCGTTGGATTTTTTTCACGAATTGCGGTGATGCAATCAGCAAAATGCTGTGCGCCGCCGTCACGCAGATCGTCGCGATCCACTGAGGTCACGACCACATAGCGCAGGCCCATATCAGCAATAGTTTGTGCCAGTTTGGCTGGTTCGTTGCTGTCTGGCGTAAGCGGGCGACCATGCGCTACGTCGCAGAATGGGCAGCGACGAGTACAGATGGCACCCAGGATCATAAAGGTGGCCGTACCGTGATTAAAACATTCTGCAAGGTTAGGGCAGGAGGCCTCTTCACAGACAGAGTGCAGACCGTTTTTACGCATCGCCGCTTTAATGCCCTGAATACGGCTGGAGTCGGCGGGCAGTTTGATCTTCATCCATTCCGGCTTGCGCAACAATTCCTGGCGCTCGGTTACCACGGTTTTCACCGGGATTAACGCCATTTTGTCTGCGTCGCGATATTTGACGCCGCGTTCCATCTGAATCGGTTTACTCATAAGCTTGCAGTTTCCAGGTTGGATTGCAGTTTGAAAAGAGGCGGTAACTCAACGAGCCGGCTGCTTTTTCAACTTTATTTGAAAAAAGTGCAAAAATTATATCATTTCAGCGCCTGACAAACAGCCTGACGGCGTGCTAAAAAGTTGCAAATTTGTAAAGCAGCCTGCACCTTTACAAAAAAGCAGAGCGCTCCGCTGGCTGCCAGCTGGCCGATGGGATCGCCACCTGCTGCAAAAACTTTTCAATCAGCACGGGCTGCACGTCTTGCGGCGTAATACCGGCACGAAACGCACTTAGCTGCGTCATCTCCAGTCCGGCGTAGCCGCAGGGATTAATGCGCTGAAAAGGCGCAAGGTCCATAGCGATATTCAACGCCAGCCCATGAAAAGAGCAGCCCTGACGAATACGTAGCCCGAGCGAACAGATTTTTTTACCATCCACATAGACGCCGGGAGCATCGGGGCGCGCACAGGCTGCCACATCATAATGCGCCAGCGTCTCAACCACCGTTTGTTCGATAGCGGTAACCAACTGACGTACACCCAGCTTGCGGCGTTTCAGATCGATTAATACGTACATTACCTGCTGTCCCGGGCCGTGATAGGTTACCTGGCCGCCGCGATCGCTTTGCACCACGGGAATATCGCCGGGCATCAGCACATGTTCTGCCTTACCCGCCTGACCCTGTGTAAAAACCGGAGGATGCTCTACCAGCCACAGCTCATCCGGCGTATCGGCAGTACGGCTATCAGTAAACTGATGCATGGCAAGAGAGACAGATTCCCAGGGGCGCAGACCCAACGGGCGAACAATAAGAGGAGGCTGCTGCAAAACGTGCTTTCCGTTCCAGATAAAGAGGGAAGTATAACGCTGCTCCTGGACGAGCTCTACCCGCCCAGGCTAACGCGCATGGAATTACAGCACCATACGCACAATTTCGATTTTGCCCAGCTCTTCATACAGCGTTTCAACCTGCTCAATATGCGTCGCGGTGATGGTAATCGAGACGGAGTGATAGTTGCCTTTGCTGCTGGGTTTTACATCTGGCGTATAATCGCCTGGCGCATGACGCTGCACCACTTCCACCACGTGATCAACCAGCTCCGGCTGTGCCAGTCCCATGACTTTATAGGTAAAAGAACAGGGAAATTCGAGCAGTTCGTTCAGTTTGGTTTTCATAGAGACTCCGGTGCTAAAAAAAAGACTCCCGCCGCAGCGGGAGCTTACACATAATCAGGATATAAGGGCGAACAGGGCGAATATCAACCGCCTCGCGCCTTAACCGAACCAGTGGTGAAACATCAGCTTAATATAATCCACGATGCGGCTAAAGAAACCCCCTTCCGGCACTTCATTCAGTACCACTAACGGGCGCTGCTCAATCGTTTTGCCATCCAGCTGGAAGTTGATGGTACCGACCACCTGATTTTTCTGCAGCGGCGCATGCAGTTCGGTATTGCTCAGCACGTAGCTGGCTTTCAGATCTTTCATCCGTCCGCGTGGAATGGTCAGATACATATCCTTACTGACACCAAGCTGAACGCGATCGCTGTTGCCAAACCATACTGGTTCAGAGGCGAACTCTTTTCCAGCCTTCAGCGGCGCAACGGTTTCAAAGAAACGGAAGCCCCAGGTCAACAGCTTTTTACTTTCAACTTCGCGGCCTTTATAAGTATGGCCGCCCAGTACCGCCGAGATCAGACGCATCTGGCCTTCAGTCGCAGAAGCGACCAGGTTATAACCGGCTGCGGAGGTATGGCCCGTTTTGATGCCGTCAACGTTCAGGCTGGTATCCCACAGCAGGCCGTTACGGTTCATCTGACGAATATTGTTGAAAGTGAACTCTTTCTCTTTATAAACCGCATACTCTTCCGGCACATCACGGATCAGCGCCTGACCAATCAGCGCCATATCGCGCGCGGAACTATACTGGCCATCCGCATCCAGACCATGCACCGTCTGGAAGTGAGTGTTTTGCAAGCCCAGCGCTTTGACATAGTTGTTCATCAGACCGACAAACGCATCCTGACTGCCTGCCACATAGTCCGCCATAGCGACGCAGGCGTCATTGCCGGACTGCAGCACAATACCGCGCGTTAGCTGGGAAACCGGCACGCGATCGCCCGGCTTCAGGAACATCAGCGAAGAGCCACGGAACACCGGATTTCCGGTCGCCCAGGCATCCTGGCCCACGGTAACCATATCATCCTGATGAATTTTGCCTGCCTTCACCGCCTGACCAATAACATAACTGGTCATCATTTTGGTCAGGCTGGCCGGGTCGCGACGTGCGTCGGCATTCTTTTCAGCAAGGACTTTCCCGGAGTTATAGTCGATCAGGATATACGCTTCTGCGTCAATATCCGGTACGCCAGGGATCATGGTTTTAAGATTAATATCTTCAGCCAGCGCGGCCTGGCTCAGGCTCAGGGCAATCACGGTGCCCGCCGCCAGGCGCTTAAAATAGTGACAGGTTTTCAGCGTATTCATGTTAAGGACAACATCATCCGTGGAGGTTAGTGAAAAAAGTGCCTTACTATAGCAAAAGGCGTTTTTACAGGCATCCAACTTTGCGTTGACAAAATAAACAGCCAGCCTGTTTTTTGTTGTCTTAACGCAAAGTGGCTGCCGTTGGTTTTTACATGCCGCTTTGAATCACGGTAATAAAGGATTGCTGACTGGCTTCACTAATCAGCCGCTGCTGCAGCGCCGCCGCCTGTTGACGGGAAGCAAACGGCCCCAGCTGTACGCGATAAAGTTTACCGCTGCTGGCTACCGTACCGGGAACGCCAAACTGCGATTTCAGCTTCTCCGCCCACTGTTGCGCCCGATCGGCATCGCTGAGCGCACCAACCTGGACGACATAATTTCCCGCTGCCGCAGAGGGTGCCGCCGCCGCAGGCACGCTGCCTGCCGCAGGTGATGGCGAGGCCGCTGGCGTTTCTGGTTCGCTGCCTTCCAGTACGCCCGCATGGAGCGGCGTTGGCGCACCAAGGAAGCCGCTGCTGCGTACCGGTGCGCCCATTGAGCTATCGCTGGTAAGCGTACTGTTATCCACCGGATGTATATTTTGCGGCTGTTCAGTCGCTGCTGGCTGTGCCGCCGCAGCGGAGCCGCCCATCATCATCGTTCCGCCACCGATATCGGGAGGCGACGGTAAGGCGTAGCTCTGTTTGGCGACCACGGTGCCAATGGTGCCGGGACCGGAAAGCGAGCCGTCCGGCGCAACCTTGATGTAATCAACACGTACGCGCGTGTTATTGGATATGTTCAGTCGATCCCCGGCCGCGCGCGAAAGGTCAATAATGCGGCCTGGCGTGTAAGGGCCGCGATCGTTAACGCGCACCACCAGTTGCCTGCCGTTGGCAAGGTTGGTTACCCGCACATAGCTGGGCAGGGGCAGGGTAGGGTGAGCTGCGGTTAACCCTTCCTGATCAAAGGTTTCACCGGTAGCGGTACGCGTACCGTTAGCCTGCTCGCTATACCAGCTGGCCAGTCCGGTTTCGCTATAGTTAGAGGGATCTTTAATAATCCGCCAGGTTTTGCCATTGACACTGTAGTCCTGGCTGGTAGCCGGATTTATCGGCTCATAGCGCGGCTCGACGCCGCCGATCTCGACAACCGGGCCGTTATAAACAGGCTGCTGCGGAGCGGGCGCCTGCTGTTCTGTGGGAGTCGTACAGGCGGCGAGCAGCAGCGAAGCTGCACCCACCCAAAGCCAGTCCTTACGCATCGAGAGCCTCTTAAACGCTTTTAGACAATAATTTTCGGTGTGTGTGAATTGACATAACGATGCCAAATCCAGCCATCAGTACAATCAGCGCTGAGCCACCATAGCTTACCAGCGGCAAAGGAACGCCAACCACCGGTAAGATACCACTAACCATGCCAATATTAACGAAAACGTAGACAAACAAAATCAGCATCAGGCTGCCTGCCATTACCCGGCCAAAAGTGGTTTGAGCGCGCGCAGCGATAACCAGGCCGCGCATGATCAGCATCAGATAAAGGGCCAGCAGGATCAGGACGCCTACCAGCCCCAGCTCTTCAGCCAGCACTGCAAAGATAAAGTCGGTATGACGCTCCGGCAGAAACTCCAGCTGTGACTGGGTGCCATGCAGCCAGCCTTTACCGCGCAGGCCACCAGAGCCGATAGCGATCTTAGACTGAATAATATGATAGCCGGCACCCAGCGGATCGCTTTCCGGATCCAGCAGCATCATCACGCGGTCACGCTGATAATCGTGCATCAGGAAAAACCACAGTATCGGAATAAAGGCGGCAACCAGCAGGACGGCTACGCCGATCAGTTTCCAGTTCATACCGGCTAAAAACAGCACGAACAGGCCAGAAGTGGCAACCAGAATCGATGTGCCGAGATCGGGCTGAGCGGCTACCAACAGCGTGGGCACAAAAATCAGCACCAGCGCAATACCAGTATTCTTTAACGTCGGCGGGCAAATATCGCGGTTAATAAAACGTGCCACCATCAGCGGGACGGCGATTTTTGCAATCTCCGAAGGCTGAAAGCGAACTATGCCAAGATCCAGCCAGCGCTGCGCGCCTTTACTGATATGCCCGAAGGCATCTACCGCAATCAACAGCACCACGCAAACCAGGTAGAGGTAGGGCGCCCAGCCTTCATAGACGCGTGGCGGCACCTGCGCCATCGCCACCATTACCGCCAGGCCCATAAAAATCTGGCCGATTTTACGCTCCATCATACCGGGATCCTGGCCGCTGGCGCTCCACATAACAAAGGCGCTGTAGATCAGCAGGCAGGAGATAATAATCAGGAACAGGGGATCGATATGAATCTTGGTCCAGATCGATTTTTTTTGCGGATTATCGTTCATGGACATTGTTATTCACCTTCATAACCGGGCGGGGTCGGTGCGGCATCCGGCAGCACCGTATTATTATCGCCTAACATAATGTGGTCGAGGATCTGGCGCATCACCGTGCCCACAGCCGGACCTGCACCGCCATTCTCCAGGATGATGGTTACCGCGACGCGCGGCTTATCGTAAGGTGCAAACGCAGTCATTAACTTATGGTCGCGCAGCCGCTCGGCAATTTTGTGCGCATTATAGGTTTCATTCTCTTTCAGGCCGAACACCTGTGCCGTACCGGATTTTGCGGCAATTTTATAGGGTGCGTTATCAAAACTTTTATGCGCGGTGCCATTAGGCCGGTTAGCTACGCCGTACATGCCATCTTTGGCAATCTCCCAATAGCCGGAGTGAATATCGCCAATCGGGGCAGACGGCGGCTGACGATAAGGCACCAGCACATTGTTTTCCCGCGTAGCGCGCAGCAAATGCGGCGTTTTGATTACGCCGTCGTTGATTAAAATCATCAACGCTTTGTTCATCTGCAGCGGCGTTGCCGTCCAGTAGCCCTGACCGATGCCCACCGGAATGGTATCGCCCTGATACCACGGCTTTTTAAAGCGCTTCATTTTCCATTCGCGCGTCGGCATATTGCCGGGATTTTCCTGCGGCAAATCGATACCGGTGCGCTGGCCGTAGCCAAATTTATTCATCCACTCTGACAGGCGATCGATACCCATATCATAGGCAACCTGATAGAAGAAGGTATCCGCTGACTCTTCAAGGGATTTGGTCACATTCAGCCGACCGTGTCCCCACTTTTTCCAGTCACGGTAACGTTTTTCAGAGCCAGGCAGCTGCCACCAGCCAGGGTCGAACAGGCTGGTGTTACGATTGATAACCCCGGCGCTTAGCGCGGAAACGGCGACATAGGGCTTCACTGTTGATGCCGGCGGATACGCGGCCTGAATAGCGCGGTTATAAAGCGGGCGGTTTTCATCCTGCAGCAGCGCCTTATAATCCTTGCTGGAAATGCCATCAACAAACAGGTTCGGATCGTAGCTTGGCGTGGAAACCATCGCCAGAATCTCGCCGGTACGCGGATCGCTCACTACCACCGCCGCACGGCTGCCGACCAGCAGCGTCTCAATATATTGTTGCAGCTTAAGATCGATGGTCAGCCAGATATCACGCCCGGCCTGCGGCGACTGCTCATGCAGCTGACGGATCACACGGCCACGGTTGTTGACCTCAACTTCTTCATAGCCGGTTTTGCCGTGCAGCACATCTTCGTAATAGTTCTCGATGCCCAGCTTGCCGATATCGTGCGTTGCCGCATAGTTAGGCCATTTACCCTCTTTATCCAGGCGCGCCACGTCACGATCGTTAATTTTAGAGACGTAGCCCACCACATGGGTCAGCGTTTGACCGTAAGGGTAGTAGCGCCGCTGGTAACCTTTTACCTCAACGCCGGGAAAGCGATACTGGTTCACGGCGAAACGGGCGACCTGCACATCATTCAGCGCAGTTTTTAAGGGGATTGAGGTAAAGCGACGCGACCGCTTACGCTCTTTCTCAAAATTTTCAATATCATCATCGGTGAGATCGAGTACCGGCCGCAGTGCCTGTAGCGTCTCCTTGAGGTTATCGACTTTTTCCGGCACCAGCTCCGCCTGATAAATGGTGCGGTTCAGCGCCAGCGGCGTGCCGTTGCGGTCATAGATAATGCCGCGGCTGGGCGCAACTGGCACCAGCTTGATGCGGTTTTGGTTAGAACGGGTGCTGTAATCTTCGAAGCGTAAGATCTGCAGATGATACAGGTTGAAGACCAGAATACCTGAGAGCAATAAAATGCCGACGAACGCCAGCAGCGCCCGCCGTACAAACAGGGTTTGCTCGGCAGTATAGTCACGAAAAGCGTTACGTTGAGATTTCATCCGCTGTTTGAGATGTCCGTTTGGCCTTATCGGATTATTCACGATGATAAGGATGATTCGCAGTAATGCTCCATGCACGATACAGGCTTTCTGCAACCAACACGCGTACCAGCGGATGAGGCAGCGTAAGCGCTGAAAGAGACCAGCTCTGTTCCGCTGCAGCTTTGCAGGCTGGCGACAACCCTTCCGGGCCGCCAATCAGCAGGCTGACATCGCGGCCATCCTGCTTCCAGCGCTCCAGCTGTTGGGCAAGCTGTGGCGTTTCCCAGGGCTGTCCGGGAATATCCAGCGTCACAATACGGTTACCCTTGCCGACGGCAGCCAGCATCGCTTCCCCTTCTTTTTCAAGAATGCGTTTGATATCCGCGTTTTTACCGCGCTTGCCGGCAGTGACTTCGGTCAACTCCAGCGGCATATCTTTTGGAAAGCGACGCAGGTATTCCATAAAGCCGGTTTGAACCCAGTCCGGCATTTTGGTGCCTACGGCAACAAGCTGCAACTTCACGACTTAACTCCAGAGCTTTTCCAGCTCATACAGGTGACGACTCTCTTCCTGCATGACGTGAACAATAATTTCACCGAGGTCGACTACCACCCAGTCGGCAACGTTTTTCCCTTCCACGCCAAGCGGGATCAGGCCCGCAGCGCGGGACTCTTCCATAACGTGATCGGCAATAGACATCACGTGACGGGAAGAGGTGCCGGTACAGATGATCATACAATCGGTAATGCTGGATTTGCCCTGCACGTTGATAGCAATAATGTCCTGACCTTTCAGATCATCAATCTTATCAATAACGAAATCTTGGAGTTCTTTACCTTGCAAAAGGTTCACCTTTTAAGCGTTTCTGTTGTCTGTCAAACGCGCTTTGCGGCGCCTGAAAAATTGAGCGGCGCAGTATAACATGCGCTTATCAAGGGCGATATATACTCGTCATACTTCAAGTTGCATGCGCGTTGGCATGACTCGCTCACCCCAGTCACTTACTGGTGTAAGCTCCCGGGGGCTTCCTGCGTCGCTGCCTTCCTGCAACTCGAATTATTTAGTGTATAAGCCCTGATGATTGATATAGTCGATAACCGCGGGCGGAAGCAAATCTTCACAGGAGAGCCCCTGATGACGACGGCGACGAATATCGGTAGCGGAAACCGGCACCAGCGGCGTATCCGCCAGCCAAATCAGGCCGGCAGGCTGCTGATGTAAAGCTGAGGCGTCTGCTGTCTGATGCTGCTCAAGCCACTCCTGAAGCGCTGGCGTCGGCATCGCGCGAGCGTAGCCTGGGCGCTGGCAAACCAGCAGATGACAAAGATCCATTAGCTGTTGCCAGCGATGCCATTTATGCAGGCTAAGCAGTGAGTCCTGACCAATGATAAAGGCCAGCGGCTGATGCGTCCCGCGTTCAGCGCGTAGCTGCTCCAGCGTTTCCACCGTATAGGAAGGGGTCTGACGTTCCAGCTCGCGCGTATCAAGGTTAAACAACGGACGATCGGCAATCGCCAGCCTGACCATTGCAACGCGTTGCGCGGCGCTGGCTTCAGGCTGAGGGCGATGCGGCGGGACATTATTCGGCAGCAGCGTAACCTGATGTAAACTGACCTCCTGCGCCAGTGCCTGAACGGTTTTCAGATGGCCGTAATGGATTGGATCAAAGGTGCCGCCAAAGAGCGCATGCAGAGAAGCCATTTAAAATTCGCCTAATTCCGCAGGAAGGGCTTTATTACACAGCAGCAGCGAGAGGGTTTCTATCTCCGGCCACAGCCGCTGGCCGTAATCCTGTTTAAGAGTGATTTCCAGGCGCGTTAACAGCTGAATAGCCTGACGGATCTGCACTAACGTCAGGCGTTGCAGCGCTTCGCTGAACAGAGCGCGACGATTTTGCCATACGCGATGCTGATCGAACAGGGTTCGCAGCGGAACATTGCTCTGCTGGCGCTGTAGCGTCAACAGCAGCAGCAATTCACGCTGCAAGGTACGAATTAAAATCACCGGTTCACTTTCTTCGGCGGCAAGCTGCCGAAGAATATGCAGGGCGCGTTTACTTTTCCCCGCCAGCAATGCATCAACCCAGTGAAAAGGCGTAAAGTGCGCCGCATCGCTGACCGCCTGCTCCACACGCGGCAGCGTGAGTTTGCCGTCCGGCCAGAGCAGTGATAAACGTTCCAGAGCCTGCGCCAGCGCCAGCAGATTCCCTTCATAGCAGTAGCACAGCAGCTGACAGGCAGCTTCATCCAAATCCAGCTGCATGCTTTTGGCACGCGCGGCAACCCAGCGCGGAAGCTGGGCATGCTCAGGCGTTGCGCAGGGCACCAGCACCGCCTGGGCGCTGAGTGATTTAAACCAGGCGCTGTTTTCCTGCGCTTTGGTCAGCCTGTTGCCGATAATAATGGGCAGAATATCGTCATGCAGCAGCGTACTTAACTTTTCCAGCTGGCTGGCCATCGCTGCGTTGGGACCATTTTCCGGCAGCGTTAAGGTCAGCGTCTGGCGACTGGCAAACAGGCTCATCGCCTGACAGTTGCTAAATACGCTGTCCCAGTCGGTCTGGTTATCCAGCACCACGCTGAAATGTTCAATAAACCCCTGCTGCTGCGCACTGGCCTTGATGACATCATGGCTCTCCTGCAGCAGCAGCGGTTCATTGCCCATTAGCAGATAACAGGCACGCAGCCCCTCATGGAGCTGCGTGCGGAGTTGCTCAGGGTAAATCCTGATCATTGCAGGCTGGTAGCCGAAGAGGAGGAGACTTCCGGTGAATCTTCACCCGGTGCCAGCACATCGGGTGACGGCAGCGTCTCTTTATCATTTAGCTGGGCAGTGTGTACTGTCAGCAGCTTACGGACCAGTTGCTCCGCGACACGCTGACGCATCTCATCACGGATGATGATTTGCTCGGCATCTTTCGCCAGCGCTGCCAGCGGGTTATCCACGAATGAGCGATAAGTCGTTGCGCTGATCGGGTAGATCCCCTTGCCAGGAATAACCACCTGAGCGCTGACGGTCATTACCATGGAATACTCCGCCGTGACGCCGTTCTGGAACACCGATGCCGTATCCTGACCCTGACGTTCTGCTGCCAGGCGCAGGGTAGGCAGATCGGTGCGGGTGCCCGCGTTCTCTGCTTCTACAATCGTAATGTTATTCAGGCGTAGCTGCTGACGCACCGTGCGCGCTAACGGACCATAGGGATCGCTGCTTTGCAATACCAGGGTACGCAGCTCATGCGGCACCTGAGTAGTGCTGCGCAGATGGAAGCCGCAGCCGGCGGTAACCAGTACCGCCAGGCCAAGTAAAAAGGTAAAAATCGGATGTCGCACAGTTCCTCCTGAACTTAACCTACCACCAGGTTAAGCAGTTTGCCCGGGACGTAAATCACTTTACGAATGGTGACGCCGTCCAGGTATTTCGCTACCAGATGCTCCTGCGCAGCCAGCGCCTGAACCTGCTCCTGAGTCGCATCCGCCGGCACGGTAATTTTACCGCGCACTTTGCCATTAACCTGTACCACTACCAGCACTGAATCTTCCACCATAGCGGCTTCATCGGCTACCGGCCACGGCGCATTGTCAATTTCGCCTTCGCCACCCAGCGCCTGCCACAGTGTGAAGCTGGCGTGCGGAGTGAAAGGATAGAGCATACGCACTACGGCCAGCAGCGCTTCCTGCAGCAGGGCGCGATCCTGATCGCTTTCCTGCGGTGCGCGCGCCAGTTTGTTCATCAGTTCCATAATCGCCGCAATGGCGGTGTTGAAGGTCTGACGGCGGCCAATATCATCAGAAACTTTAGCGATGGTTTTATGCAGATCGCGACGCAGCGCTTTCTGGTCATCGTTAAGGCTGTTGATATCCAGCGCTACGGTAGCCCCTTTCTGGCTGTGTTCGTAAGCCAGCTTCCATACGCGTTTCAGGAAACGGTTAGCGCCTTCAACGCCTGATTCCTGCCACTCCAGTGTCATCTCTGCCGGTGAAGCGAACATCATAAACAGGCGAACAGTATCAGCGCCGTAACGTTCTACCATCAGCTGCGGGTCAATACCGTTATTTTTCGATTTTGACATTTTGCTCATGCCCGCGTAGATCACTTCGCGGCCTGAGGCGTCGGTCGCCTTAACAATACGCCCTTTCTCATCGCGTTCAACGGTGACCTCTACCGGAGAAACCCAGTTACGCTCGCCGTTTTCGCCCAGATAATAGAAGGCGTCCGCTAACACCATGCCCTGGCACAGCAGGCGTTTGGCCGGTTCGTCAGAGGTGACCATGCCCGCATCACGCAGCAGCTTATGGAAGAAGCGGAAATACATCAGATGCATGATTGCGTGTTCAATGCCGCCGATATATTGATCCACCGGCAGCCAGTAGTTAGCCGCAGCAGGATCGAGCATGCCCTGATCGTAGTCGGGACAGGTGTAACGCGCGTAATACCAGGAAGATTCCATAAAGGTATCGAAGGTGTCAGTTTCACGCAGCGCTGGCTGGCCGTTAACGGTGGTTTTTGCCCACTCCGGGTCTGCCTTAATCGGGCTGGTAATGCCATCCATAACCACATCTTCCGGCAGGATAACCGGCAGCTGATCTTCTGGCGTTGGCATTACCGTGCCATCTTCTAGGGTGACCATCGGGATCGGCGCGCCCCAGTAACGTTGACGAGAAACGCCCCAGTCGCGCAGACGATAGTTAACTTTACGTACGCCCACGCCTTTTTCTGCGAGGCGGTCAGCGATGGCGTTGAATCCCGCTTCATGGCTAAGACCGTCAAACTCAGCCGAATTAAACAGCGTGCCTTTGTCGGTCATGGCGGCTGCACTGACGTCTGGCTCGCTGCCGTCGAGATTCAGCACCACCGGTTTAATCGGCAGGTCATATTTTGTGGCGAATTCCCAGTCGCGCTGATCGTGAGCGGGAACAGCCATTACCGCACCGGTGCCATACTCCATCAGTACGAAGTTAGCGACCCAAACCGGCACTTTTTCACCGCTCAGCGGATGAATCGCGAACAGGCCGGTCGCCATGCCTTTTTTCTCCATGGTAGCCATTTCAGCTTCCGCTACCTTGGTATTACGGCACTCGGCAATGAAATCAGCCAGCGCCGGATTATTCACCGCCGCCTGAGTGGCCAGTGGATGACCTGCGGCTACCGCCACATAGGTTGCGCCCATAAAGGTATCGGGACGCGTGGTATACACGGTGACTTTCTCTTCGCTGCCGTCCACATCGAAGGTGATTTCCACTCCTTCAGAACGCCCGATCCAGTTACGCTGCATGGTTTTAACCTGTTCCGGCCAGTCTTCCAGCTTGTCCAGGTCGTTCAGCAACTCGTCGGCATAGTCAGTGATTTTAATAAACCACTGTGGGATCTCTTTACGCTCAACTTTGGTATCGCAGCGCCAGCAGCAGCCATCAATAACCTGCTCATTTGCCAGCACGGTTTGGTCGTTGGGGCACCAGTTAACCGCTGAAGTTTTTTTATAAACCAGGCCTTTTTCATACAGCCTGGTGAAAAACCACTGTTCCCAGCGATAATATTCTGGCTGACAGGTAGCCAGTTCACGGCTCCAGTCATAGCCAAAGCCCAGCAGTTTCAGCTGGTTTTTCATATATTCGATATTGGAATAGGTCCAGGGCGCCGGCGCGGTTTTGTTTTTTACCGCGGCGCCTTCCGCAGGCAGACCGAAAGCATCCCAGCCGATCGGCTGCAGTACGTTTTTACCCAGCATACGCTGGTAACGGGCAATCACATCGCCAATGGTGTAGTTGCGCACATGGCCCATATGAAGGCGACCAGAAGGATAGGGCAGCATTGAGAGGCAGTAATATTTCTCTTTGCCTTCTTCTTCGGTCACTTTGAAGGTCTGTTGTTGATCCCAGTGTTGTTGAACATGGGATTCGATCTCTTCCGGGCGGTATTGCTCTTGCATGGCAGCCTGTGGTCCTTTATGAATAGCGCGAAGCCTGAACTGTGTAGATAAGATCCGCATAGCATAGCCGATAAGGCTTTGCTGCAACAACACCTGACGGCAACCGGCAGGCCATTTCTCTACAAGCTGGAAGCATGCCTGCAGAATTTGCTGCGAATCGCGGCACAGGCGGAGTAAATCCGCGATAAGCGCTAGAATTAATGACAACCCCGCTACACAGAGTGCTGACCAACCCAATGCGCGGAGGGCGCAGGCTCGTAGTCATCAATCGCGATAACAGGAGAATATATGAATAAGGTGGCGCAGCATTATCAGCAATTGATCTCTTCGCTCAGCGAACGTTTAACCCAGGGGGAACGCGATATCGATGGAATGGTAGAGCGTGCCAGGCAGCAGCTTATGATGAACAGCGATCTGTCACGTAACGAGGTAAACGAAGTCACGCGAGCGGTACGGCGAGACCTGGAGGAGTTTGCCCGCAGCTATCATGAAAATGAAAGTGACCCGACAGACAGCGTTTTTATGCGTGTCATTCGTGAAAGCGTATGGAAAGAGCTGGCTGATATCACCGATAAAAGCCAGCTGGAGTGGCGTGAGATTTTCCAGGATTTGAATCACCATGGCGTTTATCAGAGCGGCGAAGTAGTGGGGCTGGGTAATCTGGTTTGTGAAAAGTGCCACTTTACCCGGGCGATCTATACGCCAGAGACGCTGACGCTTTGCCCTGAGTGCGGGCATGACCATTTCCAGCGCCAGCCTTTTACGCCCTGAACCTGATGCTTTTGCGCAGCAGGGTAGCCAGCAGGCTGCCCTGAAGATCAATGCAGGATTTTTGCCAGAAAGTCTTTAGCGCGATCGGAGCGCGGATCGGCAAAAAAGGCCTCTTTCTGAGTATCCTCAATAATTTTGCCCTCATCCATAAAGATGACCCGGTGCGCCACTTTACGGGCGAAGCCCATTTCATGGGTCACCACCATCATCGTCATGCCTTCATGGGCCAGCTCCACCATCACATCCAGCACTTCGTTAATCATTTCAGGATCGAGCGCCGAGGTGGGCTCGTCAAACAGCATGGCGACCGGATCCATACAGAGCGCGCGCGCAATGGCTACGCGCTGCTGCTGCCCGCCGGAGAGCTGAGCAGGGAATTTATTGGCATGCGCGGAGAGCCCTACGCGCGCCAGCAGTTTCTGGCCTTTGTCGCGCGCCTCTTCTTTGTTGCGCTTTAGTACTTTAATCTGCGCCAGCGTCAGGTTTTCCAGAATGCTGAGATGAGGAAAGAGCTCAAAGTGCTGGAATACCATCCCGACTTTAGAACGCAGCTGGGCCAGATTGGTTTTTTTATTGTTCAGCTGGATGCCATTGACCTCAATGGTGCCCTGCTGAATGGGTTCCAGCCCGTTTACGGTTTTGATCAGCGTCGATTTGCCGGAGCCGGAAGGGCCGCACACTACCACCACTTCGCCTTTATTAACCTGGGTTGAACAATCGGTCAGCACCTGAAAGTGACCATACCACTTCGAAACGTTTTTCAGGGTAATCATTTAAACCGTCCTTTTTCTTTTTAGATAGCTGACCAGCATTGACGCGCTAATACTGATAACGAAATAAACCAGACCGGCAAACAGGATCATCTCTACCTGAGTACCGTCACGCTCGCCAATCGACGTGGCGGTGCGGAAAAAGTCAGCCAGACTTAACACATAAACCAGCGAGGTGTCCTGAAACAGTACAATGCCCTGCGTCAGCAGCAGTGGCACCATGGCGCGAAACGCCTGCGGCAGAATAATTAGCCGCATGGTCTGAAGCGGCGTCATGCCGAGCGCCAGCCCTGCGCTGGACTGACCGCGAGAAATACTTTGAATACCGGCGCGGATGATTTCTGAATAGTAGGCCGCTTCAAACAGCGAAAAGGCCACCATAGCTGAAATCAGGCGAATATCGGTTTTGGGCGAGAGCCCCAGGACCTGCTGTAAAAAGCTGGGCACCACCAGATAAAACCACAGCAGTACCATTACCAGCGGCACGGAGCGGAACAGGTTCACATACAGGTTGGCAAACCAGCTGATCGGTTTAAAAGTAGAGAGGCGCATTACCGCCAGCAGAGTGCCCCAGAGAATGCCAAATACCACTGCCGTCACGGTGATTTTCAGGGTAATGACCAGGCCGTTAATCAGGTAAGGCAGGCTGGGGATAATCGAAGCCCAGTCAAATTCGTACATCATTTACTCCCCATATTGCCGGGCAAACGCACCTTGCGCTCTACAAGGCCCATTAACAGCATGATCACCAGATTAATGCCGATGTAGGCGAGCGTGATGGCGGTAAAAGATTCATAGGCGTGGGCGGAATAGTCCAGCAGCTTGCCCGCCTGCGCTGCCATGTCCACCAGGCCAATAGTGGAGGCGATAGCGGAGTTTTTTACCAGGTTCAGCATTTCAGAGGTCATCGGCGGTACGATCACGCGATAAGCGTTAGGCAGCAGCACATAACGATAGGTTTGCGGCAGCGTTAATCCCATCGCCAGGCCAGCGCTCTGTTGCCCACGCGGCAGCGACTGAATCGCTGCGCGCACCTGTTCACAAACGCGTGCGGCAGTAAAAAGCCCAAGACAAATCGTTGAGGAGAGAAAAAACTGCAGGTTAGGATCGAGTTCGGCCTTAAACCACATCCCTAAATCTTCACCCACCAGTTCCGGTGCCACTAGATACCAAAAAAAGAACTGAACGATTAAAGGAATATTACGGAACAGCTCAACATAGCAGGTGCCAATTGCTGACAGCAGACGGTTGGGGGCCGTACGCAAAATGCCAAAAAAAGAGCCAACGAAAAAGGCGATAATCCAGGCGCATAACGAAACGGTGACCGTGGTTTGCAATCCTGACCACAGCCAGCCGAGATAGGTGGTGTTTCCAAACGGGGCCTGTTCAAAGAAAATGCCCCAGTTCCAGTCAATACCCATAACAAACTCCGGTAAAAAAGGGTAGCTAAGCTACCCTGAAGATTGATGAGAGGCTTCTGTGGAACGTGAGCCGGGGAACGACCGATTCACGCTGTCTGTCCGAGCCTGTTTTCAGCAATCGAATGGGCGACGCATCACCCTGTTTTCATTGTAATTAATTCAACGCCTTGTCGTTTGGCGTTTTAAACAGCGTTTTCATATCTTCAGAAAGCGCAAAGTTCATATTGAGATTTTTCGGTGGGATAGGCTGTTTAAACCAGGTATCAAACCACTTTTCCGCCTGACCGGAGGTTTGCGCCTTCGCAATGGTTTCATCGACCAGCGCTTTAAACGCCGGATCGTCTTTGCGCAGCATACAGCCGTAAGCCTCTTTCGACTGCGGCGTGCCGACAATTTCCCAGTTATCCGGCTTTTTGGCTTTGGCGCGTTCACCCGCCAGCAGTGCGTCATCCATCATAAAGGCCACGGCGCGGCCGGTTTCCAGCGTGCGGAAGGAGTCACCGTGATCTTTGGCGCTAATAATGCGCATCTCCAGTTTTTTCTCATCGTTGAGCTTATGCAGCAACACCTCTGAAGTGGTGCCCGATGTCACAACCACGGTTTTGCCTTTCAGATCGGTGAAATCTTTAATCGGGCTGCCTTTTTTAACCAGCAGGCGCGTACCGATAATAAAGACCGTATTGGAGAAGGCGGCCTGTTTCTGGCGCTCCAGGTTATTAGTGGTGGAGCCGCACTCGAAATCGTAGGTGCCGTTTTGCAGCAGAGGAATACGGTTTTGCGACGTCACCGGCAACATTTTGACCTGCAGATCGGGCTTATTCAGTTTGGTCTTAATGGCATCGACGATGGCGTTAGAATAAGCCTGAGAGTAACCAACCACTTTCTGTTGGTTATCGTAATATGAAAAGGGAACGGAAGACTCACGATGCCCGACAACAATCACGCCGTTATCATTAATTTTTTTCAGCGTGCCGGTGAGTTCTTCGGCCTGGGCTGCGCCTGCTGCTGCACTGAGCAACAGGAGAGACAGTGCCACTTTGCGCATCTGCATGTTCCAACTCCTTCATGTTTTTGGCACCTAATTCAGGGACCGAGATAGGTTATTAATGCCTGCCGCTTTTCTTTTGGTTCCAGAACGGGTTCTGAATAATTCTTAACATAGCGGAATGTTAACGTAATGAAACAGAAAAGTTTGTTTTTTGCGAAGTCCGCCGCACCAAATTAATGCATTTCTGCTTCTCTGCGCCAAAGGGGAGCGCTGGCTGACCCTGCATGGTGCAAAAGCTGACGGCCCGTAGGCGTGAGAGCAGAAAGCACGATTTCGCTATCAAACTAATGCAAAGCCTGTGCCAGTGAGGGTAGGAAAAATAGATGTCGTTTTGATGAAAGAAGAGCAGAGGGGAAAACAGGCGAAGCATGGGCTTCGCCTGGAAAGTTAGCGGCGAGAGCGGCGCGCCGTAAAAATTGCAGCCAGAGTAAACAGCAGCGTTATCAACCAGACGGTAAGATTGCCGGTGCGTGCGTAAGGCGTCAGACCGGTTGTCGGCGTGACCTTCGCTTCCAGAACCTGGCGAGTAAACTGTGGAATAATGTGCTGCACTTCGCCATCAGCGCCGACAACGGCAGTTACACCGTTATTGGTGCTGCGTAATAGCGGACGACCAAGCTCCAGCGCGCGCATGCGCGCCATCTGGAAGTGTTGCCACGGGCCGATAGAATGACCAAACCAGGCATCATTCGAGACCGTTAGCAGAAAATCGGTTTGCGCAGTGAAGTTATCCCTGACCTGCTGGCCCAGCACAATTTCATAGCAGATAGCGGTGGTCAGGTTATAGCCCGCCGCCTGTAGCTGAGGCTGTAGATAGTCGCCACGGCTGAAAGAGGACATTGGCAAATCAAAGAAGGGAGCCAGCGGACGCAGCAACGACTCCAGCGGCACAAATTCACCAAAAGGCACCAGATGATTTTTCTGGTAGCGATTGCCGCCGTAATAGTTGTAGGGCTCTTTCCCGCCCAGCACGATCACCGAGTTATAATCGTGATAGCGGTTGCCTTCCAGGCGTGAATCCACAATACCGGTAATCAGCGTACTGCCACCCGCCTGCAGGGCATCATCAAGCTGGTGTAAAAAGGGTTGCTGGTTAACTTCCAGATCGGAAACGGCGGATTCCGGCCAGATGATAATCGGCGCTTTGCCCATATAGTGACGCACGCTGTCGCTGTAAATGCGCAGCGTATTACGCAGCTGTTCCGGATCCCATTTCAGCGACTGCGGTATGTTTCCCTGCACCAGCGCAACGTTTACCGCTCGCGCTGGCTGCGCCTGGTACCAGCTAATATAACGCAACGGCCAGGGCAGCAGCAGCAGTGCCAACGCCGCCAGCGCTGGCCACAGACGTCGCTGCATTAATGCGTAAACTGCCAGCCCGGCGATAATCATCAGCAGGAAGGTGACGCCTTCTACGCCCGCCAGCGGAGCCAGCCCTTTTAGCGGACCGTCAATTTGACTGTAGCCGAACTGTAGCCACGGAAAACCGGTCAGGATCCAGCCGCGCAAGAACTCACTGACCTGCCAGGCAACCGGTGCCAGCAATACCAGCCTTAACAGGCTCGCTTGTGGACTAAGACGATTTACCACTGCGGCAAACAGCAGCGGATAGAGCGCCAGATAAGCAGCCAGCAGAATAACCAACAGAACATTGACCGGGCCAGGCATGCCGCCAAAAGTTGCGATGCTGACGTATACCCAGTTTATGCCGCTGCCGAACAGGCCAAAGCCCCAGGCGAAGCCGATAGCGGCAGCCTGCGGCGTGGTACGTTGTAAGGTCAGCGCCTGTAAGCCGATCAGCGAAAGCAGCGCGGCAGGCCAGAAATCATACGGGGAAAAAGCCAGGGTGCCGACGGCACCGGCACCTAAAGCCAGCAGCAGGCGAACCTGCTGACGGGCGTAAACAGAGGCAATAGCCATAAATGTGTTATTCATCCGGAATCAGGCAATAGCCCTACAAAGCGTTATTCATCCAGCACAGGCAGCGGAGCGTTTTCCGGTATCCTTACATGCACCTGAATGATACGACGGCTGTCTGCCATCGCGACTTTAAACTGATAGCCTTCAATGTCGATGCTTTCACCACGCGCCGGCAGATGGCCAAACGCCTGCATCACCAGACCGCCAATAGTATCGACCTCTTCATCGCTAAACTGCGTGGCAAAGGCTTCATTGAAGTCTTCAATCGGCGTCAGCGCACGAATGGTATAGGCGTGACGACTAAGCTGACGAATATCACGATCTTCTTCATCATCATATTCATCTTCAATTTCACCCACGATCAGCTCAAGAATATCTTCAATGGTCACCAGGCCGGAAACACCGCCAAACTCATCGATCACGATCGCCATATGATAGCGCTGAGAACGAAACTCTTTCAGCATGCGGTCCACGCGCTTACTTTCCGGCACGACAACGGCTGGACGCAGCACCTTTTCCATGCTGAACGGCTCTGATCCACTGCTCATAAACGGCAGTAAATCTTTTGCCATCAGGATCCCTTCGACATGATCTTTATCTTCGCTAATCACCGGGAAGCGGGAATGGGCAGACTCAACGATGACCTGCAGACACTCTTCCAGGCTTTGATTGCGCTTCAGCGTAATCATTTGCGAGCGGGGGATCATGATATCGCGGACGCGCTGCTCAGCGATATCCATGACGCCTTCCAGCATGTCACGCGTATCCTGATCGATCAGTTCGTTCTGTTCGGAATCACGAATGAGTTCCAACAGTTCTTCACGGTTTTTAGGCTCACCATGAAAAAGCTGGTTGAGAATGAGGGAAAAAAAGCCCTTTTTACTACTGGGACTGTCGCTGTTTTGTGAATGGTCGTCGCTCATGGCGTTCTGGTATGGGTCTCTCTTTATGAGGATCGGCCTGCCAGCCTTTGCCGGCAGGATTTAACAACAGGCACCCTTTACGGTGCCTCTTTCTCCGAAATGTACGGATCGGGATAACCAAGAGCAAGCATTATCTCAGTCTCCAGCGATTCCATCTCTTCGGCTTCATCATCTTCGATATGATCGTAACCCAGCAAGTGCAGGGTGCCATGAATAACCATGTGCGCCCAGTGCGCCTCCAGCGCTTTCTCTTGCTCGGCGGCTTCCTGCTCGACAACCTGACGGCAAATCACCAGATCGCCCAGCAGCGGCAACTCTATACCGGGTGGCGCTTCAAAAGGGAAAGAGAGCACGTTAGTCGGCTTATCCTTACCGCGCCAGGTCAGGTTAAGATCGTGGCTTTCCGCTTCGTCCACCACACGAATGGTGACTTCGCTTTCGGGCTGAAACTGCAGCAGCACCGCTTCCAGCCAGCGACGGAAATCCGTTTCGCCCGGCAGGCCGCTGGCCTGTTCGCAAGCCAGCTGTAAATCGAGAATAACCTGACTCATTTCTGTTCCTGTGCTGCTGCCTGCGCTTCGCGCTTACGTTCTTCGGCCAGTTTATCACGACGCTTCTGATCGGCCTCTTCCCAGGCCTCATAGGCCGTTACGATACGGGCGACAACCGGATGGCGTACCACGTCTTCGCTGTGGAAGAAGTTAAAGCTGATCTCTTCAACGTTTGACAGCACCTCGATCGCATGGCGCAGGCCTGATTTGGCGTTGCGCGGCAGGTCGATCTGGGTAATGTCGCCGGTAATAACCGCTCTGGAGTTAAAACCGATACGGGTCAGAAACATCTTCATCTGCTCGATGGTGGTGTTCTGACTTTCGTCGAGAATGATAAACGCATCATTCAGGGTACGGCCACGCATATAGGCCAGCGGGGCAACCTCAATCACGTTACGCTCTATCAGCTTTTCTACGCGCTCAAAGCCCAGCATCTCGAACAGCGCGTCATAAAGCGGGCGCAGATAGGGATCGACCTTCTGGCTTAAATCACCGGGCAGAAAGCCCAGCTTTTCCCCCGCTTCGACGGCCGGACGCGTCAGCAGAATACGGCGTATTTCCTGGCGCTCCAGGGCATCAACCGCAGCAGCCACCGCCAGATAGGTTTTACCCGTACCCGCCGGGCCTACGCCGAAGGTGATGTCATGGTCGAGGATGTTAGCAATATACTGCGCCTGATTCGGCGTACGTGGCTTAATAACGCCGCGTTTGGTTTTGATGTTTACCGCTTTGCCATATTCAGGGACGCTTTCCGCCGTCTGTTCCAGCACGCGGCTCTCTTTAATCGCCAGATGGATCTGTTCCGGCTCGATGTCCGGGATAACGCCGCGTACCGGCGCGGTATCCACGTACAGGTTACGCAGGATATCCACTGCGGCATTCACACAGAGCGCGCGTCCGACCAGCTTAAAGCTGTGATCGCGATGGCTGATTTCAATGCCCAGCCGACGCTCCAGCTGCTTCACGTTATCATCAAACGGACCACACAGGCTCTGCAACCGATTATTATCGGCGGGTTCTAATTCTATTTCGCGTGTTTCGATATTCAAACTAATCCTTTGGGTCGCTCAGGGCCAGGTTGATAATTAACAGGGACTTGCCGCCTGAAATACAGGCGAACCATAGCAGAAGTATTTATGGCATGACCAAAAGGCGCAAGCTGTAAAGCCGATATTTGGGCATTGCTTTCAGAAAGCAAGTGCAATGAGGTGAAATTGTGCGGTGGGCAAGCGCTGCCCACCGTTGAATGACATCATATCAGGGCTGGAAAATGGCCACGCCAATTTCATTTTCTTTACGGGTACGCGCAATGACGGAAGCCGGGCTTTCTGCAACGCGCAGGCCCATCTCTTCCTCGGTACGAACCACCACGCCACGCAGAGAGTTAGTATAGACGTCTACGATTTCCACATCGACGAACTTGCCGATCATCTCCGGCGTGCCTTCAAAGTTCACCACGCGGTTGTTTTCCGTACGGCCTGAAAGCTCCATCACATTTTTACGTGACGGTCCTTCAACCAGAATGCGCTGCACGGTGCCCATCATGCGACGACTCCATGCCATCGCCTGCTGGTTAATGCGATCCTGCAGGATATAGAGACGCTGCTTTTTCTCTTCTTCGCTGACATCGTCCGGCAGATCGGCAGCCGGCGTGCCGGGACGCGCAGAATAGATAAAGCTGAAGCTCATATCGAAGTTAACGTCGGCGATCAGCTTCATGGTTTTTTCAAAGTCTTCCTGCGTTTCGCCAGGGAAGCCGATGATAAAGTCAGAGCTGATTTGAATATCCGGACGCGCTTCCCGCAGCTTGCGGATAATCGCTTTATATTCCAGCGCCGTATGGGCACGTTTCATCAGGGTCAGGATACGGTCAGCGCCGCTCTGCACCGGCAGATGCAGAAAGCTCACCAGCTCCGGCGTATCGCGGTAAACATCGATAATATCGTCGGTGAATTCGATCGGATGGCTGGTGGTAAAACGAATGCGATCGATACCGTCAATCGCCGCCACCAGACGCAGCAGTTCAGCAAAAGAGCAGATGCCGCCGTCGAAAGCAGGGCCGCGATAAGCGTTAACGTTCTGGCCCAGCAGGTTCACTTCACGAACGCCCTGAGCGGCGAGCTGGGCAATTTCCAGCAGAATATCATCGCAGGGACGGCTAACTTCCTCACCGCGCGTATAAGGCACCACGCAGAAAGTACAGTATTTGTTGCAGCCTTCCATAATGGAAACAAACGCCGTCGGGCCTTCAGCGCGCGGCTCCGGCAGGCGGTCAAATTTCTCAATTTCCGGGAAACTGATATCCACCACCGGGCTTTTCGAGCCGCGCACGGTATTGATCATTTCCGGCAGGCGATGCAGCGTTTGCGGGCCGAAGACAATATCGACATAGCTGGCGCGCTGACGAATATGGTCACCTTCCTGCGAGGCGACGCAGCCACCCACGCCAATAATCAATTCAGGATTACGCTCTTTCAGCGTCTTCCAGCGGCCCAGCTGATGAAAGACTTTCTCCTGTGCTTTTTCGCGGATAGAGCAGGTATTAAGCAGCAGAATATCAGCTTCTTCCGCCACTTCCGTGAGGGTATAGCCGTGCGTACTCTCCAGCAGGTCGGCCATTTTAGATGAATCGTATTCGTTCATCTGACAGCCCCAGGTTTTGATATGCAGTTTTTTACTCATCTAACGTGCCATTTATCAGTGCAGGAAGGATTGCAGGGCGCGTATTGTAATGCTTTGCTGCTGTTGTGACCAGTGTATCGGCTTTTCTGTTTTCTGCAGAATTTCCGGTACACTTTAACTTAACGGGCTCGCGGACCTGTCGCCGCGAGACGGCAGGGCACAAAAGGATAAATTTATGCATCAAACGCAATTCGATGTCGTCGTGGTTGGCGGAGGTATGGTTGGCGCGGCGCTGGCAAGCGGGCTGGCGCAGCAGGGCTTTCAGGTTGCCGTTCTGGAGCGAGACGTTCCGGCGGCTTTTGATCCTGACGCGCCGCCGGATATTCGCATTTCCGCCATCGGCTGCGCCTCGGTGGATTTACTCAAACAGCTGGAAGTCTGGCCGGCCGTGCAGCAAATGCGCTGTGCGCCCTATCGTAAGCTGGAAACCTGGGAATGGCAGACGGCGCGCGTACAGTTTGATGCCGCAAGTCTTGGTCTGCCGGAGCTGGGTTACATGGTGGAGAATTCGGTATTGCAGCTGGCGCTGTGGCAGCGTCTGCAACAGCAGCCGGTTAGCCTGTTCGCGCCAGCAAAATTGAGTGCCTTGCAGCAGCATAACGGCGGCTGGCAACTGGTGCTGGAAGATGGCCAGACGCTTACGGCCCGGCTGGTGATCGGTGCCGATGGGGCGAACTCTCAGGTGCGCCAGCTTACCGGCATTGGCATTCAGGGCTGGAACTATAGCCAGTCCTGTATGCTGATAAGCGTGGAGTTGGATCATGCGGCAGGTGATACCACCTGGCAACATTTTACGCCGGAGGGGCCTCATGCGCTGCTGCCGCTGTTTGATCGCTGGGCGTCGCTGGTCTGGTATGACAGCCCGGCCCGCATTCGCCAGCTGCAGACGCTGTCGCCAGAACAGTTGCAAAAAGAGGTAGAACGCTGTTTCCCGTCGCGTCTGGGGCGTTTTCGCGTGCAGCAGGCCGCCTCCTTCCCGTTAGTGCGTCGGCACGCCAATCGTTATGTGCAGCCGGGACTGGCGCTGGTAGGCGATGCGGCACATACCATCAATCCGCTGGCCGGGCAGGGGGTAAATCTGGGCTACCGCGATGTTGATGCGCTGATTGAGGTATTAACCACGGCACGCAACCAGGCGGAAGAGTGGTCTTCTGAGCGGGTCTTGCTGCGTTATCAACGTCAGCGCCAGAAAGATAATTTGCTGATGCAGAGCGGTATGGATCTCTTCTATTTCGCTTTCAGCAACCGCCTGCCACCGCTGCGCGTGCTGCGTAATGTGGGATTGATGGCGGCAGAACATGCTGGCGTGCTGAAACGTCAGGCGCTGCGTTACGCGCTGGGGCTGTAGACGAGGCGGGCGGAAGGAATCGCCCGTTGAAATGCCAGATTCGCAGACGCAAAAAAGCCCGCATAAGCGGGCTTTTTTACACTGTTTGGCTGGGGTGCAGGGATTCGAACCCCGGAATGCCGGAATCAGAATCCGGTGCCTTACCGCTTGGCGACACCCCAATAAATTGGGATAAACAGTTTTTAATTGGCTGGGGTACGAGGATTCGAACCTCGGAATGCCGGAATCAGAATCCGGTGCCTTACCGCTTGGCGATACCCCAATAAAATGGTGGCTACGACGGGAATCGAACCTGTGACCCCAGCATTATGAGTGCTGTGCTCTAACCAGCTGAGCTACGTAGCCAAATTTTATTGCTTTCTGATGTGGCTGGGATACCTGGATTCGAACCAGGGAATGCCGGTATCAAAAACCGGTGCCTTACCGCTTGGCGATATCCCAAGATCCGATTACGCATCAGTTTCACATCAGAAATATGGCTGGGGTACCTGGATTCGAACCAGGGAATGCCGGTATCAAAAACCGGTGCCTTACCGCTTGGCGATACCCCATCCGCTAAACCGATGACTGAAATGGTGCGGGAGGCGAGACTTGAACTCGCACACCTTGCGGCGCCAGAACCTAAATCTGGTGCGTCTACCAATTTCGCCACTCCCGCAAAAAAGATGGTGGCTACGACGGGAATCGAACCTGTGACCCCAGCATTATGAGTGCTGTGCTCTAACCAGCTGAGCTACGTAGCCATCTTTTTTCGCGCTACCTTCATCGGCGTTGCGGGGCGCATTATGCGTATTGCACTCAAGAGCGTCAACAAGTTTTTTGTCGTTTTTTACCATTCGCACACTGTTTGACTGGCTTGTAACCAGCGTGATGATAAAAACGACAATTTTTGATCGTAACACCGCCAGATGCAATAAAAAAACGGGCCGCGCAGGCCCGTTTTATTGGTGATGTAAGATTGCTTATTTATAGGCGGACTGGTGTACGCCGACAGCGCGCCCGGACGGATCGTCCATGCTTTTAAAGGCTTCATCCCACTCAATGGCTTTAGCAGAAGAGCAGGCCACAGACGGACCACCTGGAATGCACTCTGCCGCGCTTGGTAGCGGGAACAGCTCTTCGAAGATCTCGCGGTAGAGATAGGCTTCTTTTGACGTTGGCGTGTTGTACGGGAAGCGATAGCGCGCGGTTTCAAGCTGCTGAGCGCTCACCTGCTGTGCAGCGACTTCTTTCAACGTATCAATCCAGCTGTAGCCTACGCCGTCAGAGAACTGCTCTTTCTGACGCCAGGCCACGCTCTCCGGCAGGTAAGAAGAGAAGCATTCACGCAGAATATGCTTTTCCATTTTGCCGTTGCTGCCGCACATTTTGTCCTGCGGGTTGATGCGCATCGCCACGTCGAGAAACTTTTTATCGAGGAAGGGCACACGCGCTTCCACGCCCCATGCGGACATCGCCTTATTGGCACGCGCACAGTCATACATGTGCAGCGCCAGCAGCTTACGGACGTTTTCCTCATGGAACTCTTTCGCGTTTGGTGCCTTATGGAAGTAGAGATAGCCGCCAAACACTTCATCGGCGCCTTCGCCAGAGAGCACCATTTTAATGCCCATCGCTTTAATCTTACGTGACATCAGGTACATCGGCGTAGAGGCGCGGATGGTGGTGACATCATATGTTTCAATGTGATAGATCACATCGCGAATCGCATCCAGACCTTCCTGCACGGTAAAGTGAATCTCATGATGTACCGTACCCAGGTGATCGGCGACGGAACGGGCCGCTTTCAGATCGGGCGAGCCTTCGAGTCCAACGGCGAAAGAGTGCAGCTGCGGCCACCAGGCATCGCTCTTATCCTGATCTTCCACGCGTTTTGCCGCGAAGCGTTTGGTGATCGCCGAAATAATGGACGAGTCCAGACCGCCTGAAAGCAGCACACCGTAAGGCACATCGGACATCAGATGGCCTTTTACTGACTCTTCCAGCGCATTTTTCAGCGCGGTTGCATCAGTAGAGTTGTTGGCGACGCTGTCATATTCCATCCAGTCACGCTGGTAATAACGACGAATTTCGCCATCGGTGCTGGAGAGATAGCTTCCCGGCGGGAATTCTTTAATGGTGCGGCATACCGGCACCAGCGCTTTCATCTCTGAAGCCACAAACAGGTTGCCATGCTCATCGTTGCCCATATAGAGCGGGATAATGCCGATATGATCGCGGCCAATCAGCCAGCTTTTCTTTTCGCTATCGTAAAGGATAAAGGCGAACATGCCCTGCAGATCGTCCAGGAAATCAACGCCCTTTTCCTGATAGAGCGCCAGGATCACTTCGCAGTCGGAACCGGTCTGAAACGCATAGCGATCGCTCAACTCTGCGCGCAGCGCCTGATGGTTATAGATTTCACCGTTAACGGCCAGAACGTGGGTATGGGCTGCGTTGTACAGGGGCTGCGCGCCGTTGTTAACGTCAACAATCGACAAACGTTCATGCGCCAGTATGGCATGGTCGTCAGCATAGACACCGGACCAGTCCGGGCCGCGATGACGCATCAGGCGTGAAAGTTCTAACGCTTTTTTACGCAGTTCTGAAGCGTCGCTTTTCAGATCGAGTACACCGAAGATTGAACACATAACCTACTCCTGATCTCACCTAAACGGTGATGTTTTCATTAAGTGATGTTGGAAAAGCAACGCCTGTCGTTGCGTGATGTATAAGAAAATGCGCTATCTGGTACATGCAATGCAAGCGATTTCCCTTTTTCTTGATAAAAAGGTTGTTGTCAGGCGTTGGATATTAGATTTTATCTAAAAAAATGCGCAGATAATTGTGGATTCATCAAAAAAGATGCCCTGTTGAGCAAAAAACAGCCGTGCGGGCGCAACGCAAAAAAAAAGCCAGCCGTGAAAGGCTGGCGTTAGCGGTTATTCTTCCAGCAGATGCTGGAGCAGGGCACCATTCAGCATGGCGCGTTTGGCCAGCGCGAAAGCGCCAATGGCGGAACGATGATCCAACTCAGAGCGCACGACCGGTAAATTTTTACGAAATGCCTTTAACGTTTGCGCATTGATACAGCTTTCAATAGCCGGGAACAGCACCTTTTCCGCTTCGGTAATCTCGCCAGCCAGCACGATTTTTTGTGGATTAAACAAATTTATCGCAATTGCGATCGCTTTACCTAAATAGCGCCCGGCATGCTCAATCACTTCCGTCGCCAGCCTGTCACCGCGATTGGCCGCTTTGCAGATAGCGTGGATCGTACAATCATCCAGCGTTAACGTACTGGGGTAATCTTGCTGCAACAGACGACGCACGCGATTTTCCAGCGCGCCGTTGGCGGCAATGGTCTCCAGACAGCCAAAGTTGCCGCAGTGGCAGCGCTCGCCCAGCGGATCCACCTGAATATGACCTATTTCCCCTACGTTGCCGTTGCTGCCGAGAAAAATATGACCGTTAGTGATGATGCCCGCCCCGGTGCCGCGATGTAAGCGCACCAAAATAGAATCTGCGCAGTCGCGACTTGCACCAAAATAGTGTTCCGCCAGCGCCAGGCTGCGAATGTCATGACCAACAAAGCTGGTAACGTGGAAACGCTGTTTAAGATTAGCGACCAGCGGCCAGTTATTGACCGTGATATGTGGCATATAACGAATGATGCCACTATGTGGATCGACCAGGCCTGGCAAAATAACAGAGATGGCAATCAGCTCACGCAGCTTGCGCTGATGAGCTGCAATAAAGTGATCGATGGCATTGAAAAGCGCATGCTCCAGCGTCTCCTGGGTGCGCTCAGGCAGCGGGTAATGCTCCTCCGCCAGCGACTTACCGCTCAGGTCGTAGAGCGTGAGCGTGGCGTCGTTACGCCCAAGGCGCACGCCAATGGTATGAAAGCCCCGTGTTTCGGTAACGATCGAAATGGCGCGGCGACCGCCGGTAGAGGCCTGCTGATCGACCTCTTTTATCAGGCCGCGCTCAATAAGCTGGCGGGTAATTTTCGTGACGCTGGCTGGCGCAAGCTGGCTATGCTCCGCAATCTGAATACGGGAAATGGGACCCATCTGATCGATAAGGCGGTAAACCGCTGCGCTGTTTAACTGCTTTACGAGATCGACATTTCCTATTTGTGCCTGGCCGCCAGTGGTCATCAATGATTACTCGCTAAAGACTTCGTTACCGTTAACGATAGTCTTGATAATGTGATAATCGCGTGTGAAAACAGCCAGGTTTGCTACTTTTCCAGCTTCAATAGAGCCTAACTGTTTATCCACGCCCATTGCACGGGCTGGATAAAGCGTTGCCATACGCAAGGTCTCATCCAGTGAAATGCCGACATGTTCAACGCAGTTCTGTACTGCTTCGATCATCGTTAGCGCCGATCCGCTCAGCGTCCCGTTTTCGTCAACACACAGCCCGTTTCGATAGTATATTGTTTTACCGGCAAAAATGAACCGGTCAATAGCTGCACCGGCTGGCGCGGTGGCATCAGTAACCAGTACCAGCTTATCGCCTTTGATGCGTTTTGCGTTGCGCACGTTAGCGTAGTGAACATGCAGGCCGTCGGCAATAATGCCGCAGTAAACTTCTGGCGTATCGAGCAGCGCGCCAATCAAACCGGGCTCGCGACCGGTTGTTACCGGCATGGCGTTATATAAATGTGTGGCAAAGCTGATGCCGGCGGCAAAACCGCTACGCGCTTCATCATAGGTAGCATGAGAATGCCCGGCGGAAACAATAATGCCAGCGTCGTGTAATTGATGGATCACCTCGGTGCCCGCCATTTCTGGTGCCAGGGTAACTTTGGTAATCACATCAGTGTTATCGCACAGGAATTTGACCAGTGCCGCATCGGGTTTGCGGATTAACTCTGCGTGGTGGGTGCCTTTTTTCGCCACGTTCAGCCACGGGCCTTCAAGATGCAGGCCGAGCGCCTGATGGGAATGCAGTTCCAGCCAGCTACGCATCACCTCGACCGCCCGTACCATCAGCTCATCGCTGCTGGTAATCAGGGTAGGAAGAAAGCTGGTACAGCCTGACTTCTCATTCGCTTTTTGCATAATAGCCAGGGTTTCCAGGCTAATCGCATCAATATCATCATTAAACTGGACGCCGCCGCAGCCATTTAGCTGAACGTCAATAAAGCCGGGAGCTATGATTGCGCCACCCACATCACGCTGTTCGCATTCCGCTGGTAGCTCATCGTGAGGACAGACACGTTCAATCAGATCGTTATTAATAATAACAGCGTGATTATCGAGGATTTCATGGCCGGTAAACACGCGACCATTTACTAAAGCATACATAATATTCTCCCGACTCAAGGCGGCATCTGTCCGGCTGGTTAACCGGACAGGGGTTAAATCCAGTGATTATAAATTCTGCATATTTTCCGCTTCCATTTCGCGGAAATATTTGACGGTTTTTACCTTCAGCTCCATGGTGGAAGGCTCATCGCAAACCACTACCGCTTTAGGATGAAGCTGCAGACAGCTGATGGTCCACATATGGTTAACATTGCCTTCGACTGCAGCCTGTAGCGCCTGCGCCTTCACATGGCCGGTCACCAGAATCATCACTTCTTCAGCGTCCAGCAGCGTGCCAACGCCCACCGTTAAGGCATACTTAGGTACCTGATTCACATCACCATCGAAAAAGCGTGAGTTAGCGACGCGGGTATCATGCGTCAGCGTTTTGATGCGAGTACGGGATGCCAGCGAAGACGCAGGTTCGTTAAAGGCGATATGGCCGTCATTGCCTACGCCGCCCATAAACAGGTGGATTTTTCCATAAGCGCGAATTTTTTCTTCATACTGGCGACATTCTGCGTCAATATCCGCTGCATTTCCATTAAGAAGATTGATGTTTTCTCGCGGAATATCAACGTGATCGAAAAAATTACGATACATAAAGCTGTGGTAGCTTTCAGGATGTTCTTTCGGCAAGCCGACATATTCATCCATATTGAAGGTGACGACGTTCTGGAAGCTAACCTGGCCCGCTTTGTGCATTTCAATTAAATGTTTATAGGCTTCCAGCGGTGTACCACCGGTGGGCAGACCAAGTACAAAAGGGCGTTCGCGCGTGGGTTTAAAGGCGTTAATACGGTTTACGATATGACGTGCGGCCCATTTACCTACCTGGGAAGCATTTGCCAGGGGAATTAGTCTCATAGTTGACCTCGTTTAAGGAGTATTATTCAAACCGGTTAATGGACGGTAAGGTCACCTATCTAAGCGTATTTTGACCTGTTAACACTTACCGTAAAGGAGATCGCCGTCCGGATATTTTTAATCATAAAATAAGTAGGGAAAGATAACCAGCGCCATGCAAGTTCCAATCAAGTTTATGGTGACAACTGTCACATACGGAGCGGTTTTAATTTGCGAAGCGAATTAAATTCTTTTTACACTGCGTAGCATGCTGTACTTTCGTTAGGTTATCTGAGGGATGTGATAATAAAAGTAACAGCTTCAGACGCCTTTTTTGATTCTCACAGGGGGAAAGAGTGAATATTCTTAGTTATTTGCAAAAGGTGGGCCGGGCGCTGATGGTGCCTGTTGCTACGCTACCCGCCGCCGCAATTTTAATGGGCGTCGGTTACTGGCTCGATCCCGATAGTTGGGGAGCGGGTAACGCACTGGCCGCGCTGCTGATTAAATCGGGCGGCGCGATTATTGAACATATGCCTGCGCTGTTCGCCGTCGGTATTGCTTATGGCATGTCGAAAGATAAAGACGGTGCTGCGGCGCTATCGGGCTTTGTAGGCTTTCTGGTCGTGACCACGCTCTGCTCACCAGCGGCAGTGGCGATGATTCAGAAAATGCCGCTGGAGCAAGTGCCAGCCGCATTCGGCAAAATTGATAACCAGTTTGTCGGTATTCTGGTGGGTATTCTCTCTGCTGAAGTTTATAACCGCTTCAGCCACGTAGAACTGCCGAAAGCGCTCTCCTTCTTTAGCGGACGCAGGCTGGTGCCTATTCTGGTCTCCTTCCTGATGATTCTGATCGCCTTTATTCTGATGTATGTCTGGCCGCTTATTTTCAACGCGCTGGTCTCTTTTGGCGAACATATTCAAAAACTGGGTTCTGCTGGCGCCGGCGTTTATGCCTTCTTCAACCGCTTGCTGATTCCGGTCGGTCTGCATCATGCGCTGAACTCTGTTTTCTGGTTTGACGTGGCGGGCATCAACGATATCCCTAACTTCCTCGGCGGCGCGCAGTCCATTGCCAGCGGAAAAGGCATTGTTGGCGTAACGGGGCAATATCAGGCGGGCTTCTTCCCGATCATGATGTTTGGTCTGCCGGGCGCCGCGCTGGCGATTTATCAGTGCGCGCATCCAGAAAACCGCGCCAAAGTAGGCGGTATTATGATCGCCGCAGCGTTTGCGGCTTTCTTTACCGGTATTACCGAGCCGCTGGAATTCTCCTTTATGTTTGTGGCACCGGTGCTTTACTTTATCCACGCGGTCCTGACCGGTATTTCAGTGTTTATCTCTGCGAGCATGCACTGGATCTCCGGTTTCGGTTTCAGCGCTGGGCTGGTGGATATGGCGTTGCAATCGCGCAATCCGCTGGCGACCCAGTGGTATATGCTAATCCCGCAGGGGCTGGTGTTCTTTGTTATCTATTATCTGGTGTTCCGTTTTACCATCAAACGCTTCAACCTGCTGACTCCGGGCCGTGAACTGGCGGTTTCCGGTGATGAGACGGATGGCTACGATGTAAATGTCGAAAATAACCTGCAAGGCGAAACGGAAACCGAATCCCTGGCGCGTCGCTATATCAGCGCGGTAGGTGGTTCAGCTAACCTGACGCATATTGATGCCTGTATTACGCGTCTGCGTCTGAATGTAAAAGACAGCGCGGCGCTGAACGAACAGCTGGCGAAGCGTTTAGGCGCATCCGGCGTGATCCGTCTGAACAAGCAGAGCGTACAAATTATTGTCGGCGCCCAGGCGGAATCCATCGCCTCAGCAATGAAAAACGTCCTGGCAAAAGGGCCGGTAGCGGCATCCGGCGGCGCAGCGCCAGTTATTGCCGCTGAGCCTGCAGTAAAAGCGGCTCCGGCGAACGCTCAGCAAACGATTGCCACCCTGGTCGCGCCGGTAAGCGGTGAAATTGTGCCAATTGATCAGGTGCCTGATGAAGCTTTCGCCAGCAAAGCAGTGGGTGATGGCGTAGCGATCAAACCTACCGGCAAAACAGTAGTAGCGCCGATTGCCGGAACGGTAGTGAAAATCTTTAACACTAATCATGCATTCTGCCTGGAAACGGCAAATGGCGTGGAAATCGTGGTGCATATGGGGCTGGATACCGTGGCGTTAGCGGGTAAAGGCTTTACGCGACTGGTGGAAGAGGGCGCAACCGTGAGCGCCGGTCAGCCGGTGCTGGAAATGGATCTCGATTTCCTTAATGCCAACGCCCGCTCCATGATCAGCCCGGTGGTGGTGAGCAATATCGACGACTTCGCCGGAATGGCATCGCTGGCCACCGGAACGGTGATTGCAGGCGAAAGCAAACTGTACGAAATCCAGAAATAACGCGCCTCTGCGTTAAACCTCTTCAGGCAGGAAGCGATTCCTGCCTTTTTTCTGCCTCAGCGCTAACAAACGGTTGTTTCCCTTGCACGCTTTGTGGATCATATCCGTTATTTCCTGGTTATAACGACCAGACATTTCGTGTTGAGGATACAGTGATGAGTGAGGCTGAAGCCCGCCCAACTAATTTTATTCGTCAGATCATCGACGAAGATTTGGCGAGCGGCAAGCACAGCAGTGTGCATACCCGTTTTCCACCGGAACCAAATGGCTATTTGCATATTGGTCACGCAAAATCTATCTGCCTGAACTTTGGCATCGCGCAAGATTATCAGGGCGAATGTAACCTGCGTTTTGACGATACCAACCCGGTAAAAGAAGATATCGAGTATGTCGAGTCAATCAAGCGTGACGTGCAATGGTTGGGTTTCCAGTGGAGTGGTGAAGTTCGTTACTCCTCCAACTATTTTGACCAGCTTTATCACTACGCCATTGAGCTGATCAACAAAGGTCTGGCCTATGTCGATGAACTGTCGCCGGAACAGATCCGCGAATATCGCGGTACGCTGACCTCGCCGGGTAAAAACAGCCCATACCGCGATCGCAGCGTGGAAGAAAACCTGGCGCTGTTTGAGAAAATGCGCAACGGTGAATTTGCTGAAGGCACCGCCTGCCTGCGCGCTAAAATCGATATGGCATCCAACTTTATCGTAATGCGCGATCCGGTGCTGTACCGTGTAAAATTTGCCGAGCATCATCAGACCGGCAACAAGTGGTGCATCTATCCGATGTACGATTTCACCCACTGCATTTCCGATGCGCTGGAAGGGATCACCCATTCGCTTTGTACGCTGGAGTTCCAGGATAACCGCCGTCTGTATGACTGGGTGCTGGATAACATCACCATCCCGGTACATCCGCGTCAGTACGAATTCTCTCGCCTGAATCTTGAATACGCCATTATGTCCAAGCGTAAGCTGAACCTGCTGGTAACAGAGAAAGTGGTGGAAGGCTGGGACGATCCGCGCATGCTTACCGTTTCTGGCCTACGCCGCCGTGGTTATACCGCTGCGTCTATCCGCGAATTCTGCCGCCGTATAGGCGTGACCAAACAGGATAACATCGTGGAGATGGCGGCGCTGGAGTCCTGTATTCGTGACGATCTGAACGAAAATGCGCCGCGCGCAATGGCAGTGCTCGATCCGGTGAAAGTGGTGATTGAGAACCTGCCAGCCGGTCATGAAGAGATCATTAGCATGCCAAATCATCCGAATAAGCCGGAGATGGGCACGCGTGCAGTGCCTTTTAGCCGTGAAATCTGGATCGATCGCGCTGATTTCCGTGAAGAAGCGAACAAGCAGTACAAACGTCTGGTACTGGGTAAAGAGGTGCGTCTGCGTAATGCCTACGTTATCCGTGCCGAGCGTATCGCGAAAGATGAAGAGGGTAATATTACCTGCATTTTCTGCACCTGCGATGTTGATACGCTGAGCAAAGATCCGGCGGATGGCCGTAAAGTGAAAGGCGTTATCCACTGGGTATCGGCAGAACATGCGGCACCGGCCGAGTTCCGTCTTTACGATCGTCTGTTTAGCGTGCCGAATCCGGGCGCGGCGGAAGATTTCCTTGCAACCATTAACCCGGAATCGCTGGTGATTAAGCATGGCTTTGTCGAACCAGGCCTGAAACAGGCTGAAGCCACCTCGCCTTACCAGTTTGAACGCGAAGGCTATTTCTGTGCCGACAGCGTTTATTCCAGTCCGCAGCATCTGGTATTTAACCGTACCGTTGGCCTGCGTGATACCTGGGCTAAAAGCGGCGAGTAAGACGTTTCAGTAATCAAAGGCGGCTCACTGAGCCGCCTTTTTTTGCTTGTTGCAACCCTGGCAGTGGCAGGCAGCGAGAAAACATTACACCAGGAAATACGATGCCCATTTTATGCTGGCAGCGCATTGATCTGTTTTTTCTGACATGTACTAGTTCATGAGTTCACTATAGGGTAGAATATCTTCCTTAATGGCCTTTCAGCCAGACAGAGTGCCAACTGAATATTAAATGAACAAATATCATTCTAAGGACGTGTTATGGAAACAGCGGTTTCCGCCAGCAAGCTTCCCTCAATATTGTGGGGCACGCTGATCATTACCGGTACGATAGTCGGGGCTGGTATGTTTTCGCTGCCGGTGGTGATGTCCGGTGCCTGGTTTAGCTGGTCGTCAGCTATTTTATTATTCACCTGGCTCTGCATGCTGCTGTCCGGGCTGATGTTTCTTGAGGCAAGTCTGCACTATCCAGGCGGGGCGGGCTTCGATACGTTGACGCGCGATCTGCTGGGACAGCGCTGGAACCTGCTTAACGGTGCGTCCATCCTCTTTGTGCTGGGTATTTTGACCTATGCCTATATTTCAGCCAGCGGCGCTATTTTGCAGCATACCTTTGCTGCGCTGGCGATGCCGGTCTCTGCCAGAGCGGCGGGACTGGGTTTTACGCTGCTGGTGGCGCTGTTTGTCTGGCTGGGGACCGCCGCAGTCAGCCGCGTTACGCTGATCTTTCTGGGCGCGAAAGTTATTACTTTCTTTCTGCTGTTCGGCGGCCTGCTTGGTCATGTTAAGCCGGCATTGCTGTTTGATACCATTGCAACGGAAAGCCATTATCTGCGCTATGGCTGGATGGTGATTCCTTTTTGCCTGGCCTCGTTTGGCTATCATGGCAATATTTCCGGACTGATCGGCTATTACCAGGGCAATGGCAAAAAAGTGGCGCGCTGTTTATTGCTGGGAACCCTGGCGGCGCTGATGATCTATCTGGTCTGGATTATTGGCACCATGGGCAATATTCCCCGCACGGACTTTATTGCGATTGCCCAACGCGGCGGCAATATCGATGCGCTGGTTGACGCTTTAGGCAATTTACTGCAAAACGCCTCGCTTAGTGTACTGCTCACTGTTTTTTCAACTTTCGCCGTTGCCAGTTCATTTCTTGGGGTTACGCTGGGGCTGTTTGATTATCTGGCTGATTTATTGAAAACCGATAACCATGCGACAGGGCGGTTAAAAACTACGTTGCTCACCTTTATCTTTCCGCTTTCCGCTGCGCTAATCTGGCCGAATGGTTTTCTGGTCGCAATTGGTTATGCCGGGCTGGCAGCTACCGTTTGGGCGGTTATCACGCCGGCGCTGCTTGTCTGGCGCGCCAGACAACGCTTTCCACAACCTCAAGGCTGGCGTTTAAAAGGCGGTAATCTGCCGGTGTTTCTGGTGCTGTTGTTTGCCGTTCTGAATATCGTGGTGTCGTTACTGAGCTACGCTGATCTCCTTCCGGTCTACGCCCGTTAAATTTATTCTCAGGATGTTTTATTTAGCGTCCTGAGAATAAGCCTCAAGTTTGTATTTATTAGATTGATTGCTGTCGGGTAAATTATTTAATCGGTGCTATTTTTAAGACTACTTTACACTATTGCTTGTCTCATTATCAGGCTGAAAAAAACATCCTGAACATAATGATGTTTTCTCATAAATAACCTTATATGGTTGTTGGTATTGTTTATTACTGGCAACGCCAGCGCGATCGCAAAGACATGGATCCTGCAAGCGAAAGTATGGGCAATATCAGGCTAATCTGCATCATTCCACCTTTAACAGTAGCCTGGATTTTAATTCTGGCTATGCGGCAGATTTTATCGGCCTGGATGTGGCGTTATTTGGCGCGTGGAAAATAAGCAATAGCGGCCCGGCAGCACCAAACGAAATTGGCTTCAGTAAAGCGAAAACGGCCTAATGAAAAGTGGGTCACCGATGTCACTGAATTCGCTGTCAACGGTCGCAAACTCTATCTTTCCCCCATTATTGATCTCTTCAATAACGAAGTGATTTCCTACAGTATTTCAGAACGCCCAACCATGCCGATGTGATTAAGGCATTTTCCCGACTTGATGCGGGCAGCAATCCGGTTCTGCATTCAGATCAGGGCTGGCAATACCGTCATAGATGGTACCAATATCTGTTACATGAATTTGGCATCATGCAAAATATTTCCCGCAAAGGTAACTACCTCGATAACGCCTGCGCAGAATGCTTTTTCGGGACGTTGAAATCAAGGCACCTTCCAGTTCAGGAAACCTGAACGTCTTTGAGACGAGCACGCAAATGTCTGCTATGAGCGAAAAACGGGCATTGAGCCATTTAAATAATCTGTGCAAGCATTTGTCGTTGAGGATGACACTTACGAATAGATCCATTTCCCGCCTGTACTCTTAATCTCATCCTGCTGAATTTTCTCTACGGGATTAAAAAAACCGCCGAAGCGGGTTTGGTAATTTGATTTTTTTCTCAGGCGGCCATCTTTCTGCATTGTTCGGCGCAGTGATGACAAGCTCTGGAGCAATCCTGGCAGTGGTCATGCTCATGCATTGCACACTCATCGCCGCATTTCTGACAAATATCAGCACAAAGTCGGCAGAGCTCTTGAGCTGACTCGCTATTAAGTGCCATGAACTGAGCTGCAAGACGACAGACATTTGCACACTCCATATCCAGTTTTATGCACTTGCGCATCATCTCAACGTTTTCTTCTTCCAGACATGAAGCCGCACAGTTATCACATGCCGCTGCACACAGATAGCAGGCCTCAATGCATTTTTTGTATTCGTCTAACATGATTTCTCCTTAGCTAAGGTTACGTATTAATCATGGAAGAGATAACTGATTATGCAACTTGGGATTAGTTAACGAGCTTTTCAGCATTTCTCATAATTGACCTGCAGTGCAACTTTATAGTTACCCAATGCACCAGTGTCCGCTTAGGCACAGAGCGGACTTCCGCAGTTCTTTCAGAACGTTTGAGGCGCAGCAGAACTTGAGAGCTGTACAGCGGCTGACGGAGGGGCGGCTATGTAGCAGATAACGGCCTTTACGCCATTTCGTAACGAAGTACCTGCGGGGGCCAGCGGTATATGAAATAAGACGGAGCAGCAGGCAATGTCCAGCGGACCTGGAGGCTGTATATTAACGATCGCAAAGGCTTTACTAAAACTTCCTGCCACAGAATTTACCCCAGCCCTAATCAGGAATGAGTGGGTTCAGTCCTGCAACTAAAAATACCTTAGCGAACTGAGCCGAAGCCGGTCATCCCTGCGCAGAGCGGGAGAGGCTCGATTATCGCCAATGTGGCAGTCCGGAGCGCTCGAAACGCCGGACCGGGTACAAAAAAATGGGGCGCTGGGGCCCCATTCTGTTTGTATTGATGTTTTTAAGAACGATTACTCAGGTAGCGCGTAAACCACCACCTGATCGCCCACCTGATCCTTCAGAATAGTATTACCGCCTGCGACAAATGCGACATACTGACGGCCTTTATACTCATAGATCGACGGATTCGCCACCGCTGGTGCTTCAACCTGATCGGACCACAGCTCTTCTCCGTTATCCACGGAGTAGGCGCGAACTTTGGCATCCATTGAGGCACCTATAAAGATCACGCCACCCGCTGTCACTGCCGGGCCGCCGATGGTGGGTGATCCCCAGCTTTCCGGCATAAAGAAGCCATACTGCTGCGAAGCGCCAACCGGACGACGCCATTTTACGTCACCCGTATGCATATCCAGCGCCACGATTTCACCAAAGGGTGGCTGCCAGCACGGCATGCCAAGCCAGTTATTCGCCACCATCAGACGCAGCCCGTAAGGCGCACCTTCCTGAGGGGCAAAACCGCTCTCGTTGCCGGAACCATTATCCGCTTTTTCGTAATCTTCGCGGCTATAGAGCTTCACATACTGCACGATGTGTGAGGTGTTAACGACCGCAATCTGTTTTTGTGGATCGTACGCTACGCCGCCCCACTGAACGCCCCCGGCGCTGTCCGGATAGGTTAGCGTCCCTTCGCCCTTAGTGGTTGGTGGCGTGTACATGCCCTCATAGGTCAGCTTATCCCATAGTCGTGAACACTGGCCGGCACCCACTATATCCGCCAGTTTCCAGATCTCTGGCTTTTTCGATTGATCGAGCAGTGGCGCAGGTTTTGTAGGGAATGGCTGTGTTGGCGAAAGAACTTCACCCTGCACCGAACCATCACCCTGAGGCACCGGACGCTCTTCAATAGGCCAGACATCCTCACCCGTCAGACGGTTCACAACAAACAGAAAGCCCTGCTTGGTAGCCTGAATCAGTGCCGGGATCTTTTTGCCGTTGACTGTGATATCCATCAGCGTTGGTGCCGAATTGATATCGTAATCCCACACGTCGTGATGCACCCACTGGCGAGACCAGACCACTTTACCGGTATTGATGTCCAGCGCGGTAGTAGACGTGCCGAGCGGAATCGGATCGACGCGGTTACCGCCCCAGTAGTTGGGAGATGGCGATGAGACCGGCAGATAGACCAGTCCATGAGCCTCATCGGCAGACATATGTGTCCAGACGTTGGCGGTACCGGTGCGTTTGCGGATTGCGGCCGGAATGGCTTCAAAAGTCCATTCGCGTTCGCCGGTCTGCGCATTGATTGAAAAGACGGTGCCCGGAGGCGCTTCAGCATAAGCCCAGTCTTTGCCAGCCCAGCCAACAAGCAGGTGGTTGCCGACGACCGTGGGCGGCTGCAGCACAGATAGCGGGTACTTGGCGTTAACCGTGTTCCACTGATTAAGATCCAGCATGCCGTTGTCAGCAAAGTCACTGCATGGCTTACCCGAATCGGCATCCAGCGCAAAGAGCTTGCCATCAACGGTTCCCATATAGACGATCTTCTGACACGCTTGCCCGGGAGCCGGTTGTCGGGCCTGCCAGTAGGAGACACCACGGTTCTTCAGTACCGGCTGCGTCAGGGCTTTGCGCGAGGATTTAGTGTCATAGTGCCACTTCTCTTTACCTGTACCGGGGTCCAGCGCAATCAGGCGATCAAATGGGGTACCGATGTAGAGCGTCTGGTTGGCAAAAATTGGCGTTGCTGACCAGACTGTGGCAGGGGTGTCACCTTTGCCATCCGAGACATCTCCGGTATGAAATTCCCAGATTTTCTTTAGCTTGCTGACGTTATCCGCAGTGATCTGTTTCAGCGGGCTATATTTCTGTGCGTTAAGCTGACCATGGAAGCTGTCCCAGCTGGCAGAAGAGGGCACCAGTGAGCTCGCGGCGTGACTGGCAGACTCGACTTTCTGTCCGTCACGCTTGCCGGTGGACGCATCTTCAGTGGTTTCAGTGGTTCCCGGCGCCTGTTGATTGGCCGAATCCACATTAAGTTTTTCCTGCGTGCCCATAGAGGCTTCAGCAGCGTTATCCTGCTTCTGCGCCTGCGTCACCGGTATGAACAGTAGAGCCAGCGCCGTGATGCTGACTTTCATTAATGGAGAATAGTGATCATTATGCACGGGCAGCTCCTCAGGCTCTGATGCGATGATTATGACGAACGGAATTGCGGCTCAGCGTAATCAGGCCAATAAGGCCGACCACCATTGCTGCCGTAATGATGTACTGATGCAGTAGCGCAGCTGCAAAACCAATCGCGAATAACATCAGAAAAATGATAACAATCAGGGAAGTGCGCGCACCGCGGCGGGATGCGCCACGTAAAATAAAGGTCAGTAGCGCCAGCACGGCGCTGGCGATGGCCACACCCAGTGCACCAATAGTACCGGTAACACCGGTGAGGGGTGTCAGCCACGCGTATAAAGCCACCGCGAAGCCGATCACGGCTGCCAGCAGCAGCAGTAAGCTGCCCAGGCGTGAGGGTTGAGATTGCGACATATCAGGACGTCCCCCGTTGAAATGAATAAGTATTAAATATGGCGTATCGATGGATTCAGGCAGCGGCTTTCGGGCAAGGCGGTGATTAAAAAAACAACGCAGCACGATGAACAGCGGCAAAGTTAACTAAACGTAACAGAGTATAGAAGATGGTTTCTTATTGGGGGCACTCAACCGGATGTGGCATTCACGATGGCTGACAGACCGGACTTAGCATCAATCATGGCTATTTTAATCGTGCATATTAACGATGCCTTTTTAATCAACTTAAAATGCAGCGGCCAACTGGCGTGGTTATTAACGTGTCGGGATATCAGTAATGCCCGCTTCCGGCAAATAATGGACGAATCCCCGCCATCTCTTGCTGTCATTGTGGGGGCAGCGGTGGCCGGGACCGGAACGGCGCCTTGCCGAAGGCGTTCATGTCAGAAAACTGACCTCACGGCTTGATGATGCCTGATACGTTCTGCGAATTTCCGGCGTGGGTGAGGAAGGTTAGGGTGCAAAATGTCCGCTTCATAATTCTATAGATGGCACCTGTCAGAATTTAATGTATCCTGCTGACCTCATGTACTAGTCTAAAGGTTCAATCTATGTGCTTTTCCAGTATTGACGAAGTTAGAGACCGTATTGATCAAATCGATAGTGAGCTGGTTAAATTAATAGCTCAGCGTGCAGGGTGTGTTAAAGCCGCTGCTGCGTTCAAAACCGATAGTACCGCCGTTCGTGCGCAGGATCGCGTAGAACAAGTCATCAGTAAGGTGCGTGAGAGAGCTGCGGAAATTGGACTTTCGAAAGTAATCATTGAAAAAGTATACCGGAGCATGATTGATGCATTTATTGACTATGAGCTTAAGCAGCATGAACAATTGCAACAGGAAAAAGCCTGACACCGCGCGACATCAAAAATCGAAGCATTAGTGGGTGAGTATAAATATCTTCCAGAGGCCGTTTTTGGCACAAAGCGGACATCATCATTCTAAATATTAAAGAAGATAACTTGATGTATAGCATTTGCTATACATTCTCATTGTGCTACTCTGTAAAGCAAATGCTATACGGAGATATTTCATGAAATCTGATGTTCAACTCAACCTTAGGGCCAAAGAATCTCAGCGAGCACTCATTGATGCCGCGGCTGAAATCCTTCACAAATCACGTACAGATTTCATTCTGGAAATGGCCTGTAAGGCTGCCGAGAATGTTATCCTCGACCGCCGCGTCTTTAATTTTAACGATGAGCAATACGCAGAGTTCATCGATATGATTGATGCACCGGTCACAGATGATCCCGTTATCGAAAAACTGCTGGCAAGGAAACCTCAGTGGGACGTGTAACAGCACCAGAACCTTTATCCGCTTTTCATCAGGTGGCGGAGTTTGTCAGCAGTGAAGCCGTGCTCGATGACTGGTTAAAGCAGAGGGGCCTCAAAAACCAGGCTCTCAGAGCGGCCCGAACGTTTGTGGTTTGTAAGAAGGACACTAAACAAATAGCCGGCTTTTACTCTCTGGCCACCGGGAGCGTCAACCATACAGAAGCGACAGGCAGCCTTCGGCGTAACATGCCTGATCCCATTCCTGTCATTATACTTGCCCGTCTGACTGTCGATGTCTCATTCCGTGGAAAAGGGCTTGGTGCCGATTTACTGCATGACGCAGTGCTTCGTTGCTATCGGGTAGCCGAGAATATTGGTGTACGTGCAATCATGGTTCACGCACTTACGGAAGAAGCCAAAAACTTCTATATTTATCATGGTTTCAAACCATCACAAACTCAGCAGCGGACATTATTCCTGAAACTCTCTCAATAGGAGGTGAAGGCCAATACGTCCATACCGCTACGAGCGGGAATCGGATGATACACCTATTGTTAATTCAGTAGAAACTTTCACGAAAGAAGATGACAAACAGTTTATTGATGAGACGGCAATGCGAAAGTAAGAAAGCTGCGGGATGGATAATTCGGTTACGTAACAGTTTATTTAGCGTTAGCAGGAAACAAAAAAGAGCCCATGTATTAAATGAACTCTTCCTCAGATGCCTCGGTTAATCTGTCCAACTTTTTGGGTCAGTACAAATCATGGCTACTTTCTTCAGCGCATGACGCCTTCCTGTGGCAGCTCCAACGGGCGTCTTGATATCTGGTGGGATGCGCGCTCTGACTGGAACGCCAACGGTGAAAAAGCAATTTTTGCCGGTGTGATGTATGACTTAGGCGGCTGGGATCTGGACCTGTTTTATACCATTCAGCAGGGCAGAGCGAAGGATACGCTGTTTAAGCTGCACTTCACCCGTTACAACAATCACAGCAATCTCTCCAGCTACGGCGGTGGATACGGCAATATTTTCCAGGATAAGAAAGAGGTGAAGTTTATCGTTATCGCCCCGTTCACTGTTTTTTTAACGCATGCGGGCAGCGTGAAGGGTAAAAAAAACCGGTGCCTGAGCACCGGTTTTGATTTTACTGCATAGCATAATTGATTATTTATCGTGTAATGTTTCGTCTTCGCGGCAATCGCCCAACGCGCAGTGACCATACAGATAAAGGCTATGGTTGGTCAGTTTGATGCCGTGGCGCGTGGCGATTTCACGCTGGCGGGATTCAATAGACTCATCACTAAATTCGATAACCTTGCCGCAGTCCAGGCAGATCAGATGATCGTGGTGCTGCTGCTGGGTCAGTTCGAAAACGGATTTGCCGCCTTCAAAGTTATGGCGGGTAACGATACCGGCATCGTCAAACTGGTTCAGGACGCGATAAACCGTCGCCAGCCCGATCTCTTCGCCCATATCAATGAGTCGCTTGTATAACTCTTCCGCACTGACGTGATGGCTCTCAGGTCCCTGAAGCACTTCCAGGATTTTTAGTCGCGGAAGTGTGACCTTCAGTCCGGCCTTCTTTAATGCGGTGTTATTGTCAGTCATGCGGATATTGTCCTGTTACTTTGCTAGTCACAATGTGGCTGAACAGCCATGAACATCGGTCGACGCTAAGCTAATAGCGTCTCATTATAGAACTGATGCTTCGAAATGAAAACCGTAAGGGTGCGCGTGAAATCGCAAGTGGAAGTAAAGAGAAGATCGCTACGTCCGGCGTTGTTCATGCCCATATGATGCTGTGTTTACATTTCGCTAGATCCTGCCGCTTTACAGCACCACGGCAGGAAAGCGCGCGACCGATACGGGTATTCTACCGACTCAATAGTAAAATTTTCAAACCCGTATCTATCATTTCTATAGGAAATACCTGTTACGCAATGTGATTTACAGCACAATGCGCGTTAAATCAGGCTTCCAGAATTTCCTGCAGGTGCAGTTCTGCATAAATCTGTTTAACCCATTTATCAACGCGTTCGTTAGTCAATTCGGGCTGACGGTCTTCATCAATGGCTAAACCAAGGAAATGCTTATCATCTGCCAGGCCTTTCGACGCTTCAAAATGATAACCTTCGGTTGGCCAGTGACCAACAATCACCGCGCCGTTTGGCTCAATGATATCGCGAATAGTACCCATCGCGTCGCAGAAATATTCAGCGTAATCTTCCTGGTCACCGCAGCCAAACAACGCCACCAGTTTGCCGTTGAAATCGATCTCTTCCAGCGTTGGGAAAAAATCGTCCCAGTCACATTGTGCTTCGCCGTAGTACCAGGTCGGGATGCCTAACAGCAGGATATCAAAAGCTTCCAGGTCTTCTTTACTGCTCTTGGCAATATCATGCACTTCGGCAACATCGCTACCGAGCTGTTTCTGGATCATCTTTGCAATGTTTTCTGTATTGCCGGTATCGCTGCCAAAGAAAATACCTACGATTGCCATGAGTTTAGTAACCTCTTGAAACTTAAAAATATGGTAACTGCCCGTTGTATGCAGATTACGGCAATAATAGCAGAGACCGTCAGGAGGCGGAACTCGTAAAGCCGCTGCATTTGTTTCTTAGTGCGCTTCTTCCAGCCGTTCAAAGCGCCTGCAACTGGGCGAGAATCATCTCTTCGATCAGCTCGCTGCGGCTGACGCCGCGTTCGGCAGCCATCGCATTAAGCGCATCGACGGCCTCACTGTTCATCTTCAGTTCAACGCGCCGTAACCCGCGGACTTTGTCACGCTTCAGCTGGTTGCGCTTGTTGATACGAAGTTGTTCATCACGCGACAGCGGACTGGTTTTCGGGCGACCCGGGCGACGTTCATCTGCGAAGAGATCGAGCGTGGTCCGGTCCGTTTGTTCTTTTGCCATAGAATCGTGATACTGAATGGGCTGCGCGTTTGCGCCGCGCATGGTGACGTTTGGGCCGGTTTGCCCCCGTTTAACGGCGGCAAAATTTTAGCGCGCCATCATACCCTGACCAAAGAGCGAGGACAATCTTTGTTAGCCTGTTAACATATTGCTTTTACAGCGCTAAAAAACGCCGCACAGCCCGCAGCACCGCATCCGGTTTTTCAGCATGAACCCAGTGGCCTGCGCCAGCAATCACGTGCGCTCGCGCCGCTGGAAACTGCGCCAGCAAAGCATTGCGATGAATATCATCAAGATAGGGAGAAAGCTCACCGCGAATAAACAGCGCCGGGCCGTGCCAGGCGGGCACATTTTCCCAGCCGGAGATGCTGCTGTAGTTGTCCCAGAGTGCCGGAACATTAAAACGCCATGCGCCGTCGTGGAAAGATTTCAGCAGAAACTGGATAACGCCTTCGTCAGCGAGCATTTCGCGCATTACGCTGGCGGCTTCACTGCGCAACTGCACCTTTGCGGCGGTTACTGCATTAACCGCGGCGAAAATTTCATCGTGACGTCGGGTGCGATAGTCAACCGGGGCGATATCAATTAATACCAGTTGTTCGATCCGCTCAGGCGCCAGCGCCGTCATGGTCATGGCGATTTTCCCACCCATGGAGTGACCAGTCACCGCGATTTTATCAATGCCGTGCGCATCGAGCGTATCCAGCATATCCTGCGCCATGGCCGCATACGACATTTCATCGCTGCGCGGTGAAAGGCCATGATTACGCACATCCACCTGAATCAACGGACGATCCGCTTTTAAGCCGCGCGCCAGCACGCCTAAGTTATCAAGGCTGCCGAACAGGCCATGAATAAGCAGAAGGGGGAGTGCGTTCGGATCGGACTGTTCAGTTTGCAGGCGAGTATTCAAATTCATGGCAAAGTTCTTACAGTTGAAAGGAAAGCATAGGTTATCATGGTTTATAGACTGCCTGCCGGTCAGTGGTTGTTTGCCGGATTGCTTTGCGGCATATTCTGACTTTTGCCTGCAAGCGCCAACGTCGCTACCGACCCGCAGGATTTAACTTTATAATCCTTATGTTAGAACCAGCGCACAGATTGTACAGCTGAAATTTGCTATTACGCGCTGCGCCTGGATCTGCCACAAGCAATTACCGTACGGATAAAGATGAAAACGATTGAAGTCGACGAAGAACTCTATCGCTATATTGCCAGCCACACGCAGCATATCGGTGAAAGCGCCTCCGACATTTTACGGCGGATGTTGAAATTTACCGCTGGTCAGAGCGCACCGGTTGCGGCCCCGGCCCCGGCGCCTGCTGTTAGCGTGCGTCAGGAAAATGAAGTCAGCAAGCCAACCACGCGTGCGCAAGATCGGGTGCGTGCTGTGCGCGAGCTGCTACTCTCTGATGAATACGCCGAGCAGAATAAAGCGGTAAATCGCTTTATGTTGATTTTATCTACACTATATCGTCTTGATCCCGAAGCGTTTGCTGAGGCCACCGCATCGCTGCAGGGACGCACCCGCGTTTACTTTGCCGGCGATGAACAAACACTGTTGCAGCATGGCACCCATACCAAGCCGAAGCATGTTCCCGGCACGCCGTACTGGGTGATCACCAACACTAACACAGGCCGCAAATGCAGCATGGTGGAACATATCATGCTGGCTATGCAGTTCCCACCGGAGCTGTCAGATAAGGTTTGCGGCACCATTTAACTGAAGCGTCAGGGAGAAGCGCCAATGGCCAATCACCCCCGTGCCGGGCAGCCAGCCCAGCAGAGCGATTTGATTAACGTTGCACAATTAACATCCCAGTATTACGTTCTGCAGCCAGAAAAAGGGAATGCGGAACACGCGGTGAAGTTTGGCACATCAGGGCATCGCGGCAGCGCCGCACGTCAGAGTTTCAATGAAACGCATATTCTGGCTATCGCTCAGGCCATTGCTGAAGAACGTAAAAAGAACGGGATCACTGGCCCTTGTTACGTGGGTAAAGATACCCACGCGCTGTCAGAGCCGGCGATCATTTCCGTGCTGGAAGTGTTAGCGGCCAACGGCGTTGATGTCATTGTGCAGCAGGATAACGGTTATACGCCGACCCCGGCCATCTCTAACGCAATCCTTGAATATAACAAAGCGGGCGGCGCTCAGGCTGATGGCATCGTGATTACGCCTTCCCATAATCCGCCGGAAGATGGCGGTATTAAATATAATCCGCCTAACGGTGGCCCGGCCGACACCAACGTTACCAAAGTGGTGGAAGACCGTGCGAATCAGCTGATTCAAAACGATTTGCAGGAGGTTAAACGCCTGTCGCTGGAGCAGGCCTGGGCCAGCGGCCATATTCAGGAAAAAGATCTGATTCAGCCTTATGTTGAAGGGCTGGCCCAGGTTGTGGATATGGAAGCGATTAAAAAAGCGGGCCTGAAAATCGGCGTTGATCCGCTGGGCGGCTCCGGTATGGAATACTGGAAACGCATCGCCGAGCATTATCAGCTCGATTTAACTATCGTTAACGACGCTATCGACCAGACATTCCGCTTTATGCATCTGGATAAAGATGGCGTGGTGCGCATGGACTGCTCATCAGAATGTGCGATGGCCGGTCTGCTGGCGCTACGTGATAAATTCGATCTGGCGTTTGGCAATGACCCGGACTACGACCGTCACGGTATCGTCACGCCTGCAGGTCTGATGAATCCGAACCACTATCTGGCTGTGGCAATCAACTATCTGTTCCAGCATCGTCCGCAGTGGGGCAAAGAGGTTGCCGTAGGTAAAACGCTGGTTTCCAGTGCCATGATTGACCGTGTGGTTAACGATATCGGTCGTAAACTGGTAGAAGTGCCGGTGGGCTTCAAATGGTTTGTGGATGGTCTGTTTGACGGCAGCTTCGGCTTTGGCGGCGAAGAGAGCGCCGGGGCGTCTTTCCTGCGCTTCGACGGTACGCCGTGGTCTACCGATAAAGACGGGATCATCCTCTGCCTGCTGGCGGCGGAAATCACTGCCGTAACCGGTAAAAACCCGCAGCAGCACTATGACGAGCTGGCAGAACGTTTCGGCGCGCCAAGCTACAACCGCTTACAGGCGTCTGCGACCTCTGCTCAGAAAGCGGCGCTGTCAAAACTGTCGCCGGAAATGGTAAGCGCGGCAACGCTGGCGGGCGATCCTATCACCGCACGTTTAACCAGTGCGCCAGGCAACGGCGCTTCGATTGGCGGCCTGAAAGTCATGACCGAAAACGGCTGGTTTGCTGCACGTCCGTCCGGTACGGAAGATGCTTACAAAATCTATTGTGAAAGCTTCCTCGGTGCGGAACATCGCGAAAAAATCGAAAAAGAAGCCGTAGAGATTGTGAGCGCAGTGCTGAAAAACGCCTGAGTTTAATCGCTACGAAAAAGGCGCTGAGGTTCAGCGCCTTTTTTTATGGCCAGCGTAGCGCTACGGCATAAAGCGATAGCCGATACCGGTTTCGGTAAGCAGGTGCGCCGGACGGGCGGGATCCTGTTCCAGCTTTTGCCGCAGATGGCCCATATAAATGCGCAAATAGTGGCTGTGTTCCACCGCGTTCGGCCCCCAGACATGGCTTAACAGCTGCCGCTGTGTCAGTACCTTGCCTGGATTATTCAGCAGCAGCGCCAGCAAACGAAACTCGGTGGGCGTCAGATGCAGTGTCTCACCATTACGCACAATATGATGCGCAGCCAAATCAACCTGAACCTGAGCGAAATGCACTACAGGATCCGGCGTCTGCAGCCCTGTCTTACGGCGCAACGCAACACGAACACGCGCCAGCAGTTCACCAACGCCAAACGGCTTAGTAAGAAAATCGTCTGCGCCAGCATCCAGCGCCATAATTTTGTCCTGCTCCTCGCTGCGTGCGGAAAGCACAATCACCGGGACGCTGCTCCACTGGCGAAAATCACGAATAAAGTCGATGCCGTCGCCATCCGGCAGGCCCAGATCAAGGATAACCAAATCGGGTTTGCGGGTTGCAGCCTCCATCAGCCCACGCTGTAACGTTTCGCTGTCATAAACCCGCAGGGCTTCGCTTTCCAGCGCCACGCGCAGAAAACGGCGAATCTCTTTTTCATCTTCAACAATCAGTACGCTGGTCAAAATGATGATTCCCCAACGCCATAAAGGAATGACGGAAAGCGCACTTTAGCAAAACCCGCTGCGTTTTGCGTGGCAATCTGTTTTTCTGGCACAAGACGATCACTTTAAATCAACATTTATGTAACTTTCTTACAGGTAAAATTCGGGAATGCACTTTTTTCCAGCAATTAAGTGGTCTGATGAGTAGTAAAATTACACAATGCGGCGTATGATGATTAACTAATGAACAATTATTCGCTGTTTAACCCTCCGGGAGGCCCAGGTGAGCTATTCAATGTACCCTCTGCATAAAATTATCCTGCGTCGCAGCGCTGTAGTGGTTATTGGCCTGCTGGCGCTTCCGGTTATGCTGTTTCGCAGCGATCGTGCACGCTTTTACAGCTATTTGCACCGTGTCTGGAGTAAAACCAGTACCAAACCCGTTTGGCTGGCGCAGGCTGAAGCCGCAGGCGGAGACATCTACTAGCCCTGGTTTTTTACCACGCCCGGTTCAGCATTGATGATAAGCGCTCAATAAGATCCCGCCCTGTTGGCGGGATTTTTTTTGCGTTGTACCACAGCATCGCTGGATTTTCGGTGCGTCATTCATCAGCTTCAGCTACACTTAAACTTATACAAGAAGTTAGGGGTTGTACAAGTATGAGTGAGAAAATCCCGGTAGGAATCAGCGCCTGTCTGTTGGGCGACAGCGTACGTTTTGATGGCGGACATAAACGGCTGACTTTTGCCACGCAAGAGCTGGCTCCCTACGTAAGCTATGAGCCCATCTGTCCGGAAATGGCGATTGGCCTGCCTGTGCCGCGTCCGGCCCTGCGTCTGGTTAAACATCAGGACGAGATTTCACTCTGTTTCAGCAAAAGCGGCGGCGAAGAGATTACCGCTCAGATGCGCGATTTCGCCACGCGGAAGGTTGCTGGGTTGCATCACTTGTGCGGCTATATTCTGTGTGCCAAATCACCCAGCTGCGGGATGGAACGGGTACGCATTTATGAACCCGACGGCAAGAATAACCGCAAAGAAGGCATCGGGATTTTCGCACAGGCGCTACAGCAGGAGATGCCCTGGCTGCCGATGGAAGAAGATGGACGTCTGCATGACGATACCCTGCGTGAAAATTTTGTCGGGCGCGTTTATGCGCTGCATGAGTTTAATCAGCTCTGGCGCGAAGGGCTGACGGCCCATAAGCTGATGTCGTTTCATACCCGCTATAAGCTGCTGCTGCTGGCGCATTCACAGCCGGAATATCGTGAGCTGGGGCCGTTTGTGGCGGCAATGAATGATTACGCCTCGCTGGAGGCGTATGCCGTTGAATATCGCAATCGACTGATGAAACTCATGAAGCATCCCGCCACGCGCCGCAATCACACCAACGTGTTAATGCACGTTCAGGGCTATTTTCGTCAACAGCTGACGTCGTCGCAGCGACAGGAGCTGGCCTCGTTGATCGATCGCTATCGTCAGGGAGTGCAGCCGCTGTTGGCCCCCATCACCTTGCTCAAACATTATATGAAAGAGTATCCGCACGAATGGTTGTCGCAGCAGCGCTATTTTGAACCCTATCCAGAGACGCTGCGCCTGCGCTACGGCCGCTGAGTTGAGCATACAGGAGAGGTTATGGCCACCCATTTGGTCTGGCTGCGCAATGATCTGCGTATCAACGACAACAGCGCGCTCTGGGCCGCCTGCCGTCAGCGCGATGCAAACGTCGTTGCGTTATTTATCGCTACGCCGCAGCAGTGGCGTCAGCATGATATGTCGCCGCGTCAGGCTGACTATATCTGGCACAGCCTGCAGCTTCTGCAGCAGGCGCTGGCGGCAAAAGGTATCGTTCTGCATTATTACCAGTGTGCTGACTTTAGCGCGTCCGTTGATTATCTGGCGGCTTTTTGCCGTGAGCAGCAGGTTGATGCGCTGTTCTATAACTACCAGTATGAGTTTAACGAGCGAGAGCGGGATGCGGCGACGGAGCGCAGGCTGACGCAGCAGGGCGTCACGGTACAGGGTTTTGATGACAGCGTTCTTCTGCCGCCGGGCAGCGTCCGTACCGGTAGTCAAAAAATGTATAAAGTTTTTACTCCCTTCAGTAAAGCTTACCTGCAGCGGTTGCGCATATCGTTGCCGGAGTGCCTGCCCGCGCCGGAACCGCGCAGCCAGACGCTGCCGCAGACATTACCTGCGTTAGCGCCCTTTGATTATCCGCGACAAGCGTTCGATCATCAGCTTTTTCCGCCAGGCGAAGCCGCGGCGCTGCAGCGTCTGCGTGCGTTTTGCAGACAGCCGGTGATGAGCTATCCAGAACAGCGCGATCTGCCTGCGCTGGACGGCACCAGCAGACTATCGGTCTGCCTGGCGACGGGAACCTTATCGCCGCGTCAGTGCCTGCATCGTTTACTGCACGAACAGCCGCAGACGCTGGAGCAGGGGAGGGCCAGAGTCTGGCTGAACGAATTAATCTGGCGAGATTTCTATCGTCATTTGCTGGTGGCTTTTCCGGCGCTGTGTAAAAACCAGCCCTTTATGACCTGGACGAAACAGGTTGCCTGGCAGGATAACCCTCACCATTTTACCGCCTGGCAGCAGGGAAAAACCGGCTATCCGATTGTCGATGCGGCGATGCGGCAGATGAACCGCACCGGCTGGATGCATAACCGGCTGCGCATGATTACCGCCAGCTTTCTGGTTAAAGATCTGCAGATCAACTGGCAACTGGGCGAACGCTATTTTATGTCGATGTTAATTGATGGCGACCTGGCCGCTAACAATGGCGGCTGGCAGTGGGCGGCCTCAACCGGCACCGATGCGGCGCCTTATTTCCGAATTTTTAATCCCACCACGCAGGGCGAGCGCTTTGACAAACAGGGCGAGTTTATCCGCCGCTGGCTACCGGAGCTGGCGAAGGTACCGGATAGTGCCATCCACGATCCGCACGGCTGGGCAAAGAAAAATCATCAGCGACTCGATTATCCGTCACCAATCGTGGAACATAAGGCGGCAAGAGAAAAAACGTTAGCTATTTTTGCTGCGGCGCGCAAAGCGTCCCATGTTATGCCCCTGGAGTCGATGAATGAACAATTTTGAACTGGAGAAAATCGTTAACCAACAGCTGAACAGCGCCGCCTTTAGCGACTATGCGCCAAATGGTTTGCAGGTTGAGGGGCGCGATGAAGTGCGGAAAATCGTAACCGGCGTAACCGCCAGCCAGGCGTTGCTGGATGAGGCGGTACGTTTACAGGCGGATGCGGTCATGGTGCATCATGGCTACTTCTGGAAAAACGAAGCGCCAGTGATTAAAGGCATGAAGCGCCGTCGCCTGCGTACCTTACTGGCGAACGATATTAATCTCTATGGCTGGCATTTGCCGCTGGATGCGCATCCGCAATTAGGCAATAACGCACAGCTGGCGCAGGCGCTGGATATTAACGTACAGGGCGAAATACAGCCGCTGGTGCCGTGGGGAGAGCTAAAGGAGAGCCTGAGCGGAGAGCAGCTGGCGGAGCGCATTAATCGCGTATTAGGACGTCAGCCGCTGCACTGTAGCGACAACGCGCCGCCGCAGATTCGCCGTATCGCCTGGTGTAGCGGCGGTGGACAGGGCTTTATCGACAGCGCTGCGGACTTTGGCGTGGATGCCTTTATCACCGGCGAAGTATCGGAACAGACGATCCACAGCGCCAGAGAAAACGGGCTGCACTTTTTTGCCGCCGGTCACCATGCCACTGAACGCGGCGGCATTCGCGCACTGGGCGAGTGGCTGGCAGCGCATCATCAGCTGGATGTCACTTTTATTGATATTGCTAACCCAGCCTGAGTTCCTTGCGATTTTCCCCTGACGGATCTTTTCCTGACGATGATGACGGCGTTTCCGTCGTCATTTTCGTGAATTCACCTGATGCAAAGCGGTTGACATACCTGCGTCATCTCATCATAACTATCTGCTCAAAATGAATAAGTTTGAGCTACTTAGTGATAACAGGAGGTAAGTTTTGCAAAGAGCACGTTGTTACCTGTTGGGGGAACGCGCGGTCGTGCTTGAGCTGGAACCGCCTGTTTCGCTGTTCAGCCAACAGCGAATTTGGGGATTAACCGAACGCCTGCGTGACTATCCGCAGGTGCTGGAAGCGATCCCTGGAATGAATAACCTCACTGTCATTTTGCGTGACCCACAGCATCAGGCGCTGGATGCGATTGAGCGTCTGCAGACCTGGTGGGAAGAGAGCGAAGCCGCAGTGCCGGAATCGCGCGAGGTCGCCATTCCGGTGGTTTATGGCGGTGAAGGCGGCCCCGATTTGGAGACGGTGGCGCGCCATTGTCAAATGACGCCGCAGCAGCTGGTTGAGGCGCACGCCGCCGGTGACTATGTGGTCTATTTCATCGGTTTTCAGCCCGGCTTCCCCTATCTGGGCGGGTTAGACAGCCGCCTGCACGCGCCGCGCCGCGATGAACCGCGCGTGCTGGTGCCTGCGGGTTCGGTGGGCATCGGCGGCAGTCAGACCGGTATCTATCCGCTGGCGTCGCCCGGCGGCTGGCAACTGTTGGGACGAACCACGCTATCGTTATTTAATCCTCAGCATCAGCCGCCCACGCTGTTGCGCCCGGGGGATAAGGTGCGCTTTGTGCCGCAGAAGGAGGGCGTATGCTGAAAATTATCCGTGCCGGGATCAATACCACGCTGCAGGACTGCGGTCGCAGCGGCTGGCGTCAGCTTGGCATTAGTGGCGGCGGCGTGCTGGATGAACCGGCGATGCGCACCGCAAACCTGCTGGTGGGCAATCCGCAAACAGCGGCGGTGCTGGAAATTACGCTGGGCCAGTTTTGTGCGGAGTTTGATCGCGACGGCTGGTTTGCATTAACAGGGGCTGGCTGCAATGCCGATATAGATGGTCGTCCCGCCTGGACCGGCTGGCGTCTGCCGGTAAAAAAAGGCCAGCGCCTGACGCTGTCGATGCCGGTACGCGGTATGCGCAGCTATCTGGCGATTAACGGCGGCTTTGATATTGCTCCGGTGCTGGGATCCTGTAGCACCGATACCAGGGCGGTATTTGGCGGCTGGCAGGGGCGGCGTCTGCAGGATGACGATCTGTTGCCGCTGGCGGCACCCACGCATGACTTCAGCAAAACCGCCGGTGTACGACAGCTGTTGTGGGGCAATCGCCTGCGCGCGCTGCCGGGGCCGGAATATCATGAGTTCAGTAAAGAGTCGCAGGAAGCGTTTTGGCGCGTTTCCTGGCGGCTCGATCCACAGAGTAACCGTATGGGTTACCGCCTTCAGGGGCGACCGCTGGCGCGCAACGTTAATCGCGAGCTGCTTTCACATGGCCTGTTGCCGGGCGTGATTCAGGTTCCCCATAACGGCCAGCCAATTGTGCTGATGGCCGATGCGCAGACCACCGGCGGCTATCCGCGCATTGCCTGTGTGATCGAAGCGGATCTTTATCATCTGGCGCAGATCCGTCTGGGCGAGCCGATCCACTTTATACACTGTACGCTGGAGGAGGCGTTACAGGCGAAGCGGCAGCAACAGCAGGTTATTGAGCGCATGGCATGGGGGCTGGAAGATGAAAATTGATTTAAACGCGGATCTGGGCGAGGGATGCAGCCATGACCGCGAGCTGCTGCAGTTAGTGACCTCAGCCAATATCGCCTGCGGTTTTCACGCGGGGGATGCGCAAACCATGCTGCAGTCGGTACGCTGGGCGCGGGAATTTGGCGTGGCGATTGGCGCACATCCCTCTTTTCCCGATCGGGAAAATTTTGGTCGCAGCGCTATGCAGCTGCCGCCGGAAACGGTCTTTGCCCAGGTGCTGTATCAGATTGGCGCGCTGAAAGCCCTGGCGGAAAGCGAAGGTGGAGAGCTGACGCACGTTAAGCCGCATGGCATGTTGTATAACCAGGCCGCGCGCGATGGGCAACTGGCGGATGCGATTGCCCGGGCGGTTAAGGCGGTGAGCCCTGAGCTGCTGCTGGTGGGGCTGGCGGGCAGTGAATCGATCCGCGCCGCGCAGCATCACGGATTGCGCACCCGGGAAGAGGTCTTCGCCGATCGCGGTTATCAGGCCGACGGCTCGCTGGTGCCACGTAATCAGCCGGGCGCGATGATTGAAGAAGAAGAACAAGCCATATCTCGTACCTTAAGCATGGTGCAGCAGGGAAGAATCGCCAGCGTTACCGGTGAGTGGGTAACACTGCGTGCACAAACCGTTTGTCTGCACGGCGACGGCCCGCATGCATTAACTTTCGCACGTCGCCTGCGTGACGCGTTTGCTGCGCAGCATATTGCTGTTAGCAGTGAAATCTGACAGTTCACCCCGGATCGTAGCGGGGTTTTTTAGCAGGAGATACTATGCAACCTCTGGTAAGCCTGTGGCCCCTGTTGGGGATCGCAGCCCTTGTTATCGGTTTTTTACTGCGTTTTAACCCGGTGCTGGTGGTGCTGCTGGCCGGTCTGGTCACTGGCTTCGCCGCGCATATGCCGCTGGCGGATATTCTGGAAAAGCTGGGCTCGGGATTCCTGAATACCCGTAACCTGCCGTTTATTCTGCTGTTGCCACTGGCGATAATCGGGCTGCTGGAGCGGCACGGATTAAAAGAGCGCGCCCAGGCGTGGATCGCCACAATTAAAACGGCCACCGCAGGTCGCCTGTTAATTATCTATCTGCTGGTGCGTGAAGCCACGGCGGCGCTGGGGCTAACCAGCCTGGGCGGACATCCGCAAATGGTGCGTCCGCTACTGGCACCGATGGCGGAAGGTGCCACAAAAAACCGTTATGGCGAATTGCCCGCTGAGGTGCGCTACCGTCTGCGCGCCATGTCAGCGGCAACCGATAACGTTGGGCTCTTTTTTGGTGAAGATATTTTTGTCGCCTTTGGTGCCATTATCTTCATGCATAACTTTATGCTGGAGTCGGGCGGTATCCACACCGAGCCATTGCACATTGCGCTATGGGGCATTCCTACAGCGGTTTGCGCCTTTATTATTCACGCTCTGCGTCTGCGTCGGCTGGACAGGAAACTGGCGGCAGAGCTAAGCGCGCTAAATCAGGCGGCGCTGCAGCAGAAGGAGGGCCGCTAATGTTTCAGCAACAGTATCTGTTTTCTCTGGCCGGGTTGGTTTTGCTGGTAGTGGCGCTGATGTCATGGCGTGATAAGGCCAATCCGCGACGTATTACCACCGGGCTATTCTGGGGCCTGTATGGCCTGATCTTTTTTATCGGTGACTGGGCATATCAACTGGCGACGCAGTTAACCGGATCCAGCGAGGCTGGTGCGCGTAATCTGCATATTTTTGTCGGCGTGCTGGTGACGTTAATGGGCGTGATTGCTGGCCTGGGCGGGCTAAAACTCGGGCGCTATCACCAGCGTAGTGAAGAAGAACGTCAGCAAAGCGCCAGCCGGCTGGGCAATCGCCTGTTCCTGCCGGCGCTCTCTATTCCGCTGGTTACGGTAGCGGGCGTGCTGGCGTTTAACCATATTGCCGGGCTGGAAACGCTGGTGTTCGGTACCGGTAACCACGCTACGTTGGTCACGCTCTTTTCAATGACCGTAGGCTGTTTGGTGGGCTGGCTGGTGGCACTGAAAATCAGCCATGAGCGCCCGGCGCAATCGTTGCAGGAAGCGCGCCGCCTGCTGGACTCTATCGGCTGGGCCTTTGTTTTGCCGCAGCTCCTTGCCACCCTGGGCTTGCTGTTTACCACTGCAGGCGTTGGCAGCGCGATCGCTCACCTCACCGGGGAATATCTGGCAGTGGATAATCGTATGATTGCCGTAGCGGTCTATGTAATCGGTATGGCGCTGCTGACCATGATTATGGGCAATGCCTTTGCTGCGTTTCCCATTGTCACCGCCGGTATCGGTATTCCGATCCTGGTGCTGCAGCACGGCGGCAACCCGGCTGTTATGGCCGCTATCGGGATGTTTTCCGGCTACTGCGGCACCCTGATGACGCCGATGGCGGCCAATTTTAATCTTGTTCCTGCGGCGTTACTGGAGCTGCCGGATCGCAATGCGGTCATCAAGGCGCAGACGCCTACCGGCGTGCTACTGTTAATTGTAAACATATTCCTGCTCTATTTCCTGATGTTCCTGTGAGGCAATAATGAGAACAGTACTGATTACGGCGTTTGAGCCTTTTGGCGGTGAGCGGATGAACCCTTCATGGGAAGCGGTGCGTCAGCTGCATGAGCGTATGCTGTGCGGTTTTCAGGTAGTAGCAAAAGAGTTGCCTTGCGTCTTTGGCGATGCGCTCACTACGCTTTACGCTGAAATGGAGGCGCTGCAGCCAGAATTAATTATTGCGGTAGGGCAGGCGGGTGGGCGCGCCGATATTTCCGTAGAACGCATCGGTATCAACATTAACGATGCGCGTATCCCTGATAACAAGGGTAATCAGCCAATTGATGAACCGATTATTCCCGGCGGCCCGGCCGCCTACTTTTCAACCCTGCCGATTAAGGCGATTGTTGAAGGGATACGTGAAGCTGGCATTCCCGCATCGGTATCGCAAACGGCAGGTACCTACGTCTGTAATCATGTGATGTATGGACTGCTGCATCGTCTTGCTCAACAGGGCAACGAGGTGCGCGGTGGGTTTATTCATATTCCTTATCTGCCGGAACAGGCGATTAACCATCCCGGTGCGCCGAGCATGGCGGCACAAACCGTCATTCTGGCGCTGGAAATGGCGATTACCATTGCGCTACGAACTGAACAGGATTTGCGTCTGGTTGGCGGCGCAACGCACTAACAGGATATCTCTATGCCAGAAGGACCCGAGATCCGTCGGGCGGCGGATCGGCTGGAAAAAGCCATCGCGGGCAAGCCTTTGACGGAGGTCTGGTTTGCTTTTCCGCAGCTAAAAACCTATGAAAACGCGCTAATTGGTGAAACGGTCACCGCCATTGAAACCCGAGGCAAAGCGCTGCTAACCCACTTTTCCAGCGGATTAACGCTTTACAGCCATAACCAGCTCTATGGCGTCTGGCGGGTGGTCAAAACCGGTAGCGAGCCGGCAACGCAGCGCATATTACGGGTGCGCCTCGGCTGCGCCGACCAAACGATTTTGCTCTATAGCGCGTCTGATATTGAAATGCACAACAGCGACACGCTGGCGGCGCATCCTTTTTTGCAGCGCATCGGGCCTGATGTTCTGGATCTGACACTTACCGAAGAAGAGGTGTGCGAGCGCCTGCTTTCACCGCGCTTTCGTCGGCGTCAGTTCAGCGGGCTGTTGCTGGATCAGGCTTTTCTGGCGGGCTTAGGCAATTACCTGCGTGTGGAGATTTTATGGGACGCAGCGCTGGCACCGCAGCACCGGGCGCAGGATTTAACCGGGGCACAGCTACAGCGCCTGGCGCATGCGCTGTTGGCGATTCCGCGTCACTCTTATCGGATGCGTGGCACCATGAAGAGCGCACACCACGGCGCGGCCTTTCGTTTTAAAGTCTTTCATCGGGCTGGCAAACCCTGTGAGCGCTGCGGCGGAATCATTGAGAAAAGCACGCTTTCATCGCGTCCTTTTTACTGGTGCCCCGGCTGTCAACATTAATCTGTTAGCGCCAATAAAAAAGGGCCCGCAGGCCCTTCAGACGCCGATGCTTAAGCGCAGGAGACAAGGACCAAAGAGCAAAGCGTCCCGCGCCAGGGAAGGCGCGGGCCGAGCTGGCAGGGATGCCGTCTTTTGCGTCTTTGCGAACGGACCTTGTCTCCCGCGCGATCACCGGAACAAATTTTAAGGGCCCGCAGGCCCTTTTTCTTTGGCAGGAAAGTTATTTCTGCAGCTGGGATTCAAACTCACGCTGTGCGTAACCGGTATAGAGCTGACGCGGACGGGCAATTTTCATGCCTTCGTCATGCATCTCTTTCCAGTGGGCAATCCAGCCAACGGTACGCGCCATGGCAAAAATCACGGTGAACATGGAAGAGGGGATGCCCATCGCTTTCAGAATAATGCCAGAGTAAAAATCGACGTTCGGGTAGAGTTTGCGCTCAATAAAGTATGGGTCGTTCAGCGCAATATGCTCCAGCTCCATCGCCACTTCCAGCAGGTCATCTTTCATACCCAGCTCGTTCAGCACTTCATGACAGGTATCACGCATAACCGTTGCACGCGGATCGTAGTTTTTATAAACACGATGACCGAAGCCCATCAGGCGGAAAGAGTCATTCTTATCTTTCGCACGCCTTACGAATTCCGGGATATGCTCTTTATGGCTAATCTCTTCCAGCATGCGCAGACAGGCTTCGTTTGCGCCGCCGTGCGCCGGTCCCCATAGCGAGGCGATACCGGCAGCGATACAGGCGAATGGGTTAGCGCCGGACGATCCTGCGGTACGTACCGTTGAAGTAGAGGCGTTCTGCTCATGATCCGCGTGCAGGATCAGAATACGATCCATGGCGCGCTCCAGCACCGGGTTCACTTTATACTCTTCACACGGGGTGGCGAACATCATATGCAGGAAGTTACCGGCATAAGAGAGGTCATTGCGCGGATAGACGAACGGCTGGCCAATCGAATATTTGTAACACATGGCCGCCATGGTCGGCATTTTAGAGAGCAAGCGGAACGCCGCAATTTCACGGTGACGCTCAATATTCACATCCATTGAGTCATGGTAGAACGCCGCCAGCGCGCCGGTCACGCCGCACATAACCGCCATCGGGTGCGAGTCGCGACGGAAGCCATGGAACAGACGGGTAATCTGCTCATGAATCATGGTATGACGCGTAACCGTGATGCGGAACTCTTCAAACTGTTCTGGCGTCGGCGCTTCACCATTCAACAGGATGTAACAGACTTCCAGATAATTGGAGTGGGTAGCGAGTTGGTCGATGGGATAGCCACGATGGAGCAGAATGCCTTCATCACCATCAATATAGGTAATTTTGGATTCGCAGGACGCAGTAGAGGTAAAACCAGGGTCAAACGTAAACAAACCCTGTGAGCCAAGGCTTCGGACATCGACAACATCCTGGCCCAGCGTGCCCTGTAGCACGTCCAGCTCAACAGGAGCTTCACCGTCAAGGGTGAGCGTCACTTTTTTATCAGCCATTTACAGTCTCCTTAGCGCCATATTTGTAGGATCTTTGACACCGAAGTTACCATCATGCTGCAAATTGTGTGAAGTAATTGCAGACTATCTACTCTGTGGCATGTTTTGCTTGCAGGGTACAGAGTGACGGGCGCAGTCGGAAGTTTCCGGCAGCCACGATGCTAATGCGTTCTGTGGTTGTTAAAGATCCGTGCTGGTCATTATGAATCTTAACTAATAACCTGATGCGTTTAGCAATTTATTTCATTACTGTTACATAACTTGCGTTGAGGGGTAAAGTGTATCCCCATAACTTTTGCGCATCATAGGATTTTCGTGCGTTAGTTTGTAACTGAATTGTTGAAGTTTTGTCAAATCAGATAATTAAATTTGTTTAAAATATGAAAATCGTGAGGTTGATCACTGTTCCACTTAAATCTCGCTAAAGCGTTTGTAGAGCAATTGTAATGAGAATGTGATCGTCCTATACTGCCGCCAGGTCTCCGGAATACCCTGACACCAGGAGCCACCCAGCGTTTTACCGCTTCAATTAACACTGGATGTTGCTGTTATGGTGCCGGTGCACGAGTCGTGTTCGGCTATCACCTTCAGGCCCGGAGGAAGCAAAATAAGAAAAGCTGTGTGGGCAAAACCGTGAAAAAACAAAGACCTGTCAACTTGGATCTCACTACGATCCGGTTTCCCGTTACTGCAATATCGTCCATTCTCCACCGCGTTTCCGGCGTCATTAGTTTTGTAGCCGTTGGGATCCTGCTCTGGTTACTCGGACTCTCGCTCTCCTCTCCTGAAGGCTTCCTGCAGGCATCTGCCGTAATGAACAGCTTTTTCGCTAAGTTCATTATGTGGGGCATTCTCACCGCCCTGGCCTGGCATACTGTTGGCGGCATTCGCCATATGTTGATGGATTTCGGTTACCTGGCAGAAACGCAGCGTGTCGGCAATCGCTCCGCACACTTCTGTTTCGCTATTACTATCGTGCTTTCAATTCTGGCTGGAGTCCTCGTATGGTAAGCAATGCTACTGCACTGGGTCGTAATGGCGTGCAGGACTGGCTGCTGTTACGTGCCACTGCAATCCTCATTACGCTCTACACCTTATATATTCTTGGCTTCATCATTGTGTCAGATACACTGACCTATGATATCTGGCGCGCCTTCTTCGCCTCTTCCTTTACTAAAGTCTTTACCCTGTTGACGCTGTTTTCTACCGTGATCCACGGCTGGATCGGCATGTGGCAGGTGCTGACGGACTATGTTAAACCTCTGGCATGGCGTCTGCTGTTGCAGTTGGTCATCGTTGTTACGCTGTTGGTTTATGCAATTTATGGAACTGTTGTGGTGTGGGGTGCGTGAGAATGAATTTGCCAGTCAGAGAGTTTGATGCCGTCGTTATCGGGGCAGGCGGCGCAGGTATGCGCGCGGCCCTGCAGATTTCACAGTCGGGCCAGAGCTGCGCCCTGCTGTCTAAAGTTTTTCCTACCCGTTCCCATACCGTTTCTGCGCAGGGCGGTATTACCGTCGCGCTGGGTAACACCCATGAAGATAACTGGGAATGGCACATGTACGATACCGTTAAAGGTTCCGACTATATCGGTGACCAGGACGCAATCGAGTATATGTGTAAAACCGGCCCGGAAGCGATTCTGGAGCTGGAACATATGGGCCTGCCATTCTCCCGTCTGGAAGATGGCCGCATTTATCAGCGTCCGTTCGGCGGACAGTCGCGTAATTTCGGCGGCGAACAGGCGGCACGTACTGCGGCGGCAGCTGACCGTACCGGCCATGCGCTGCTGCACACGCTCTATCAGCAGAACCTGAAAAACAAAACCACCATTTTCTCAGAATGGTATGCGTTGGATCTGGTGAAAAATCAGGACGGCGCTGTAGTGGGCTGTACCGCGCTGAGTATTGAAACAGGCGAAGTCGTCTACTTCAAAGCGAAAGCCACGGTGCTGGCGACCGGCGGTGCAGGCCGTATCTATCAATCCACTACCAATGCCCATATCAATACCGGTGATGGCGTGGGTATGGCGTTGCGCGCGGGCGTGCCGGTGCAGGATATGGAGATGTGGCAGTTCCACCCGACCGGCATTGCCGGCGCTGGCGTCCTGGTGACCGAAGGTTGTCGTGGCGAAGGTGGCTATCTGCTGAATAAACATGGCGAACGCTTTATGGAACGTTATGCGCCGAACGCCAAAGATCTGGCGGGTCGTGATGTGGTCGCGCGTTCCATGATGATCGAAATTCGTGAAGGCCGCGGCTGTGAAGGCCCGTGGGGTCCGCACATCAAACTGAAGCTGGATCATCTGGGTAAAGAGGTGCTGGAGTCGCGTCTGCCGGGCATCCTTGAGCTGTCCCGTACCTTTGCTCACGTGGATCCGGTAAAAGAACCGATTCCGGTTATCCCAACCTGCCACTATATGATGGGCGGCATTCCGACCAAAGTGAGCGGCCAGGCGCTGACCCTGAACGAAAAAGGGGAAGATGTTGTGGTGCCGGGTCTGTTTGCCGTTGGTGAAATTGCCTGCGTATCGGTTCACGGCGCGAACCGCCTGGGCGGTAACTCGCTGCTGGACCTGGTCGTATTTGGCCGTGCGGCAGGCCTGCATCTGCTGGAGTCGATTCAGGAGCAGGGAACGCTGCGCGATGCCACTTCAGAAGATATCGACGCCGCCATGGCGCGCTATCATCGCTGGGATAACAACACCACGGGTGAGGATCCGGTTGAAATCCGTAAGGCGCTGCAGAGCTGCATGCAGAATAACTTCTCGGTGTTCCGTGAAGGCGATGCGATGGCGCAGGGGCTTGAGGATCTGAAACAGATCCGTGAGCGCCTGAAACATGCGCGTCTTGACGATCGTTCCAGCGATTTCAATACCCAGCGCATCGAATGCCTGGAGCTGGATAACCTGATGGAAACCGCTTTTGCTACCGCGGTAGCAGCGAATTACCGCACGGAGAGCCGCGGCGCCCATAGCCGTTTTGACTACCCGGAACGTGACGATGAGAACTGGCTGTGCCATTCGCTCTATTTGCCGCAAACCGAAAGCATGACGCGCCGTGAGGTGAACATGCAGCCGAAACTGCGCGCCGCTTTCCCGCCGAAAGTGCGTACCTACTAATTTGCGGAGAAGAGACGATGAGACTCGAATTTTCCATTTATCGTTATAACCCGGACGTGGACGACGCGCCGCGCATGCAGGATTACACCCTGGAAGCGGAAGATGGCCGTGACATGATGCTGCTGGACGCGCTGATCAAGCTAAAAGAGAAGGACCCGACGCTGGCCTTTCGTCGTTCCTGCCGCGAGGGCGTTTGCGGCTCTGACGGCCTGAATATGAACGGTCGTAACGGCCTGGCCTGCATTACACCGGTTTCAGCGCTGGGCAACGGCAAGAAAAAAATTGTTATCCGTCCGCTGCCGGGCCTGCCGGTAGTCCGTGACTTAGTCGTGGACATGGGGCAGTTCTACAAGCAGTATGAGAAGATTAAGCCTTACCTGTTGAATAATGGCGCAAATCCGCCTGCACGTGAGCATTTGCAGTCGCCGGAAGATCGTGCTCACCTGGATGGTTTGTACGAATGTATTCTGTGCGCCTGCTGCTCAACGTCATGCCCGTCATTCTGGTGGAATCCGGATAAGTTTGTTGGGCCTGCGGGGCTGCTGGCTTCCTATCGCTTCCTGATCGACAGCCGCGATACCGAAACCAATGCGCGTCTGGACGATCTCAGCGATGCTTTCAGCGTATTCCGTTGCCACAGTATCATGAACTGTGTCAGCGTCTGTCCGAAAGGGCTGAACCCAACGCGCGCTATCGGCCATATTAAGTCGATGCTGCTGCAGCGTAACGCATAACAGCACATTGCTCCGGGAACCCCGGTTCCCGGAGCATTTACGGAGACCCTGGTAAGGTCTGTCACGGCGCGGTGAAAAACCTTACCAAGGTTCCCTTACGGGCCAGGGCATCGATTGCCCCGTGCTTGTATCGATGAACTGGATCTGGCTGTGGCGAGCACTTTCCAAGCAGGTGCGCGACACAGCGTTGGGCAAGCCGGTAACCCGGCAACAATGAAACCTCGAAAAAAGCATGTAATGCTTAAGGGATCACAATGCAGAACAGCGCAATGAAGCCCTGGCTTGACTCTTCCTGGCTGGCCGGCGCGAACCAATCTTACATAGAGCAGCTCTATGAGGATTTTCTCACCGATCCTGACTCTGTTGATGCTGTATGGCGCGATATGTTCCAACAGCTTCCCGGCACCGGGCTCAGGCCTGAGCAGTTCCACTCCTCTACGCGCGACTATTTCCGTCGTCTGGCAAAAGATACCTCGCGTTACGCCGCTTCCGTTGGCGATCCCGATGCCAATGCCAAACAGGTTAAAGTCCTGCAGCTGATCAATGCCTACCGCTTCCGTGGACATCAGCACGCTAACCTCGATCCGCTGGGCCTCTGGCAGCAGGAGCAGGTTTCCGATCTCGACCCGGCTTTTCATGGCTTAAGCGAGGCGGATTTTCAGGAAACCTTTAATGTTGGCTCTTTTGCCATTGGCAAAGATCGCTTGCAGTTAGGGGAACTGATTAATGCGCTGAAGCAAACCTACTGCGGCTCAATCGGCGCGGAATATATGCATATCACCAACACCGATGAAAAACGCTGGCTGCAACAGCGTATCGAATCGGCTGTGGGGCGCGCATCTTTCTCCGCTGAAGAGAAAAAAGGCTTTCTGAAAGAGCTGACCGCCGCAGAAGGGCTGGAGCGTTATCTGGGTGCTAAATTCCCCGGCGCGAAACGCTTCTCGCTGGAAGGCGGCGATGCGCTGGTGCCGATGCTGCGTGAGATGATTCGTCACGCCGGCAAAAGCGGCACGCGTGAAGTGGTACTGGGGATGGCGCACCGTGGTCGCCTGAACGTATTAATCAACGTACTGGGTAAAAAACCTCAGGACCTGTTTGACGAGTTCGCCGGTAAACACAAAGAGCATCTCGGTACCGGCGACGTGAAATACCATATGGGCTTCTCTTCCGATGTGGAAACCGAAGGCGGTATGGTTCACCTGGCGCTGGCGTTTAACCCGTCGCACCTGGAGATCGTCAGTCCGGTAGTCATGGGCTCGGTACGTGCCCGCCTCGATCGTCTGGATGAGCCGGTCAGCAATAAAGTGCTGCCGATTACCATTCATGGCGATGCGGCGGTCATCGGCCAGGGCGTGGTTCAGGAAACCCTGAACATGTCGCAGGCGCGCGGTTATGAAGTAGGCGGTACGGTGCGTATCGTGATTAACAACCAGATCGGTTTTACCACTTCAAACCCGAAAGATGCCCGTTCAACACAATACTGTACCGACATCGGTAAAATGGTGCAGTCGCCTATTTTCCACGTTAACGCCGACGATCCGGAAGCGGTCGCCTTTGTGACCCGCCTGGCGCTCGATTTCCGTAACACCTTTAAGCGCGACGTCTTTATCGATCTGGTTTGCTATCGCCGTCACGGCCATAACGAAGCGGATGAGCCAAGCGCAACCCAGCCGGTGATGTACCAGAAAATCAAAAAGCATCCGACGCCGCGTAAAATCTACGCCGATCGTCTGGAAGCGGAGCAGGTGATTAATCTGGAAGACGCTACGGAGATGGTTAACCTGTACCGTGATGCGCTGGATGCAGGCGAATGCGTGGTGCCGGAATGGCGTCCGATGAGCCTGCACTCTTTCACCTGGTCGCCTTATCTCAACCATGAGTGGGATGAGAGCTACCCGGAAAAAGTGGAACTCAAGCGTCTGCAGGAGCTGGCGAAACGCATCAGTCAGGTACCGGAATCTGTTGAAGTGCAGTCGCGCGTGGCGAAAATTTACAACGACCGCGCAGAAATGGCGGCAGGCAATAAGCCGTTTGACTGGGGCGCAGCGGAAAATCTCGCCTACGCCACGCTGGTGGATGAGGGTATTCCTGTGCGTATTTCCGGCGAAGACTCCGGGCGCGGCACCTTCTTCCATCGTCATGCAGTGATTCATAACCAGGCGAACGGCTCAACCTGGATCCCGCTGCAGCATATCCATAACGGCCAGGGCCAGTTCAAAGTCTGGGACTCGGTGCTGTCGGAAGAAGCCGTGTTGGCGTTTGAGTATGGTTATGCCACCGCTGAGCCGCGTACCCTGACCATCTGGGAAGCGCAGTTTGGCGACTTTGCCAACGGCGCCCAGGTGGTTATCGATCAGTTCATCAGCTCCGGCGAGCAGAAGTGGGGCCGTATGTGCGGTCTGGTGATGCTGCTGCCGCACGGCTATGAAGGGCAGGGACCGGAGCACTCATCGGCGCGCCTGGAACGTTATCTGCAACTGTGCGCAGAGCAGAATATGCAGGTCTGTGTACCGTCGACTCCGGCGCAGGTCTATCACATGCTGCGTCGTCAGGCGTTGCGCGGTATGCGTCGCCCGCTGGTGGTCATGTCGCCGAAGTCGCTGCTGCGTCATCCGCTGGCGGTTTCTACCCTGGATGAGCTGGCAAACGGCAGCTTTAAGCCCGCGATTGGCGAAGTCGACGCGCTGGATGCCAAAGCAGTGAAACGCGTCGTGCTGTGTGCCGGTAAGGTCTATTACGATCTGCTGGAGCAGCGTCGCAAAAATGAACAAAGCGATGTCGCTATCGTGCGCATTGAGCAGCTTTATCCTTTCCCGCACAAAGCGGTACAGGAGGCGCTGCAGCCTTACGCGCACGTACATGATTTCGTTTGGTGTCAGGAGGAGCCGCTAAACCAGGGCGCCTGGTATTGCAGCCAGCATCACTTCCGTGAAGTGATTCCTTTTGGTGCTTCTTTACGTTATGCCGGACGTCCGGCTTCCGCTTCACCTGCTGTAGGTTACATGTCTGTACACCTGAAACAGCAGCAAGACCTGGTTAATGACGCGCTGAACGTTGATTAAATAAGGAAAGATAATGAGTAGCGTAGAAATTCTCGTTCCCGACCTGCCTGAATCTGTTGCTGATGCCACTGTAGCAACCTGGCATAAGAAACCGGGCGATGCGGTAAGCCGCGATGAAGTACTGGTAGAAATCGAGACCGATAAAGTGGTGCTGGAAGTGCCAGCCTCTGCTGACGGCGTGCTGGAAGCCGTACTGGAAGAAGAGGGCGCAACCGTGACCTCGCGTCAGATCCTGGGACGCCTGAAAGAGGGTAACAGCGGCGGCAAAGAGGCCTCTGTTAAAACGGAAAGCAATGAGTCCACTCCGGCGCAGCGTCAGTCTGCTTCGCTGGAAGAAGAGAGCAACGATGCCCTCAGCCCGGCGATTCGTCGGCTGATTGCCGAGCACGATCTGGATGCGGCGGCGATTAAAGGCACCGGCGTAGGTGGACGCATTACCCGCGAAGATGTGGAAAAACATCTCACGCAGCAGCCGGCGAAAGCCGAGTCGAAACCGCAAGCCGCCGCGCCGCAGGCACAGCCTCAACCGCTGGCTGGCCGCAGCGAGAAGCGCGTACCTATGACGCGTCTGCGTAAGCGCGTTGCCGAGCGTCTGCTGGAAGCGAAAAACAGCACCGCCATGCTGACCACTTTTAACGAAGTCAACATGAAGCCGATCATGGAGCTGCGTAAGCAGTACGGCGATGCCTTCGAGAAACGTCACGGCGTGCGTCTGGGCTTTATGTCCTTCTATATCAAAGCGGTTGTGGAAGCGCTGAAACGCTATCCGGAAGTGAACGCTTCCATCGATGGCGAAGATGTGGTGTATCACAACTACTTTGACGTCAGCATCGCCGTTTCCACGCCGCGCGGCCTGGTGACGCCGGTTCTGCGCGATGTCGATACGCTGAGCATGGCGGATATCGAGAAGAAAATTAAAGAGCTGGCGGTAAAAGGCCGTGACGGCAAGCTGACGGTAGAAGAACTGACCGGCGGTAACTTTACCATCACCAACGGTGGTGTGTTCGGTTCGCTGATGTCGACGCCGATCATTAACCCGCCGCAGAGCGCTATCCTGGGCATGCACGCAATCAAAGATCGCCCAATGGCGGTTAATGGTCAGGTTGTGGTGCTGCCGATGATGTATCTGGCGCTCTCTTACGACCACCGTCTGATTGATGGCCGCGAATCCGTGGGCTATCTGGTGGCAGTGAAAGAGATGCTGGAAGATCCGGCGCGCCTGCTGCTGGACGTTTAATGTTGCCGGGCGCGGTTACTGCCGCGCCCAACCTTATTAATCTTTTCAGACCTGAATGGATAGAACATCATGAACTTACACGAGTACCAGGCGAAACAGCTGTTTGCACGGTATGGCTTACCGGCACCGACCGGTTACGCCTGCACTACGCCACGTGAAGCGGAAGAAGCGGCCTCTAAAATTGGCGCAGGCCCGTGGGTAGTAAAATGTCAGGTTCATGCCGGTGGCCGTGGTAAAGCGGGCGGTGTGAAAGTGGTTAACAGCAAAGAAGAGATCCGTACTTTTGCTGAAAACTGGCTGGGTAAACGTCTGGTCACTTATCAAACGGATGCGGAAGGTCAGCCGGTTAACCAGATTCTGGTTGAAGCCGCTACCGATATTGATCAGGAACTCTACCTGGGCGCCGTGGTTGACCGCAGCACCCGTCGGGTCGTGTTTATGGCCTCCACCGAAGGCGGCGTTGAAATTGAAAAAGTGGCGGAAGAGACGCCAGAGCTGATTCATAAAATGGCGCTGGATCCGCTGACCGGCCCGCAGCCTTATCAGGGCCGTGAGCTGGCGTTTAAGCTGGGTCTGAGCGGCAAGCAGGTCAATCAGTTCACTAAAATTTTCATGGGTCTGGCGACGCTGTTCCTGGAACGTGACCTGGCCCTGGTTGAAATCAACCCGCTGGTTATCACCAAACAGGGCGATCTGGTCTGCCTGGATGGCAAACTGGGCGCAGACGGCAACGCCATGTTCCGTCAACCGGAGCTGCGTGAAATGCGCGATCCGAGCCAGGAAGATCCGCGCGAAGCGCATGCGACGCAGTGGGAGCTTAACTACGTTGCGCTGGAAGGCAACATCGGCTGTATGGTAAACGGCGCCGGTCTGGCGATGGGCACCATGGACATCGTGAAACATCACGGTGGTCAGCCAGCTAACTTCCTTGACGTTGGCGGCGGCGCAACCAAAGAGCGTGTTACCGAAGCCTTTAAAATCATCCTGTCTGACGACGCGGTTAAAGCGGTATTCGTTAACATTTTCGGCGGCATCGTACGCTGTGACCTGATTGCTGATGGCATCATCGGCGCGGTGGCAGAAGTTGGCGTCAACGTACCGGTAGTGGTGCGTCTTGAAGGGAACAACGCTGAGCTGGGCGCACAGAAACTGGCGGACAGCGGTCTGAACATTATTGCAGCAACCAGCCTGACCGACGCGGCCCAACGCGTTGTTGCTGCAGCGGAGGGTAAATAATGTCCATTTTGATCGACAAAAACACCAAAGTGATCTGCCAGGGTTTCACCGGCGGCCAGGGTACATTCCACTCTGAACAGGCACTGGCCTATGGTACGCAGCTGGTTGGCGGCGTAACGCCCGGCAAAGGCGGCACCACACATCTGGGCCTGCCGGTGTTCAATACCGTACGCGAGGCGGTGGAAGCGACTGGCGCAACGGCATCCGTTATCTATGTCCCGGCACCTTTCTGCAAAGACGGGATTCTGGAAGCGATCGATGCGGGTATTAAGCTGATCATTACTATCACTGAAGGCATCCCGACGCTGGATATGCTGACGGTAAAAGTGAAGCTGGATGAAGCGGGCGTGCGCATGATTGGGCCGAACTGTCCGGGCGTTATCACCCCAGGCGAATGTAAAATCGGCATCATGCCGGGCCACATTCACCAGCCGGGCCGCATCGGTATCGTTTCACGTTCCGGTACGCTGACCTATGAAGCTGTGAAGCAGACTACCGATATCGGCTACGGCCAGTCCACCTGTGTGGGCATCGGCGGCGACCCGATCCCTGGCTCTAACTTTATCGATATCCTGCAGATGTTCCAGGATGACCCGCAGACAGAAGCCATCGTGATGATTGGTGAAATCGGCGGCAGCGCAGAAGAAGAAGCGGCAGCCTACATCAAAGAACACGTTACCAAACCGGTTGTCGGCTATATCGCTGGCGTCACGGCGCCGAAAGGCAAGCGTATGGGCCATGCTGGCGCGATCATTGCCGGTGGCAAAGGTACGGCAGATGAGAAATTCGCTGCGCTGGAAGCGGCCGGTGTTAAAACCGTTCGTAGCCTTGCCGATATTGGCGACGCGGTAAAAGCGGTACTCCCTCTTAAATAATCTGCACCAGATTATTCGGCAGACTGGCCACCTACGGGTGGCCTTTTTTATGGCTTTTATTCCTGCTATAAGGACTGTTTGTTAATAATAAAATAAATTAAGGTTTAACAATTGTGAAATTAAATACAATAAAAATCTATTTTCCTTTTTATCAATGGAATTGAAATAAAAATATAAGGCTACTCTTGCGAAAGGAACATGCATTTATACAGTATGATTTTCCTGTTTTTAAATAAACGATTAATAAAAGCATCTAGATAAAACATATTATTAACATATATTTTACCTGTTTAATTTAAATTGATATTTATGTTTAACCTTATTTTAATTTATAATCTAAATAATTGATATTTATATCATATTTGACCAGATTTCTGTTTTTTGATTTTATTGCGTTATGTCATATCACGCCTCTCTAACGCTTTCAGGTTAAATGCAGGTCCAGATCAAAAAATATCCCGGAGATCACAATAATTTCTCTTTACCGTATCGTTTGTAAGGGTATGATATTACCGTCTCACTCACGGTGAGTTATCAATTCTCTTTCATTTGCTGCCTGCGGGTATGATTTTCCCTGCCCGTCTAACAGCAAAATATAAATATCGTTTTATTGAAAACAGCAATCAGCATGGCGCTATTTGCCAACGCTTTCCGGCAAATAAACATCATGCATTAACTGCTTTTAGCAAAGAGCAAGGGGTTAAGATGTTTGATATCGTCGAACTGTCGCGTTTACAGTTTGCCCTGACTGCGATGTACCACTTCCTTTTCGTGCCGTTAACGCTGGGTATGGCGTTTCTGCTGGCGATTATGGAAACCGTTTATGTCCTGTCGGGTAAACAGATCTACAAAGATATGACCAAATTCTGGGGCAAGTTGTTTGGTATCAACTTTGCACTGGGCGTGGCAACAGGCCTGACCATGGAGTTCCAGTTCGGCACTAACTGGTCTTATTACTCTCACTATGTCGGCGATATCTTCGGTGCCCCGCTGGCCATTGAAGGCCTGATGGCTTTCTTCCTCGAATCCACCTTTGTTGGCCTGTTCTTTTTTGGCTGGGATCGCCTGAGCAAAGTGCAGCACATGGCCGTTACCTGGCTGGTGGCTCTGGGTTCCAACCTCTCTGCGCTCTGGATCCTGGTGGCAAATGGCTGGATGCAAAACCCCATCGCCTCTGAATTTAATTTCGAAACCATGCGTATGGAGATGGTGAGCTTCTCAGAGCTGGTGCTTAACCCGGTCGCGCAGGTGAAGTTTGTGCATACGGTTGCGGCAGGCTATACCACCGGCGCGATGTTTATTCTTGGCATCAGTGCGTATTACCTGCTGCGCGGGCGCGATCTGGCGTTCGCTAAACGCTCTTTTGCTATTGCCGCCAGCTTTGGCATGGCGGCGGTGCTATCGGTGATCGTGCTGGGCGATGAGTCAGGCTACGAAATGGGCGATGTGCAAAAAACCAAGCTGGCAGCGATCGAAGCCGAGTGGGAAACGCAGCCCGCCCCGGCAGCCTTTACCCTGTTTGGCCTGCCCGATCAGCTGACGCAGGAAAACAGCTATGCGATTCAAATTCCTTATCTGCTGGGTCTGATCGCTACCCGTTCGGTCGATCGGCCAGTTACCGGCCTGAAAGATCTGCTGGCGCAGCATGAAGTGCGCATCCGCAACGGGATGAAGGCCTATCACCTGCTGGAAGAACTGCGCGCGGGCAATACCGATCCGGCAGTGCGTGAAGCCTTTAACGGCCACAAGCAGGATTTGGGTTACGGTCTGCTGCTGAAACGTTATACGCCAAATGTCGTCGACGCCACGGAAGCGCAAATCAAGCTGGCTACCCAGGACTCGATTCCGCATGTTGCGCCACTCTATTTCTCTTTCCGCATTATGGTGCTGTGCGGCGTGCTGATGCTCGGCATTATCGGCCTCTCGTTCTGGAGCGTTATTCGTAACCGCATCGGGAAAAACCGTTGGCTGCTGAAAGCGGCGCTGTATGGCATTCCGCTGCCGTGGATCGCCGTTGAAGCGGGCTGGTTTGTTGCAGAGTATGGACGTCAGCCGTGGGCGATTGGCGAGGTGCTGCCAACGGCTGTGGCGAATTCAACGCTTACCGTCGGCGATCTGTTGTTCTCGATGGGACTGATTTGCGGCCTCTACACGCTATTCCTGGTGGTGGAAATGTATCTGATGTTCAAATTTGCCCGCCTGGGACCAAGCAGCCTGAAAACCGGACGCTATCACTATGAGCAGTCCACTCTCGCCTCGCAGTCGGTGCAGTAAAGGAGCCAGCCATGTTGGATTATGACGTTGTACGCTTTATCTGGTGGCTGCTGATCGGTATTTTGCTGATTGGCTTTGCGGTCACCGATGGTTTTGATATGGGCGTGGGCATGCTGTCGCGCATTCTCGGACGTACCGATACGGAACGTCGGATCATGATCAATAGCATTGCGCCGCACTGGGATGGAAACCAGGTCTGGCTGATTACCGCTGGCGGCGCACTGTTTGCCGCCTGGCCGATGGTCTATGCCGCCGCCTTCTCCGGTTTCTACGTTGCGATGATTTTAGTGCTGGCCTCGCTGTTTTTCCGGCCGGTGGGCTTTGACTACCGGTCGAAAATTGAAGATATGCGCTGGCGCACGCTGTGGGACTGGGGCATTTTTATCGGCAGCTTTGTTCCGCCGCTGGTGATTGGCGTGGCGTTTGGCAACCTGTTGCAGGGCGTGCCCTTCCATACCGACGCCTATCTGCGCCTCTACTACACCGGTAATTTCTTCCAGCTGCTGAATCCGTTTGGTCTGCTGGCGGGCGTGGTTAGCCTGACGATGATCCTGACGCAGGGCGCAACTTACCTGCAGATGCGCACCCATGGCGAACTCTATTTACGCGCTCGTGCCACTGCGCAAATCTGTGCGCTGATTATGCTGGTTGCTTTTGCGCTGGCGGGCGTTTGGGTGGTTTACGGTATTGATGGCTACGTGGTGACCAGCGCGCTGGATCATGCCGCATCCTCAAATCCGCTAAATAAAGAAGTGGCGCGCGAAGCAGGCGCCTGGCTGATTAATTTCAATCAGCATCCGCTGCTGTGGCTGATTCCGGCGCTGGGCGTGGCATTGCCGCTTCTTACCGTTATCAGTTCACGCATCGGGAAGGGCGGCTGGGCGTTTCTGTTCTCTTCGCTGACGCTGGCCTGCGTTATTTTGACCGCTGGCGTGGCGATGTTTCCCTTTATTATGCCCTCCTGCATCCAGCCGGACATGAGCCTGACCATGTGGGATGCCACGTCAAGCCTGATGACGCTGAAACTGATGCTGTTTGTGGCGATGATCTTTGTGCCGCTTATCCTGATTTACACCAGCTGGTGTTACTACAAAATGTTCGGACGTATCACGAAAGAACATATTGAAAGCAACACTCATTCACTCTATTAACGGAGGCGTTAAACCATGTGGTATTTTGCCTGGATTCTTGGAACGCTACTGGCCTGTGCCTTCGGGATTATCACCGCGCTGGCGCTGGAGCATGTAGAAGATAGCGCCCAGCAACAGGATAAACCCTGATGCGTCAGCAGCTGCAACAGCTCTATTTCATCATGGATAAGCGTCCGCTGCGGGCGCTTTCTCTGGTGCTGGCATTGCTGCTGGCAGGCTGCCTGTTCTGGGATCCGACGCGTTTTGCCGCCGGCACCAGTTCGCTCACCGTCTGGCAGGGCTTTTTACTGATATGGGCGGTATGCGCTGGCGTGGTGCACGGCGTTGGATTTCATCCTCGCCGGGTACGGTGGCAGATGTTTTTCTCGCCGCTGTTGGCCCTGATTGCCCTCTCGCTGGGAACGTTCATTTTCTTTTTTTGATTCGATTGCAGGCCTGAAGCATGAGTACAGGCTCAGGCCTGTCTGACGCTGAAAATTTATGTCAGCAAACGTCTGTTTAGCGCCGTTTTTTTTCAATAATTATCCTGCCGTTTTTGTCAATAGTTTCCATTCTATAATTATTTTCTCCGCGCTCTGGTGACCCATTCCAAAGCCGTTTGCACTTGCGTATAGTAGCAACGTTTAAAAAGCATTACCGGGATGTAAAGTGAGTACAACGCTGTTTCGATGGCCGGTGCGTGTCTATTACGAAGATACCGATGCCGGTGGGGTGGTTTACCACGCCAGCTATATCGCTTTTTATGAACGAGCGCGTACGGAGATGCTGCGCCAGCATCATTTCCATCAACAATCGCTGCTTGAACAGCAGATTGCTTTTGTCGTACGTCGAATCACGGTTGATTATATTGCCGCCGCGCGACTGGATGATATGCTTGAAGTGCAGAGCGAGGTGATGTCGATGACCCGTGCCACTATGACGTTCAGGCAACGCATCGTTAACGCAGAAGGCAAATTGCTCAATGAAGCAGAAGTCCTTATCGCCTGCATCAACCCACACCTAATGAAGCCAATAGCGCTTCCCAAGTCTATTGTCGCGGAGTTCAAGCAGTGACTGACATGAATGTTCTTGATTTGTTCCTGAAGGCAAGCCTTCTGGTTAAACTTATCATGTTAATTTTGATCGGGTTTTCCATTGCGTCCTGGGCGATTATTATCCAGCGCACCCGCATTCTTAACGCGGCGGGACGCGAAGCGGAAGCGTTTGAAGACAAATTTTGGTCGGGCATTGAGCTATCCCGCCTTTATCAGGAAAGCCAGGCGCGTCGCGATGAGCTAACCGGCTCAGAGCAGATCTTTTACGCCGGTTTTAAAGAATTTGCGCGTTTGCATCGCGCCAACAGCCATGCGCCGGAAGCGGTGCTGGAAGGCGCCAGTCGGGCGATGCGTATCTCAATGAACCGTGAGCTGGAAAGCCTGGAAAACCATATTCCTTTCCTTGGCACCGTGGGTTCCATCAGTCCCTATATTGGTCTGTTTGGTACCGTGTGGGGGATTATGCACGCCTTTATCGCGCTGGGCGCGGTGAAGCAGGCGACGCTGCAGATGGTTGCGCCGGGTATTGCTGAAGCGCTGATTGCGACCGCTATCGGCCTGTTTGCTGCTATCCCTGCCGTAATGGCGTATAACCGCCTGAACCAGCGCGTCAACAAACTGGAACAGGGTTATGACAACTTTATGGAAGAGTTCACGGCTATCCTGCACCGTCAGGCATTCTCCAGCGAGAATAAAAAGTAAGCAGAGGTGACGTATGGCCAGAACGCGTGGTCGCGGTCGTCGCGATCTGAAGTCTGAAATTAACATCGTTCCGCTGCTGGACGTGCTGTTGGTGCTGCTGCTGATTTTTATGGCAACGGCGCCCATTATCACCCAGAGCGTTGAAGTCGATCTGCCGGATGCCACGGATTCTAAAACGGTGTCCAGTGATGATAATCCACCGGTGATCGTAGAGGTTTCCGGCGTTGGGCAATATAGTCTGGTTGTCGATCACGATCGTATGGAGCAGTTGCCTTCAGAGCAGGTGGTGGCGGAAGCGCAGCGCCGACTGGAAGCGAATCCGAAAACGGTGTTTCTGATTGGCGGCGCAAAAGATGTGCCCTATGACGAGATTATCAAGGCGCTGAACCTGCTGCACCAGGCGGGTGTGAAATCAGTCGGCCTGATGACGCAGCCAATTTAATTATTCCGTAACCGTTTTTTGGGAACCGAGCGTGTCGAAGGCATCCGAACAAAACGATAAGTTAAAACGCGCGATAATCATCTCAGTGATATTGCATATCGTCCTGATTGCATTACTGATTTGGAGTTCGTTTAACGAAAAAATCGAGGCCAGCGGTGGCGGTGGCGGTAGCGATATTGATGCCGTTATGGTCGACCCAGGTGCGGTGGTTGAACAGTATAACCGCCAGCAAAATCAGCAAAGCGACAGCCAGCGCGCCGAGCAGCAGCGTCAGAAGCAGGCGCAGCAGCAGGCGGAAGAGCTGCAGCAAAAGCGCGCAGCTGAGCAGCAGCGATTGAAAGAGCTGGAAAAAGAGCGGCTTCAGGCGCAGGAAGAGGCGAAACAACAGGCCCAGGCGCAGGCTGAACAGCAGCGCCAGGCGGAAGAAGCCACCAAACGCGCCGCAGAGCAGCAAAAAGCTGCAGAAGCCGCTGCAGCGAAAGCGAAAGCAGAAGCGGCGGAGCAGGCGAAAGCTGCAGCCAAAGCGAAAGCAGAAGCGGCAGAGCAGGCCAAAGCTGCCGCAGCCGAAGCGAAAGCCAAAGCAGCAGAGCAGGCCAAAGCTGCCGCAGCCGAAGCGAAAGCCAAAGCAGCAGAGCAGGCCAAAGCTGCCGCAGCCGAAGCGAAAGCTAAAGCAGCAGAGCAGGCTAAAGCTGCGGCCGCTGAAGCGAAAGCCAAAGCGGCGCAGGAAGCGAAAGAGAAAGCGGCTGCTGAGGCAAAGGCCAAAGCGGCGCAGGAAGCAAAAGAGAAAGCGGCTGAGGCGAAGGCCAAAGCGGCACAGGAAGCGAAAGAGAAAGCGGCCGCTGAGGCAAAAGCCAAAGCGGAGGCGAAAGCAAAAGCGGCCGCTGAAGCTAAAGCGAAGGCAGCGGCTGAAGCGAAGAAAAAAGCAGCGGCGGAAGCCGCCAGCGACAGCAGCGCGGTTGATGATTTACTGGGCGGCCTGACCTCGGGTAAAAACGCACCGAAAACCGGCCAGGCCGGTGGCGGTGCGGCAGGGAAGGGCACTCAGAAAAAATCAGGCGCTTCCGGCGCGGCGATTGACAGCTATCTGGGACAGGTAAAAGGCGCGATAGAGAGTAAATTCTACGATGCCGATACCTTTAAGGGGCGCACCTGTGACGTTCGTATTAAGCTGGCGCCTGATGGTTTGCTGATTTCAGCTACGGCGGCGGGCGGCGATGCGGCGTTGTGTCAGGCGGCGATCAATGCGGCACGTATGGCGCGTATGCCTAAACCACCAAGCCAGGATGTCTGGCAGGCGGTAAAAGATGCGACGCTGGAATTCAAGCCGTAAGAATGCAGTAACAAATGGCAGGTTGAACTATGGTTAGCTTGCCGTACTCTGTATGGTTTTAGTTAATCGTCGTCAGGAACAGTGCGAATTATCGAGAACATGGCGTTCAGATAAGGGAGAGAAAATGAAGCAGGCACTACGTGTAACCCTAAGCTTTTTTCTTCTTCTGTGGGCAGCAATGCTGCATGCAGAAGTACGCATCGAAATCACCCAGGGGGTGAATACGGCGCGTCCGATTGGTGTTGTCCCGTTTAAATGGGAGGGGCCGGGCGCGGCGCCGGAAGATATTGGCGGCATTATCGCTGCGGACTTACGCAACAGCGGCAAATTCAATCCGCTGGATCGCTCTCGTCTGCCACAGCAACCTGGCAGCGCGGCGGAAGTGCAGCCAGCCGCCTGGACCGCGCTGGGTATTGATGCCGTCGTGGTGGGCCAGATTCAGCCGGGTGCCGATGGCAGCTATACGGTCTCTTACCAGCTGGTGGATACCTCCGGCTCGCCGGGTACCGTGCTGGCGCAAAATCAGTACAAAGTCACCAAACAGTGGCTGCGTTATGCTGCCCATACCGCCAGCGATGAGTCTTTTGAAAAGCTGACCGGCATTAAAGGCGCATTCCGTACCCGTATTGCCTATGTGGTGCAGACCAATGGCGGCCAGTTCCCTTATGAACTACGCGTAGCGGATTACGATGGCTATAACCAGTTTGTTGTGCACCGCTCACCACAGCCGCTGATGTCGCCGGCCTGGTCACCGGACGGCAGCAAGGTGGCCTATGTTACGTTTGAAAGCGGCAAATCTGCGCTGGTGATCCAAACGCTGGCTAACGGTGCGATTCGTCAGGTTGCCTCTTTCCCGCGTCACAACGGTGCACCGGCCTTCTCGCCGGACGGTTCTAAGCTGGCGTTTGCGCTCTCTAAAACCGGCAGCCTTAACCTTTACGTAATGGATCTGGGATCGGGTCAGATTCGTCAGGTGACCGATGGTCGCTTTAACAGTACTGAACCTACCTGGTTCCCGGATAGCCAGAGCCTGGCGTACACTTCGGATCAGGCCGGACGTCCACAAATTTATAAAATTAATGTCAATGGCGGCGCACCGCAGCGTATTACCTGGGAAGGTTCACAAAACCAGGACGCTGACGTTGCTACTGACGGCAAATCTATGGTGATGATCAGCACCAACGGCGGCGCTCAACACGTCGCCAGACAAGATCTGGAAACGGGAGCCGTTCAACAATTAACGGACACGTTCCTGGATGAGACGCCAAGTCTCGCACCTAACGGCACGATGGTAATCTATAGCTCTACTCAGGGGATGGGTTCCGTGTTGCAGTTGGTTTCGACAGATGGGCGTTTCAAAGCGCGTCTTCCGGCGACTGATGGACAGGTCAAATTTCCTGCCTGGTCGCCGTATCTGTGATGCATGTGTAAATATGTATGGCAAACTAATAACAGGATTTAGAAATGCAACTGAACAAAGTGCTGAAAGGTTTAATGCTGGCTCTGCCGGTAATCGCTGTAGCTGCATGTAGCTCGCACAAAAACAACGACAACGACCAGACCAACGGTATGGGCGGCGCTGATGGTGCATACGGTAGCGGCAATGGCATGAACGGCGGCAACATGTCTTCTGACGAGCAGGCGCGTCTGCAGATGCAGCAGCTGCAGCAGAACAACATCGTTTACTTTGACCTGGACAAATATGACATCCGTTCTGACTTCGCTCAGATGCTGGATGCGCACGCGACTTTCCTGCGTAATAACCCGTCCTACAAAGTTACCGTTGAAGGTCATGCAGATGAGCGCGGTACGCCGGAATACAACATTGCACTGGGCGAGCGTCGTGCTAACGCAGTGAAGATGTACCTGCAGGGTAAAGGCGTTTCTGCCGATCAGATCTCTATCGTTTCTTACGGTAAAGAGAAGCCTGCGGTTCTTGGTCATGACGAAGCGGCTTATTCCAAAAACCGCCGTGCCGTCTTGGTATACTAAGAGAGTCACATGATTAGTAGCTTCAGACCTCACTTGTTGAGTCTGTCGTTACTGATTGGCTTAGCGGCCCCCTGGGCCGCTAATGCTCAGGCATTAATCAGTAGCGTCGGCTCCGGCTCGGTAGAAGACCGTGTCACCTCCCTTGAGCGCATTTCCAATGCACAGGCTCAGCTTCTTCAACAGCTTCAACAGCAGCTTAATGCAACGCAAAGCGATATCGATTCACTGCGTGGTCAGATTCAGGAAAACAGCTATCAACTGAATCAGGTTGTTGAGCGGCAAAAACAGATCTATCAGCAAATTGACAGCCTGAGCAGCGGCGCTGCAGCGGCGACCAGTAATGCGGCCTCTGATGCCGGCGGTGATACCGCAGCGGCAGCGGCCCCGGCAGAGACAGGTGCGACGTCAGCGGCACCAGTACAAAGCGGTGACGCTAATACTGATTACAACAGTGCCGTTGCGCTGGTACTGGAAAAGAAACAGTACGATCAGGCTATTGCAGCGTTCCAGGCCTTTGTAAAGAAATACCCTGATTCAACCTACCAGCCTAATGCAAATTACTGGCTGGGACAGTTGAATTACAACAAAGGCAAAAAGGATGATGCGGCATATTATTTCGCCACCGTGGTGAAAAAGTATCCGAAATCACCCAAAAGCTCGGAAGCGCTGTATAAGGTGGGCGTCATCATGCAGGACAAAGGTGATAACGCAAAAGCCAAAGCTGTTTATCAGCAGGTCATTAAACAGTATCCAAATACCGAAGCAGCCAAACAGGCGGAAAAACGCGCTGCCAGCCTTTAAGCGCGTAATAATGACCAGATTTCGCTGGATTTCTGGTCTTAACGCATGAAAGGTAAGCAGTTGAACCTCCTGTGGGAAAATAGTGGTTGCGCTGGAAAGGTAAATCAGTAATATATGCCGCCGTTGACGAGGCTTAAGCAATTAGGTTTCGGACGGCAAAAAGTGGGTCGTTAGCTCAGTTGGTAGAGCAGTTGACTTTTAATCAATTGGTCGCAGGTTCGAATCCTGCACGACCCACCACTTAAAGCCGTACCCGGTGTAGATCGGCAGGAAGCGAACCCTGTTTCTTCCTGAACAGCAGTAACCGCATTGCGGGTCGTTAGCTCAGTTGGTAGAGCAGTTGACTTTTAATCAATTGGTCGCAGGTTCGAATCCTGCACGACCCACCAATATTAAAGCAGTATCCGGTGTAAATCGGCAGGAAGCGAACCCCGTTTTTTTCCTGAACAGCATTAACCGCATTGCGGGTCGTTAGCTCAGTTGGTAGAGCAGTTGACTTTTAATCAATTGGTCGCAGGTTCGAATCCTGCACGACCCACCATTATTAAAGCAGCATCCGGTGTAAATCGGCAGGAAGCGAACCTGCAGCAGGTTCGGGTCGAGCGTAAGCGAGACAACGTTGCCAGCGGCAACGGCCCGAAGGGCGAGGCATAAGCCGAGTCATCCTGCACGACCCACCAATATTAAAGCAGCATCCGGTGTAAATCGGCAGGAAGCGAACCTCGTTTCTTCCTGAACAGCAGTAACCGCATTGCGGGTGATTAGCTCAGTTGGTAGAGCACCTCCCTTACAAGGAGGGGGTCGGCGGTTCGAGCCCGTCATCACCCACCATCGGGTCGTTAGCTCAGTTGGTAGAGCAGTTGACTTTTAATCAATTGGTCGCAGGTTCGAATCCTGCACGACCCACCAGTGTAGAAAGGCGCCCTAAAGGCGCCTTTTTGCTATGCAAAATCGGCAGGGTGAGAACCTCTATTCACCACGCTATTTTTTTGGCCCCAGATTTTTCCAGATATGCATCACCGCATAGCTGCGCCACGGTTGCCAGGCCACAGAGCGTGCCTCTGCCTGCTTTGCGCTGATCTTGCCAAGGTTATTGCGCACCACAATATCGCCAGCGGGAAAAGCATCTGGCCAGCGCAACGCGCGCATGGCGATATAGGCAGCCGTCCAGTCACCGATACCCGGCAGCTGCTTAAGCTTTTGCATCATTTCTTCGGGGTGGGTACAGGTATCCAGTTGCAGATCGCCCTGGGCACAGGCGGCGGCCAGCGCCAGAATGGAACGCGCCCGTGCGCTGACAATGCCCAGGCTGGCGATTTCATCAATGTTTGCCTCAGCAATGCGCTGCGGCAGGGGAGCGAGCCGGGTCAGTTCAGGAAAAGGCGTTTCAAATGCCTCACCAAAGGCGCTGACAAAGCGGCCTCCCAGCGTCGTGGCTGCTTTAACCGTAATCTGTTGGCCCAGAATAGCGCGTACCGCCATTTCAAAGCCGTCAAAAGCGCCCGGGACACGCAGGCCGGGATCGCGATCGATACTGGCGGTTAGCAAAGGATCCTGCCGTAAACGCTCGTCAATACACTGCGGATGCGCATTAAGATCGAATAAATTACGCAGACGACGCAGCAATGCAGGCAGCGCCCCGGTCAGCGCGTGCGAAAACTCTACCTGCAATGCGTTTTTCTGCGGAGCATGGGTCACACAAATCCAGCCGCGATAGCGCCCCAGCTGCACTGTTCTGAGGTAGCGAGCCTCATCAACCCACTCCACATTCTTTAACGCACGCAGACGAAGAAAGTCGAGCATGGTCTGCCAGTTATAAGGGGGCCGATAACCCAACAGCAGAGTGGATGAACCTAAATGACCGAAATTTTTTTCTCCGCCAGCGGCTTCTTTACGCAGACGGCTGGGCGGCATACGATAACGTGCATTAAAAACATCGTTGAAACGGCGTAGACTACTGAAGCCGCTGGCGAAAGCGACTTCGGTGATGGGCAGGCGCGTTTCGGTCAGCAGCTGCTTAGCCAGCAACAGGCGGCGTGTCTGTTTCAGCTCAAGCGGGGAAACCCCCAGCTCCTGCTGCACAATGCGTCGTAGCTGGCGCAGGCTAAGATGGAACCAGGCGGCAACCTCTTCCAGGCTGCTTACTTCATCAATCATGCCTTCATCAATACGCTGCAACAGCAGATCGGTTATCCGATGGGCGCTGTCAACTGGCGCATTGCCCGGTGCCAGCTCAGGACGGCAGCGCAGACAGGGGCGAAAATCAGCCTTTTCCGCCGCTTCGGCACTGGCAAAAAAAAGGCAGTTCTCCCTTCGCGGCGCTTTCACCGGACAAACGGGGCGACAATAGATGCCGGTCGACGTTACGCCAACATAAAACAGGCCGTCAAAGCGTGTGTCTTTAGAGGTCAGGGCTTGATAAGCGGTATCGCCGTTAATCATTGTCTTGCTCCGCCAGGGGTCATGAACCTTATTTTATGCTCTGGTTCAGTATAAAACTCGCTGTTTTCGGACAGGCATATTTTTTGTTCTGCTGACCGGAAACAGCGAGTAAGCGCCAGAGAAGGCGCGATAATAAGCAAACAGTGCGAGTGAACGGAGAGAAATACCATGAGCTACTACAGCAAAAAAATGGCGTCGCCGGTTGGTGAGTTAACGCTGTTTGCCAGCGAACGCGGACTGGCAGCGGTGCTGTGGCCCAATGAACTGAGACGCATCCGGCTGGTTCCGGTAACGGAAGATCCCCGGCATCCTCTGCTGCTGGAAGCAGAACGCCAGCTTAACGCCTATTTTAACGGCGAGCTGCGGCAGTTTACCGTGCCGCTCGATTTTAACGGCACCGAATTTCAGAAAAAGGTCTGGCAGGCGCTGGTGGCGATTCCCTATGGAGAAACGCGCAGTTACGCTGACATTGCCCGGGCGATAGGCCATCCTGGAGCGGTAAGAGCGGTCGGTGCCGCCAACGGCAGAAACCCCGTCTCTATTATTGCTCCCTGCCATCGGGTCATTGGCTCTAACGGCAAATTAACCGGCTTTGCCGGTGGTCTGGAGGCCAAGGCTTTCCTGTTGGCGATTGAAAAGCCTGACCTGCTGAGCCAGTAACGAACGCGGCGCGACTGTTTCACCAGGCGCCGCGTAAAACGCGCGACAGCGGCCTCGTTTTCCATTATCTTGTTTAGCATAAAAAACAGATGTAGGTTTTTATGCCGTTCTTTAGCGGTGTGAATGCTAAATAAGTTAAGTTGATAAAACGAGAGCGCTGAATGAGCCTGTTGCCCGATTTCAATGACTTCTATCCTTTTCCGCCCAAACCGGGCCGCCTGACCGCTGATGAAAAACAGCACTATCGCGAGAAGATTAAACGCCTGCTGCGTGAGCGTAATGCGGTAATGGTGGCGCACTACTATACCGATCCAGAAATTCAGGCGCTGGCGGAAGAAACCGGCGGCTGCGTTGCCGATTCGCTGGAAATGGCGCGTTTCGGCAGCGCCCATTCCGCTTCAACATTATTGGTTGCTGGCGTGCGCTTTATGGGCGAAACGGCAAAAATCCTCAGCCCGGAAAAAACGATTCTGATGCCTACTCTGCAGGCGGAATGTTCGCTGGATCTCGGCTGCCCGATTGACGCGTTCAATGCCTTTTGCGACCAGCATCCTGACCGCACCGTAGTGGTTTATGCTAATACCTCGGCGGCAGTAAAAGCGCGGGCTGACTGGGTGGTCACTTCCAGCATTGCCGTTGAGCTGATAGAACATCTTGACAGTCTCGGCGAGAAAATTCTGTGGGCGCCGGACCGACATCTTGGACGTTACGTGCAGCAGCAAACCGGGGCCGATGTACTGTGCTGGCAGGGTGCCTGCATTGTTCATGATGAATTTAAAACCCAGGCGCTGCAGCAGATGAAAGCGCTGTATCCGCAGGCGGCGGTGCTGGTTCATCCGGAATCGCCGCAGGCGATAGTGGATCTGGCCGATGCGGTAGGCTCTACCAGTCAGCTGATTCAGGCGGCGAAAACATTGCCGCATCCGCAGATGATCGTGGCTACCGATCGCGGCATTTTCTATAAGATGCAGCAGGCGGTGCCGGAAAAGGTTCTGCTGGAAGCGCCTACCGCAGGCGAAGGCGCAACCTGTCGCAGCTGCGCGCACTGTCCCTGGATGGCGATGAATGGTCTGCAGGCGATTGCAGAAGGGCTGGAGCAGGGCGGTAAGGCGCATGAGATCCATGTGGACGAGGCACTGCGTGAGCGGGCGCTGCTGCCGCTTAACCGTATGCTATCTTTTGCAGCGGAACTTAAACTTAACGTAAAGGGTAATGCCTGACGGCTTACTTCAGGGTGCCAGGATGGACTTTTTAAGCACGCAAAACATTCTGATTCACATTCCGCTGGGCAAAGGCGGTTACGACTTATCATGGATTGAGGCGATTGGCACCCTGGCGGGGCTGCTTTGTATTTGGCTGGCCAGCCGGGAAAAAATCATTAATTATCTGTTTGGGCTGATTAATGTCACGCTGTTCGCCATTATCTTTTTCCAGATCCAGCTCTATGCCAGCCTGCTGCTGCAGCTGTTTTTCTTTGCCGCCAATCTTTATGGCTGGTACGCCTGGAGCCGACAGGAGGGAAACCAGGCGGCGTTGCAGATTCGCTGGCTACCACGCAACAAAGCGCTTGGCTGGGGCGTGGGCAGTCTGTTAGCGATAGCCTTAATGACGTTATGGATCGACCCGGTGTTCGCTTTTCTGACCGAGGTGGCCGTGATGCTGATGCAGGCGCTGGGGCTACAGGTCACCATGCCGGAACTGCAGCCTGATGCTTTCCCGTTCTGGGATTCCACCATGATGGTGTTATCGATCGTGGCGATGATTCTGATGACGCGTAAATATGTCGAGAACTGGCTGCTGTGGGTTGTGATTGATGTGATCAGCGTGTGGATTTTTGCCCGTCAGGGCGTCTATGCCATGTCGCTGGAATATCTGATTTTGACGCTGATTGCGTTAAATGGCAGCTGGCTGTGGATCAAAAGCGCGCGTCAGCATCAACGCGCGCCTTAAAGGGTTAGTGATGGTGATGATGGGCGTGCGACGGCGCGCCCAGCGTCAGGCCGCAGTCTCCCCCTTCGCAGGCCTGGTATTCCATCTGAACCGTAGCGTGATCGATCTGATAACGCTGATGCAAATAGTGATGAATACGCTGCAACAGCGCGTCATGATCGTAAGGGGGGATCACATGAACGTGTAGCGTGACGATAGGCTTTTCGCCAACCTGCCAAAGATGAACATGGTGCACGTTACGCACTTCCGGAATATTCAGCGTTAAATCACGCTTTAGCTTCTCTGCGTCAATTGCCGCAGGCGCGCCTTCCAGCAATTCATGCAGGCTCTCTTTAAGCAATGCCCAGGCGCTGCGCAGCACCAGCGCAGAGACCACCAGCGACAAGATGGGATCGACAGGCGTCCAGCCGGTAAACATAATAATTAACGCCGCAACAATCGCTCCCAGAGAGCCGAGCAGGTCGCCCAGCACGTGCAGCGCCGCCGCCCGCACGTTCAGATTGCTTTCGCTGCTGCCACGATGCAGCAGCCAGAAAGAGAGCAGATTGGCCAACAGGCCACCAGTGGCAATAGCCAGCATCATCCCGCTTGCTACCGGTTGCGGCTGATAAAAGCGCTGCACCGCTTCCCAGACAATCAGTACGGTAATCACAAAGAGCGCGATGGCGTTAACAAAGGCTGCCAGCGTGGTCAGGCGCAGCCAGCCAAAGGTATGGCTGGCGTTCGGCTTACGCTGCGCAAAATGTACCGCCAGCAGAGCCATCAGCAGCGCGGCGGTATCCGTCAGCATATGACCGGCATCGGCCAGCAGCGCCAGCGAGCCGGAGAGCAGCCCGCCTGCCACTTCTGCCAGCATAAACAGGGCGGTAACAATAAAAGCCGCGAGCAGGCGGGAGCGGTTGCCGTCATGTTCCGGGTGTGAATGATGATGCGTCATAGGTTTCCAGTCTGGCTAATAAATCTCTGATTAATAATAACAGTAAACGGCTGGTTTCCCCGCACGCCTGCCGCGCCTGCGCCTGCGCGCCCAGCTGCTGGCAAAGCTGCTTGCCTTCATCAATGCCTAACAGCAACCAGCTGCCCTTCATGCGATGAGCATGTTTTTCCAGCTGCGCCCAGTCCTGCCGATCGAGCGCCTGCTGAATAGCCTCACTGTCTTCCTGAAGCGTCTGGCGCAGCGTGGTGATGACCCGTGGTAAGAATGCCGCATCCCGGTTGGCCAACTGCCAGAGTTGCTGCTCCAGCTCGTCCTGTATCCGGGTAGCCGGCTGGCTGGTTAACAAGGTTCGCAGCGCAGTGAGGCTGACCGGCTTCAGTATCACTTCGTCCGCGTCGCGCCAGGCTTCCGGGTGCTGTGGCAGTTGAACGTCGGCGCTACAGTAGATAAGCCGCGTGCGTTTTTCCGCACCGCGTTCGCGTCGCCGTAAAATGCGCGCCACCGTTGGGCCATCGGGATGCGGCATATTGTAATCGATCAAAATAATATCGAAGCGGGTACTTTGTGCGGCCCGCAGCAGCGCGCGCCCCTCAGCGAATACCTGAACATGCGCGCCCAGCCAGCTGAGCTGCTGCTGCATAACCAGCAAGTTGGTAGGATGATCGTCAACTACCGCAATCGTTAGATGCTGAAGCTCTGAGGGATTATTGGCGGAAAATGTCGTAATCAATGGCGCTTCGGAAGTGAAGGTCAGCGGTAGCATCACGGTGACCCGGGTACCCTGGCCGGGCTGCGAGTGCAGAATGATATCGCCGCCCATTCGGCGCGCTATTTCACGACAAATCGAGAGTCCCAGTCCGCTTCCCTGGACAGAGCGCGCACGCCCTGAAGGTGTCTGATACCAGGGTTCAAACAGGCGCGCCTGCTCATGTACAGGGATACCGCTGCCGCTATCGGTAACGCATAGCGTAAGCTGATTATCCGTGGCGCTCAGCGTCAGGGTAATCGTGCCCTGAGCGGTAAATTTCAGCGCATTGCTGATAAGGTTTGTGGCGATCTGCTGCAGGCGGCCGCCATCCAGCAGCACGCGCCGGGGCAGGGCGCTCAGCGCCTTCACGTTGAAGGCGGGACCGTTGGTACGCATCAGCGGCGACCAGAAGCGGGAGAGATCCTCCAGCCACTGCTGGAGATCCAGCGGGACCGGCTGCAAACTAAAGGTGTTATTTTCGATCCGCGCATGATCCTGGAGATCGTTTAACAACGACATCAGCGAGGTGGCGCTGCTGTGGATTAATCTCAGGCGGCTTGTCTGCGGCTGATGGGCCAGTTCCAGCTCCAGCAGGCCGAGAATCGCCTGCATTGGCGTACGCAGTTCATGGCTGACGCTGGCGATAAACTGACTTTTCATGCGGTTGGCTTGCTCTGCCGCCTCGCGCTCCTGCTCAAGCCGTAAACGCTGCCGCGCCTCCTGGCGCTGTTGCCGCCAGCGGCGTATCAGCAACGTCAGCAGTAACAGAATAGCGGCCAGAGCGAGAACCAACAGCGTCAGAATAACGGGGCGCATGGCACCGCTATCTGCACCGCCGGGCTGATTTTCATTGCTCCATGCGGCTCTCATACGCTGCTGAGTATCGGGCGGGATCTGCTGCAGTCCTTTATCGAGGATGGCACGCAGCAGCGGCTGCTGACTGTTGACGCCCATCGCGATCGGCCAGGCAATATCGCTGGCGGCGAAGGCGAAGCGCACGGCCTCGCCATAGCGGCTTTGTATCAGCCAGCGTGCCGAGAGCACATTATCTACCACCGCATCCAGCTGTCCGTTGGCCAGCGCATTATACAACGTAGGGGCATCGTCAAAAGGTTGCACGGTAACGCCTTCAGGGAGCAGCTGCAGTGATAAATCGCCACGCCGGATACCCACGCGTTTGCCCTGTAAATCCTGCCAGCGGGTAACGGTGGGCGACAGCGTGCCGACATAAACGCCCCATAGCGCACGCCAGACCGGAAGCGTGCTGCTTTCCATATCATCGCTGCCGGTCAGTGGCTGTACCAGTTCAATCAGCGCCTGGCCTGTGCTGACCCGTTCCCGCGCCTGCTGCGGATTATTAACCCACAGCGGAGTAAAGCGCAGACCGGTACTTTGTCCGATAGCGTTCAGCAGGTCGACGCTATAGCCGCGCGCTTCGCCGCTGGCGCTGCGGTAGCTCCAGGGGTAATTATCCGTTAGCGCACTGTAGACCACCTGCGGATGCTGCTTCAGCCAGGCTTTTTCCATTGCGGTAAGATGCAACGTATTGGTATCAGAGTAGCGCGGCAGCTGCATGCTCCAGCGCCCCTGGATACCATTAATCACTTCGACCGGCAGTTGCCGAATCGCCTGATTCAGCGCGTCGCGCAGCGCGACCTGCGGCGTAACGGCGTACAGGCTCAGCTCCCCTGGCTCAAGCGTGGAGGCGATCTGATAAATTTCTCCCTGCTGTAGCTGGCTGAGCAGAAAGCCCGCGCTGGTTTCATCCGCCACAACATAATCGTTTTGCCGGTTGAACAGGGTATAGAGCGCCTGCAAATCATTGCTGTAAGTTTCCCAGCGGTGACGATGCGCAAAGTCAGGATCAATCTGCTGCAGCGTGCTGGCGCTAACCGCAATGCGCGCCTCCTGGGAATTAAACATGACCGGGCGATGATTCTGACGGCTGCGGTAAATGCGTAGCGGGGTACTAAACCAGGGGCGGGTGGCGTAAAGATCCTCGGCAATCGCCTGACGCGGGATGCCAAAGGCGAGATCTTCCTTGCCCTGACGCAGCGCATCCAGCAGCGCAGCGTTAGTCGGATAGCTGTTAATGGCAAAGCGCGCGCCGGTCAGATTACCCAGCGCCACCAGGTAATCGGCGTTAATGCCATATAAATCCTTACCAACAAACATATTCCACGGCGCGCTGCTGGCCTGCAGCACGCCCACGCGCAACGTTTTTCCCTGCCAGGGCACTGTTTCGCCGCCCGGCATCATCAGCTCCTGCGGCAGCGGCATACTGCTTACCGGTCGCCAGGCAGCGGTGGCCGGGAGACTCAGCAGCAGCGCCAGCAGGATCAGCAGGCGAGCTATTGCTGAGCTTTCCATAAGGCGGCGAGATCCAGTACGGAATGGGCTCCGGTTTTCTCCAGAATATTCTTTTTATGCGTGCTGACCGTTTTATTGCTGATATGCAGCTGTTGGGCGATCTGCAAATTAGACAAGCCCTGTGCCAGTAAGGAAAGCACCTGCTGTTCTTTGCCGGTCAGCGGCAAAGCGCCCGCGGCGGAAATATCGGCGGCGAAAACCATCTTACCGCCCAGCACCGCAAGAATAGCGCTCAGCAATTGCGGCATACTCTGACTTTTTACAATATAGCCAGCGGCACCGGCAGCCTGCGCCATTTGCATATACAGGCGCTCGGTTTGAGCAGAGTAGATCAGCACCGGCAGGTCAGGAAAACGGCGTTTAAGCAGCTTGAGCATCTCCAGCCCATTGCTGTCAGGCAGGCTGATATCCAGGATCACCAACTGAGGCATTTGCTGCTGCAAAGCCTGAAAAGCGGCGGCTTCGCTATCCACTGCCATCAGGCTCAGGGGAATAGGCGCGCTTGCCAGTGCAGCTTCCAGCGCAACCTGCACCAGCGGATGGTCGTCAATAAGTAACAGATGCGCCATAGGAATATTTCATTGATCGTTATTTGATTTATTACAGCATCTTAGAATAGCGAAAAAAGTGGTGGAAGCAATGTCTGGCAGAAGAGAAGGTGGTAAAGCAGCAGCAAAGAGAAAGGACAAGGTAAGAAAGAAATGTATTATGGGTCAAAATAAAAGAGAGCCGCAGCTCTCTTTTATTTAATCAGCCTGACGGCGTAATGTTATTGCGTAGTGCCGTCGGTTTTACGATCAACATCGCCACCGCCCTGCTGCGTCTGAACTTTTTCATTGACGTTAGGGCATTTACCGTCTTTACACTGCGCGTTTTGATCCATTTCATCGGCGCTCATACCGTTGCTGCCCGCGGTTGGCGTGCTGCTGGTATTAGTATTAATACCGGAATTATTAATCTGGCTGTTATCAACATTATTCGGCGGCAAATTTTCTTTTGCGCCTGGCGCTACTGCGCCGGCATCCGCTGCCTGGTTCGCTGTACCGTTGTTACCGTCTGCGGCCAGTGCGGCACCGCTACCCAAAGTCATGGCTGCTGTCAGAATGGCAATGGCAAACTTATTCATAATTATGCTCCCGTTAATTATTGATAGTTGCTGACGAAACCTGATAAAACGTTTAAGTCATTTTCTCGTGCAGGCAAAACAATATATCGCCACAGCAACATGTGGCGAAAACTTGTGATGAAAATAATAAATTTTTAAGAACTAACGGTTAAAAGTGTAGTAAGGAACCAAAGAAACGCAAATCCCAAATGCCCTTTGTCGAGGGAAAGGCGATTTACAGCGCGGCAGTGACGGGATAGATTGAGCAAGGTGTGCCAGCTGCATGCCAGGCAAAATATAAAAATGGATAGCTTATGAATTACCAGAATGATGATTTAAGAATCAAAGAGATAAAAGAACTGTTACCTCCGGTTGCGCTACTGGAAAAATTTCCTTCGACGGAGAAAGCTGCGACGACCGTTGCCGCTTCACGGCAGGCGATCCACAAAATTCTGAAAAATGAAGATGACCGTCTGCTGGTGGTGATCGGTCCCTGTTCTATTCATGATGTTGAAGCAGCCAAAGAATATGCTGACCGTCTGTTAACGCTGCGTGAAGCGCTAAGCGGCGAGCTGGAAATCGTGATGCGCGTCTATTTTGAAAAGCCGCGTACCACGGTGGGCTGGAAAGGGCTGATCAACGACCCGCTGATGGACGGCAGCTTCCAGATCAATGATGGTTTGCGCATTGCCCGCAAACTGTTGCTGGACATCAATGACGCCGGTCTGCCGACGGCGGGCGAATTCCTGGATATGATCACGCCGCAGTATCTGGCCGACCTGATGAGCTGGGGCGCTATTGGCGCACGTACCACCGAATCGCAGGTGCATCGTGAGCTGGCTTCCGGCCTCTCTTGCCCCGTGGGCTTTAAGAACGGCACCGACGGCACCATTAAAGTCGCTATTGATGCGATTAATGCCGCCGGATCGCCGCACTGCTTCCTGTCGGTAACCAAGTATGGTCATTCTGCGATTGTTGAAACCAGCGGCAACGGTGACTGCCATATTATCCTGCGCGGCGGTAAAGAGCCGAACTACAGTGCGCATCATGTCAGCGCAGTAAAAGCGGGGCTGGAAAAAGCGGGTCTGCCGGCTCAGGTTATGATCGATTTCAGCCATGCTAACAGCAGTAAGCAGTTCCAGCGTCAGATGGTAGTGGCTGAGGATGTTGCACAGCAGATCGAAGGCGGAGAGCAGGGCATTATCGGCGTGATGATCGAAAGTCATCTGGTGGAAGGTAATCAAAGCCTGGAAAGCGGCGAGCCGCTGGTTTACGGCAAGAGCATTACCGACGCCTGCATCGGCTGGGAAGATACGGAAAAGGTACTGCATCAGCTGGCTGCTGCGGTAAAAGCGCGCCGGGGCTGAACGTAGCCTTACGCGCAGGCAGCAATAAAAAACCCGCCGTCTGGCGGGTTTTTTTGCAAATAACGAATTACTTCGCTTTGCCCTGGTTCGCTACTGCTGCGGCTTTCGCTGCGATTTCGTCAGCGTCGCCCAGATAGTAACGCTTAAGCGGCTTGAAGTTTTCGTCGAACTCATAAACCAGCGGTACGCCAGTTGGGATGTTCAGTTCGAGGATTTCTTCTTCGCTCATGTTATCCAGATATTTCACCAGCGCGCGCAGTGAGTTACCGTGAGCGGCAATGATCACTTTCTCACCGCTTTTCAGGCGCGGCAGAATAGATTCATTCCAGTAAGGGATAACGCGTTCAATGGTCAGCGCCAGGCTTTCCGTGGTAGGCAGCTGCTCAGCGGTCAGTTTCGCATAGCGCGGATCGTGGCCCGGGAAGCGTTCATCTTCGCGATCCAGTTCCGGCGGGGTAACGGCAAAGCCGCGACGCCACTGTTTTACCTGCTCGTCGCCATATTTCTCAGCGGTTTCTGCTTTGTTCAGACCCTGCAGCGCACCGTAGTGACGCTCGTTCAGACGCCAGGATTTTTCTACCGGCAGCCAGGCCTGATCCAGTTCATCCAGAATGTTCCACAGAGTGTGAATAGCGCGCTTCAGCACGGAAGTGTAAGCGAAATCGAAGGTGAAACCCTCTTTTTTCAGCAGCTGACCTGCTGCTTTTGCTTCTCCGCGGCCTTTATCAGACAGATCCACATCGTACCATCCGGTAAAGCGGTTTTCGTTGTTCCACTGGCTTTCGCCGTGGCGCACCAGAACCAGCTTAGTTACAGCCATAGCTTAACTCCTTAACGCTCGTATGATAATGAAACCATTATATTGCCGTCGCGCGCGGCACGGCAATCGATAGTGCCCTACCATAGCGGAATTCTACGCACGGCGTAAGTACTCAACCTGCGCGATGCCTGTTTTTCAGCCTGATGTTATTCCGCCGTTAACGTATAGCGGGTAACACTGTGATAGGTTTCGCCCGGTTGTAACCAACAGTCAGGCTGGGGCCATTCAGGATGGTTTGGTGAATCGGGTAAAAACTCACTCTCCAGCGCGATGCCCTGGAAAGCAGTATAGCTCTCCTGGTCACGTGCCGGCGTTCCTGCCAGATAATTGCCGCTGTAAAACTGCAGCGCCGGCGCGCTGGTATGCACCGTCAGCTTAAGTTTGCCATCTGCCGACCAGAGCTGCGCTGCAGGTTGCGCCGCATCGCGTTCATTCAGCAGGAAGGCATGGTCGTAGCCCTGTACCAGACGCTGATCCTCATCCTGCAAAAAGTCACGGCTAATGGATTTTGGCTGGCGGAAATCAAAGCCGCTGTTCTCTACCGTCTGTAGCGGCGCGCGCGGAATGCCTTCGCTGTCTACCGGCAAATAGCGGTCGGCGCTGAGCTGCAGCCTGTGTTGACGCGCATCGCCGTGATGCGCGTCCAGATTGAAATAGGCGTGATTGGTCAGATTGACCGGGCAGGAACGATCGACCTGCGCCTCCCAGTTAATCGACAGGCAGTTATTATCATCCAGCCGATATTCCACCTGGGCGATAAGATTTCCGGGATAGCCCTGGTCGCCATCAGGTGAATCGATACGGTAAATCACGCTGTTTTCGTTCTGGCGAACAATTTGCCAGCGGCGTTTATCGAAGCCTTCCGGGCCGCCGTGCAGCTGATGCGCGCCCTGATTTGCCGCTAAAAAAATGTCTGCCTTGTTCAAACGCGCACTGGCGATGCGGTTGGCGTAGCGGCCTACGGTCGCGCCAAGGTAAGCGGTCTGCTTAAGGTAGTCGGCAGGCGTTGCGCAGCCGAGCAGCGCTTCACGGACGCTGCCGTCTTTCATGGGTACGCGCGCTGAAAGCCAGGTTGCACCCCAGTCCATAAAGGTGGCGACCATGCCCTTGCCGTTGCGCAGCGCGGTAATGCGCAACGGCTGGCCGTCGGGAGCCAGCGACGTCGCTTCGTTTAGCATTGTCCTGCGCCCTCCGATGCCTTGCAGACATAAAAGGTCTCTTTAATCCCGGTTTTGGCTTCGTACTGGCTGGCAACGGCGGCTTTTACCGGCTCCACCAGGTCAACCGGCATCAGCGCTACCACGCAGCCGCCAAAGCCGCCGCCGGTCATCCGTACGCCGCCCCGATCGCCGATAACCTCTTTCACTATCTCAACCAGCTGGTCGACAGGCGGTACGGTGATCTCAAAATCATCGCGCATTGAGGCGTGTGATTCCGCCATCAGCTCACCCATGCGTTTCAGGTCGCCTTTGCTTAGCGCCTCGGCAGCTTCCAGCGTGCGGGCGTTCTCGGTTAATACGTGCCGCACGCGTTTAGCAACCTGCGGATCCAGCTCATGCTCTACTGCTCTGAACTGATTGATATCCACATCGCGCAGCGCGGGCTGGCTGAAGAAACGCGCGCCGGTTTCGCACTGCTCGCGGCGCGTGTTGTACTCACTGCCTACCAGGCTGCGACGGAAGTTCGAGTTGATAATCACCACCGCCACATCCTGCGGCATCGGCACCGCACGCGTGCCCAACGTGCGACAGTCGAGCAGCATGGCGTGATTTTTTTTACCCAGTGCGGAGATCAGCTGATCCATGATGCCGCAGTTACAGCCGACGAACTGGTTTTCCGCTTCCTGACCGTTTACCGCGATTTCGGCACCATCCAGCGGCAGATGGTAAAGCTGCTGGAATACGGTACCCACTGCTACTTCCAGCGACGCAGATGAGCTGAGTCCGGCACCCTGCGGCACGTTGCCGCTGATCACCAGGTCCGCACCGTTAAAGTTGCCGTTGCGCTTTTGTAAATGTTTCACCACGCCGCGCACGTAGTTCGCCCACATCGGCTCTTTAACGCTCATGATCGGCTCATCCAGCGAGAAGCTGTCCTGCTGATTATCATAATCCACCGCGATAACCCGAACCTGGCGATCGTCACGTCTGGCGCAGCTGATCACCGTCTGGTAATCGATAGCGCAGGGCAACACAAAGCCGTCGTTGTAATCGGTATGTTCACCGATCAGGTTTACGCGGCCCGGTGCCTGAATGGTGTGTGTCGGCTGATAGCCAAACTGCTGCTGGAAAATTTGGTCGGTGGTTGCTTTTAAGCTCATTCTGAGTCTCCCGTCTGGCGGAAATGAATATCACTGACGGAACGCAGGCGCTCCGCTGCCTGTTCTGCAGTTAAGTCGCGCTGGGTTTCTGCCAGCATTTCATACCCAACCATAAACTTACGTACCGTCGCCGAACGCAGCAGCGGCGGATAAAAATGTGCATGCAGCTGCCAGTGCGGGTTCTCTTCGCCATTGAACGGCGCGCCGTGCCAGCCCATGGAGTAGGGGAAAGAGCACTGGAACAGGTTATCGTAGCGGCTGGTAAGCTTTTTCAGCGCCAGCGCAAGGTCGCTGCGCTGCGCATCGGTCAGATCCACCAGGCGCTGAACAGCCGTTTTCGGCAGCAGCAGCGTTTCAAACGGCCAGGCCGCCCACCAGGGCACCACCGCCAGCCAGTGTTCGGTTTCCACCACCGTGCGGCTGCCGTCTTTTAGCTCGCGCGCCACATAATCCACCAGCATCGGCGAGCCGTGCTGCTGCCAGTAAGCGCGCTGATGCTGATCTTCGCGCTGCACTTCGTTCGGCAGAAAACTGTTGGCCCATACCTGCCCGTGCGGATGGGGATTTGAGCAGCCCATCGCCGCGCCTTTATTTTCAAACACCTGTACCCAGGGATAGTCGCGGCCCAGCTCGGCGGTCTGCTGCTGCCAGGTGGCGACCACCTCTTCCAGCGCCGACAGGCTTAATTCCGGCAACGTTTTGCTGTGGTCAGGAGAAAAGCAGATCACCCGGCTGGTGCCGCGCGCGCTTTCGCAGCGCATCAGCATATCGTCGCTTTGCGGCGCTTCAGGCGTATCAACCATCAGCGCGGCGAAGTCGTTGGTAAACACCCAGGTACCGGAATAATCGGGATTTTTGTCGCCGGTTACACGGATATTTCCCGGACAAAGAAAGCAGTCAGGGTCGTGTTTCGGCAGTTGCTGCACGGTCGGCGCCTCTTGCGCGCCCTGCCATGGGCGTTTCGCACGATGTGGGGAAACCAGTACCCACTGATCGGTCAGCGGGTTATAACGGCGATGAGGATGATCGACCGGATTGAATTTTTCCATGTTGTGTCCTGATAGCTGACTAAAGCGGAGATCGCAGAATAAAAAATAGCACAGTGTAAAACCTGAAAGCGTGATCCAGTCTGGATAAATGGAATCGTTTACACAAGCTGAAAATTCTTATTTGCCAGTGTTAATAGTATCTGGCGCTTTGTGGATTAATTTAACCGGGTGAAATAATGGTAGCGGTTACATAATGAATGCCGCTTTGTGACAGGCAGCAAATGCAAGAAGAACAGGGGAAATCAGAAGGTAACGATCGGCCTGCGTTTGTGGCTTCATTACGGCCCGGTTTGCCCGGGCCATAACATTAACTCAGCGCGGCAATTTCATAGCGGTAACGATCGTCCTGCGGCACAAAGCTCAAACGGTGGGTAATACATTGCGGCGCATCTTCAGCATGATGCGAAACAAACAGCAATTGCGTCTCGCCTTCGGCAATCAATATATCTACAAAGCGGCGTACCAGCTGTCGATTGATGGGATCCAGTCCCTGTAGCGGCTCGTCCAGAATCAGCAGCGCAGGATGTTTGACCAGCGCCCGCGCAATCAGCACCAGCCGCTGCTGTCCCCACGACAAACTATGAAAAGGCGTATCGCCCTGCGTCGCCATTCCCAGCAGCGCCAGCCAGTTGTCGGCCAGCTTGCGTTGCCGGTCGGAAACCGCCTGATACAGGCCGATAGAGTCGAAATAACCGGAAAGGATCACGTTGCGCACGCTGATGGCGACGCGGTAATCCAGATGCAGGCTGCTGCTGACATAGCCAATATGCTGCTTGATATCCCAGATGGTTTCGCCGCTGCCGCGCCGACGACCAAACAGGGTTAAATCGTTGCTGTAACCCTGCGGATGATCGCCGGTTACCAGGCTCAGCAAGGTTGATTTCCCTGCGCCGTTAGGCCCGACGATTTGCCAGTGCTCGCCTGGCTTAACCTCCCAGGTTAATCCGTGTAAAACCGGTTTATCGTTATAGCTGACCACGCCGTTTTTCAGCACGATGCGCGGCACGTCAGGTGCCAGTCGCGGTTGCTGAGCGGGATTGTCCGCTTCCGGCACCGCCATGCCCGCCAGCTGTTCGCTGTGTGCCAGCTGCGCCACCAGCGCCTCTGCCAGTACCGTTTCGCGTGTGCCGACATGGGTCAGATTACACTCTGCCAGCACGCCGGTACGCTCGACAAAAGCGGGGATATCGTCAAAGCGATTTAACACCAGCACCAGGGTATATCCTTGCTGATGCAGCTGCTCAAGTAGCGCCGCCAGGCTGGCGCGCGAAGCCACATCCAGCCCATCAAAAGGCTCGTCCAGCACCAGCAGATCCGGCTGAGCCATAAGCGCCTGACAAAGCAGGGTCTTGCGCGTTTCACCGGTGGAAAGATATTTAAAGCGGCGTTCCAGCAGGTATTCAATGCCGAACAGCTGCGCCAGCTGGCGGCAGCGCATCTCATCTTTTACCTCTTCCTGAATCATTTCCGCCGCCGTGCGCCCCGTATCCTCTTCGCCTTCGCTCAGGAGATCGGTATTGTTACGCTGCCACTCCTCCTCAACCAGCTTTTGCAGTTTTTCCAGCGACAGGCGCCTCGGGCGGATAAAGTCGCTGGAAAAGCGGCCCTGCAGCGGCGGCAGCTCACCTGTCAACGCGCGCGCCAGTGAAGATTTGCCGCTGCCGTTGGTGCCAACAAAAGCCCAGCTTTCTCCGCCGTGCAGCGTTAAATCATTAAGGGTCAGGATCCGGGTATCGCTAAGACGAAACGTGCCTTGCGAAATTTGCAATGTAGCCATTTTTCATTCCGTTTTTTGCAGCGTAAAAAGGATTTTTAATGGCTGGCTGAAAGCTTGTCAAACAACCGTGACCAATTCAGAGCAGCGTCGCGATAATCACCCGATCGGCATTGAAATGTGCCAGCACCGTCGCCCCTGGCTGTAGATTTTGCTGCACGACCTGCTGATTGCTTAATGTGGCGCACAGGGTTTCGCCGCTGGTCAGGCGCATCAATACTTCGCTTTGCTGCTCGCCATGCTCAATCGCGCTGATGGTACAGGGAAGTTGATTATCCGCCCCGGAAGGCGTATGGCTTACCTCGATCCAGGGCGCTTTGATTAACAGTAACACCTCCTTGCCCGCGCTTAGCTGCAGGCGATCCGCACTCTGCCGGGTCAGGGCAGCTTTCAGACGCGTCTGGCGATCGGCCAGCAAAATGTCAACGTGCTGCTGCACTGGCTCTGCATCACGATTGATGACGGTGCCAAACAGCTGATTACGCGCGCTGGTTTGCAGCGAGAAACGGGCAATGGCCGCCAGCAGGCTATCCAGCGGCAGTTGGTCATCCTGCAACACATCAAACGCCTTTTGCTGAATCTGCTCCAGCAGACGGAACAGCTCAATTAAACGTTCGCCATAGCGCGTAAGCTGCGCGCCGCCGCCGCCTTTGCCGCCCGTTGCGCGCTCTACCAGCGTGCGCTCCGCCAGCTGATTCATCTCATTGATCGCATCCCATGCGCTTTTGTAACTGATGCCAGCCAGTTTTGCGCCCTGGCTAATCGAACCGGTGTGTTTGATTTGCTGCAATAACGCAATCCGGCGCGGATCGGCAAACAGCTTCTGCTGTAGTCGAATAATCAGAGAAATATCAGCCTGCATGCTAAACCCCAAAAAGTGGTAATCATCGGATTGTAAAAGAGGCGGCAGGGGGTGTCACGGCGTTAAGCGCTGCCGCTTAAGGAAAGGTAAAGCGCACAAAATAGCAGTGCGTTTTCTGCCACGCTGGTTAAAATGGTTTTTTTACCGTAATAAACGAGGCAACTATGCTGGAGTTATTAAAAAGCCTTGCTGTCGCCGTGATCATGGTGCCGATCGTAATGGCGATCATTCTTGGCCTGATTTATGGCCTGGGCGAAGTTTTCAACGTCATTTCTAAATTCGGTCATCGTAATGACCAGCCGGCAAAGCATCGCCAGTAGTCCCACCGCGCGATTCTCTTCTTTTAGCAGGGCCGGCATGATGTCGGCCCTGCTGTTTATCTACCCATTTGCCGCTATTTGATCAAACGTATGACATACCTTCCCGTCTCGTTATATTATGCGCTATATAACGTAACCGGGAGAAATGCTATGTCTGCTGTTAAATGGAGCTGCTGGCTGGGTGCTGCCGCCATCAGTTTGAGCGTATCGGGGCACGCCGTTGCCGCGCAAAATGTGACGGTGTTTGCCGCCGCGTCGCTGACCAATGCGCTACAGGATATTGTCAGTCAGTATGAAAAAAACAAACATGAGATTAAAATCGTTACCTCTTACGCCTCCTCGTCGACGCTGGCGCGTCAGATAGAGCAGGGCGCGCCGGCCGATCTGTTTATTTCTGCCGATCAGCAGTGGATGAATTACGCGGCGCAAAAAAACAGTATCGAGGGCGATTCGCGCTATACGCTGCTGGGCAACGATTTGGTGCTTATCGCTCCCGCCGACGCGCAGGCGAAAGCGGTTACCATTGATAAAAATACCGACTGGAAAAGCCTGCTAAAGGGGCAGCGTATTGCTGGCGGCGATCCGGATCATGTTCCGGCCGGTATTTATGCGAAAGAGGCCTTACAAAATTTAGGCGCCTGGGATACGCTGTCGCCGGTTATGGCGCGCGCCAATAATGTACGCGCCGCGCTGGCGCTGGTGGAACGTAACGAAACCCCTTACGGAATTGTTTACGGCTCTGATGCAGTCGCCAGCCATAACGTGACGGTGGTCGGGCATTTCCCGGCAAACAGCCATAAACCGGTGGAATATCCGATGGCCATTGTCAAAGATCACCGCCATCCTGCCGTCAGCGCGTTTTATGACTACTTAAAAGGGCCTGAAGCGGCAACAATATTTAAAAAATATGGATTTACGCCACGCTAATGATATTGAGTGATGTTGAATGGCAGGCTGTCGAGCTCAGCCTGAAAGTTTCTGCTATTGCTGTGTTGTTCAGTTTGCCTTTTGGCATCTTGCTCGCCTGGGTGCTGGCGCGCCGTGAGTTTCGTGGCAAAGCCTTGCTGGATAGTTTGATTCATCTGCCGCTGGTGCTGCCGCCGGTGGTGGTGGGTTATCTGCTGCTGCTGTCGCTCGGGCGGCGCGGCTGGCTGGGCGCATGGCTCTATGACTGGTTTGGTATCAGCTTCGCGTTTAGCTGGCGCGGTGCGGCGTTGGCTGCCGCCGTGGTGGCGCTGCCGCTGATGGTGCGCGCTATTCGCCTGGCGCTGGAGGCGGTCGATCCGAAACTGGAGCAGGCGGCGCGTACCCTGGGGGCCGGGCGCTGGCGCGTGTTTTTTACGGTTACTCTGCCGCTTACGCTGCCGGGCCTGATCGCTGGCACCGTGCTCGCCTTTGCCCGCTCGCTCGGCGAGTTTGGCGCCACCATTACTTTTGTATCCAATATTCCTGGCGAAACCCGCACTATTCCACTGGCGATGTTTACGCTGCTGGAAACGCCGGGAGCCGAAACGAATGCCGCCAGACTCTGCCTGATCGCTATTGCGCTGGCGCTGATTTCATTGCTGCTGTCGGAATGGCTCGCTCGCTGGGGCCGTAAGCGTCTGGGGGGCTGATGCTGGAACTTAACTTCACGTTGCAGCAGGGCGACAGCTCGCTGCAGATCGATACGCAGCTGCCCGCCAGCGGTATTACCGCCATTTTCGGCGTCTCGGGCGCGGGCAAAACCTCATTGATCAATGCCATCGCCGGGCTGGCTGCGCCACAGCAGGGCTATATCCGCCTGAACGGGCGCACGCTGAGCGATGCGGAACAGGCTGTCTGGCTACCGCCCGAGAAACGGCGCGTCGGCTATGTGTTTCAGGAGGCGCGCCTGTTTCCGCATTATCGGGTGCGCGGCAATCTGCGCTACGGTATGGCGAAAAGCCGCCAGGGGCAGTTTGATGCGCTGGTCAGTTTGTTGGGCATTGGCGACCTGCTGGATCGCTTTCCCTGGTCGCTCTCCGGCGGTGAAAAGCAACGCGTGGCGATTGGACGCGCGCTGTTGACCGCGCCCGATATCCTGCTAATGGATGAGCCGCTGGCGGCGCTGGATCTGCTACGTAAGCGCGAACTGCTGCCCTATTTGCAGAAGCTGGCAAAGCAGGTAGATATTCCCTTGCTTTACGTGTCGCACAGCCTGGATGAGATCTTACAGCTGGCGGATCGGGTGCTGGTACTTGATAACGGTCAGGTTAAGGCGACCGGGACGCTGGAAGAGGTATGGAACGGCAGCGCGCTACGTCCGTGGCTGCCGCGTAGCGAACAGAGCAGCGTACTGCGCGTGCAGGTACTGGAGCAGCATCCCGATTATGCCATGACCGCGCTGTCGCTTGGCGATCAGCATATCTGGGTCAGCCGGGTAGACGCGCCGCTGAAAACGCCGCTGCGTATTCGCGTTCAGTCATCGGACGTGTCGTTAATTCTGCAGCCGCCGCTTAACAGCACCATTCGTAACGTGCTGCCCGCGCAGGTCAGCGAGCTGATTGAAGTCTCAAATCAGCAGACTGAAGTCAAGCTGCGCATCGGTTCCAGCGAGCTGTGGGCGCGCATCACGCCGTGGGCGCGCGATGAGCTGGCGATCAAACCGGGAATGTGGCTGTACGCCCAGATCAAAAGCGTTTCTATCACGCCCTGAAAGCGGCGGAGCCGTCTCTGGCTCCGCGGTTTTTTCTCTGCCTGTCAGATAAGGCAGCAACGGCTGGTCCGTTGATGTATGGCACGTAAGGCTTTACAGCACTTCGCGGCGAATGGTTTCTGCAATCCCTGGTTCCAGGTTAGTGCCGATAACCCGCGCGGCGCGCGCTTTAATCGCCTCATCGGCGTTGCCCATCGCGACGCCCAGCCCCACCGTTTCCAGCATGCTGAGATCGTTATAATTATCGCCGAACGCCAGCACATCCTTCATTTCCAGTCCCTGCGAAGCGACCCATTGCGCCAGACGCTTGCCTTTGCTGTTGCCCGCCTGCGCAATATCCACCTGATCGTGCCACGACCATTCGCATGCCAGACCCAGCTCCAGCTCAACGCTTTCGGCAAACTGCTGCAGCGCGCGCGTATCGGGATGGGAGAGGGCGAACTTCCAGATCGCCTGCGCATCCTGCGCGGCGGCAGCCAAATCCGGCACCTGCAAAAAGCACGGACGCTGATGCGGCGGTAATGATTCCGCCCACAGCAGAGTGCGCTCAACATGACCGGTCGGCGTTTGATAGAGCATGGCGTCATCAACGTAGAGCAGGCCGTGAATCGCCTGTTGCTCAAGCATCTCAATCACTTTCAACGCCTGCGGCTTAGCCAGCGGATCGGCAGCTAATACCTTTTTCGCTGCATAATCATACAAATAGGCACCATTACAGCAGATTGCAGGTGTATCTAACGCCAGCGCCTGATAAAAAGGATGGATGGCGCAGTGATGGCGTCCGGTGACGATCAGGACTTTTACCCCGGCCCGTTGGGCTTCGGCAAGGGCGGCCAGCGATTCAGGAAGAATGGTTTTACGCGGCGTCAGCAGCGTACCGTCAAGGTCGAGGGCAATCACGCGATAGCTCATAGTTAATTCCGCCAGTCATTATTAGCAAAGCAGCGATGTTACACCCTGTGGTGCTGGTCACCAAACCATAGCGGCACAATCAATCCGCCGAGTCTGGTTAAAACACGCTACCCTTTGCCACAGGCCAACAATTACAGGTAATCAGACAAGGAGAATTCATGAAGCAAGTTGTTTATACCGCCAGTCCGGAAAGCCAACAGATTCACGTCTGGCGTATGAATGAGGATGGCGCGCTGACGCTGTTGCAAGTGGTGGATGTCGCCGGTCAGGTGCAGCCGATGGTGGTGAACCCCACCCAGCCTTTTTTATACGTAGGCGTGCGCCCACAGTTCCGTACTATTGCATATCGTATCGCTGAGGATGGTACGCTGAGCGAAGCGGGGCAGGCCTCGCTGCCGGGCAGCCCGACGCATATCTCTACCGACCATCAGGGCCGGTTCCTGTTCTGCGGATCTTATAACGACGCCTGCGTCAGCATTAGCCCGATCGGCGCGGATGGCGTACCGCTGGAGCCGAGCCAGATTATTAACGGGCTGGAAGGGTGCCATTCCGCGAATATCGGCAGCGACAACCAGACGCTATTTGTACCAGCCCTGAAGCAGGACCGTATCTGCCTGTTTGATGTCCATGCCACCGGTAAACTCACGCCGCATCAGCAGCCGCAGGTCACTACCGTTGAGGGCGCAGGCCCGCGTCATATGGTGTTCCATCCCAGTCAGCAGTATGCCTACTGCGTCAATGAGCTTAACAGCACCGTTGACGTCTGGAAGCTGCGCAACGCCCACGGCGAAGTAGAGTGCGTACAGAGCCTGGATATGCAGCCTGCCGACTTTACCGACACTCGCTGGGCGGCGGATATTCATCTGACGCCGAATGGTCGTCATCTTTACGCCTGCGATCGTACCTCCAGCACCCTGACTATTTTCAGCGTCAGTGAAGATGGCAGTACGTTAACTCTGCAAGGGCATCAGCCGACGGAAACCCAACCGCGCGGCTTTAACATCGATCGCAGCGGCCAGTATCTGGTTGCGGCGGGGCAGAAATCGCATCATATCGAAGTCTATCGTATCGATGGCGAGCAGGGGCTGCTGACGCCGCTGGCGCGTTATGCGGTAGGGCAGGGCCCGATGTGGGTGGTGATCCACGCGCTGTAAAGCCTGAGCCGCATCGCAGTTTCGGCTGCGCTGCGGCAATAGTGGCAAGGCTGCACAAGAACGCGCAGTTGAGTCAGCAGAGGATAAAAGCAAAAGAGGAATTCAGGCGGCTGGCAGCAGGCGGAGCGCAATAGCGCCCCGCTGAATACTATTAGCTGTAATTCACGGTAATCGATGCGCTGGCGAGGCGGTGGAAATGGACATTAAAGCCTACCATCGCGCCGCTGGCGTTTTCATCCACCTCGATTTTATCCACGTCCAGCGCATGTACGGTAAAAATATAGCGGTGGCTTTCGCCCTGCGGCGGTGCCGCGCCGCCGTAGCCCGCTTTACCAAAATCGGTGCGCGTCTGGATCGCCTCTTCAGGCAGCGATGCCTGACCGGAACCCGCGCCCTGTGGCAGTACCGTGACGTTAGCAGGAATATTCGCCACCACCCAGTGCCACCAGCCGGAACCGGTCGGGGCATCGGGATCGTAGCAGGTCACGACAAAACTTTTCGTGCCTTCCGGCACCTCATCCCAGGCGAGATGCGGTGAAATGTTATCGCCCTGATAACCCATGCCATTAAAGACATGGCGCTCCGGCATCTTTTCGCCGTCGTTAAAATTGTGACTATAAACCCTCATCGCCTCTCCATTTTATTGATGCAACAGTTTCAGTAACTCTTCGGCGGTGGCGGCGGAAGAAGCGGGATTCTGGCCGGTGATCAGATGACCATCGGTTACCGTCCAGACGCCCCAGTCCTGGGTGCGTTCAAACAGGCCGCCCTGTTTCTTCAGCTCATCCTCCACCAGGAAAGGCACAATATCCGACAGCCCGACCGCCTGCTCTTCGCTGTTGGTAAAACCGGTGACGCGTTTACCCGCTACCAGCGGTGTACCGTCTGGTTTTTTCACATGGCGCAAAACGCCTGGCGCGTGGCAAACGGTAGCGACCGGCTTACCGTTGGCGAACAGATTTTCAATCAGCGCGATACTGTGCTTATCCTCGGCCAGATCCCATAGCGGACCGTGGCCGCCGGGATAAAATACCGCGTCGTACTTGCTGCCATCAATGGTTTCCAGACGTTGCGTGTTCGCCAGCGCCTGCTGAGCAGCAATATCCTGACGAAAGCGTTCGGTATCGTGGGTCTGCGCATCCGGCTCGTCGCTTTTCGGATCGAGCGGCGGCTGCCCGCCCTGCGGCGAGGCAAGTACCACGCTGATACCGGCGTCTTTGAAGATATAATAAGGCGCAGCAAACTCCTCCAGCCAGAAGCCGGTTTTTTTGCCGGTATCGCCCAGCCGATCGTGGGACGTTAAGACCATTAAAATTTTCATTATTGCTCTCCCGGTTGATCCATTGCTACCCGAATAACCAGCTTGCCGAAGTTTTTGCCTTCCAGCATGCCAATAAAGGCTTCAGGCGCGTTTTCCAGCTCATCAACCATATGTTCACGGAATACCAGGCGATCTTCCGCTACCCACTGGCTCATCTGACGGAAAAATTCCTCAAAACGATCGCCGTAATCCTGATTGATAATAAAGCCCTGTACCCGCAGGCGCTTACGCAGAATGGCTCCCTGGAACAGCGGTAAATGATCCTGCCCCTGCGGCAGGTCGGTGCTGTTATAGTCGGCTATCAGGCCGCACAGCGGGATTCGGCCTTTGCTGTTCATCAGCGGCAATACCGCGTTGAACACTTTGCCGCCGACATTTTCAAAATAGACGTCGATGCCGTCAGGGCAGTGCTGCTTCAGCTGCTGCGCCAGATCGTCGCGGCGGTGATCGACACAGTGGTCAAAGCCCAGTTTTTCCATAGCGTAGCGGCATTTTTCTTCACCGCCGGCGATGCCGACCACGCGACAGCCTTTCAGCTTCGCGATTTGACCCACTACCGAGCCAACGGCGCCGGTTGCGGCTGCCACCACCACGGTTTCGCCCGGTTGCGGATTACCAATATCCAGCAGCCCCATATAGGCGGTAAAGCCGGTCATTCCCAACAGGCTCAACGCCCACGAAGGGTGCTTTAACACCGGGCCCTGTAATTTAAACAGACCACGGCCATCCGACAGCGCATAATCCTGCCAGCCGCTCTGGCTGACCACCCAGTCGCCCTGCTGATAGTCGGGATGCTGCGACTGCTCAACAATCGCCACCGTACCGCCACCCAGCACATCTCCCACGGCAAAAGGCTCAACGTAGGAAGGCGCATCGCTCATGCGACCGCGCATATAAGGGTCGAGTGAGAGATAAACCGTCCGTAACAGCAGCTCTCCCTCGCCGGGCGTGGGAACCGGCTGCGTATCAAGACGAAAGTTGGCGGAAGTCGGCGCACCGTGTGGACGCGAGACCAGAATGACGCGGCGATTATGCTCTTTCTGCTGTGACATTATTCACTCCTTGGCTAATGGGGATGCTAAAAGCGTAGTTTATCCCACGGCCCCGCGCTTAACGGCGGTCGGCATTAGCCCGGCAGAAACAGTTCGGCGTGATCCAGTGCCGCCTTAATTGCTTCGGTTAGCTGGCTCAGCTGCTGCGATGTAATCACATAGGGCGGCATCAGATAGATCAGTTTGCCAAAGGGACGGATCCATACGCCGTGCTCAACGAAAAAGCGCTGTATTGCTGCCATATTGACCGGCTGACGGCTTTCAATCACGCCGATAGCGCCCAGGACGCGCGCGTCCGCAACCTGCGGATGAGCCGTCAGCGGCAGCAGCGCGGTGCGTAGCTGTTGTTCAATGGTCGCTACCTGCGTCTGCCAGTCGCCTTCCTGCAGCAGTGCCAGACTGGCATCGGCCACGGCGCAGGCCAGCGGATTGCCCATAAAGGTTGGTCCGTGCATAAAGCAGCCCGCCGCGCCATTGCTGATGGTGTTCGCTACTTCGCGTGTGGTCAGCGTGGCGGAAAGCGTCATGGTGCCACCGGTCAGCGCTTTGCCCAGACAGAGAATATCAGGTGCGATACCGGCATGGTCGCAGGCGAAAAGTTTGCCGGTACGGCCAAAGCCGGTGGCGATCTCATCGGCAATCAATAGTACCTGATAGCGATCGCACAGCGCGCGGACCTGCTGCAGATAATCAGGATGGTAAAAGCGCATCCCGCCAGCGCCCTGCACAATCGGCTCAAGGATCACGGCGGCGATGCTGCCTGCATGCGTGGCAATCTGCGCGGCAAATTCGGCAATATCCTGCTCATCCCAGCAATCATCAAAGCCACACTGCGGCGCGGGTGCAAACAGATGCGTTGGCAGATAGCCCTGCCACAGGCTGTGCATTGAATTATCGGGGTCGCAAACCGACATGGCGGAGAAGGTATCGCCATGATAGCCGCGTCGCAGGGTTAAAAAGCGCTGCCGCCGCTCACCGCGCGCCTGCCAGTATTGCAGCGCCATTTTCATTGCCACTTCCACGGCCACCGAGCCGGAATCGGCCAGAAACACGCACTCCAGCGGCGCAGGCGTCATGTCTACCAGACGGCGGCAGAGCGCCACGGCGGCGGGATGCGTAATACCGCCGAACATCACATGCGACATTTGCGTCATCTGCTGCTGCAGCGCCTGATTCAGACGAGGGTGGTTATAGCCGTGGATCGCCGCCCACCATGAGGACATGCCATCCACCAGCTCACGACCATCGGCCAGTTGCAAATGAACGCCCCGCGCGCCCACTACCGGATAACAGGGCAGCGGTTCGCTCATGGAAGTATAAGGATGCCAGATATGGTCGCGGTCGAAGGCGAGATCGTCAGAAGTCATGATCACTTGTAAACCAAAATAAAAAGATTTAGTTTACAAGTCTACATCAGATACCATGATAAAAACGACCCTTTCTGGAGTAAGCAATGTCAATGCGCTGGACGCTGGCACAGGCTCAGGCCCTGTTTAATAAGCCTTTTCTTGAACTTATGTTTGAAGCGCAGCAGGTACACCGGCAGCACTTCGACCCGCGTCAGGTACAGGTGAGTACGCTGTTATCGATTAAAACCGGTGCCTGCCCGGAAGATTGCAAATACTGTCCGCAAAGCGCCCGTTATAAAACCGGGCTGGAATCAGAACGCCTGATGGAAGTGGAAGAGGTGCTGGCCTCGGCGCGTAAGGCGAAGGCGGCAGGCTCCTCCCGTTTCTGTATGGGCGCGGCATGGAAAAACCCCAACGATCGCGATATGCCTTACCTGGAAAAAATGGTGCAGGGCGTAAAGGCGATGGGGCTGGAAACCTGTATGACGCTAGGTACCCTTAACGATGAGCAGGCACAGCGGCTGGGCGCAGCGGGACTCGATTTTTACAACCATAACCTTGATACCTCGCCGGAGTTTTACGGCAATATCATCACTACCCGCACCTATCAGGAGCGACTGGATACGCTGGAAAAAGTGCGCGAGGCGGGGATCAAAGTCTGTTCCGGCGGCATCGTCGGTCTGGGGGAGGAGGTAAAAGATCGCGCCGCGCTGCTGGTACAGCTGGCGAACCTGCCAACGCCGCCGGAAAGCGTGCCGATCAACATGCTGGTTAAGGTCAAAGGCACGCCGCTGGCGGATAACGAGGATGTCGATCCTTTTGATTTTATCCGTACCATCGCCGTGGCGCGCATCATGATGCCGCGTTCGCACGTGCGTCTCTCCGCCGGGCGCGAGCAGATGAGTGAGCAGACCCAGGCGATGTGCTTTATGGCGGGCGCGAACTCTATTTTCTACGGTTGCAAACTGCTTACCACGCCTAACCCGGAAGAGGATAAGGATCTGCTGCTGTTCCGTAAGCTGGGCCTTAATCCTGAGCACACCCACACTCACGCCGGGGATAACGAACAGCAACAGGCGCTGGCGCAGCAGCTGGTTAACGCCGATACCCCACAGTATTACAACGCGGCTCAGTAATGAGCTGGCAACATCGGATTGCAGCAGCGCTGACCGAGCGTCAGCAGCAGCAGCGCTTTCGTCAGCGCAGCCTGCTGGAACAGAGCCGCGCGGGCTGGCTGCTGCATAACGGAAAACACTACCGCAACTTCGCCAGCAATGATTATCTCGGGTTGAGCCATGATGCGCGTCTGGTGCAGGCCTGGCAGCAGGGCGCTGAACGCTACGGCGTGGGTGCCGGGGCGTCGGGTCATGTTACCGGCTATGCGTTGCCGCACGCTCAACTGGAAGCGGAGCTGGCTGACTGGCTTGGCTATCCCTGTGCGCTGCTGTTTAATTCCGGCTATGCCGCTAATCAGGCTGCGATCGGCGCGCTGGCAAAGGCGGGCGACCGCATCCTGGCGGATAAACTGTCACACGCCTCGCTGCTGGAAGCGGCCAGCCTCAGTCCGGCCACGCTGCGGCGTTTTGCCCATAATCAGCCAGAGAGCCTGCAACGTCTGTTAACCCCGCAAGAGGCGGGCGAAACGCTGGTGGTAACCGAAGGGGTATTCAGCATGGATGGCGACAGCGCGCCGCTGGGCGCGCTGCATCAGCTTACGCAGCAGGCAGGCGGCTGGCTGCTGGTGGATGATGCGCATGGTATCGGCGTACAGGGCGAACAGGGACGCGGCAGCTGCTGGCAGCAGGGCGTCAGGCCGGAACTGCTGATCGTTACCTTTGGCAAAGCATTTGGCATCAGCGGCGCGGCGTTGCTGTGCGATAACGACACCGCGAATTATCTGCTGCAGTTTGCCCGCCATCTGATCTACAGCACGGCAATGCCGCCAGCGCAGGCCGAAGCGCTGCGTGCGGCATTGCAAGCTGTCCAGCAGGGCGACGATCTGCGTCAACAACTGGCGGCGAACATTGCCCGCTTTCGTCACGGCGCCGCGCAACTCTCCTTAATGCTACTGCCTTCCTCCACCGCTATTCAGCCGTTGCTGGTGGGTGAGGATAGCCAGGCGCTGACGCTCGCCAGCCGTCTGCGTCAGCGCGGCTGCTGGGTTACGGCGATTCGACCACCTACGGTGCCGCCGGGCACGGCGCGCCTGCGTCTTACCTTAACCGCAAGTCACACGGCGGACGATATCGATCGGCTACTGGAGGCGCTGTATGACGCACAAAGTGAATAAGCAGGCGGTGGCGCAGGCATTTGGCCGCGCGGCAGGCGGTTACGACCGCTTTGCCGAACTACAGCGCTACAGCGGAGAACGCCTTATGGCGCTGCAGCCTGCGTTATCCGGCGGAACCGTGCTGGATGCGGGTTGCGGCACCGGCTGGTTCAGCCGACGCTGGCGCGAGCAGGGTCATCAGGTCATAGCCCTTGATCTTTCACCAGGCATGCTGACACAGGCGCGGCGCGATGAGACCGCGCATCACTATCTGCTGGGTGATATTGAGGCGCTGCCGTTGCATGCGCGCTGCATAGATATCTGCTGGAGTAATCTGGCAATGCAGTGGTGCGACGATCTGGCGCAGGGGCTGCGTGAGCTGTGTCGGGTAACGCGCCCTGGCGGACGGGTACTGTTTTCTACTCTGGCGGAGGATTCACTGTATGAGATGCGCAGCGCCTGGCAGGCGCTGGATGACTATCAACATGTGAATACCTTTCTTTCCGTGGCGGCGATCCAGCGTGCTGGCGACGGCCTGGGGTTGCGGCTGAGCAGCGAAACGGTTGAGCAGCGCTTTCCTGATGTGCGCAGCGCGCTGCAATCGCTAAAAGGCATCGGCGCCACCCATATTCATCAGGGGCGTGCCAGCGGGCTATTAACGCGCCAGCGCCTGCAGCAGCTGGCACAGCACTGGCCGCAGGATGAACGCGGCTATCGACTCTCTTATCAACTGGTTACCGGAGTAATTGATTGTGAGTAACTGCTGGTTCCTGACCGGAACCGATACTGAAGTAGGCAAAACCGTTGCCAGCAGCGCGCTGCTGCAGGCAGCTAACCGCGCGGGCTTTCGTACTGCAGGCTATAAGCCAGTGGCCTCCGGCAGTGAAATGACGCCGGAGGGTATCCGCAACGGCGATGCGCTGGCGCTGCAGCGTAACAGCAGCGTGCCGCTGAGCTATGAACAGGTGAATCCGCTGGTGTTTATGGAGCCGACATCGCCGCATATTGTCAGCGCCGATACCGGCCAGCCGATTGAATTCGCGCGGCTTTCCGCCGGGCTGCAGACGCTACGGGAAAAAGCTGAATGGGTGCTGGTCGAGGGCGCGGGCGGCTGGTATACGCCGTTGTCGGAGCAGCAGACATATGCTGACTGGGTGCGTGAGGAGCAGCTGCCGGTGATCCTGGTGGTGGGCATTAAACTGGGCTGTATCAACCATGCGATGCTCAGCGCTGAAGCGATCCTCAATGCAGGACTGCCGCTGGCGGGCTGGATCGCCAACGATATTCAGCCGCCGGGCCGACGTCATCAGGAATATATGGCGACCCTGCAACAGCGCCTGCCTGCGCCTCTGCTGGGCGAAATTCCCTGGCTGGAGCAGGTTGATAACGCCGCGCTGGGCGACTATGTTCGTCTGCCCGTCTGACGCGCGTTTAGCTCACCGCCAGCCATTTATCCACGACCTTTTCATCCAGTTCCGCAACGTGGCCCTGCGCCACGTTGCGTCCACGATGCAGCAGCAAAAAATAGTCCGCTACGCGACGAATAACTGAAACACGCTGTTCCAGCAGCAGGATCGTCAGGCCAAATTCATGATTCAGTCGATGCAGCAAATTACCGGTTTCCTCCTCCAGCCACGGCGACATTCCTTCGGTTGGTTCATCCAAAATCAACAGTTGCGGCTGTAGCGCCAGCGCACGGGCCAGCGCCAGATTCTGCTGTTGCTCCAGGGTTAGATCGCCGCTGCGCTGATGACGCAGCTGCCACAGCGTGGGAAACAGTTCATAAACCAGCGGCGGAATGGCACTGTGGCGATCCTGCTGGCCAGCCAGCAAGGCGATCAGCAGATTCTCCTCGACGCTGAGCTGGGAAAAAATCTGCCGTCCCTGCGGCACATAGCCGATCCCCAGCCGCGCGCGCGTTGCCGCTGGCTGCATCAGTAAATTTTCCGGCGGCGATCCAGCCTGCTGCCATATCATGCTGCCGCTGTTAACCGGCAGGTGGCCCATAATACAGTTTACCAGGGTGGTTTTTCCCATGCCGGGCTGAGCGATTATGCCGGTACAGGTGCCGGGCGGCAGGTCAAGATCCACATCCCACAGGATATGGTTTTTACCGTAAAACTGATTCACCGAACGTAAACGCAGCATCTGATAATCTCCTTCCGTACAGTTCAAATCATTCTGCCGTCTGCCTCAGGTCAGGCAGGTAACAGATGTCGGCGAGGTGATATCACCGCCTTTTTCCCCTGGAGGCTCAAGGGCCGATCCTGACAGGAGGTCCATGCTTTCTTGCAATCCACAGGCCAAATCATCGAAAACGGGCTGAAGACGGGCTGTTATGGCATGAACCGCAGGAGTTAAATGGTCAGAAATACTTAATAATTTAATCGGGTAATAAATGGGCTGCACGCTGACGGTGCCGATGAGATCACGCTTATGGTGCAGAGGAACCACCATAAGGCAGAAAAATTTATTAATAACGGCTTGACGTTTAGGACAGAAAAATCCCGGCAACGCCGAATAGCAGGCGTTAAACCAGAAAATTCAGGGGCAGGTCAGGCTGAAAAACGCGAAAAAAAAATATTTCATCCGTGTTACGGCCCGGGGCGTAATTTTATCCATCCCCGATGTTGCGGGGCCTGTAAACAGTTATCCACTATTCCTGTGGATAACCATGTGCATTACCGAGTGAAAACAACGTGCAAGCCAGAGCGGGCGCGGCTTTTTCCTGAACTGGCGCGAAACTGGGCTTTATTTATATTTTATTAAATTTCAATATGTTAGTTAAAATCAAGCCTGCCATTGCGCACGCTTTTTTCCGCTATGGCTTTTGCGCTGCGCCTATTGACAAATGTTAAATGCTGCCCGCTGTTGGGGATAACCTTGCGTCTCTTAATATTATCCCCATGTAATGATAAGTCTTTAAATTGTCGCTTTGCCTTTTTTATGGGTATCGGGCAAAATAACTGATTATTTATCCAGTGTCACGCGCTGGAAAAATCATCGAAGCGGAGTAAAATTATCCTCCTGTCCGTGCAATTCTTCAGCAGAGATCATTCCTAATGAGTAAAGCCTTTAAACTTAACTCCGCCTTTCAGCCCTCCGGCGACCAGCCAGAGGCGATACGTCGTCTGAAAGAGGGGCTTGAGGACGGTCTGGCACACCAGACGCTGCTGGGGGTGACCGGCTCCGGGAAAACCTTCACCGTTGCCAACGTGATTGCCGATCTTAACCGGCCAACAATGGTGTTAGCGCCCAATAAAACGCTGGCGGCGCAGCTGTATGGCGAAATGAAAGAATTCTTTCCCGATAATGCCGTCGAGTATTTTGTTTCTTACTACGACTACTATCAGCCTGAAGCCTACGTGCCCAGCTCCGACACCTTTATCGAAAAAGACGCCTCGGTGAACGAACATATTGAGCAGATGCGTCTTTCCGCCACCAAAGCGCTGCTGGAGCGGCGTGATGTGATCGTGGTGGCGTCGGTTTCGGCTATTTACGGCCTGGGCGATCCCGATCTGTATCTGAAAATGATGCTGCACCTGTCGCGCGGTATGCTTATCGACCAGCGTAGTATTTTGCGGCGCCTGGCTGAGCTGCAGTACAGCCGTAACGATCAGGCGTTTCAGCGTGGCACTTTCCGCGTACGCGGCGAAGTGATCGATATTTTCCCGGCGGAATCGGACGATCTGGCGCTGCGCGTCGAGCTGTTCGATGAAGAGGTAGAGCGGCTGTCGCTGTTCGATCCGCTTACCGGACAGATAGATTCCGTGGTGCCGCGCTTTACCATCTATCCGAAAACGCACTACGTTACGCCGCGCGAACGTATTTTGCAGGCGATGGAAGAGATCAAACTTGAACTGGCCGACCGTCGTAAAACGCTGCTGGCGAACAACAAGCTGCTGGAAGAGCAGCGCCTGACGCAGCGTACCCAGTTTGATCTGGAGATGATGAACGAGCTGGGTTACTGCTCCGGCATCGAAAACTATTCACGTTATCTCTCCGGACGCGGGCCGGGCGAGCCGCCGCCAACGCTGTTTGACTATTTGCCTGCGGATGGGCTGCTGGTGGTGGATGAGTCCCACGTTACTATTCCGCAAATCGGCGGCATGTACCGTGGCGATCGGGCGCGTAAAGAGACGCTGGTGGAGTATGGTTTCCGACTGCCGTCGGCGTTGGATAACCGCCCGATGAAGTTTGAAGAGTTTGAGGCGCTGGCGCCGCAGACCATCTATGTTTCGGCGACGCCGGGCAACTACGAGCTGGAAAAATCCGCTGGCGAAGTGATCGATCAGGTGGTGCGTCCTACCGGTCTGCTCGACCCGATTATTGAAGTGCGCCCGGTCGCTACTCAGGTGGACGATCTGCTGTCGGAAATCCGCAAGCGCGTTGAGATTAACGAGCGCGTGCTGGTGACCACGCTGACCAAGCGCATGGCGGAGGATTTGACCGAATATCTGGAAGAGCACGGCGAGAAGGTACGCTATCTGCACTCAGATATTGATACCGTTGAGCGTATGGAAATTATCCGCGATCTGCGTCTGGGCGAATTCAACGTGCTGGTGGGCATCAACCTGTTGCGTGAAGGGCTGGATATGCCGGAAGTGTCGCTGGTGGCGATTCTGGATGCCGATAAAGAGGGCTTCCTGCGTTCTGAACGCTCGCTGATTCAGACCATCGGACGCGCGGCACGTAACGTTAACGGCAAGGCAATTCTTTACGGCGATCGGATTACGCCTTCGATGGCGAAAGCGATTGGCGAAACCGAGCGTCGCCGCGAGAAACAGATCGAGTACAACACTGAACACGGTATTGTGCCGCAGGGCCTGAACAAGAAAATTACCGATATTCTTGAGCTGGGCAAAAGCGCGACCAAAGGGAAAACGCGTGGCAAGAGCAGCAATCGTGGCGCTGCTGAGACCGAAGCCAGTTATCTGGCGCTTACGCCGCAGGCGCTGCAGAAAAAGATCCACCAGCTGGAAACGCAGATGCAGCAGCATGCGCAAAATCTGGAGTTCGAAGAAGCCGCCAACGTGCGCGATCAGTTACATCAGCTACGCGAGCTGTTTATCGCTGCTTCGTAAATAACGCGTCCCGAAAAAGCCGCCGCCTGAACCGCTGCGGCTTTTTTTATGGACGTGTCAGAAGCCACCGCCCGGAGTCTGTTTCGCTACGGATAGCGCGCCTTAGCCGAGCGCCTGAAGTGCCTGCTCCAGCGCCAGACGCAGCAGCTGGCGATCGTGACGGTAGGGGATATCCGCCGCTTCCAGAGGCTGTTGCACAATCAGCCGATCCTGAACGCCCTGCACATCCACTCGTGGGCCAACCACCACCGCGTCAATCACCTTTTTGCCAATATACTTTTCCATGATCGCCAGCTTATCTTCCAGCCTGAGGCCGGCTGCGGCGGGACTGAGTTCCCGGCCCAGATTACCAATAAAAATCAGCGGTGCGGGCGTGCGGCGCAGCGCCTGCGCCATTTCATCCATCAGCAACAGCGGCATCAGGCTGGTAAAAAAGCTGCCGGGTCCGATCAAAATTAGATCGGCTTCGGCAATCGCCTCTATCGCCTCGCGCGTTGGTGCCACGTTGGGATGCAGCATTAAATCCTGCGGCACCCGTGCCAGCGTATCGATCGCCGTTTCGCCGTAAACCATATGACCTTCGCAGTCGGTTGCCATTAAATCCACCGGCTGCTCCGACATAGGGATCAGCATGGCATCCACCTTCAGCATATCGCGTATCAGATTAATCGCCTCCAGCGGGCGCACGCTGAGATGATCGAGTGCTTTCAGCATCAGGTTGCCAAGGTTATGTCCTGCCAGCTCGCCATTGCCGGTAAAGCGATACTCAAACATTGCCGACGCCACACCCGGCTCGGTAATCAGCTGGTTCAGGCAGTTACGCGTATCGCCCCAGGCTATGCCGCCCTCCGATCGTCGGATACGACCGGTAGAGCCGCCGTTATCGGTGGTGGTCACGATGCCGGTCAGACGTGAGCCCAGCGAAGCAAGGGCCGACATCACGCGTCCCAGTCCGTGTCCGCCGCCCAGGGCCACCACCCGATCCAGATCCGCAAGGGTACGATTACGCATAATTCTCCTGACAATAAGTGACGGTCATCTTAACCGTCGAATCGCCACAGGATAATCGTTTCTCCGGGCGTTTAATACTCTCTGGCCGCAGCAGCACGGCTGTGATTTGCCGAACAAGGTGCAAAAATGCGCTATCACAATCATCGTTCGGGCTTCGCTTGTGAATAATTAAAATCATTGTGCAGGGAACTGTCGCTATCATGCAGGAAAATGCATCTAAGTATCGATATATATCGGGTTATATAACGAAATTCACCGTGGCATACCGGGATAAATGGCGTTACTATTTGCAGATTCCTGTTTAACAGGCAAAACCACACTCAAGCCTTTGCGCCTACGTCGACAGATAGGGGGCACTGGCCGCAGCCGCGAGCTGCCAGGGTGCAGAAAGAAATGACTGCATCTCCCATTTGGAAAGGTGTTCCGGTGACCCAATTTATTGATTCCTATGCCCGCAAGTTCTATTACTTGCGTTTGTCGATCACGGATGTGTGCAACTTTCGCTGCACCTACTGCCTGCCCGATGGCTATAAGCCGCAGGGCGCGACAAACAAAAGTTTCCTTTCGCTTGATGAGATTCGGCGTGTTACGCGCGCATTTGCCGATGCCGGTACGGAAAAAGTCCGTCTGACCGGCGGCGAACCGAGCCTGCGCCGCGACTTTGTCGATATCATTGCTGCCGTGCGTGAAAATCGGGGGATCCGTCAGCTGGCGGTCACCACCAACGGCTACCGTATGGCGCGCGATGTCGCACGCTGGCGCGATGCAGGCCTGACCTCCATTAACGTTAGCGTCGATAGTCTTGATGCACGTCAATTCCACGCCATTACCGGTCAGGATAAATTTCACCAGGTCATGCGCGGTATTGACGCTGCCCTGGAGGCCGGTTTCAGCAAAGTGAAAGTCAATAGCGTGCTGATGCGCGATGTTAACCATCACAGCCTGCAAACCTTCCTCGACTGGATTCGCCACCGCCCGATTCAGCTACGTTTTATTGAGCTGATGGAAACCGGGGAGGGCAGCGATCTGTTTCGACGTCACCATATTTCCGGCGAAGTGATCCGCGATCAGCTGATTATGCAGGGCTGGCAGCGTCAGATTCGGGCGCGCAGCGACGGTCCGGCGCAGGTGTTTAGCCATCCTGACTATCAGGGCGAAATTGGCCTGATCATGCCTTATGAACGCGATTTTTGCGCCAGCTGCAATCGCCTGCGGGTATCGGCCACTGGCAATCTGCATCTCTGTTTGTTTGGCGATGGCGGCGTGCCGCTACGCGATCTTCTGGTTTCTGATGCGCAGCAGCCTGAGCTACAGGCGCGCATCGCCGAAAGCCTGGGGCATAAAAAGCAGACGCACTTCCTGCATCAGGGCAACACCGGCATTACGCAGAATCTTTCATTTATCGGCGGTTAAACGCGGAGCAAAGCATGGGCAAAGCCACACCGGAATTTCAGGCGCTACAGGTTGCGGTACTGACCGTTTCCGATCGCCGCGACGCCTCAGATGATACCTCAGGCGACTATTTACGCGAGGCGGTGACCGAAGCGGGTCATCAGGTACGCGATCACGCGATTGTTGCAGACAATCTCTACCGCATCCGTGCGGTGGTCTCCAGCTGGATTGCCAGCGATGATATTCAGGTGATCCTGATCAACGGCGGCACCGGCTTTAACAGCAAAAACAGTACGCCGGAAGCGCTGCTGCCGCTGTTTGACAGGGAAATTGAAGGCTTCGGCGAAGTGTTTCGCATGCTGTCATGGGAGGAGATTGGTTCTTCAACCCTGCAGTCGCGTGCGGTGGCCGGTCTGGCTAACCAGACGCTGATTTTCGCGATGCCAGGCTCGACTTCTGCCTGCCAGACCGCCTGGGAACGTATTATCTGTGAGCAGCTCGACGCCCGCACGCGCCCCTGCCAGTTTGTATCACATCTGAAAAAATCATAACTATGTCGCAATTAACCCACATTAATGCCGCAGGCGAAGCGCATATGGTTGATGTCTCTGCCAAAGCGGAAACGCTGCGTGAAGCGCGCGCGGAAGCCTGCGTCGTGATGGCGCCCGCCACGCTGCAAATGATCATTGAGGGGCGTCATCATAAAGGCGACGTCTTTGCCACCGCCCGTATCGCCGGTATTCAGGCAGCAAAACGCACCTGGGAGCTGATCCCGCTCTGTCATCCGCTGATGCTGAGCAAGGTTGAAGTGGAACTCACCGCCGAGCCGGAAAAAAATCGGGTGCGGATTGAGTCGGTTTGTCGGCTAACCGGCAAAACCGGCGTAGAGATGGAGGCGTTAACCGCCGCTTCCGTAGCTGCGTTGACCATTTACGATATGTGTAAAGCAGTACAGAAAGATATGGTCATTGAGTCAGTGCGCCTGCTGCAGAAAAGCGGCGGCAAATCAGGGGATTTTCAGGCGGTGGATAATGATTAACGTGCTGTTTTTCGCGCAGGTACGCGAACTGGTGGCGACCTCTTCTTTATCGCTGCCGGCGGAATATGCCACGGTAGAAGAGCTACGCGCAGCGCTGGCCGCCCGTGGCGATCGTTGGGATCTGGCGCTGAGCGCGGGCAAACTGCTGGCCTCGGTAAACCAGACGCTGGTATCGCTACAGCATCCGTTACAGGATGGCGACGAGGTCGCTTTCTTTCCGCCGGTCACCGGAGGTTAATATGACGACCCGTATTCGCGTGGGACAGGCGCCATTCAATATGGCCGAAGAGTATCAGTGGCTCTCCGCCTGCGACGAGGATGGCGCGGTGGTGACCTTTACCGGCAAAGTGCGCAATCACAATCTGGGGGAGCACGTTTCCGCTCTGACGCTGGAGCATTATCCCGGCATGACGGAAAAAGCGCTGGCAGAGATTGTGGAACAGGCGCGCGCGCGCTGGCCGCTGGAACGGGTGAGCGTGATCCATCGCATCGGCGAGCTGATTCCCGGCGATGAGATTGTTTTCGTCGGCGTTAGCGCGGCGCATCGCGGTGCGGCCTTCGCTTCCGCCGAATTTATCATGGACTATCTGAAAACCCGCGCGCCGTTCTGGAAACGGGAAGCGACGCCCGAAGGCGATCGCTGGGTTGAGGCGCGCGACAGTGACCAGCAGGCGGCCGGACGCTGGGATCAATGAGTGGTTTGGTGGCGCTTCGTCTGTTCTGAGGTGCCAAACTCAGTATTGCCGTGGGCATGTTCACCGCCGCCCTCAACGCGCTGGAGCTGGATCACCTCACCATCCTGCCAGGCGTTAGCGCCTTTGACCACCGGATGCGCAATGATATCAGCACGCTGCTGGCGCATCTTACGTGTATCAATTCCCATCCGTTCGTCGCGATCTTTCAGCAGGCGCTGATCGAGCTGACCGTCGGCGGTGAAACCCATCATCAGCGCCGGGATCCCGAACGGCAGCGTTTTATCGCGGTCGGTATGCCAGGTGTGCCAGGTTTTACCATAGGTGTTAACCAGTTTGGTCATCAACGCTTTATCTGCCGTGTCCGGCAGTCCTGGTGCCACCAGCGTGCCCGATTTCACCTCATAGCTGTGGCTGTGCCAGAGCTTTTTCTCTTCCGGCGGCAGCGTTTTATACAACCGCTCGCTGATAATATATTCCACGCCCATTAAACGGGCATCGCGTGTGTTGCCGTCATAAATCAGCGCCTGCATTACATCATCATTCAGGATAGTGACGTAGTGGTGCGCTTCCATCTGACCATCTTTATCGCCGTTGTAAAAATGAAAGCCGTCGAGATAGGCGTTAATGGCGTCAATCGGCGGGCGTGACTGCATTGCGGCGGCGCCGGTATCCAGCAGCTTCATTTTTGTTGAAGTCGGCGCGCCGGGGGTGTTCACCTGCGCCGGGGTATTATTGCCGCCGCAGCCAGCCAGCATCAGCGCTGCGACCACCGGTAACCATGAGGTTTTCATTGATAACTCCTGTAATAATAATTAACAAAACTTAACGTTAGCGTAAAACTGAGAAATGGAAAGGCGAGGGAGCTATGAATGAAAGCGGCGCTGGCATTTCGCTGCGGCAGTGGTTAAGGTGCGCTTATCTTCAAAAACGATAAGGACAGGTATGTCATCTCAGTTACTTCGCCTTATGCCGCTGGTTGCGCTGCTGGCGCTGGCGGGCTGTACCAGCAAACAGAAAGAGACGCCGCAGCAAACGCCGCAGCAGATGCAGGCGCGCATTACAGCGTTAATGCCGGGGCATGTGCGGCAAAAAGCGGACTGGTCCAGCGATATGGCCACTGCATTTCGTACCCAGCAGATCGAGGCCAGCGACAGCAATATTTGCGCCGTGATTGCCGTAGCCGATCAGGAAACCAATTTTAACGCCGATTCACCGGTGCCCGGTCTGCCAAAAATTGCCTGGGGAGAGATCAACAAACGGGCGGCACGGCTGCATATTCCCGCCTTTCTGGTCCGTACTGCGTTGCTGATTAAATCGCCCAACGGGCGCAGCTATGCCGATCGGCTGGACAGCGTGCGTACAGAAAAAGAGCTGAGCGCCATTTTTGATGACTTTATTAATATGGTACCGATGGGGCAGACGCTGTTTGGCAACCTGAACCCAATTCATACCGGCGGCCCGATGCAGGTAAGTATCGCCTTTGCCGAGGCGAATGCGCGAGGCTATCCGTGGCCGGTGGAGACCACCATCCGGCAGGAAGTCTTTACTCGTCATGGCGGCATCTGGTTTGGCGTTAAACATCTGCTGGGCTATCCAGCTAATTACAGCACGCCGCTGTACCGTTTCGCCGACTTTAACGCTGGCTGGTACGCCAGCCGCAATGCAGCATTTCAGGCAGCGGTGGCGCGCACCACCGGCATGAAGCTGGCGCTGGACGGCGATCTGATTATCTATGGCTCCGATAAGGCGGGTGCAACGGAGCTGGCGGTACGCACGCTGGCGGGGCAAATCGATATGAGCCATCGGGCGATCCGTCGCGATTTAGAAAAGGGCGATAAGCTGGAGTTTGAAAAAAGCGAACTGTGGAAGCAGGTCTTCGCGCTGGCCGATAAACAGGCCGGGCGCCGAATGCCGCGTGAAATGCTGCCCGGCATCCGTCTGGAGAGCCCGAAAATCACCCGCAACCTCACTACCGCCTGGTTCGCTCAGCGGGTCAACAGCCGCTATCAGCAATGCATGGCGCGGCGTTAAAAAAATGCCCGTGACGTTAATCCATCACGGGCAGGCCGTTTTGTTATAAGGGATAATGCTCCGGCTTAGCGCTGCTCCAGCTGGAAGGTCGAAACCGTATCGGCCAGCTGGCGCGCCTGATCTTCCAGCGAGGCGGCGGCAGCCGACATTTGCTGCACCAGCGCGGCGTTTTGCTGCGTAACGCCATCCATCTGATTGACCGCCACGCTGACCTGACTAATGCCCTGCGACTGCTCATCGGAAGCATTAACGATTTCGTCGATAATCGACTGCACCGCCGCCACGGACTCGGTCATGGTTTTCATGGTTTTACCGGTCTCATTCACCAGCGAGACGCCGGTGCTGACCCGTGACGAAGACTCGTCGATCAGCGCGGTGATCTCTTTTACCGCACTGGCGGAGCGCTGCGCCAGATTACGCACCTCAGAAGCCACTACCGCAAAGCCGCGTCCCTGTTCACCGGCGCGCGCCGCCTCTACCGCCGCGTTCAGCGCCAGAATATTGGTCTGAAAAGCGATGCTGCTGATCAGGCTGGTGATATCACCGATTTTGCGCGAGCTTTCGTCAATCTGCGCCATGATCTCTACCACCTGCTGTACCAGCGCCTCGCCGCGTCCGGCTACCGCCGTGGCGTTGTCGGTCAGCTCCGTGGCCTGGTGCGCGTTATCGGCATTCAGCTTCACCGTGGCGGTTAGCTCCTCCATGCTGGCTGCCGTCTCCTGCAGCGCCGAGGCCTGCTGTTCAGTGCGTGCAGAGAGATCGAGGTTGCCACTGGCGATTTCGCTGGCGCCGCTACGTACCGAGGCGCTGGCGGTCATGATCTCGCTCACCATATTGCGCAGCTGCTGTTGCATGGTTTGCATGGCGTAGAAAATGCTTTGCTGATCTTTTGCCTGCACGGTGATGGTGCGGCTTAAATCGCCCTGTGCGACCGCCAGAGCAAGGCTTGCCGCTTCGGCCGGTTCGCCGCCGACGGGACGCGCGATTTTACGACTGAAGATCAGGCCCAGCACGCCGCATACCACGACAATGCTGACCAGCATCAACACCAGCGCCCAGATAAGCTGACGGTTAGCGGCGGCCATGACATCGCTGACTGGTGCGACAATCGCCAGCTGCCATGGCGTTTCGCTGTTGCCGACATGGATCGGTTGCCAGCTAATAAATGTGGCTTCCTTCAGAAACGTATCCTGATATTCATGTACCGTGAGGTTTTCACCTTTTTCTCCCTGCCAGGCTTTGCCTGCCAGCGACGCATCGGGGCTGGCGATAACTTTACCCTGATGCGACAGCAGCATCGCATAACCTTTGCCCTGCCACGGCTTGATGGCACCGATCACTTTTTGCAGTGTCTCCAGCGAGAAGTCAGCGGTGACCACGCCTTTGAACTGACCATCCTTGATGATCGGCGCGGCAACCGAAGTCAGCATCACCTCTACGCCGTTATAGGGATAATGATAAGGTTCGAGGATCACATCTTTCATACGCTGACGCGGCAGCAGGTAATAGTCACCAATACCCGGCTTCTCATAGTCCACCAGGTTATGGAGCGCGAGCTGACCTTCACTGTTGCGATCGGTATAGCGTACATAGCGACCGGTAGCATCCTGGTCCGGCTGGCCTGCAAATTCCGCATCTCTGCCGTCAAACGCGTTGGGTTCAAAGGCCAGTGCGACCGAAAGGTAATCCTGATGCGAACCCAGCGTAGCGGTCAGCATACGATCCAGCACCCGCCGCTCCGGCACGCCCGCCTCTTTTAAGCTCCAGGCGTCATTACCCAATGCACGCGCGGTGTGCAATGCCTCGTCGAGCTTGTTTTGCACCTGTTGCGCGTTGGCCCTGGCGATTTGCTGCAGATAATCCTGCGCCAGCTGGCGCTGCTGATCGCGTGACTGGCTACTGAGTAAGCCGATAGTGAGAATAAACCCGAGGGAGATGGTAATAATGCCCGTTAGCAGCATCAGGGTCTGGGTGCGCATTTTGCGCCGACTGGCAGATAAAGTGGTCATGTCATTCCCCGGAAAAGTAAAAAATTAAAATAACCTCACTGTCAGTGAGTTTCCTTCTGTACAGCTTATCGGCAGTGAATTAATAAAGTTGAGTGATTATTACGCAGGATTACTGGATCCGTTGCGTTTATTAGCGAGATATCCATAATTCGTTAAATCTATGCCACACTTGAGAGACCTGTTACTTCACATAATTAGGGGGATCAATGAATCGATTTCCACACTCGCAAGAGACTATCGTGCAGCGCGCCGGTACCGGCCTGCAAACTTACATGGCGCAGGTTTATGGCTGGATGACTTGTGGTCTGCTGCTGACTGCCTTTATTTCCTGGTATGCGGCGAATACGCCTGCGGTAATGGAGCTGGTATTCGCCAACCGTATTACGTTTTTTGGGCTGATCATTGCACAACTGGCGGTGGTGTTTGTGCTTTCAGGCTTGGTGCATAAGCTTAGTGGTGCGGTGGCCACCGCGCTGTTTATGCTCTATTCAGCAATGACCGGTTTAACCTTAGCCAGTATTTTTCTGGTGTATACCTATTCATCTATCGCCAGCACCTTCTTTGTCACCGCCGGAATGTTCGGTGCCATGAGCTTTTGGGGCTACACCACCAAACGCGATCTCAGCAAAATGGGCAGCATTTTATTTATGGCGCTGATTGGCCTGCTGCTGGCTTCACTGGTTAACTTCTGGCTGAAAAGCCCGGCGCTGATGTGGGCGATTACCTATATTGGCGTGTTGGTGTTTGTCGGCCTGACTGCCTATGACACGCAAAAGCTAAAGGCAATAGGAGAAAATATTGATACGCGTGATAAAGAGAACCTGCGCCGCTATTCAATTATGGGCGCATTAACGCTCTATCTGGACTTTATCAACCTGTTCCTGATGCTGCTGCGCATCTTTGGCAACCGCCGCTAGGGCATGCTGCACATCTGCGGCAACCGTCGGCAGAGCAGCACCAGACCCGCACTCAGGCCAGTGCCCCTTGTAGAGTCACCTCTCTGCGGGTAAACAAAGCACCGAAAGATCCTCTTTTCGGTGCTTTATTTTTGGTGAAAAAGCAGAGCATCATCAGCGTGATGCCGGGCGATATGGTTACTGTGTGAGTTTACTGTGCGGGTTTAGCCCGTCTTCCGTTTCGTGTCGCTCCAGGTGCTTATCCTGTTCCGCCGGTTGCTCGTTATCTTGCTGCTGCATTTTTCGCTCGTTTTTCGCCCGCAGATGTTTCGCCCGGCTTTCCAGCCACAGGTAAAGCACCAGCGCCAGCAGCAGCGGCAGGATAAAGTAGAGCACGCGATAGGCGAGCAGGGCGGCGATAATCTGCCCGTGGCCGGCATGCTCATCACGCAGCAACGCCAGAAATACCGCCTCCAGCACGCCGATACCGGCCGGGATGTGGATTATCACCCCGGCGATACTGCTGATCAGCAACACGCCCAGCACTACCGGATAATTCACTTCCTGTCCCAGCAGCAGCCAGATGATTGTCCCCATGACCATCCAGTTAGCGCTGGAGATAGCAAACTGAAACAGCGCCATACGCAGCGAAGGCAACGCCAGTTTTTGCCCTTTGATTGTCCAGCGACGTCGTTTAGAAAAGGCGCAGGCGCCCAGATAGGCAAGAACCAGCAGCGCCAGAATGCCGCCGATCAACCGCAGCGTCCCTTCGCCAATAAACCAGCCGGGCGGTACCGGCACCATACCGGCGGTAAAAATAATTCCCGCCAGCAGGATATAGCCGAGCCAGTTGGTGGCAATACTGAGAGAAAAAATACGGGTGATAGTGCTGCCGCTCAGCCCCAGCCGGGAGTAAAGCCGATAGCGCATCGCAACGCCGCCCACCCAGGTACTTAGCGTCAGGTTAAAGGCGTAACAGATAAACGACACCAGCATCACCTGACGTTTGGCCAGCTTATGACCGCAGTAGGCGCGGCCAATCAGATCATAGCCGCCGTAGGCGAGATAACTCAGGATCACCAGACCCACCGCGCTGAGAATCGCTATGCGGTTATAGTTGACAATTACCTTCCAGACATCTTCCCAGTCTACTTTGCCGGCATAGACTCCCAGCAACACAATAACCGCAATAAAAAACAGCCAGGTGAGGATTTTTTTGGCCAGCTTCCATTTGGGATGGGCTTTTGACATCAGGATTTCACTCCTTGTTTTTCGCTATCAACGCGATCCTGGGTTTCCAGTTCCGGCTGAACCGGCGGTGGTACCTGCTTTACTTTAGGCGTATGGGCAGGCAACCAGCCAGCGATAGCAGGGAAATGGCGCAGGAAGTGGAAAACAATCACGCTTTTAGTCAGCTGTAGCCAGGTGCGCTTCGGCAGTTTATCTTCCCGTACGCGCACACAGTCGTTCTGTAACAGCTGTTCCAGATTATCGCGCAGCGTCTGGTTAAACTGTCGATCATGAATAATCAAATTCGCTTCCAGATTCAGCGACAGGCTAAGCGGATCGAGATTACTGGAGCCGACCGTGGCCCACTGTTGATCCTGTACCGCCACCTTTCCGTGTAGCGGACGGCGAATATATTCATACACCTCCACGCCGCCTCCCACCAGGTAGTTATACAGTAGCTCCGCGCCTACTTTAACAATCGGCATATCGGGTTCGCCCTGTACGATCAGACGCACGCGCACGCCGCGCTGGGCGGCATTTTTCATCTCGCGCAGCAGGCGATAGCCGGGGAAAAAGTAGGCGTTGGCGATAATTACATCCTGTTTAGCGTTGCTGAGCATCTCCATATAGTGCTGTTCAATATCGTCGCGATGTTCATCATTATCGCGAAAAACAAACAGCGCCTGTGCATCGCCGGGCTTCTGGTTGCGCGCCGGGCGATGAGAACGTTGCCCCCACCAGCGGCGCGTATTCGCTTCGCTGCCAAAAGCCTCCGCCACAAAAGCACCGATATCGTCGACAATCGGCCCTTTAACCTCAACGGCGTAATCCTGCTTGGCTTCCGGACCGAAATCGGTGTTGTGCTCGGCGGAAAAGTTAATGCCGCCGACAAAGGCGATAACGCCGTCGACAACCACAATTTTACGGTGCAGTCGACGAAAGACATTGGTACGCATGCCCATCACCAGCGGGCGCGGGTCATAATAGAGAAAGCGCACGCCAGCGGAGGTAAGGCTGGAAATAAACTCATCCGACAGATCGGGTGAACCGTAGCCATCAACCATCAGCTCGATTTTTACGCCGCGCTTCGCGGCAGCCAGCAGTTCGCGATGCAGCGCCTTGCCAACGTTATCCTCAAACAGAATAAAGGTTTCCAGCAGCACGCTCTGCTGTGCGCGCTGAATTGCCCCAAATACGCGTGGGAAAAACTGTTCACCGTTTTCCAGTAACTGGATACGGTTACCATCGCGCCAGTTCATTGTCATAAGTGAATCTCCACAGCCAGCGGCGCATGATCGGAAAGATGAGACCAGGGCCGCACAGGTAATGCCCAGGGATGACTGGTTGCGGCGTTACGCACATAAATACGATCGAGGCGCAACAGCGGAAAACGCGCCGGGAAAGTGCGCGCCGGGCGTCCGTGCTTACGGCTGAATACCTCATCAAGATTGGCGCAACGCTTCAACATTTTATTGGCGCGCATTTGCCAGTCATTAAAATCACCTGCCACCACCAGCGGCGCATCGGGGGGCAGGGCGGCGATCATCTCGCACATCATTTTCATTTGCGCATGGCGATGCGCATCGCGCAGACCAAGGTGAACGCACATAACATGCAGCGTCTGATCGCGGTCAGGAAGCTGTAACTGACAGTGCAGTACGCCGCGCCTCTCGGTGCCCGCTACTGAAATATCGCGGTTCTCATACTCAACGATTGGGAAGCGGGAAAGCACTGCGTTGCCGTGATGCCCTTCAGGATAGACAGCGTTACGTCCGTAAGCGAAATCGTTCCACATGGTATCAGCGAGAAACTCATAGTGCGGGGTGTCCGGCCAGTTTTCCACCTGCAGCGGATGCACAGCGTGCGTACCCATTACCTCCTGTAAAAAAACGATATCGGCGGACGTCGCGCGTACTGCTTCGCGCAGTTCAGGTAAAATAAAGCGCCGGTTGAAAGTAGTGAAACCCTTATGTGTATTAATTGTCAGGACTTTAAAGGAAAATCCTTGCGCTTTTTGTGACATACTGGGGGCGCTCTCCTTTTGATTTTGATTTCCGATAAAGTGTAGTCTTTGTCACAAAAGGGCGCTGACTTCCGCCGCGTTTTGCGGCATTGTCCGAAAACTGCGTTACATTATGGACATTCGTCGTTGGCTTTGCCGACTACTTGGATCGCATTTAAACGCGATCAGGAGAAGAGAATGAAATGGTTTAACCGTATACAGATTGCCACTGGCCAACCCTGTCTGCACATTTCTTTGCATCTGGTGATGCTTGTCGCTCTGGTTTGGGGCTGGCGGGAACGGGCGTTGGTTGAAGTGAGCAGCGTACTGGTTGCCGCCTATGCTGCGGTATTTATCGCTATGCTGCTGACGCAGCGTATACCGCGTCTGCGACGCACCGGTGATTTTTTAGAAGAGATCACCACCACCTACTATTTCGGCGCGGCGATGCTGCTGCTGTTTTTAGTTTCGCGCATCCTGCATAACAATCTGCTGCTGGCCTGTCTGGGGCTGGTGATGCTGGCGGGACCGGCACTGGTTTCGCTGCTGGCGAAAGAGCCGCCGCCGCGTATCGAAAAGAAACGTAGCTAAGCCTGCTGTTCTTCTGCTGTCAGGGCCGCCTTGTGCGGCCCTGGTTTTTTCGCCGCCATACGCTTTTTAACACCACAGCGCCACGCCGCTATCCCCCCGACGTGTAAACTGTTACACTGATCTCATTACGCACCGTAGTTTGTGCCCTTTCAACCGCTTGCTCAACAAGCGTCATGATCTCCCCCCTGGAAACTGCACCGTTAACGACGGTCAGGGCGGAACCGGAGTTGAACCCCTATGTCCTTTGATTCTCTCGGCCTGAACGCCGATATTTTGCGTGCCGTGGCCGAGCAAGGCTATCGTGAGCCTACCCCTGTACAGCGCCAGGCTATCCCGGTGGTACTGGAAGGCCGCGACCTGATGGCCAGTGCCCAAACCGGCACCGGCAAGACGGCAGGCTTTACGCTGCCTATTCTGCAGCGCCTGAGCGCGAAACCGCTGGCGGCGAAAAGCCGTCGCCCGGTACGCGCATTAATTCTTACCCCGACGCGTGAACTGGCGGCGCAGGTAGGCGAAAACGTACGTGAATACAGTAAATATCTGAGCCTGCGCTCGCTGGTGGTATTTGGCGGCGTCAGCATCAACCCGCAGATGCTGAAACTGCGCGGCGGCGTGGATGTGCTGGTGGCAACGCCGGGCCGTCTGCTCGATCTGGCGCAGCAAAATGCGGTCGATCTGTCACAGGTTGAAATCCTGGTGCTGGATGAAGCGGACCGCATGCTCGATATGGGCTTTATTCATGATATCCGTCGCGTTCTGGCGCGCCTGCCGGCGAAACGTCAAAATTTGCTGTTTTCCGCCACCTTCTCCGACGAAATTAAAGCTCTGGCGGAAAAGCTGCTGGATAACCCCAGCCAGGTTGAAGTTGCGCGTCGTAATACCGCTTCTGAACAGATTACTCAGCATGTGCATTTTGTTGATAAAAAACGCAAGCGGGAACTGCTGTCGCTGATGATTGGCCAGGGCAACTGGCAGCAGGTGCTGGTATTTACCCGCACCAAACATGGCGCTAACCATTTAGCCGAGCAGTTGAATAAAGATGGCATTACCGCCGCTGCGATCCATGGTAATAAAAGCCAGGGCGCGCGTACCCGTGCGCTGAGCGACTTTAAAGGCGGTCAGATTCGTGTGCTGGTGGCGACCGATATTGCCGCGCGCGGCCTGGATATTGAAGAGCTGCCACACGTAGTGAACTATGAACTGCCCAACGTGCCGGAAGATTATGTGCACCGCATCGGTCGTACAGGTCGCGCCGCCGCAACCGGCGAAGCGATTTCGCTGGTCTGTGTGGATGAGCACAAGCTGCTGCGTGATATTGAGCGCGTACTGAAGCGTGAAATCCCGCGTATGGCGCAGCCAGGTTTTGAGCCGGATCCGAGCATTAAAGCGGAGCCGATCCTCAATGGCCGCCAGCAGCGTGGCGGCGGCGGTGGACGTAGCCAGGGCGGTCGCGCTCAGGGCGGCGATCGTCAGCCTTCAGGCCAGCGTCAATCCGCCTCAGCCGATCGCCAGCCGCGTCGCGCTTCCGGCGAACGTGATGGCAATCAGCCGCGCCGCGCCTCTGGCGATGGCAGCAATCCGCGTCGCGCTTCCGGCGAGCGTGATGGCAATCAGCCGCGTCGCGCTTCTGGCGATGGCAGCAATCCGCGCCGCACTTCCGGCGACAGCAGCCATCCACGCCGACTTTCCGGCGATAGCAATCAGCCGCGCCGCACTTCCGGCCAGCGCCCGGCACAGGCGCGCAGCGATAAGCCTTCCGGCAATCGTTAATTTCGCCTGGCTAAACACGGCTACCCTTGTGGTAGCCGTTTTTTTTGCTGCATTTTGCGTTACCTTCCCGCTGTTTTTTATCCGCTTCTGCAATAAACACCTGCCCGGGTGATTCTCACTTTCAGGCAAAAGGCGTAAACTTGCGCGTCAATTTTGTCAAAGGTATTTCTCATGCGGGTGTTACTGGCGCCGATGGAAGGCGTACTTGATTCTCTGGTACGTGAATTACTGACCTCAGTGAATGATTACGATCTTTGCATCACCGAATTTTTACGCGTGGTGGATCAGCTGCTGCCGGTAAAATCTTTTCTGCGTCTCTGCCCGGAGCTACAGCACCAGAGCCGTACCTCTTCCGGCACCTTAGTCAGGGTTCAGCTGTTGGGACAACATCCGCAGTGGCTGGCAGAAAACGCGGCGCGGGCGGTTGAACTGGGTTCGTGGGGCGTCGATCTCAACTGTGGCTGCCCTTCGAAGCTGGTGAACGGCAGCGGCGGTGGGGCTACGCTGCTGAAAGATCCTGAGCTTATTTATCGTGCAGCCAAAGCGATGCGTGAAGCGGTGCCCGCTACGCTACCGGTCACGGTGAAAGTGCGTCTTGGCTGGGACTCCGGCGAGCGACGTTTTGAAATTGCCGATGCGGTACAGCAGGCAGGCGCCAGCGAACTGGTAGTGCATGGGCGTACCAAAGAGGATGGCTATCGTGCTGAGGCGATTAACTGGCAGGCGATAGGCGAGATTCGTCAGCGTTTATCGATTCCGGTGATTGCCAACGGCGAGATCTGGGACTGGCAAAGCGCGCAGGCGTGTATGGCGGCAACCGGCTGCGATGCGGTAATGATTGGTCGTGGCGCGCTTAACGTGCCTAACCTGAGCCGGGTTATTAAAGAGAATGCGCCGCCGATGCCCTGGCCGCAGGTTATGGCGCTGCTGCATCGCTACACCCGGCTGGAAAAGCAGGGCGATACCGGGATGTACCATGTGGCACGTATCAAACAGTGGCTTGGCTATCTGCGCAAAGCTTACCCGCAGGCGGATACGCTGTTTACGACCGTCCGAACCCTGAAAAGCTCCCCGGAGATCGCAGCGGCGATCGATCTTCAGTGCCAGCTGGCCGAGGCTTTGTCTCTCAACGAGGCGTTATAGCATTACCAGCAGCGTATAAAACAGCGCGGCCATTAGCGCGCAAGCCGGTAACGTCAGCAGCCATACCAGGCCCATGCATTTCAGTGTTCGCCACTGCAGGGCGCTGCGATTCGCCACCATGCTGCCTGCGACGCCGCAGGTCAGTACCTGAGTAGTGGAAACCGGCAGGCCAAACTGCTCTGCCATGCCTAACGTTGTCATGGTGACCAGTTCGCTGCTGGCACCCTGCGCTGCGCTAAGCGGCGCTTTACCGGTGCGTTCGCCAATGGTAATAGCGATGCGCTGCCAGCCGGTTAAGGTACCCAATCCCAGCGCCAGTGCCACCATGATTTTTACCCACCAGGGGATCAGGCTGCTGGCGTGATTTAACTGTCCGGCCAGCGTCGTCAGCAGCGCGCGCTCATTATGCGTCAGCGGCGCAGGGCTGTTTAACAGCTGATGCAGGGTTTTGCTGGTCAGCGACATTTGCAGGCGCAGGCGGGTTGCCTCGCTGGTTGAGAGCCGATCGAAGTGGGGCAGGGCGCTCAGCTGTTGATGCAGGCTGCCCGTAACTTTGCCCAGCGCTGGCAATACCTCTTGCTGCCAGTGCTGCTGCTGTAAATAGCGCTGCAGTTCACTTTCTGCCATCGGCAGCGTGAGATCGCTGCGCTGCGGCAGCTGCGCCTGCGCCTGTGCGGTCAGTACGGTTAAGCTGGCTATTTCGCGCTCCGGCAGGGTGCGGTTCAGGGCAAACGTGCCCGGCAGCGCGATCAGCAGGATGACCATAATCAATCCCATTCCTTTTTGCCCGTCGTTGGCACCGTGCGCGAAAGAGACGCCGCTGCTGGTCAGTAGCAGCATGCCGCGCAGCCAGAGCGGAGGAGGGCATTGCAGATCGGCAGCCTGAGTGAGCTGGCGAGTCGGCAATAGCGCCTTCATCGCCAGCAGCAACAGCCCGGCGGCGACAAAACCCAGCACCGGCGACAGCAGCAGCGCCCAGCCAGCCCAGCCAGCCTGATGACAGTCGATTCCGGTCAACGCGCCATTGCCGTTCAGCAAACTACTGGCACCGCCCACGCCCACCATCGCCCCCAGCAGCGCATGTGAAGAGGAAGAAGGGATAGCAAAGTACCAGCTGGCAAGATTCCAGCTAATCGCCGACAGCAGCAGGGCATAAATCAGCGCATAGCCATGACGGGCATCCATTTGCAGCAGCCCCTCTGCCGGCAACAGAGACATGACGCCCCAGGCCACCACGCCGCTTGCCAGCAGCACGCCCAGCATATTCGCGATGGCGGAAATCAGCACTGCCCGCCCCGGGGAGAGCGTACCGGTATAAATCACTGTCGTAACGGCATGGGCGGTATCGTGCATGCCGTTAACAAAAATAAAGCCCAGAGCCAACAGCAAGGCGCCGCTCAGCAGCAGGTCAGGAGTAAAAACGTTGCCCGAGGCGCGCATCTCAGCCGTAAGCTGTGCCATCATCCAGCCGATCGCTACCAGCAGAAGCAGGCCAGCTATTGCCATTCGCAGACGCTGTTGCCGACCGGAGCGTGCCGGATAAAGCGTGGGGAAGCGTGAGTTATAGCGGGCAAAAGTGCTGTAATCGCTCATATCACATCGTAAGATTATGGAATGCTCCTGTGGTGATACGCTTTTTATATGACAACAGTATGACGTTATGAAAAGGCTGGCAGCAGAGGTATTCCCTGCGCACGGCAAGCCACAACCGCGCCGGATAGCGGTTTCAGAATTATCTTCTCTTTTACTGCTGCCGGTTCGCTGCCAGGCTTACTCTTTTGCCCGTCAGGGATCCCAGATACCAGGCCATGCTCTACTTTAAAATTTCCCGCCTCCTTTTTCCTGCCGTCTGGCTGATTGCGCTGTGGTGCAGCGCAGCGATGGCCGACACCGTTTGGCTAAAAAATGGCGATCGCCTTAGCGGTACCGTACGCTCGCTGGAAGACGGAAAATTAATAATGGATACCGACTGGGGCGGTACGCTGTCACTAAACTGGAGCGCAGTCAGCACGCTTAACAGTAAGAACCTGATTACTTTACGCAATAGTCAGACTGGAGAGAGTTATGGCGTCAAACTGGAGGCGGCTGAAGCGGGCTGGCTGAAGGTGGTCAGCAGTAATCAGCAGGAAGAGAAGGTCGCGGTTTCCCGTATTGATGATTTTATGAAAGCGAAAGTCAAAAGCGATCGGCTCAACTGGAGCGGCAACGTAGATGCAGGCATTAACCTGAAACACGCATCGACTGAAACGCAGGATACCCATTTCTCTTTTAACAATAAAATTAGCCAGGGTAAATGGCGGCATAATTCCGGCGCAACCTGGAGTCGCGAAACAGAAGACGCCAGCGTCAACACCTATAATTACAGCCTGCGCTATGCGATAGATTATACCTTTCGTGAACAGTTCTTCTGGCAGGGACGCGCCAGTTACAAGCGTGACTGGGTTGAAGATCTGGCGCATCAGGCGCTCATCGGCACCGGGCCTGGCTATCAGTTTTGGGACGATGAACGGGGTTCATTCTCGCTTTCAATACTGACCGGCGCTTTCGGCTATGGCTACAGCGACGGCACCATTGACAGACATTTCGGCTCTTCCCTGCGCTGGGATTATCAGCGCTACCTGCGTGGCAAAGATGTCACGCTGTTCAGTCATGGCGAAGTGGGGCACTCACTGGATGACGAAGGTATTTTTATGCTGGATGCGGAGGTGGGCTTGCGTTATGCCCTGACCGGTTGGTCAACCCTGAATATCGGCTATGGACGTAACCTGGTGAGCGGTACGCGCGATACGTTGAATGAACGGCGTTTTACCACCGGACTGGGGGTGAAATGGTAAAAAAAGGGCGATAATCATCGCCCTTTTTGATACTGCTTTATGCTCAGGAACCGCTGTTTTCGTCAGCAGGCGCTACAGGCTGAGGCTGATCGGCTGGCGCTGCAGGCGGTACCTGACCAGCTGGTACCGCAGGCTGAGCCTGATCCACTGGCGCAGGATTGCCGTTTTGCTCGGCAGCATTGGTCGGCAGCGTCTGATTTGGTGCCTGGGTATCAGCATTTTGCGGTACCACTGGCTCAACCGGCGCTTCTTCCGCTAATCCGTTAACCTTTACCGGCATACCGGAGCGCACTCTCATCGCCTGATCGACGATCGTCTGGTTTACGCTGGCGTCAGACAAGATTTTGCTCACCGCAGGCGTTAACTTGATCGGTACCGGCGCACGAGATTTAAACTGCTCTTCGGTAGTGGAGAGCGGATTATGGATCTCAACATAACGCGATCCATCCGGCTCTACCGACGCCTTAACCGGCTGGTCGATAAACTGCACGCGCGTGCCAACCGGCACGTTATCGAACAGCCATTTAATATCGTCAGCGCGCAGACGTACGCAGCCGTGGCTTACGCGCAGGCCAATACCGAAGTTAGCGTTGGTGCCGTGAATCGCATAGAGGCGACCGATATAAAGCGCATAAAGTCCCATTGGGTTATCCGGACCGGCCGGGAACACTTCAGGCAGCGTCTCGCCGCGCGCGGCGTACTCTTCATGCATTTTTTTGGTTGGCGTCCAGGTCGGGCCCGCTTTTTTGCGCTGCACGGTGGTCGTCCAGTCTACCGGGGTATCCTTGCCCAGTTCGCCAATGCCGATAGGCAGCACCACAACGGTTTTGGTACCTTTCGGGTAATAATAGAGACGCATTTCGGCGCTGTTGATGACAATCCCTTCACGCGGCGCGTCGGGCAGAATCAACTGGTGGGGAATAATCAGTTTTGAACCGGCCTGCGGCAGATAAACGTCAACGCCGGGGTTGGCTTCGAGCATATTGCTCAGGCCCATTTGATATTGTGCAGCAAAAGCTTCCAGAGGAAGTTTGCTGTCCTGCGGGATGGTAATTTCCAGGTTTTCTCCCGTCAAACGGCTGTTGGCCGGAGGCAGAGGATAAACCACAGCAAGCGCCTGCTGGCTAAATGCCACCAGTGCTACTGCCAGTGAAGCGATCGCGCGAATGCTCTTTTTCATCTTATTTCAATTGATTAATGCCATTAAATGGCTTGTTAGAGAGTCGACCCAGGTGCGGCCATTGTGACCGGCTGCACATTATATGTGCATAACCTCTGATTGTGGAACCAGGATTTTTCGTAACCGCACCAACTTTCCTTAACTCTATGTCATTTAACAGAATCTTGCCGGGCCTGAAGTGATTTTTTACATTCAGGGCTGCCATTGCGGGTCATCGCCATCCAGTTTGCGATTCAGGAAAAAGGCGGCGCTGATCAAAGCCAGATGGCTGAGCGCCTGCGGAAAGTTGCCCAACGCGTAGCCATGAAAATCAAACTCTTCGGCATACAGGCCCAGCGGACTGGCGTAGCTCAGCAGCTTTTCAAACTCGAAATGAGCCTCTTCAACCCGTCCGGCCCGCGCCAGACACTCCACGTACCAGAATGAACAGGCGACAAAGGATCCCTCACGACCGCTTAGCGCATCGGCAGGCGTCTCTTCACGGTCATAGCGCCAGACCATACCGTCGCGCACCAGCTTCGCCTTGATCGCATCCAACGTTGAGAGCCAGTCGGGATCGGTTGCGCCTACAAAGCGCACCAGCGGCATCAGCAGCATCGAGGCATCCAGCGATTTGCCATGGCGCGTAGCGGTAAAGTGTCCCTGTTCAGGATCCCAAAAATCCTGCCAGATCTCTTGGCGAATTTCGCTGCGCACGCGATCCCAGCGCTCATAGGGCATTGGTAACGATCGCTTCATGCCAAGGCGCAGCGCACGATCCAGCGCCACCCAGCACATCAGGCGCGAGTGCAGAAAGTGTTGTGGTTCGCCGCGCATTTCCCAAATTCCGGCGTCCGGCTCCTGCCAGTGCTCGCACAGATAATCGATGGTGCTGCAGACGTTGCGCCAGCCGCGCTCAGAGATTGCTTCGCCATACTTGTTGGCGAGATAAACCGCATCCATCAGTTCGCCGTAAATATCGAGCTGCGTTTGCCGCCAGGCATCATTACCGATACGTACCGGACGCGAGTCACCATAGCCGGAAAGATGCGGAAGCTCGCTTTCATGCAGCTCGGTGGCGCTGTCAAGGCGGTACATGACCTGCAGCCGCTCTTTATCATGATGGCTGTTTTCCACACAATGACCTACCCAGTGCGTAAAGCGTTTCGCTTCATCAACATAGCCAAGGCGCATCAGGGCATAAACGCTAAAAGAAGCGTCGCGGATCCAGGAGGCGCGATAGTCCCAGTTACGTTCGCCGCCCAGCTCTTCCGGCAGCCCGAAGGTTGCGGCGGCGGCAATCGAGCCGTGCTGCCACGAGGTCAGTAGCTTCAGCGCCAGCGACGAGCGTTTCACCATCTCCTGCCAGCGTCCGCGCCAGTTGCTTTGATGACACCAGCTGCGCCAGTAATGTAGCGTTTCCTTAAAGCAGATATCGGTTTGCAGGTTATCCAGATGCTCATCCTGCGCGCAGCCGAAAATAAATTCTGCATGTTCGCCCGTTTTCAGGGTAAAGCTCGCTACCGCCGCCTGGCGATCGAGAGAGAGCGGTATGGTGGCGGTCAGGCGCAGCGTAGGCTGACCGTCGGCGCTGAACAGCACGGCATTATCGCGCAGCTTCGCTTTGGGCGTGGCACGTGCATAGTCATGCACCGGCGCGCAGCGCAGCGAAAAACGCCCCTCGCCGCGCACCATCTTCAACCGGCGAATAATGCGCGGTTTGGTGTCCTGTTGCTCGCAGATCGGCATGTAATCGGTAATTTCCGCTACACCTTCAGCAGCCAGCCAGCGTGTTTGCAGAATATTGGTATCCGGCAGGTAGAGCTGCTGGCGGCGGCTCGCTTTCCACTCCGGCGTCAGACTAAAGACGCCCGCCTCGTCACTGTCCAGCAGGGCAGTGAATATCGAAGGGCTATCCAGATTGGGCCAGCAAAAATAGTCGATAGTGCCATCGTCCGCCACCAGCGCGCAGGTACGCAGATCGCCAATGACGCCGTGATTACCGATAGGTCGTTTGATATCAGCCATGCCGTTCCCCGGTTGCGCTGTGTGAACTATTACTATAGCCAGGCTGGGCGGCAGCGGCGGGCAGAGCGGCTATACTTGCTGTTCATTTATTGAGCGTAACAGAGGAGTAAAGCTATGCCGACAAACAAGGTTGCAGTGGTCACCGCCTCGGATTCCGGTATCGGGAAAGCCTGTGCGGTGATGCTGGCAGAGCAGGGTTACGATATCGGCATTACCTGGCGTTCGGATGAGAAGGGCGCGCAGGAGACAGCTGAAGAGGTGCGTAATCTGGGACGCCAGGCGGAACTGGTGCAGATGGATCTTTCCGATCCGCAGCAGGGGGGTGAAGCGCTGGCGTCGCTGATTGAGAAGCTGGGTCGCATCGATGTGTTAGTGAATAATGCCGGTACCAACGTTAAGGGCGACTTTCTGGATATTGCCTTTGATGACTGGCGTAAAGTATTTACCGTGGATGTCGACGGCGCTTTTGTTTGCGGACAGATTGCTGCGCGTCAGATGGTCAAACAGGGCGAAGGCGGCCGCATTATCAATATCACCTCGGTGCATGAGCATACGCCGCTGCCAGGTTCGGTCTCTTATACTGCGGCTAAACATGCGCTGGGCGGCCTGACCAAGGCGATGGCGCTCAGCCTGCTGCCGCAGAAAATTTTGGTTAACGCGGTCGCGCCAGGCGCTATCGCCACGCCAATGAACGATATGGAAAATGCCGACGCGCACAAGGTTTCCCTGCCCAATATTCCTGCCGGTCGCCCCGGCGATACGCGCGAAATCGCCAGCATGGTTGCCTGGCTCTGCTCTGAGTGGTCTGGCTATACCACTGGTCAGTCGTTTATTATTGACGGCGGCTTTATGCTCGCTAATCCGCAGTATGCCGCCGCGCAACAGCAGGCTGCTCAGTAACCTCCGGCGCTTTAGCACGCTCACGGGGCAGGCTGTTGCCCCGTTTTGCTTTTCCGTTCCGCCTCCTTCCGCGTTATTATTTGTCGCACAATCAAGAAGGAAGCGTATATGGCTATGGAGATCCCACTGCTGGCGGTACGTGACGTCAGCTATCATCTGGCGGATAAAATGCTGCTGGCTCCTCTCTCTTTTACTTTGCAGCAACATGAAATTGTCTGGCTCACCGGTGCTTCGGGCAGCGGTAAAACCACATTACTGAAAATTCTTGCCTCGCTCTTGTCACCGACGACCGGCACCATCGCGCTTCGCGGCGAGGAGAGCACTACGCTGAAACCGGAAACCTGGCGTCGGCAGGTCTCTTACTGCTTCCAGACGCCGCAACTGTTCGGCGAAAGCGTCTATGACAACCTGGCTTTTCCCTGGTTAATTCGTCAGCAGCGGCCTGAAAAGCAGGCGCTGCGCGCCAGCCTGGCGCAGCTGAATTTAGACCCGGAAATACTCGGGCAGCCCATCACCGATCTTTCCGGCGGCGAACGGCAGCGGGTGGCGCTACTGCGCAATTTACAGTTTCCTCCGGCGGTTCTGCTGCTGGATGAAGTTACCAGCGCGCTGGATAAAGAGAATAAAGCTCAGGTAAAACAGCTTATCCGCCAGACGGCGCAGCAGCAGCCGATGAGCGTACTCTGGATCAGTCACGACTCGCAGGAGATCGACAACGGCTCCCGCATTATCTCTTTAACCCGCATGGACGCAGCGCAATGAATCATCCGGAAATTAGCAATACCTCGCTGGCGCTGGCCTTTATGCTGGTGCTGGTGGCCCTGTTCGTCAGCCAGAAAGAGAAGCTGGGACTGCATAAAGATATTTTATGGAGCGTGGCGCGTGCCATCATTCAGCTCACCCTGGTCGGCTACGTCTTGCACACGCTGTTCGATTTTAATAACCGCTGGCTGACGCTGCTGATGGTGCTGTTTATCTGTACCAATGCGGCGCTGCATGCACGCAAACGCAGTAAACGCATCGGTAACGCCTTTGTTATCTCTTTTATCGCCATTACTTCCGGCACCGCCATGACGCTGACCATTCTGGTATCAAGCGGCGCGATTGATTTTGTGCCGATGCAGGTTATACCGGTTTCCGGCATGATCGCCGGTAACGCGATGGTGGCGGTGGGATTATGCTACGCCCAGTTGAATCAGCGCTTTGCCGATAACCGTCAGAAAATTGAAGAGATGCTGAGTCTTGGCGCATCGGTTAAACAGGCTTCGGCAACGCTGGTACGCGACAGCATCCGCGCCGCGATGAGCCCAACGGTGGATGCGGCGAAAACCGTGGGGCTGGTTAGCCTGCCGGGTATGATGTCAGGCCTGATCTTTGCCGGTATCGATCCGGTGCTGGCGATTAAATATCAGATCATGGTGACCTTTATGCTGCTGGGAACGGCGGCGATTTCAACAATCATCGCCGCCTGGCTTGGCTATCGTCGCTTTTATAACGCCCGCGCGCAGCTGCTTTTTTAATCATCGTTTCGCCGCGACCAGCGGCGAAACGCCAGACGCAGCAGCAGCACAAACACCACCGCAGCAGCCAGCCACAGCAGATGCTTCAGATGATGATCGAGGCGATGCAGCCAGGGCGTGATCATTTCACCGGCAAAATAGCCGAGCGTCACAAAGACCAGTGACCAGATAAAGGCGCCGATGGCATTAAAAATCATAAATTTCAGCGGACTGAGGCGGCTGGCACCGATAATAATCGGTCCGATAATGCGAAAGCCGTACATAAAGCGCACGCCAATAATAAACAGCACCGGATAACGACGGATCAGGCGATTGGCGCGCTTCAGTTTGCCCTGATGTTTTTTAAAGCGCCGCAGGATGCGGGAACCGAATTGACGACCGATATAGTAAAGCAGCTGATCGCCCAGAAAGCCGCCGAGCATTACCGCCAGCACCACGCCGCTATAGCGCAGCAGCTTTTCGTGCGCCATGATGCCACCCAGCAGCGCGAATGTTTCCCCTTCGGCAATACAGCCAATAACCACGGCCAGATAACCATACTGCTGAATAAACTGGTTGATATCGAAATGCAAAACGTACCGTCCCTTTTATGCTTAGCGTCAGGGTAAGTGTACACCTCGTTAACTCTGCCTTGCGAAAAAAGGCGATACAGGGAAAAGGTGGCGCCCTTGATTGGTGAAAAAATAGGCAGATGACGTATACTTAGGTAACCGTCGCCAGATTGGCGGCAAGGTACTGAGGGCGATATCATGAATCATGTCTGGGGCCTGCTGGCGCATCCCGATCGGGAGATGCGCAATATCGAACGGGAAAACGAAAGCGTTTCCCACCACTACACTCATCACGTTTTACTGATGGCGGCGATTCCGGTGATTTGCTCCCTGATTGGTACCACCCAGATGGGGTGGTATCTCGGCGGAGGGCGCTCGGTTCCGCTCGCGCTTTCGACCGGACTGATGCTTGCCGTACTGTTCTATCTGTTAATTCTGGGCGGCGTGGCGGTGATGGGACGGGTCATTCACTGGATGGCGCGTGACTATCCGCAGCGTCCCAGCATGCAGCGCTGTACGGTTTTTGCCGGCTATGTCGCTACGCCACTGTTCCTGAGCGGTATTATTGCGCTTTATCCGGTGGTCTGGTTGTGCGTGCTGGCAGGAGCAATCGCGCTTGCCTGGACCGGCTATCTGCTCTACGTGGGCATTCCGCAATTGCTTAATATCGATCGCGATGAGAGCCTGCGTTTTTCCGGCTCAACGCTGGCTATCGGCATTCTGCTGTTTGAGGTGTTGCTGGCGCTAACGGTACTGCTGTGGGGCTACGGCTTCCGTATGGGATAAGCTGGCGCGCGTGAAGAGAAGCGCAGCCGCAGCGGATATTTCTGCATCGCTAAAAAAGCCACCTGCGGGTGGCTTAATGACGTTTTTAATCGACGAAGCGGCTTACCGGGATGTTAAAGCGTTTAGCCAGGTTACGCATATGTTCCAGCGTCAGCTTACGTTCACCTTTTAATATGCGGCTTACCAGCGAACGCTGACCAATCTCTTTTGCAAAGTCGGTTTGATTAAGTCCATATTGATCCATCAAAATACGTAACAATGATACGCCATGCGGTTCGGTATCAATACGTGCATTAAACTCGGCAAATTCTGGTGCATTGTTTTCATAAGCATCAATTTTCGCTGTCAGCATTTCGATCAGCGGGCTGTCTGGCTGATGCTCCACCAGATATTCCACCAGCCTGACCGCTTCTTCATAGTCTTTACGGCAAGTGCTGCCTCCTAACAGAGGGAGAATTCTCACCAGGCTATCTGCTGCCTCAATTGCGTCGCTGAAAATCATTCTTTGTTTCTCCGATAAAAGTCAGTCAACTTATCGTATTCTGCGTGAGTGGCTATATGCTTTATAAAGATCTTCCCTCGCTCAAAATCTGCAAAGAACATGACGCGCAGATTGCCGCCTCCTATATCGATTACCCACCATTTTTCGCGATACTTCATTCTGTCCAGGCTGGGGAAGGTTTCATTAAGATCTTCCGGGCTGGTAAACCTTACCCGCTTTAAGTGGCGATATAAGTCATCAAGCGCTAAAGCATGGTTGGGAAAACGCTTTGCAGCTTTATCGAAGGGTTCCCTCGTAATAATATGCATCGCTGACTCTCCATGTTTCCTGGCAGGAAACAGCATATCGCAGAACGGTTGATGTTGACAATAAGGAAACATTAATGACTGTTTGAATATAGAAGGTCTTCGTTTACGCCCGGAAACGAATCTCTGATAGGAATTTACTGAGCGCCCGGCGTATTATTCTGTCTGCCAGCCGTTGCACCTGTTGACTCTTGCGACGGCAGCCTGTGTTACACACAGCGCGCAATCCTGAACCGGTAAGTTGTTAAACGATGCCCGCAAAATTTCGTTATTCGTTGCTGAGCCTGGCTTTTCTTTTCTCCGCGCAGGGCCTGATGGGTCAGGCGCTGGCCGCTTCGCCATTAAGCACGCCTGCGCCGCTCTCCCAGCCGCAAATTGCCTCCGGCAGCGCGATGATTGTCGATCTGAATACTAATAAAGTGCTGTATGCCTCGCACCCGGATCGGGTAAGGCCAATCGCCTCGATTACCAAAGTGATGACGGCGATGGTGGTGCTGGATGCGCATCAGCCGCTGGATGAGATGCTGAATATTGATATCAGCCATACGCCGGAGATGCGCGGTGTGTTTTCTCGCGTACGCCTGAAGAGTGAAATCAGCCGCAGAAATATGCTGCTGCTGGCGCTGATGTCGTCGGAAAACCGCGCTGCGGCCAGCCTGGCACATCATTATCCCGGCGGCTATGACGCCTTTATTCGCGCCATGAACGCCAAAGCGCGTGCGCTGGGCATGACCAATACCCATTATGTAGAGCCGACCGGCCTGTCGATTCATAACGTTTCCACCGCCCGCGATCTGACAAAGCTGCTGATCGCCACGAAACGTTATCCGCTGTTGGGCCAGCTCAGCACCACCCACGAGGAGATGGCGCGCTTCAGCAATCCGGACTATACGCTGCCTTTCCGTAATACCAATCATCTGGTCTATAAGCCGGACTGGCACATTCAGCTCACCAAAACCGGCTTTACCAATCAGGCGGGACACTGTCTGGTGATGCGCACCATGATCAAACAGCGTCCGGTCGCGCTGGTGGTGCTGGATGCCTTTGGCAAATATACCCATTTTGCCGATGCCAAACGGCTACGCGACTGGCTGGAGACCGGCAAATCCGCACCGGTTCCGGCGGCGGCGCTGGCGTATAAAAAGCAAAAAACCGCGAATACCGCCAGCAATAGCGAGATCGACTAATGCGTTACTCCTCCGCTGGGCGATCAGCGGAGGAGAGCGCGCGCTGCATGATCAGCGTATCGCGCCAGGCACCATGCTTAAATCCCACCTCTTTTAATACGCCCACCTGGCGGAATCCCAGCCTGAGATGTAGCTTCAGCGAGCCGATGTTCTGCTCGCCGTTGCCGATAATCGCCAGCATCTGCTGCCAGGGACCTTGTTCACAGCGTGCAATCAGCGCCGCCAGCAGCGCGCTACCGATGCCGCGTCCCGCCGCGTCGTGTGCCAGATAGATCGACTCTTCCACGCTATACCGGTAAGCAGGGCGCGGACGATAGGGTGAAGCGTAGCTAAAGCCAACCAGGCGGCCTGCCTGTTCAGCGACCAGCCAGGGCATCTCCTGCGCCTGCACCTTGAGAAAACGGGCCTGCATTTCCGCCGTATCGGGTGGCGTCTCCTCAAAAGAGGCGCAGCCGTACTGCACATGCCAGGCGTAAATTTCGCTGACAGCGGCGATATCAGCCGCGTATGCATCACGAATCAGCAGGGGTTCAGCCTTCTCAGACATAACTTCTCCTTATACCGGATGAAAGTCTTACTTTGACACAGGCGTACGGTAGCCCTTCATAACAAATTCTTATGCAAAAAGAGCGATTTTTCTTCACGCTTTCCTATAGTGAAGCGGCAGGCAAAAGCATAAACTGGCGCGCGATCGCGGCGAGGCCGTGGAACAGAAATAGAGTGGAATGACCTTCGATGTCAAAGTGGTTACGATTAATGCGCACAAGCCTGCTGGCGCTGCTGGTAATGGCGCCGTTTGTGATTCACGCGGCGGAAAACGCTGAGGATAGCGCGGCGGCAGGTGAAGAGACTGTAGTAAAGGTAAATGCGTCGGCAGAACTGCCGAAAATGCAAAAAATCCTCGATAAAATCAAAGGGCAGGTTTCCGGCGAAACCAATGACGCACAGCTTTCCCAGCTCAACGAGATGGCGCTGGAGCTGTCGGGCAATGCCGATACGCTGGGACAGGCGTTGATCCCGCAGCGGCAACAGTTAATGGCGCAGCTGGCAGTATTAGGTCCGGCGCCAAAAGCGGATAGCGGCGTGAAAGAGACGCCGGAAGTCACTCGCAAGCGAAGCACGCTGGAAAATCAAAAGCAAAAGCTGGACGAACAGATTAAACAGGCGGAGGCGATCAAAAGCGGCTCCCTTAACCTCAGCGCGCAGATCGTTAATCTGCGGCGCGATAATCTGAAAACCCAGCTGGCATTGAACTCTGGCAGTATTTTTGGTCCGCGTTTCTGGGCGCCGCTGTTTGGTATGCAGCAGCTGGACGGCGAGAAGCTGGCCAATTTCCGTGACGAGTTGACGGATACCGTGGCGCTGGCCTGGGAGCCGGGTTGGCGGCTCGGCACCGTACTGTGGCTGGTAGCAGCGGTGCTTATCGCTACGCTGGGCCGCCGCTACGGAGAGGAGTTCCTCGCGTGGATCAGTATTAACAAGTTGCCGGAAGGGCGTCTGCGGCGCAGCTTCCTGGCAGCGGCGATCGCCCTGACCACGCTGGTGGCGGTGGTGCTGGCGTTTAACTTTCTTGACCAGGCCTTTACCCGCCGCGAGGAAGTTTCTGATGATGTTCAGGGCTTTGCCGATCGTCTGGTGCAGCTCAGCCTGTTTTGCGGCCTGATTGCCGGGCTGGGGCGGGCGTTTCTGTCGACACGCCGACCTTCATGGCGACTGCCAGCGATTTCCAACGAGGTGGCGCAGGCGCTGAAACCCTACCCGCCGCTGACCGCGCTTCTGGTATTTATTTTCCAGACGGTAGAAGCGCTGAATACCACCGTTGGCACCAGCGTCGGCACCACCATTCTGGCAAACGGCATGACGGCGCTACTGGTCGGCGCTACCGCGCTCTCTATCAGCTTCCGCTCCAGCCGCGTACGTCGTCGTCTGGTGCAGGAAGGGCAGACGCCGGAGGCTCGATCCACCTTAGTCGGCCTGGTTCAGATGTCGATTACGCTTATCGGTCTGGCGATCATGCTGTCGCTGATTATCGGTTACGTTACCCTGGCGCGCTTTCTTAGTTACGAGCTGGTCTGGCTGGGTATCGTCTGCGGCGCTTACTATTTCCTTAGCCATCTGGTGAGCGATGGCTGCGAAACGCTGCTGTCGGTAAATAGCCTGACCGGCAAGCGGATGCAGACCTCGCTGAATATCGATGAGCGGCATCTGTCGCAGGCGGCGGCGCTGCTGTCGGCGCTGGGAAAAACCATTCTGTTGCTGTTTGCGGTAGTGGCGGTGCTGAACGGCACTTTCGGCACCTCGACGCCGATTGAACTGCTGCAAAAGGCGGTGGAGTTCTGGGGCGGCAAAGGCCTGGAATCGCTGAATATTGTGCCTGCGCATCTGGTCAATGCGCTGCTGTGCATGGTTATTGGCATCTATGTGCTACGCGTGGTGCGTCGCTGGCTGGATAACGATTTTCTGCCGAAAACCACCATGGATATCGGCATGCGCGTTTCGCTGGTAACGCTGTTCAGTAATATCGGCTATGTGCTGGTTATTCTGTTAACGCTCTCAACCATGGGCGTGCAGTGGAACAAGCTGGCCTGGATTGTCAGCGCCCTGTCGGTAGGTATCGGTTTCGGCCTGCAGGAGATTGTGAAAAACTTTATCTCCGGCCTGATCCTGTTGACTGAACGTCCGGTGAAGGTGGGTGACCTGGTAAGCATCAGCGGGATTGAAGGCGATATTCGCCGCATCAACGTGCGCGCCACGGAGATCCAGCTGGGCGACAAGTCTACGGTGATCGTACCGAACTCGCAGCTGATCTCGCAGAACGTGCGTAACGCCACCATGGGTAATGCTCAGGGCGTGGTTACCATTACGCTGACGTTTCCGCTGGATATCGATCCGGTGCAGGTGCGGGAGATTTTACTGGGGGTCTATCAGGAAAACGAACGCATTCTGGATACGCCGGAGCCTTCGGTCAGTTTCAAAGATCTTACCCCGCAGGGAATTGTGCTGAGCGTGACCGGTAACGTCTCTAACCAGCGGCAGACTGGCAGCGTGAAAAGCGATCTGCTGTTCGATCTGCTGACGCGCCTGCGTAAAGAGGGCATCGTGCTGTCGCGCCCGCAAACCATGATCATTGAGCGCAAGAATGGTGAGATGGTCGTTAAAGAGCCGCAGCAGAGCTAAGTCGCGCCAGGGCCGCCTTTTCGCATGGAAACGGCGGCCTTTTGGCGTTTAATCGGCCGGATGATGCGCCTCGCAGCCGCAGTCCGCCCAGTGTTTCAGTTTGCTGGTTTTACCAATGCCGGGGTTAAAGCTATTGGTGGGATCAAGCTGCTGATAGAACGCTTTCAACTGCGGCTTTGCCTGATAAAGGTGGCCGACATTATGCTCCGCCGGATATTCCGCGCCGCGCTGGTTTAAGATCTCCAGCATCTGTTCTTTAAGGGCGTGCGCGTCTACGCCTTTTTTCACGATGTAATCCTGATGAAACACATGGCACATAAAGTGGCCATAGTAGAGGCGATGCACCAGCTTATCGTCAAACTCCGGCGGCAACGTCTCAAACCAGTCGCGATCGTTACGACGCAGCGCAATATCCAGCGCCAGAATATCCTCGACTTCATCATGATGCGCCGCGTGATAGCGCACCGCTGCGCCCGCTGCGGCAAAGCGATGCAGAAAGGCTTTCGAGCCCTCTTCATCGGTGCATTCAAAATAGTCGCCGCCGCCCTCGCGGAAAAAGTCCTTTAAAAACTGGCGCGCTTCTTCAACGCCGTCGCCGGACATTTTCAACATCAGATGATGCTCATAGCGGTCGCGCCAGATTTTCATCTTTTTCGGCAGGTGCGTCGGAAACAGCACGCTCAGCTTTTGCAGCATGCGGTCGGTAAAATGGGGGCGGAACAGCGGAATGTGGCTCAGCATGGCATCGATACGTCCCTTCAAGGTAAAGAAACGCGGCATCTTATCGGTGCCCAGCCGGTCAATCATAATAAAGGTATCTTTCCCATACTTTTCGGCAATGTCATACATATCGCGATGCATATATTCGCCCGCCACCGGCAGGTTTTTAAAATGGGCCAGAATATGGCGACGAATATCCTCCAGCGCCGCCGTATCGTTGCTGCCGATGTAGAAGACCTGCTGCTTTTTCTCCGCCTCAAAGGTATCCAGCCGTACGGCAAATACCGCCAGCTTGCCGGCGCAGCCGGAGGCTTCATACAGGCGGCTGGCGTCAGCGTTGAAGCGCGACGGCGTGTCTGCCTCTACGTCGCGCACACGCTCGACGTAGTTGTGATCGGACGCCTGGCGGGAGTCATGGCGCACGTCGCTCTCGCGCCAGGTCTCATCATCCAGCCGCCCCAGAATCTGCTCCGGCGTGCTGCCCAGCTCAATGCCCAAATGGTTAACCAGCTTTAACTGCCCCTGCTCATCCAACTGAGCGTAAAGCGCCATTTCGGTATAGGCCGGGCCGCGTTTCACCAGCGCGCCGCCGGAGTTATTACACACGCCGCCGAGGATTGAGGCGCCGATACAGGAGGAGCCGATCACTGAATGCGGCTCGCGTCCCAGCGGCTTAAGGATTTTCTCCAGTTGAAACAGCGTGCTGCCGGGAAATGCCAGCACCTGCTTGCCTTTATCCAGCAGCTGAATACGGTCCATGCGCAGGGTGCTGATAATAATAATGTCGCGATCATAATTGTTGCCGTTCGGCGTTGAGCCTTCGGTCAGGCCGGTATTCGCCGCCTGCATCAGAATAATTTTATCTGCCGCGACCGCAGCCTTCAGCACGCGCCACAGCTCCAGCAGCGAGCCGGGAAAAACCACCGCCAGCGCCTCGCCCTGACCAGAGCGGAAGCCTTTGCGATAGCGTTCGGTTTTACGCGGATCGGTCAGCAGATGACTACGGCCAACGATACGGCGCAGTTCATTAATCAGGGTTTGACTGGCAGATTGAGTATGAGGGTGCATATCCATTGTCCTGTTATGTGGGTCAAATTTACTGTAGCAGCTCCGACACAAAAGCGTTCAACGGCAAAACTACCTGCTATTCTCTTGCTGTTGCACACAGTAGCTATCTTATTGCTGTAGCACTAATTACCCTTCATACTTCACGCTGCAGGTATGTCGGCTGCGCTCGCTTACCCCGGCCGCTGATTTGCATCAGCGCCCGGAATTTACGCGCTGGCCGCCTGCCTGCAACGCCAACTATTTAGGGTAAAAAAACCCGTTCCGCGTTCTTGTTGAGAGCCCAATCTGATGAAATGGATTTACTCCCTGAGTCTCGCTGTTTCTCTGGCGGTGCAGCCCGCCTTCGCTGACGATCTTTTCGGTCCACATCCCATGACGCCAGAAGCGCGCGATGCGTTTGTCACCGATCTGCTGGCGAAAATGACGCTGGATGAAAAAATTGGTCAGCTGCGGCTGATTAGCGTCGGACCGGACAACCCAAAAGAATCGATCCGCGACATGATCCAGAAAGGACAGGTCGGCGCGATTTTTAATACCGTTACCCGTCCCGATATTCGCGTTATGCAGGATCAGGTAATGCAGCTTAGCCGCCTGAAAATCCCGTTATTCTTTGCCTATGACGTGGTGCATGGTCAACGCACCATTTTCCCGATCCCGTTAGGCCTGGCGGCCACCTGGGATCTGGATGCGGTCAGCCGCGTTGGTCGCGTCTCTGCCTGGGAGGCGGCAGACGATGGCCTGAATATGACCTGGGCACCGATGGTGGATGTCACGCGTGAACCGCGCTGGGGCCGTGGTTCAGAAGGCTTTGGCGAAGATACTTTCCTGACCTCTAAAATGGGCAGCACCATGGTTGAGGCGATGCAGGGTAAAAGCCCGGCGGATCGCTATTCCCTGATGACCAGCGTTAAGCATTTCGCGCTGTATGGCGCGATTGAAGGCGGCCGCGACTATAACACCGTGGATATGAGCCCGCAGCGCATGTTCCAGGATTATTTGCCGCCCTATAAGGCGTCGCTGGACGCTGGCAGCGGCGGGGTGATGGTGTCGCTGAATTCCATTAACGGCATGCCGGCCACCGCCAACAGCTGGCTGCTGAAAGATCTGCTGCGCGATCAATGGAAATTCAAAGGCATTACCATCAGCGATCATGGCGCGATTAAAGAGCTGATCAAACATGGCGTCGCCAGCGATCCTGAAGATGCGGTACGGGTAGCGCTAAAAGCCGGTATCGATATGAGCATGGGCGATGTCTACTACAGCCAGTATCTGCCGGGGCTGGTGAAGCGCGGCGTGGTATCGCAGCAGGAGATCGACGATGCGGCGCGCCATGTGCTGAACGTGAAATATGACATGGGGCTGTTTAACGATCCTTACAGCCATTTAGGACCGAAGGGCAGCGATCCGACTGATACCAATGCGGAAAGCCGCCTGCATCGTGAAGATGCGCGTGAAGTGGCGCGTAAAAGTATTGTGCTGCTGAAAAACCGGCTGGAAACGCTGCCGCTGAAAAAATCGGGCACCATTGCGCTGATCGGTCCGCTGGCGGACAGCCAGCGCGACATTATGGGCAGCTGGTCGGCGGCGGGCGTGGCGAAGCAGTCGGTAACGCTGCTGCAGGGGATGAAAAACGCCACCGCCGACAAGGCGACGCTGCTGTATGCCAAAGGCGCGAATATTACCGATCATAAAGGGATCCAGGATTTTCTGAACCTCTATGAGCAGGCGGTAAGCGTGGATAGCCGCACGCCGCAGCAGATGATTGACGAAGCGGTGGCCACGGCGAAAAAAGCGGATGTGGTGGTGGTGGCGCTGGGCGAGGCGCAGGGAATGGCGCATGAGGCCTCCAGCCGTACCGATCTGACGCTGCCTGAGAGCCAGCAAAAGCTGCTGGCGGCGCTGAAAACCACCGGCAAACCGCTGGTGGTGGTGCTGATGAACGGACGCGCACTGGCGCTGGTGCGTGAAGATCAGCAGGCCGATGCGCTGCTGGAAACCTGGTTTAGCGGCACCGAAGGGGGCAACGCTATCGCCGATGTGCTGTTTGGCGACTATAACCCGTCAGGCAAGCTGCCGGTCTCCTTCCCGCGTTCGGTGGGGCAGATCCCGATTTATTACAATCATCTGCCAACCGGCCGTCCTTATAATTCAGCAAAACCGAACAAATATACTTCGCACTATTATGATGCGGTTAACGGGCCGCTCTATCCCTTTGGCTACGGTTTGAGCTATACCCGCTTCAGCGTCTCGCCGGTGAAGCTCTCCTCATCGACCATGCCGCATAATGGCAAGGTTGAAGCCAGCGTTACGGTAACCAATACCGGCAAACGCGACGGTGCAACGGTGGTGCAGCTCTATCTGAACGATAAAGTTGCCAGCATCAGCCGCCCGGTAAAAGAGCTACGCGGCTTTAAGCGTATCATGCTGAAAGCAGGCGAGTCACAAACCGTGACCTTCCCGATTGATGTGGAAGCGCTGAAATTCTGGAACCAGCAGATGCAGTGGGTAGCGGAGCCAGGCAAGTTTAAAGTGATGATTGGCCTGGATTCGGTGAGAACGCAGGATGCGGAATTCACTTACCTGTAACGCAGCGCCTCAGCGGTAGGGCGCTTGCAGCCTTACAGGCAACCAACGCCTGATGCAGGCATATGGCTCTGTTTAAAACCGACCTTTCAGGGTCGGTTTTTTTACGTCTATTTGCCGCCCGCCATATCGAGAAAACTGCCGGTGATGTATGAGGCCTCATCGGACAGCAGCCAGGCGATCGCCTGCGCCACCTCTTCGGGCTGGCCGCCGCGCTTCATTGGCAAACTCTCTTTTACCCGATCAACCCGCCCGGGCTCGCCGCCATCGGCGTGCATCCCGGTATAAATAAAGCCTGGCCGCACAGCGTTAACCCGGATGCCCTGCGCCGCCACTTCCAGCGACAGGCCGGTGGTCAGTGTATCGATGGCGCCTTTTGAGGCGGCATAGTCGACATACTCATGGGGCGCGCCAAGCCGCGAGGCGGCGGAAGAGACGTTAACAATCGCGCCGCCCTGGCCGCCGTGACGCAGCGCCATGCGCTTTACCGCCTCGCGCGCGCAAATAAAACTGCCGCTGACGTTAGTGGCGAAAATGGAGGCGATGCGCTGCGCATCCAGTTGCTCAATGGTGGCCTGTGATTTGAGAATGCCGGCGTTGTTCACCAGACCGGTCAGCATGCCAAGCTCGCGGTCAACCTGCTGAAACATCGCTATCACCTGCTCCTCGTCGGCAATATCCGCCTGAACCGCAATGGCGTTGCCACCGTCGCGCCGAATCAGCGCTACCACTTCTTCAGCCTGCGCCTGCTGGCTGCGATAGCCGATACAGATCGTATGGCCTTTTTGCGCCAACAGCAGCGCGGTGGCGCGTCCAATACCACGATCGCCACCGGTAATTAAGGTAATGTGTTTTTTCATTCGTTCTGTCCGATTCGCCTGTTTATCGCTTTCTGGTGATAAACATCATTAATGTAATGTTCAAACTCAGCAAGGCAATAGCGATAAATATTATGACGAAGGATCGTGTCACTTCAGTTGAGTATTGCCAACAGGGAGGTGCAGAGAGACGCAGGCACAACGAATGAAAAGGAATGAATGCGCATGGGACAGGATCACGATAACCGGCACAAAAAAAACCGATCGGCAGCCAACCGATCGGCTTATCTGGTATCTATGCTCTGTTAAAAACGCTTAATGAGATCACTTCGCGCTTAAGGCCGTCAGGCGGCGTGCTGATTAACCTGTTGCTCAGCCAGCATGGTGAGTTTTTCATCAGTCGCTTTTTCTTCATCCAGGGTATTTTTCAGGATAGAGACGACATTGTCGTAGCCCAGATTTTTCGCCAGCGCCATCAGCGAACCGTAGCTGGAGATTTCATAATGTTCGACTTTCTGAGCGGCAACAATCAGGCCTGCATCGCGTACCGGCCCTTCTTCCACTTCCTGAATAATCTCCTCGCCTTCTTTGATCAGCCCTTCCATTGCTACACAGGTAACATTTTCCATTTCCACATTGTCGAGAGACTGGATAACCTGATCAAGGCGTTCGATATGGCCTTTGGTCTCCTCGAGGTGTTGTCTAAAGCCTTCGGCAAGTTGAGTTTCAGTGGCGGCCTCGGCCATTTTTGGCAGCGCTTTGGTTAACTGAACTTCAGCACTGTAAACATCGCTTAGAGTATGAACAAACAGATCGTTTAACGATTGCATAGTCATAACGCTTATCTCCCTATTAATTAGGTGTTGGTGTGCTGCGGTTGCCATAAAAGCCTGGTAGACGGTGATAAAACAGGCAAATAATCTGCGCTTCGCTTACAAACAGATGAAAGATAAAGGTTTGTGCTAATTTGTACTTTGCTTATTAAATTTTTATCTTATTAATCATGTGCTTGCCAGAGACGTAATTCTGCGTAAAAGAGTGTATTTGTTTATTGCAGAACGCAGCGGCAGGCACAGAAACAATGGATATTTAATGGAATTATTACGCAGGCGCATTGAAAAGCAGGTTTTCCGGGTAAACGGCCTGTCACTTAATGAGTTCGATCTCTCCCAGCCGCCGGGCGATCCAGGGCTGTTTGGCCCTGAGAGCCTGGTCTGGCCGGTGCATGGCGACTTCACCTCCATGCTGTGCGGCGGCATTGGCGCGTTGCTGTTACAAATGCTGCATCCTTCGGCACTGGCAGGCGTCTGGGATCACTCATCCTTTCGCCAGGATATGTTGGGACGTTTGCGTCGTACCAGCCAGTTTGTCGCGGTCACTACCTTTGGCAACCGTGCCGATGCGCTTACCTTAATTGAACGGGTAAAGCGTATCCATCTACAGGTTAACGGCGTCGATGCTTATGGCAATCCTTATGCGGCCAGCGATCCTGAGCTGTTAACCTGGGTGCATGTCGCCGAAGCCAGCTGTTTTCTTGCGGGCCATCTGCGTTATAAAAACCCGGCGCTTAGCCTGGCTGAACGCGATCTCTATTATGCACAGGCGGCGCAGGTTGCCGAGGCGCTGGGCGCGCAGCAGGTGCCCAAAAGCGTACAGGCGGTAGAGGAGTACCTGCAGCGGATGCGCCCCCGGCTCTGCTGTGACGCGCGCACCCGCGAAGTTATCAGGCTGCTGCGCCAGGCTCCCGCGCCCAGCAGACCAGCAAAACTGGTTATGGGCACGCTGATGGAAGCGGGCATGGGCCTGCTACCCGACTGGGCGCAGCAGATGAGCGATCTGACCCTGAGCGCGCGGCGTCAGGCCATTATCGATCGACGCATCCGCTTACTGGCACTCATGCTACGCTGGTCGGTGCGTAACGGCGCGTTTCCGCGCGCAATGCGGCGCATGGGGCGTGATTTTTGAGATTATTACCCTTGCCGCTGTGTCGCAATAAGGGAGATCCTGCTCTATTCTCGGGGAAGCTGGATTCCTCCACGTTGCGTTGAGGCACTATGACATATTCGCAGTTGATTGCTGAGGTGACTAATCAGCAACAGACGTTAACCGCCATCATCGAACAGACCGAACGGGCCGCCTATTTTTATATCTGGCCCACCGAGCCGTTTCGCTCCCGCTTTGCGGTACGCGGCTGCTGGCTGCGTAACCTGCTGCCCGCGCCATTTGAAGAAGACAGCGCGGCCATAGAGCAGGGGATCGCGCCGCTGTTAAGCGCCGACTGTTGTCGCACGCTGGAGGCTGAGCCGCCCCTTGATCCGGCCGGTCTGCAAATCATCTGGGAGCCGACCGACGATGGCGCGGCGGTCTGGTATCAGGGGCAACTGCTGGCGGTGATCCCGGGCTGGAGCCTGTATCAAAATAAACAGGTGAGTTTCTCGGCAGGCTGCATCAAGGAGAATCGCCTGACCGCGCCGCTGGGATCGGCATCAACTAACCACTATTACGCTCAGGCTCTGGCGCATCGCCAGTTCTGGCGCGACTGGCATGACGGGCATCTCTGGCAGCCGGTCGAGCACGATCTGCTGCAGTGCTACGAATCACACTACGGCCCGTCGCTTAAATATTACTCGATCGACCAGGGCCAGTGGCCGCCGATGGCGATTTCGCAACATTATCATCAGGGCGTCTGGTATTTCTTCACGCTTGGTATGTGCATCCGTCCGATGCCGTGGGTAGATTTTCTCTATGAGGATCTGGCTCCGCAGTATCGCCGCACTGAACTGGCGACGGCGATCGATGCGGAAGTAATGACAGAAGATAATGCTATCCAGATGGCCAGCGCGCTGGCGAACTATGCGCACTATCCCTGGAGCAGCCTGAACTGGCTGGGCGAGGGCCATACGCTGTCCTCTTCCGTTGCGCCGGTGGGCTTTGAAGGATTTTTGCTCTCTGCCACGCTGGGTGCGGAAGGCGGACAGTTTGCCTTGCCAAAACGCGAAGGCGAGCGGGTAAATTTATTGTGGACCACGCCGGTGACGGCCGCCGAACAGGCCTTTGCTCAGGCGGATGACCAGGGCGGTATTCTACTGGTTACGCGTCTGTTGCAGCATGGCGCGAATCATATCTTCCGGCCGCGCCAGCAGGTGGTTGAACAGGAAACATAATGGCTGCGTCTGTTGTGGTGATGCCCGCCACCGCTGGCTGTTACTACTTTCTCTGACCAGAGAGAAGATTTGTAAATTGTGATAGCGATCGCCTCAAGTAAAATAGTTACATGCCGTTAACACGAGAAGGGCAATATGGCCCTTCCTGTTATGTGGTGTGAACATGATAAAAACAACGCAGGCACGCTTTACCGCGGCGATCGTGGCATTTTTTCTGTTATTGATGGCAATCACCGTGGTGGTCATCAATCTTTTTGTTGCTCCACAATTAAAAACCAATGAAGAGCGCCTGGTGCGCTACGAAGTTGATACGCTTGCGGCCCGGATTATCGAACAGATGAACCGGGTTCAGGCTCAGCAACGCACCATTACCGAAGCGGCCAGCGTACTGGATAGCGCCGCTATCGACAGCCTGCTGCCGGCGCTGGTTAATCAATATAATGACAGCAACGTCTTTGGCGGCGGCATCTGGCCGTTGCCGAACATGCGTGCCGCAGACCGGGAAAAATTCAGCACCTTCTTTGCCCGTGACGCCAGCAATCAGCTACAGGTAAACACCTTCTGGAACTCACCAGAGGCGGATCGCTACTATGAACAGCCGTGGTATAAAGCCGGTCTTGCTGCCAGCAAAGGAGAGTGCGCCTGGGCTAACGCCTATCAGGATGCCGCCAGCCCGCAGCCGCGTACCAACTGCGCCATGGCGATCTATCGCAACGGCGCAGCCTGGGGCGTTGCCACCATTGACGTGACGCTGGGGTTCTTTAACCACCTGGCGAAAGAGATGGGTGAGGCGATTCAGGGACGCGTGCTGATCGTAGAAGCCGATGGCAAAGTCGTTGGCAACGCAGCGCTGGCGGAGGGTACGCCGAAACTGCAATATCTCAATGAGCTTTCCCTGCCGATGGCTGCGCCGCTGAAGACGCTGCTGGCCAATGCCGGGAAAGAGCCGGTAGAGAGCCAGTATCAGAGCGAAGAGGGCGACCGCACGCTGTTTGTTCAGCAGATCGCCGGAAGCCCCTGGTATCTGGCCAGCGATGTGCCGACCAGCCTGCTGACGCAGCAGACCCACTCAATGATGACGCGCCTGGGCATGGTTCAGATCCCGTTAGCTATTGTGCTGTTGCTGGTGCTGCTGGGCTTTATTCGCAGCATGATGAAGCGCCTGAGCCTGCTTAACGAAAATATCCAGGCCTTATCCACTGGCGGGGCCGATTTAACCCAGCGTCTGCCAGCCAGTAACAGCCCGGAATTTAACGCCGTGGCAGAGAGCTTTAACCAGTTTATTAGCTATCTGCAGGGGCTGATGCGGCAGGTCGGTGACAGCGCGCTGGCTATTACCTCCGCCTCGCGCCAGATCGCCAGCGGCAACCTTGATCTCTCGGCACGTACGGAAGAGCAGTCCAGCTCTATTGTGCAAACTGCGGCGTCGATGGAAGAGTTAACCGGCACTGTGCGTCAGAATGCTGATAACGCCACCCACGCCAACCAGCTGGCGGGCGAAGCCGCGAAAGTGGCGGAGCGCGGTACCGGCGTGGTACGACAGGTGGTGGCCACCATGGGCGAAATTGACGCTTCCTCACGTAAAGTGGTGGATATTATCAGTGTGATTGACAGTATCTCCTTCCAGACTAATATCCTGGCGCTGAACGCGGCGGTAGAAGCAGCGCGAGCCGGTGAGCAGGGGCGCGGCTTCGCGGTGGTTGCCAGCGAAGTACGTAATCTGGCGCAGCGTTCGGCCAACTCGGCGCGTGAGATTAAAAAACTGATTGAGACGTCGGTGGCAAATATCGATGCGGGCAGCCAGCTGGTCAATGAAGCGGGCCGCACCATGGATGAACTGATGCAGGGCGTCAGCAGCGTGACGACACTGATGAGCGAAATCATGTCTTCCAGCCGCGAACAGAGCATGGGAATTGAACAGGTTAACGTGGCGATCAACCAACTGGATAACACCACGCAGCAGAACGCCTCCCTGGTTGAGCAGGTTTCCGCTGCCGCTCAGGCAATGGAAGAGCAGAGCGTTCAGCTGGAGCAGGTAGTAACCCGTTTCAAACTGTAAGCGATAAATCCACAGGCTCCGCTGTGCAATCGGGCAGCGGAGCGAAGGAGTAAATCAGGTTACTTTTTTGTACATATTCTGATGAATACGCGGGACTTTTTTGCGGCTAAAGAGCAAGTGGTTATGCCACAATAGCTGGGATTAGTCTGAAGGAGCCCGTATGTCCGCTATTGAAGTTATCCTTGTTGATCCTCTTGATCGCCCTGTCGGCATAATGGAAAAACAGGAAGTGCATGAAAAAGGGTTACTGCATCGCGCGGTAACCGTTTACGTCTTTAATCCTCAACATCAGCTGTTGCTGCAACGCCGCGCCAGCGCTAAATATCACTGCGGCGGCCTGTGGAGCAATACTTGTTGCGGCCATCCTTATCCTTCGGAACCCACTCAGCATGCCGCCGAACGGCGTTTGCGGGAAGAGATGGGGCTTGATTTAACCCTGACGGCGATGTTTGAACTGAGCTATAACCTGCCGTTAAGTAACGGTTTGACCGAGCATGAATATGGGCATGTCTTTTTTGCCATTAGCGACGCCCAGCCACAGCTCAATCCTGAAGAGGCGGATGCCTGTCGCTGGCTTTCGCTGGAAGCCATTCAACAGGAGATAACACACGATCCTGCCCGCTTTACTCCCTGGTTTTTATATACGTTTGCCCGCATTCCCGCGCAGCTAACGCGCTTTATTCAGCATGCGGACCAGCTAAAGCCTGCCGCATCCAATGGGTAGATCAGAGCAGCCCATCGCCGCACCCAGCCGGGCCATCACAGGCCGTTTTATTTTCGTACTGCATACATTTGCGCTACGCTTTGACAGACTCACTTTGCTGAAAAGGAAAACTGCCATGGCTTTTGCTACTGCGCGTCGCGGCATACTGCTCTTTGCCGCCCTGATGACGCTGTCTGGCACCGCACAGTCTGCCGATCCGCTGCGCGTCGGCTCGAAAATCGATACGGAAGGCTCGCTGTTGGGCAACATTATTTTGCAGGTGCTGAATAAGCATGGCGTGCCAACGGTAAATAAAATTCAGTTGGGCAATACGCAGGTGGTGCGCGGTGCGATAACCGCCGGCGAGCTGGATATTTATCCTGAATATACCGGCAACGGCGCGTTCTTTTTTAATCTGGCTGGCGATGCGGCATGGAAAAATGCGCAGGCGGGCTATGAAAAAGTCAGGACGCTGGACGAGCAGAAAAATCAGTTGGTCTGGCTGACGCCCGCACCGGCTAACAATACCTGGACTATTGCGGTACGCGGTGATTTGGCGCAGAAAAACCAGCTTGTTTCGCTGGCCGATCTCAGCCGCTACCTTAAGCAGGGCGGCACCTTTAAGCTGGCCGCCTCTGCCGAATTTATCGAACGTGCCGATGCGCTGCCTGCTTTTGAAAAGGCGTATGGCTTTAAGCTCAGTCAGGACCAGCTACTGTCACTGGCGGGCGGCGATACGGCCGTCACTATCAAGGCGGCGGCGCAGCAAACTTCCGGCGTGAATGCGGCGATGGCCTACGGTACTGACGGACCGGTGGCGGCGCTGGGGCTGCAAACATTAAGCGATCCTCAAGGCGTCCAGCCGATCTACGCGCCCGCGCCGGTGATCCGTGCCGCAGCGCTGAAACAGTACCCGGAAATCGCCGCCTGGCTGAAACCGGTATTTAGCGCCCTGGATGAAAAAACCCTGCAGTCGCTGAACGCCAAAATTGCCGTTGAAGGGCAGGATGCGAAAAAGGTGGCCGCTGAATGGCTGCAACAGCAAAAACTGCTGTAATTCACAGCAACGAAACCATGCGGCGTTTGATCCCCCGTAATCGCGTACTGCTGCTGCTGACCGCGCTGCTGATTGCAGCGCTGTTTCTTTTACCCTTCGCCAGTTTTGCACCGAACCGGCTGGTGTCGGGCCAGCCGGTGATGCTGACTGAACTGCTGCAGGGGGTGAGCTGGCTGATCCTGCTGATTCTTCCGCTTCTGTTGCTGCTGGTCTGGCAGCCGCTGAATCGTCCAACGCTGATCCTGACGCTGGCGCTAAGCGAAATTCTGCTCACCCTGCTGGTGGCGCTTGGCGGCCACGCGGCGCAAATGCTGGCCGGGCAGAGCAGCGCGCTGGCGCGTACCGGTTTCGGCAGCGGACTGTGGGCGGCTATCGCGCTTTGCCTGCTGATTGCCGCAGACAGCGTGACGCGCCTGACGCGCAGCGTGCCGTGGCGGCTGCTGTTGAATGCTCAGGTTTGGCTACCGTTGCTGGCGCTGCTGTTCGGCGGACAGCTCGATCAGCTCTCGCTGCTGAAAGAGTATGCCAACCGTCAGGAGGTGTTTGACCAGGCGCTGGCGCGTCATCTGCTGCTGCTGGCGGCGACGCTGTTGCCGGCGCTGCTTATTGGCATCCCGCTGGGCCTGATCTGCTATCGGCGCGCACGCTGGCAGAGCGTGATTTTCTCCGTGCTGAATATTATCCAGACCGTGCCGTCGGTAGCGCTGTTCGGCTTGCTGATCGCGCCGCTGGCAGGGCTGGCGGCGCATTTTCCCTGGCTGGGCCGGCTTGGCGTTAGCGGCATCGGTCTTGCACCGGCGCTGATTGCGCTGGTGCTGTATGCGCTGCTGCCGCTGGTGCGCAGCCTGGTGGCGGGGCTGCAACAGGTGCCGGCGGGCGTGCGCGAAAGCGCCTGCGGCATGGGCATGTCGCAGGCGCAAATCTTCTGGCAGGTAGAGATCCCGCTGGCGTTGCCGGTGCTGCTTAGCGGCCTGCGTGTAGTGACCATTCAGACCGTTGGCCTGGCCGTTATCGCCGCCCTGATTGGCGCAGGCGGCTTCGGCGCAATTATTTTTCAGGGATTACTCAGCAGCGCGCTGGAACTGGTGCTGCTGGGCGTGATCCCGGTTATCGCCCTGGCGGTGCTGGTGGATACGCTGTTTAAAATCGTTATCTCCCTGCTGCAAAGGAACGCCTTATGATTCAATTTAACCAGGTGAGCAAATACTTTGCCGGTAAGGCGGCGGTGGATGGCATCAATCTGCATGTCGCCGCCGGAGAATTTACCGTGCTGATTGGCACCTCCGGCTCAGGTAAATCCACCACGCTGAAAATGATTAACCGGCTGATTGAGCATGATGAAGGGACCATTCTGTTTGCCGGCGAAGAGATCCGTAGCTTTAACCCGCAAACGCTGCGGCGACGAATGGGGTATGCCATCCAGTCGATTGGGCTGTTTCCACACTGGACGGTTGAAAAAAATATCGCCACCGTACCGGGATTGCTGAAGTGGCCGCAGGCGAAGAGACAGGCGCGAATAAGTGAGCTGCTGGCGCTGCTTAACCTGGATGAGGGCTTGCGTCAGCGCTATCCGCATCAGCTTTCCGGTGGGCAACAGCAGCGGGTGGGCGTAGCGCGGGCGCTGGCGGCCGATCCTGAGGTGTTACTGATGGATGAGCCGTTCGGCGCGCTTGATCCGGTCACGCGCGGCGCGCTGCAGCAGGAGATGTTGCGCATTCATCGGCTTTCCGGACGTACCATTGTGCTGGTAACGCATGATATTGATGAGGCGCTGACGCTGGCGGATAACATTGTGCTGATGGATAACGGACGCATCGTACAGCAGGGCAGGCCGATCGAGTTGTTAACCCGTCCCGCCAATGAGTTTGTCCGTGACTTTTTTGGCCGCAGCGAGCTGGGCGTGCGCCTGCTCTCGTTGGGTAACGCGGGCAGCGCGGCCAGGCGCGGCGAATGGCTGGAGGAGGAGCCGGTGTCGGCGGCGATTTCGTTACGTGAGGCACTCTCGCTGTTTATCGCCCGACAAACCGATAAGCTACCGGTAACCGATGCGCAGGGCGTGCCGCTGGGCGTGCTGCACTTCAGCGATCTGCTGCGTCAGCGGGAGGGTGCATGAAACGGCTAACGCGCGATCCGCTGCTGTGGCTGATTGCGCTTTTTATCGCGCTGCTGTTGTTGATGCCCTTGAGCGGGCCGCTTTTCGCCCACTGGTTCCCCGGGCTGGAACGCCCGGTCTATCAGCAAGAGAGTTTTTTCCAGCTGGCGCTGGCGCATGTGCAACTGGTGGCGATCTCCAGCCTGGGCGCGGCGTTGACAGGGCTGGGCGCAGGTATTGCCGTGACGCGCCGTGCCGGGCAGGAGTTTCGTCCGCTGGTGGAGACGCTGGCTGCCGCCGGGCAAACCTTTCCGCCGGTAGCGGTGCTGGCGGTGGCCGTGCCGGTAATCGGCTTTGGCGAGCAGCCAGCGATTATCGCGCTGATGCTGTATGGAATTTTACCTGTGCTGCAAGGCACCCTGGCCGGGATCGAATCGGTGCCCTCCAGCGTTAAAGAAGTGGCGCAGGGGGTCGGGATGAGCAACTGGCAGCGTTTAACCCGTGTGGAGCTGCCGCTGGCTGCGCCGGTAATTATCTCCGGGATGCGCACCTCGGCGATCATCAATATTGGCACCGCCGCCATCGCCTCTACGGTAGGCGCGAAAAGCCTGGGATCGCCGATTATTATCGGCCTGAGCGGGTTTAATACGGCGTATGTGATTCAGGGAGCGTTGCTGGTGGCGCTACTGGCACTGGTGGTGGACCGGCTGTTTGAGCGCCTGCAGCGCTGCTTTAGCGGGAATGTAAGATAATGGTATAGCCCACCAGCATCAGGCCGCCGGTACCGCCGACGGCCATAATGAAAAACAGGGTGCCAACCAGAAATTTTTGCCAGTTCATACTACTGCCTGTAACGATCAAACAAGAGAGCGGATCATAACCCGATCCGTGCCTGGCGACCAGGCAATTTACGCCATTTTTAATTCGGCCCATGCAGGCTGATTGAGAAGCCCTGCTCATGCCAGTGAGTAAACTGCTCTGCTTGTCGACGGGTCAGTTTTTTACCCGTCCAGACAAAAATTTGCTGACCCGGAAACAGCTCCGGGCGGGGGTTATCCAGCGGTTCTGCCAGCACGTCGACACGCCAGCCCTGCTGACACAAACGCCAGGCTTCCAGCCAGATACGGGTGCGGTCTTCCACCCCCCAACCAATCAGCAGCGCATCCTTTCCCGCCTTTTTACGCGCGCTGCTCAGGTAAAAAGCGACATAATCGATCAGGGCGCCATCCAGCAGACTGCACATGGTTTTCGCCGTGTTTTGATCAAGCCCAAGCCGCTGACGAACCGGCACAAACACATGATCAATTAACGCATCAACAGGATGCTCACGACCGATATTGGCGATTTTAGCCCGTAGTTTCGCCGGACGAACGTGCCGCAGCACGCTCATTACCTCTTCCTGCAACGCCAGCCAGCCGTCATGCGTATCAATATTTTCGCCTTCCAGCAGCGATTTAACTTTGCCTACCGGCACGCCGCTCTCTATCCAGCGCTTGATCTCTTCGATACGCTGAACATCTTCTTCATCAAACTGTCGATGCCCGCCTTCGGTGCGCTGTGGCTTAAGCAGCCCATAGCGACGCTGCCATGCGCGTAACGTTACAGGATTAATACCACAGCGTTCGGCGACATCACCGATGCTGTACAGGGCCATTGACTGCCTCAACTTGCATTTTAAATACATTATCTGCGTTAACCTTAGCGGAGCTGAGTTAACGTGTACATAGTTTTTTTAGTTGTACAACTTGATCCAGGCCGCAAAGCCGGTAACTCTCAGAGGTCCGAGTGCTGTTAGCGATCCTTTTGCGCGGCGGACGCATAATGTTTACTGGTGGAGCAAAGATGATTGAATATCAGATTATTAATCGGCAACAGGCGATAAACGAGCTGGAAGCATTAACTGATGTTCTGCAGGGGTGTGTCAGCGCAGGTGCCAGCGTGGGATTTATCGATCCCGACGATCGACAGGTAATGAGAAATTTCTGGCAGGATAATTTTAACGGCCTCGAACAGGGCGATCGGCTGTTGCTGGTGGCGCGTCAGCAACAACGGATTGTCGCCACGGTGATGGTGTTATGGAATATGATGCCCAACGGACGCCATCGCGCTGAAATCAGCAAGCTGCTGGTACATCCGGCGGCGCGGCGGCAAGGCATTGCGCGTGAGTTGATGGAGCGGGCGGAGCAACTGGTTAAACAGGCAGGGCGCAGCCTGATGGTGCTGGATACCCGCAGCGGTGATATCGCCAGCCTGCTTTATCTGTCGCTGGGCTGGGAAGTGGCCGGAGCTATTCCTTATTACGCGCAGTCAACGGAAGGTGCGATGGATGCTACCACCGTGATGTATAAGCGGCTGGCCTGATTTTACGCTTTGCGGCTGAATGCTACGCCCGCTGTAGTGGGCGCATCAATGCCGGAAGCGCTCTTCCATATTCATCGATAAGCGGCTGACGCCAGCGTCATACTGTGTAAAAATACAGGTTATCAACGCAGGAAGAGAGCAAGATGGCATTAACCGCAGCGTTAAAAGCGCAGATTGGCGAATGGTATAAAGCGCTGCAGCAGCAGGTTCCCGATTTTATCCCACGCGCGCCGCAGCGGCAGATGATTGCCGAAGTGGCAAAAACCCTAGCCGGAGACGATGGGCGTCATCTGGCGATCGAAGCGCCGACCGGAGTGGGCAAAACCCTTTCCTATTTGATCCCGGGCATTGCCGTTGGCCGTGCCGAAGAGAAACCGCTGGTGATTAGCACCGCGAACGTCGCGCTGCAGGATCAGATTTTTAGTAAAGATCTGCCGCTGCTGCGAAAAATTATCCCCGATCTGAAATTCACCGCCGCCTTTGGGCGCGGGCGCTATGTTTGCCCGCGTAACCTGAACGCGCTGGCGACCGACAGCGAAAAGCAGGGCGATCTGCTGCTGTTTCTTGATGACAATCTGGTGGCCAACAAAGATGAGCGCAAGCTCTGTACCAAACTGGAAAAGTCGCTGGATCGGCATCAGTGGGACGGCCTGCGCGATCACTGCGAAGAGGCGATCGACGATACGCTCTGGCAGCGCTTAAGCACCGATAAGGCTAACTGCCTGGCGCGCAACTGCCACTGGTATCGCGAATGTCCCTTTTTTGTCGCCCGGCGGGAGATCGAGCAGGCGGACGTGGTGGTGGCTAACCATGCGCTGGTGATGGCGGCGCTGGAGAGCGAATCGGTGCTGCCACCGGCGAAACATTTGCTGCTGGTGCTGGATGAAGGCCATCATCTGCCGGAGGTAGCGCGCGATGCGCTGGAAACCAGCGCTGACATCACCGCCGCCTGGACCAGCCTGCAACTTGATCTGTTTGTGCGCCTGGTGGAAACCTGTATGGCGCAGTTTCGGCCAAAATCACCGCCGCCGCTGGCAAATCCCGAGCGGTTAAAAACCCACTGTGACGAATGGCGCGAACATCTTGCCAGCCTGACGCGCATTCTGGCGCTGTGGCTGCCGCCGGAGCCGCAGGAAGGTGAGCATCGCTTTGAAATGGGGCAACTGCCGGAAGAGATGCAAACCTTATGCGCCCGCCTTTTCAAACTGAGCGACGGTCTGCGCGGGCTGGCGGAAGGGCTGTTAAACGATCTCAGCGAAAAGAGCGGACAATACGATGTGGTGCGCCTGCACCGCACGATGTTGCAGATGAACCGCGCTTTCGGCTGGTTTGAAAGCATCAGCAAACTGTGGCGGCTGGCGTCGATGGAGCAGGCCTCCGGCGCGCCGGTTTCGAAATGGGTCAGCCGCGAGCTGCGGGAAGGCCAGCCACACCTCTTTTTCCACTGCGCCGGTATTCGCGTTAGTGAACAGCTGGAAAAGCTGCTGTGGCGAAAAGTGCCGCATGTGGTGCTGACGTCGGCAACGCTGCAATCGTTGAACAGCTTTAACCGATTACAGGAACTTTCCGGGCTTAACGAAAAGGTGGGCGATCGCTTTGTGGCGCTCGGCTCGCCGTTTAATCATGTTGAGCAAGGCAAGCTGATTATCCCTCAGATGCGCTTTGAGCCGCTGATGGCAAATGAGGCGCAGCATATCGCTGAAATGGCTCATTTCTTTCGCCATCAGGTGAAAGCGGGGCAGCACAAAGGCATGCTGGTGCTGTTTGCCAGCAACCGCGCCATGCAGCAGTTTTTGACGCACCTGAGCGATCTGCGGCTGATGCTGCTGGTGCAGGGCGATCAGCCGCGCTACCGGCTGGTAGAGCTGCATCGCAAGCGGGTAGAGCAGGGCGAGGCAAGCGTGCTGGTGGGCCTGCAATCTTTTGCTGAAGGGCTGGATTTAAAAGGCGAGCTGCTTTCTCAGGTACATATTCACAAAATCGCTTTTCCACCGGTGGACAGTCCGGTAATTTTAACCGAAGGGGAGTGGCTGAAGAGCCTGAAGCGCTACCCGTTTGAGGTGCAAAGTCTGCCCAGCGCCTCATTTAGCCTGATCCAGCAGGTGGGAAGATTGATCCGAAGCCATCAGTGCTTTGGTGAAATTGTGATTTACGATCGGCGGCTGATCACCAAAACATACGGTGCGCGCCTGTTAAAAGCCCTGCCGGTTTTTCCCATAGAGCAGCCGCCGATGCCTGAAGGCACTATAGCGCCGGTAAGCACCCGCAAACCCGGGCCCGAACCGGCGGCGCGGCGTCGAAAAAAGGAAAAGCATTAAATGTTGCAGTACAACAAACTGATTAAAGAAGTAGGCCGTGGCAAAAACCATGCGCGCGATCTGGATGAAGAGAGCGCGTATCAACTTTATCGCGCCATGCTTAACGACGAAGTGCCGGATCTGGAGCTGGGTTCGCTGCTGATTGCGATGCGTATCAAAGGGGAAGGCGAGGCGGAAATGACCGGTTTCTATCGCGCCGTACAGGAGCGAGTGCTTTCGCTGACGCCACCGGCGGGCAAGCCGCTGCCCATCGTGATCCCCAGCTACAACGGCGCACGCCGTCAGGGCAATCTGACGCCGCTGCTGGCGCTGCTGCTCTCGCGTCTTGGCTTTCCGGTAGTGGTACATGGCGTCAGCGACGATGCCACGCGCGTGACCAGCGAGACGGTTTTCCAGGCGCTTGGCGTTGCTGCCGTCAGCGATGCGCAAAGTGCGCAGGCGAAACTGGAGCAGGGCGAGCCGGTGTTTATCACCGTAGATAATCTCTGTGCGCCGCTGGCCAAACAGCTGGGGCTGCGCTGGCGTCTGGGCGTGCGTAACAGCGCACACACGCTGGCTAAGCTGATTACTCCTTTTGATGAGGATGCAGCGCTGCGTTTCGCCAGCGTTTCCCACCCAGAATATATTCCGCGCGTGGCAAAATTTTTCAGCGCGCAGGGCGGCAGGGCATTACTCCTGAACGGCACGGAAGGGGAAGTTTACGCTAACCCGCTGCGCTGCCCCGCTATTAACCTTATCCACGGTGCGGCGGCGGAACCGCAGGAGCTGGTGGCGCGTCAGCCGGAGTGCACCTGCGATCTGCCGGAAAGCAAAGAGGCGACGGTCACTGCCGCCTGGATCCAGCAGGTGCTGGAAAAATCCCGTCCGGTACCGCAATCATTACGGCTGCAGATCGCCTGCTGCTATCTGGCCAGTGGCCGCAGCGCCTCGCTGGATGAGGGCGTGGCGGCGCTGACGGCGGCGGGCTACTGAACCGACGCTAGCGTTGATTTATCGGCAGCGGCAAATGGCTCTCAACCAGCCGCTGCCAGAAGGCGACAGCCGGTTCAATCAGCGCATCGTTAAAGTCATAGCTGGCGTTATGCAGCGCACGGGACGGCGTATCGCCATCGGCACCGAGCCAGAAATAGGCGCCGGGGCAGGCTTCCAGCATGCAGGCGAAATCTTCTGACGCCATTGAGGGATCCACCTGCCAGCGTACCTGTTCCGCGCCGAACAGCCCGATAGCCGCCTCGCGCACGCGGGCGGCGGGCAGAGCATGATTTTGTGTCACCGGATAGCCGGGATACCAGCAAATCGTTCCCTCTACTCCCAGCGGCTGCGGCAGAACCTCCACAAACGACCCGATAAGCCCGCGTACTTTCTCCCTGACCTCGCTTTGTAAACAGCGCACGGTTCCGCGCAGCGTCACCGCCTCCGGGATCACATTAATGGCTTCTCCGCCCTGGATCTGGGTAACGCTGACCACGGAAGAGGCCAGCGGTGACAGCCGACGCGCAGGAATCGTTTGCAACGCCAGAATCAGCTGGGCCGCCGCTACAATGGGATCGGCACCGCATTCCGGCATAGCGGCGTGGCAGCTTTTGCCGGTAAGAGTAATTTCAAACGAATCGAGGGAGGCCATCATTGCGCCATCGTTGACAGCCAGCGTGCCTAACGGCAGACCAGGCCAGTTGTGCAGCGCATAAACGGCATCCATCGGGAAGCGCCGGAACAGCCCTTCCTCCACCATTTGACGTGCGCCGCCCAGATTTTCTTCGGCAGGCTGAAAAATAAAATGCACCGTGCCGCTGAAGCGGCGTGTCTGCGCCAGCCACTTCGCGCTGGCCAGCAAAATGGCGGTATGACCATCGTGACCGCAGGCGTGCATTGCGCCGGATCGCTGCGATCGCCAGGGCTTATCTCCCCGTTCCGTAAGGGGTAAAGCATCCATATCGGCGCGCAGGCCAATCGTGGGGCCAGGGCCGCACTCCAGCGTGCCAATGACGCCGGTTTTGGCGATGCCGGTCGCGACTTGTAAGCCAAAACTGCGTAGCTGTTCGGCAACAAAATGGGCAGTCTGCTGTTCCTGGTAGCCCAGCTCTGGCTGAGCGTGCAGCTGACGGCGCCATTGCACCGCCTCTTCAATTAACGCTGCGGGTAAACTCATAACGGTCCTCTCTTCGGGCCGCGCCTCTTTGCGCAGCGAATAACTTCACTCTAGAAGAGAGAGCCGATGCAGTCTATCGGTCGCGACGTAAAACAGTCGTAGTTATTTAATGGCTAAATCGCGGCGCTGTTCGGGAACCGCGAAATATTCATGCAGAAAGATCTCTTCCGCCGGATCCAGCCGATTCATTCCGCCAGTGTGGCGATGCCAGTAAGGGACGTGCGGCGCTGGGCGGGTTACTTTTTGCGTGCGTCCGGGCGTTGCAGCTCAAAGCGCTGGGCTTCGCTGATGCCGTACCAGGCGCTGGGGCCACCGGCGCGTAGAACCGGTTGCGCTTTGCTGGTCTGATAAATGCCCTCTTCCAGCAGCGTATCATCAATATGTACCGCAACCACCTCGCCGAGGATCAGCCAGCTATCCAGCGGCGCGCCGTCGGCATTCTGTAACTGCAGATGCTGCGTCAGGCGGCACTCAAAGTTAACCGGACTTTCCGCCACCATCGGCGCCCTGACCAGATCGCCGCTGATGGGCGTCACGCCCGCTAACATAAACTCATCCACCTCCTGCGCCACCGAAGCGGAGCTTTCATTGGCCGCTTCCGCCAGCGGGCGCGTGACCAGATTCCAGACGAACTCTTTGGTTTCCAGGATATTGCGCAAGCTGTCTTTTTTACCAAGGCTGGCGAAACCAATAATCGGCGGCTGATAGTTAAAGCTGTTAAAAAAGCTATAGGGAGCCAGGTTGCGTACGCCAGCAGCGCTGAGTGAACTGATCCAGCCGATAGGGCGCGGCGCAACGATTGCATTAAAGGGATCGTGCGGCAGACCGTGGCCCGCACGTGGTTGATAGGAGTAACGTTGACGAGACATAATTATCCTCAGAGTTAAGCGACAGCTTCATCTTAGCCGCTTCGGCGTGAAAAAATGCACCTCAATTGTTTACGGTTTTTTCCGGAGCGGGTATCTTACGCGCCGTTACCCAAGAGAGAGTCTGATGAAACAGCCCGCCACTAAAAACCAACTGCATCTCCGAAACCGTCATCGCGAGCGCTATGATTTTGCTGCGCTGAGCGCGGCCCATCCGCCGCTGCAGCCCTTTATTGTCACCACACCGCGCGGCGACAGCTCGATCGATTTTGCCGATCCGCAGGCGGTGAAAACACTGAACCAGGCACTGCTAAAATATTTTTATCAGATCCACAGCTGGGATATCCCGGATGGCTTTTTGTGTCCGCCGGTGCCGGGACGTGCAGATTATCTGCACTGGCTGGCCGATCTGCTGGCGCAGGATAATGCACAGCAGGTGCCGCGCGATATTAACGTGCTGGATATCGGTTGCGGCGCGAACTGCATCTATCCGCTGATTGGTTTTCGTGAGTATGGCTGGCGCTTTACCGGTTCTGAAGTGAACGCGCAGGCAATGAAGGCCGCCGGGGCGATCCTGGAGGCTAACCCGACACTGCGTCGCGCCATTCGCCTGCGTCGTCAGCCAAACAGCGATCGGATGTTCCAGGGCATTATTCATAAAAATGAGTTCTATCACGCCGTGGTCTGTAATCCGCCGTTCCACACCTCCAGCGAGCAGGCTGCGGAAGGTAGCGCCCGCAAGGTGCGTAATCTGGGCCTGTCGAAAGATGCGCCGCTCAATTTTGGCGGCCAGCAGGCGGAGCTGTGGTGCGAAGGCGGTGAAAAAGCCTTTATTGGTCAGATGATCAGCGAAAGCGTGAGTTATGCGCGCCAGGTAATATGGTTCACCTCGCTGGTGTCACGCCGGGAGCATCTGCCTGCGCTGCGCCAGGCATTAACCGACGCAGGCGCGCACGAAGTACGAATTGTGGATATGGCGCAGGGGCAGAAGCAGAGCCGCTTTATCGCCTGGACCTTTCAGGAGAGCGCGGCGCGGACGCGACTGATGAAGCCGCGACCCTGAGACATTTACTCCGGCGCCGGCAGGCTTTTTATTGCCGCCGCGTCGGTGCCGCCGTCGCCGGATGGGACAACCTGTACCGTCTGGCGCGGCGCCTTAATGCCTGCCGCATCAAAATGTTTTTTCACCAGCTCATCCAGCGCAAAGCGCACCGTCCACTGCTTTAACGGCTGAGTGGTAATTGATACGCGCACGGTAAAGGCGCGCTCGGTTAGCCCAACCAGCCCGGCAAAGTTTGGCTCGCCAATAATAAAGGCGTGAATATCTTCACGCGCCATCAGCTCAGCCACGGCGGAGCGCAGCGCGGCATTAGCGCGATCGCTATCTTCGCTGCGATCGACATCGTAATTAGCCACAAAGGAACCAATACCACGGACAAAGTTGGCGAAGGTGGTGATCGAAGACCAGGGAATAATATGATAAGCACCGGTATCCTGGCGCACCCCAACCGAGCGGATCGACATACGTTCCACGGTGCCGGTTAGCGGCCCGATGGTAACCAGATCGCCGGTATTCATGCCATTTTCAAACTGAATAAAAATCCCGGTAATAATATCTTTGACCAGTGTTTGCGAGCCAAAAGAGACCGCCAGACCCAGCGCGCCGGCCCCCGCCAGCAGCGGCGCGATATTAACGCCGATTTCCGATAACAATATCATGATGGTAATGGTGCTGATGACCACCGCCAGCGCATTGCGAAACAGCGTCAGCAGCGTACGCGTGCGTGCGCTGGGCATCGGACGACCGTGAATATCAGAAGAGAGACGGCTTTCTATCAGGCTGGCCAGTAAGGTCCAGCCTACGGCAGAGAAGAGCAGGATCATAAATACCCTGATCAGTACATCCACCAGCTGTTCGCCCGCGCCCACGGTAAGCCAGTACCAGAGGTCGAACAGCTGCCAGGCATTCAGCAACAGCAGCAGCACGGCGAAGACCGTGAGAATACGCGCCGCTTTCAGCATAAAAGAGATCCAGCCATTCACCCGTTTTTGTAGCTCTGGATAGTTGCGGCGCAGCTCAGGCGAAAGGGTAATGGTTTTACTGATCCAGCGCGTCAGCATGCCGGACACAACGGCACCCAGGCCGATAATGACCAGACTGCGCACCGTCGCCGACATCATAAATTTCAGGCTGCCGCCGGGGTTAAAGATGGAGAAGAAGAACAGCACAATAAAGTAGGCGCTGGCGATCCAGTGCCAGACAAAGGCGAAGGCGCGAATAAACAGCGTAAAAAAGGATAACGAGCGTTCGGAAAGCGCAATGAGCTCGCGCTGTATGCTGCGGCGGTTATGAAATATCAGCCACAGCGCCCAGCCGGTCATTAATCCCATAATAATGACGTTGACCAGCGCGCCGGTCTGCACATTGACCCGATTAGAGACAATCGGCACTACCACCAGTAATCCATAGCCAATCACGCCGCTAAGCCAGCTAAGGCGGGTATGCCAGTAGCGTGCCCGCACGTCGTTAAATGAAAACGGGCGTAGTTCAGGAAAGCGCGGACAGAAGATCATGCGCAGCACTGTCTTAAAGAATTCAATTAACGCAAAGGCATTCAGGAACAGGCCCTGCTGATAGGCAATGGTGCGGCTGCCCGCATTCAGGTTGTTGCTAAGGATTTGTCCGACAAACAGCGCCAGCGCCAGCAGCAGCAGATCAATCGCAAAGGCGCCGATAATGGTTAACGGCAGATGCAGCCAGCTGCCTGGCTGATTGCTTTTTTTGCGGCCCCAGTGACCCATATGCCGGTAAAGCGGCGTGACCAGCATGCGTATCGCCCAGTAAAAGGCGAACAGCGCCACGGCCAGCATCAGGAAGTGGTTAAGCGCGTTAAAGAAGGTGGCCTTGTTAAAGGCTTTCTGCGGCGCGGAGATAATGTTGTGATAAAGACGAATAAAACTGCCGGCGAACTGTCCGCTATATTCGCGCGTGACATCGGTAATGCTTTGCAGAACGGTTTTATCTTCCTGCTCTTCGGCGGCGACCGGCGGCGTTAGCGCTGGCTCGTCAGTGGTGGAGGGGCTGGCGGCGGCTTCACGCAGCTGTTTGATCAGCGCCTGACGCGACTCATCGTTTTCCAGAATGGTTGCCAGAGCAAGCCAGGCCGCTTTTTTCTCTTCGATGGTTGGCTCATGCGTTGCCGCTTCGTTGGCGGGTTTCTGAGCCTGCTGGCTGGCAACGGCAGCAGCGGGCAGCGACACGGCCTGTGCTGCCGATATCAGGCATAGCAATAATACACACAGAACTCCCTGACGCAGACGACACCACACGACGTTTATTCCCAACATCTTTCTCCCCAATAGCAACCGGTACGGCAGAAGCGCCTGAAAAGTATAGACGCTGATACTGAGGCAATAGTCTGAATCCTGAGGCCAGGCTAGCGGAGAAAATGACTTTTATGGTTGGACGAGAAGGACATGCAGAGGTTAATTCTCCCTTTTACACGGCTCAACAGCCAGTACGCAGGGCGGGGACAGTTATCTTATTCATACGGCTCAGCAGCCAGGGGAGAACCATCAGTAGATTGGTTATATCAGGGTAATAAAATCGTGCCTGCGCGGGGAGCCCAGGCCGATCGTAAAGACGCAAAAAACGTCATCCCTGACAGCTCGGCCCGCGCCGTCCATGGCGCGGGACGCTTTACTCTTCTGTCTGGGCTCCCCGCGCCTCAGCTGCTCAGTTGTCTGACAGGCCAGACCAAAGGTGCGATTAAGAAACGTGCTGTAAAAACTCGCGCAGACGTTCGCTGGGTGGATTAGAGATCAGCGCATCGGGCGGGCCATCTTCCGCAATGCGGCCCTTATCAATAAAGATCAGTCGTGAAGCCACCTGTTGCGCAAAGCCCACTTCATGCGTCACGATAACCATCGTCATCCCTTCCTCAGCCAGATTCTGCATCACCTTTAACACCTCATGACGCAGCTCTGGATCGAGCGCTGAAGTCGGCTCATCAAACAGCATCATCTTGGGCTTAACCGCCAGCGCACGCGCAATGGCGACGCGCTGTTGCTGACCGCCCGATAGCTCGGAAGGATAATGGTGAGCACGCTCCGCCAGGCCAACCTTCGCCAGCAGCGTTTTCGCCAGCTGATGCGCCGCCTCTTTTTTGGTGCCGCGTACCCGGATTGGACCGAAAGCGACATTCTCCAGTGCGGTCATCTGCGGAAACAGATGAAACTGCTGGAAAACCATGCCCGCTTCCTGACGAATCAGACGCTCATCCACTTTGGGATCGTTAACTTTTAACCCATCGACGATCAGCTCGCCGCTGGTGATCTCCTCCAGCTTGTTGATACAACGCAGCAGGGTGGACTTACCCGAGCCGGATGGGCCGATAATCACCACCACTTCGCCCTGATTAATCTTCAGATCGATATTGTGCAGCACCTGGGTTTGTCCAAAGTGCTTGGAAACGTTTTTAAATTCAATCACAGGATTTTCATCCTTTTTTCAAGGCGACGCAGCACGAAGCTCAACACCAACGTAATAACCAAATAGATAATCGCCACCGCACTCCAGATTTCCAGCGCGCGGAAGTTACCGGCAATAATTTCCTGCCCCTGACGGGTCAGCTCGGCAACGCCGATAACGATAAACAGCGAGGTATCCTTGATACTGACAATCCACTGGTTGCCCAGCGGCGGCAGCATACGGCGCAGCGCCAGCGGCATAATCACATAGCGCAGAGTTTCCCGACGCGACAGGCCAAGCGCCAGACCTGCTTCCCGGAATCCTTTGTTAATCGACAGCACCGCGCCACGGGTAATTTCCGCAATGTAGGCACCGGAGTTGATGATAATCGTCACTACCGCCGCAGTGAAGGGATCGATACGCAGGTCAGGTATGGCCATCGGCAGGGCAAAATAGATAAACATCACCTGCACCACAATCGGCGTACCGCGAATCAGCTCAATGAAAACCAGCGCGATATTATTGGTCAGCCAGCCGCCGTAGGCGCGGGCGAAACCGGCGATAACGCCGATAACCAGGCCGCCAATCAGGCCAAGTACTGAGATCAGCAGGGTCATTTTGGCCCCTTCCAGCAGAAGGGGAATGGCTGGCCAGATCACGCTCCAGTCAAATTCCATGGTGTTTTCTCCGGAAAAAATCCGTCATTGTTGCAATAAAGAAACGCAGGGATGCGTAGGCATCCCTGACGTGGTTAACGCTTTCAGGTTGCAGGTTTATTTCGGCTCGCTGCCGAACCATTTTTTATAGATGGTATTGTAGGTGCCGTTGTCACGCAGCGTTTTCAGCGCGCCGTTGATCTTCTCGCGCAGTTCATCGCTTCCTTTCGGCAGGGCGATGCCATATTGCTGTGCTTCAAGAGAGTCGCCTACCGCTTTAAACTGCCCACGGCCTGCGGTGTTGATAAAATAGAGGATGTTTGGCGTATCGTGCAGCACGGCATCCGCACGGTTGGTGCCCAACTCCATGTAGGCGTTATCAATGTTCGGGAACTGGCGCAGATCTTTGGTTTTAATATGCTTTTTAGCATAGTCAACCGAGCCGGTGCCGCTCTTCACGGCAACCACTTTGCCGTTAAGATCGTTGATGCCTTTTACTTCATCATTATTGGCTTTCACCATCACCAGCAGACCGCTTTTGTAGTAGCCATCAGAAAAATCGATCGCTTTTTTACGCTCATCGGTAATGGTAATGCCCGCCAGGGCGAGATCGACATTACGCGTCTGCAGGGCAGGAATAATACCGCTGAAATCCATCGGCTTCAGGCTATAGGAAAGGTTGAGCTGTTTTGCGATGGCATCCCACAAATCAATGTCGAAGCCGACATACTTGTCGCCCTGCTTAAATTCAAACGGGACGAACGCTGTATCGGTTGCGACAACCAGTTTTTTCTCCGCCGCGGTGGCGGAAACGGCAAACGTTAACGCTAAAGCAGCAAGGGAAAGCTTAAAAACAGACTTCATCATTTTATCCTTATTACCGATGCGGTACCTGTTGCACCGCTGTTGCTGATGGTCATATGAAAAATCTATGCCAACTTTATATCACTGGATGAAACCAGTGCTTAACGGACAGGATAAGCCCAAAGATTCAGATAATTCTGCCAATGCACTAAAGTTGTGACCCTTTTTGGTGCATTGACGTAATTTGGTGCAATGCCCTCAGGGATTGAGCCAGAAAAAGGGGGGAAGGTGAACCGTGAAGTGTTTAAATTGTTAAATATGTCATAAATACATGTTAAAAAGGCAAAAAACAAGCGGATGGCAACCATCCGCTTGTTTGCTGAATCAATGTCAGATTATTCAATGTTTGATTCAATAAACCACAGGAACTTGTCCAGATCGCGTGACGCAGCGGTAAGAATATCCGCTGTGTCTTCATCTTTAACTTCGCCGATTGCTTTACGCACGTCGTTAGCTACCAGACCGTAGCGATCTGCCAGCGCTTTCAGATGATCCTGTACGCTATGAATATTCAGCGGGTAGCTCTGCAGCGGGGTCTTATCTACCACTACCTGTGCGGTACCCAACGCCACGCCCCCCAGCTGTACCACACGTTCTGCCATGGTATCCTGGTGGTCGGTGATCGTAGTACGGAAGCCGTCCAGCATCTCGTGTACGCCAATAAAGTTAGCGCCACGCATATTCCAGTGCGCCTGCTTAGTGATCAGCGACAGGTCGATGAATTCAACAACCAGACGATTAAGTACCTCGATGGTGGCTTTTTTCTCACTCTCTGCCACGTCATTACGGGTGTAGATCAGATCGGAAGATGTGTTTTTTACCAGTTTTGCGGTACTCATCATTAATATCCTCTAATGTCGTATGTCCTAATTAAGCACGGAATTAAGTATAGCACCGGATTTAGAGGCTGCAGGAAAGTTACTGCCTATTGAACAGATAGCGCTTATCAAACTGTTGGGTAAAGAAATTTTTTAGCGCTTTGGTCAGTGAACCAACAGAGAAAATGGCATGCGCAAAGATTGAATTATTTAACTACATGAATTTAAAAGGTTATTTTTCATGTTGTACAGGCGGGAGATATTGAGAATAAATTTTATGAAATATAACAAAATATAAACAAGATAATTTCATCACGGCCTTAAGAATATTACAAAAATAATAAACAGACCCTTATTCAGCCTGTTAAGTCAGGCTAAATAAGAATATTCGTAGCCACACTACTCTGTTATTTTTCCGCTTTCCGTTACAACGGCATGACGCGGGCGGCTGGTAATGGTAGAACCCGCCGAGGCAATGATAATTGCCAGTAATCCCAGCCACTGCATCAGCGTCAGTAATTCGTTAAGAAACAGCATGCCAGAGATTGCTGCCATTGCTGGCTCCAGGCTCATCAAAGTACCGAAAGTGCGCGCAGGCAACCTTGTCAGCGCCATCATCTCCAGGGAATAGGGCAGGGCGCTGGAAAGTACCGCTACCGCAAACGCCACCGGCAGGATAGAGAGCTGCCAAATGGTGTCGGCGGCAAAGGTTAATCCCAGCGGCACAAAAATCAGCGAGCCAATAATCGATCCCATCGCCACCGTTGCCGGACCGTGATCTGCGCCAGCGCGCTGGCCAGCCAATATATAAACTGCCCAGCAGGCGCCGGCAGCGATTGCCAGCGCCGCGCCGGTCGGATCAACATGGCTAAAGCTGTGGCCCAGCGGCAGCAGCCACCAGAGCCCGAGCACTGCCAGCAAAATCCAGATAAAATCAGTCGCCCGGCGTGAACCAATCAGCGCCAGCGTCAGCGGACCGGTAAACTCCAGCGCAACCGCCACACCAAGCGGAACAGTACGAATAGAGAGATAGAACAGATAGTTCATGGCACCCAGCGCAACGCCATACAAAATCAGCGCCTTGCGCTGCTGTGGGGAAAAGCGTAACCGCCAGGGTTTAAAGATCAGGCTAAGAATAAGCGTGCCGATACCCAGACGCAGCGCGGTAATACCGGTTGCGCCCGCAGTGGGAAACAACGTTTTTGCCAGCGCCGCGCCACACTGTATAGAGATCATGGCGATCAGAATTACCATTATCGGCATGATAGTGTGTGAAGAAAGAAGATTTTTTTGCAAAGCGCGCAGAGACATCCTGTAATCCGCCTTAAATATCCATCAGATGTTAAGAGTCAACAGTGTACAGTCAGGCTAAAAAAAGTCATCGGCGAGAGGAAATTTTGCGCTTTATGTCTAAAAGTAAGCGTGCGAAGCGGGCGATTATTAACCAGAAAGGGCGTTTTTACGTAAAGAAACGTCAGGTTTATTTAAGAACAATCTTAATGAACCTTTTTTTGATCGTAGAATTCAGAGGGTCGTAAAGCTGAAATTCATAAGAAAAAAGAATGATATAGAAAATTTCATTAACTTTCTGTTACACCAAACTATCGGTTAGACAACCATTTCGAGGCAGAGTTTCCCGCTAAGTTTTGTTATATTTTCAGCGTTGTCAGGAGAGAAGTACTATCACATTTGAGGTGGTTATGAAAAAAATTGCATGTCTTTCAGCACTGGCTTGTGTACTGGCTGTATCTGCCGGTTCCGCAATGGCTCAAAGCACCGTTACTGGCGGTTACGCTCAGAGCGATATGCAGGGCGTTGCTAATAAAGCTAACGGCTTCAACCTGAAATATCGTTACGAAGATGGCTCTAACCCGCTGGGTTGGATCGGTTCTTTCACCTACACCGAGAAAGATCGTAGCGAAGATGGCTTTTACAACAAAGGCCAGTACTACGGCATCACCGGTGGTCCGGCTTACCGTCTGAACGACTGGGCCAGCATCTACGGCGTAGTAGGTATCGGCTACGGTAAATTCCAGCAGAACGAACAGGCTGTACGTAACAAGTCCGACACCAGCGATGTTGGCTTCTCTTACGGTGCTGGCCTGCAGTTCAACCCGTATGAAAGCTTCGCTATCGACGTAGGCTACGAGCAGAGCCGTATCCGCAACGTTGACGTTGGCACCTGGATTGCAGGCGTTGGCTACAGCTTCTAATCTTGCCGCTGGCAGGATAACAAAAACGGCCCTCTGAAGGGCCGTTTTTTTATGGCTGTTATCTACAAAAATATTCTTTTCAGATAAAGCCGGTATGTGCAGCGTACCGCCGCGCGTTTAGCCGCGCCAGATTAAACGTGGGCAGTTAGCGCTTTCCGCGCATTCGCCTGTCAAACGTTCCAGCAGCATCAGGCGCAGACGAAAAGGCGATTGTGTCAGCAAGCAGAGGATACCTCTCCAGCTCATATTCGCCTGGCGCGTGCGCTGAACACATCTGCCACAGTCCAGACAGTGTTTTGTTGTGTTCATGGGAACCTCCCGATTAACGTCTGACAATTAAGAGACACAGCCCTGCGATAAACAGCAGAAACATTAACAGCAACAGGTAAGGCTCGTTCATTTTGGCTCCTCCGCTGTTAATACTGGCTGACTACTTTATCTACAAATATAGCACTGGCTATATCCTTTAGCCAATGCTAATCAGCTAAAATTTGTGCTTCTTTGCTGATGGTTTACAATGATGCGCCAACACACCGGCAGGCCTGATAATGACCGGTTGAAGAATAAGAGGAAGCTGAATGAGTCGTCGCGCAAAGCCCGCTCCTGCCAGGATAAATGGGCCGTTAAAAGAAATTGAAGAACATGTCGAAGGGTTTCGACAGGTTCGCGAGGCGCATCGCCGTGAGTTGATCGATGACTATGTTGAGCTGATTTCAGATTTGATTCGCGAATTTGGCGAAGCGCGCCAGGTCGATATGGCGGCACGCCTGGGCGTATCGCAGCCTACCGTAGCGAAAATGCTGAAGCGCCTCGGAAGCGTAGGCCTGGTAGAACAGGTACCCTATCGCGGCGTCTTTTTAACCAGTGAAGGGGAGAAGCTGGCTGAAGAGAGTCGGGCGCGTCACCATGTGGTTGAGACGTTTCTGCTGGCGTTGGGCATCAGCCCCGATACCGCACGACGCGACGCCGAAGGAATTGAACACCACGTCAGTGATGAAACCCTGACTGTTTTCCGTCAGTTCTACGAGAGCCGTCAGTAACTTTCCTGCCAATACTACCAGCCAGGCGGCAATCTCCGTTGGTACCGCACTATTCAGGGCCACCCTGACAGCATGCTTTTCTGCGGCGCGTTTTCAGCGCCGCGCTTGATTAAGCGCTCCGCTACCTTTTTTGCCGATCATTAATACGGCTTCTTTACTTTATCCCTGCCCATTTCCCGCTACACTCAGTTTGTCAATTAATCCTGGCATTTGTAATTTTTACTTCTATGGCTAATCTCAAATCGTAAGTTCAGGATTGGTACTGCAGGAAAATGGAACCTATGACTCATTCAAACGATACGTCGGGCAGTAATGATAAAACGCATCAGGACCATGACGAAGGCCAGCAGGAACAAGAACAACCGCGTAAACGCCCTGGGAAAAAACCGCTGATTATTTTAGGCGTGGTGGTCGTGGTGATGATTATCGTGGCGCTTTTCTTCTGGCTATCCACGCGAAATGAAGAGACCACAGACGATGCCTTTACCGAAGGCAATGCGGTCACTATTGCTGCAAAAACTTCCGGTTATGCGGTGAAACTACTGGTTAACGATAATCAGCGGGTTAAAAAAGGGGATCTGCTGTTGGTGATTGACCCGCGTGATACACAGGCGCAGCGCGATCAGGCGAAAGCACAGCTGGGCCTGGCGCAGGCGCAGTTGCATCAGGCCGAAGCACAGCTGGCGCTGGCAAAAGTAGAGTATCCGGCGCAGCGCGATCAGGCGCTGGCGCAGCAGGCGCAGGCCGAAGCCAATCTGCTCAATGCTCAGTCGGACTATCGCCGGTTGCGCGGCGTTGATCCACGGGCAACTTCACAACGTAATATTGATACCGCCAGCGCTCAGCTGCGTTCTGCCCAGGCGCAGCTGCAAAGTGCGAAGGCGCAGGTCGAAGTGGCCTCGCAGGTGGCATTGCAGATCCGTCAGCAGGAGACCAATGTTGAAGCGCGACGTCGCCAGGTTGAGCAGGCTCAGGCGCAGCTCAATGTTGCCGAGCTGAATCTCTCTTATAGTGAAGTACGGGCACCTTATGATGGCTTTGTGACCAAACGTAATGTACAGCCCGGATCGTTAGTGCAGGCGGGGAGCGCGCTCTTTTCACTGGTTTCGCCGGATATCTGGATAACCGCTAACTTTAAAGAGTCACAGCTTGAGCGCATGAAACCGGGTGACAGGGTAACTATTAGCGTGGATGCCTGGCCGGACATGGAGCTTGAAGGGCACGTAGACAGTATTCAGATGGGTTCCGGCTCACGTTTCTCTACCTTCCCGGCGGAGAACGCCACCGGCAACTTCGTGAAAATCGTACAGCGCGTGCCGGTTAAGATTGTCATTGATAAAGGGCTTGATCCAGACAGGCCTCTGCCGCTGGGACTCTCCGTGGTGCCTAAGGTTACGGTGGAATGAGCCAGAGTCAAAGCTGGCAGCCGGCCAGTAATCCCTGGCTGGTCGCGGTAACGGTAACGCTGGCGGTATTCATGGAGATCCTGGATACCACCATCGTTAACGTGGCGCTGCCGCATATTGCCGGCACGCTCTCCTCCAGCTACGACGAATCAACCTGGGTACTGACCTCTTATCTGGTGGCGAACGGCATCGTGCTACCGATTTCCGCCTTCTTTTCCCGCCTGTTTGGACGCAAACAATATTTTCTGATCTGTATTGTGATGTTCACCGTCTGCTCATTTCTGTGCGGCATCGCCACGGAGCTGTGGCAAATTATTCTGTTCCGTATTCTGCAGGGCTTTTTTGGTGGCGGACTGCAGCCGGTACAGCAGTCGGTGCTGCTGGATTACTTTAAGGCGGAAGATCGCGGTAAGGCGTTCGGCCTCTCCTCCATTGCGATTATTGTGGCGCCGGTGATAGGGCCGACGCTGGGCGGCTGGATTACGGATAACTACAGCTGGCGCTGGGTCTTCTTTATTAACGTGCCGGTGGGCATCCTCGCTACGCTGGCGATCTATCAACTGCTGGAAGATCCGCCGTGGGAGCGGCGCTGGGCCAAAGGTAAATTAACCATCGATTATATCGGCATCAGCCTGATTACATTAGGTCTCGGCTGTTTGCAGGTCATGCTGGATCGCGGCGAAGATGAAGACTGGTTCGCCTCGCATTTTATTCAGTTTTTCGGCGTGATGACCCTGATTGGCCTGACCGGCGCGATTTACTGGCTGATGTATGCGCGTAAGCCGGTGGTGGAAATCGGTGTGTTACGTGATCGTAACTTCTGGGTTTCCGGCCTGCTGATGGCGGGCATGGCGATGATCCTGTATGGCAGCTCCGTGGTGCTGCCGCAACTGGCGCAGCAGGATCTGGGCTATACCGCGACCTGGTCCGGTCTGGTGCTGTCGCCGGGCGCGATCCTGATCGTGCTCACTATTCCGCTGGTACTGAAGCTGATGCCGATAGTGCAAACGCGCTGGATTATCGCTTTCGGCTTTACCTGCCTGGCGGTGTCGATGTTCTACTCTTCTGGTTTAACGCCGCAGGTTGACTTTGCGACGCTGGTGCTGATGCGCAGCGCCCAGTCTATCGGCCTGGGGTTCCTGTTTGTGCCATTAACCACTATCGCCTTTGCCACCATTCCGCAGCGGTTGAATGCCGACGCCTCGGCGCTGTTCACCATGTTCCGCAACGTCGCCGGATCGATTGGCATCTCGCTCTCTACCGCAGCGATAACCGAGCGCGAACAGGTACGTAGCGCGCATCTGGTGCATAACATGACGCCACTGAATGAGCAGTTCAATATCACCGTTGAACGCTGGGCGCAGAGTATCCGCGACTTTACCCTGGCCGCTGGCGATCCGCTGACGCTGGCCACCGGTCAGCTCTATCAGGAAATGATTGTGCAGGCGCGTATCCTGGCCTATGTCGATGTATTTGTCGGGTTGGGTATTGTCGCCTTTATTTTGATCCCTTTATGTTTCCTGCTTTCGCCGGTCAAGAGCGAAGGCAGTGCAGGAGCACACTGACATGAACGTTACTCAGGGGATAATGCGTTCGCGCCCTGGCCTGCTGGCTTTATCATTGCTACTGGTGGGCTGCGCGGTGGGGCCCGATTACCAGCCGCCCCGGCCTCAAATGCCTGTCAGCTGGCGCGATCTCTCTTCAACGGCGGCGTCAAAGCCGCAGTCCAGCGCGATCGATCCCAGCTGGTGGCGCAGCTTTAATGATCCGCAGCTAAATAGCCTGATCGACCGCGCCATTGCCGGTAATCTCTCATTGCAGCAGGCGATACTGCGCATTGCCGGTGCGCGGGAGCAGCTGGCGCAGGCGCGCGGCGGACTGTTGCCTGCCGTTAACGGCAATGTATCTGCAAGACGTCAGCAGCTGGGCGCAAAAGGCGTGCTGGAAGCCAACGGCGCTTATGATCAGATAGATGAATATGCGCCTGAATTGCGCTCCTCGCTGGATAGCCTGACGCAGCCGATTAATCTCTACCAGGGCAGTTTTGACGCCTCCTGGGAGCTGGATCTGTGGGGCAAAGTACGTCGGCAGACAGAAGCTGCCACAGCACAACAACAGGAGTCGATAGAGAGCCGCAACGATGCGCTGGTTTCGCTGCAGGCTGAAGTCGCGCGCGCTTATCTGCAGCTGCGCGGCGCGCAGGCGATAACGCGCACGCTGCAAACCCAGATAGATGTGGCGCAGCAGACGCTGGAGCTGACGCAAAGCCAGCAGCGTAACGGCCTTGCGCCGCAGCTGGATGTGGAAAACGCCCGCGCGCAGCTTAGCTCGCTACGCGCTCAGCTGCCGCAGTATCAGGCGCAGGCGCGTCAGGCGATGAACGGGCTGGCGGTGCTGATGGGCAAACCGCCCGGCGCGCTGGATAGCGAACTGAGCGCCGAAAAAGCGCTGCCCGCGCTGCCTGCCGCCGTGCCGGTAGGCATTCCCTCAACGCTGGCGCGCCGTCGTCCCGATATTCGTCAGGCGGAAGCTAATCTGCATGCCGCGACGGCAAATATCGGCGTGTCGGTTGCGCAGCTTTTCCCCAGCCTCTCATTAACCGGCCAGCTGGGCGTGCGCAATACTGACGCCAGCTATCTGGATAACTGGAGCAGCCACTTTTACAGCTATGGCCCGGCGCTGTCGATTCCTGTTTTTCAGGGGGGCAGGCTGGTCTCCAGCGTGAAGCTTACCCGCGCCCGGCAGGCCAGCTCTGCATTAAACTATCGGCAAACGGTGCTAACCGCGCTGCAGGATGTGGAAAATGCGCTGGTCAGCTACCGTACCGATCAGGAGCGGGCAACGCAGATGGATGAAACCGTTAGCGCCCTGCAGAGCAGCTTTGATCTGGCCAGCGACAGCTATAAAAAAGGTCTCTCTACCTTCCTTGAGGTGCTGGATGCGCAGCGTCAGCTGGCGCAGGCAAAACAGCAGGCGGAGCAGGCGCGCGTACAAAGCAGCCTGGATTTGGTCGCGCTCTATAAAGCGCTTGGCGGCGGCTGGGAAAATTATCAAAACGTCGCCTTGCCGCAATTCAACGTGTTTGGTCCGGCGACGCCTGCCGGTTAACCGCTTAATGCGCAGGGATACCAAAACAAAGGGGTGTCGTCGCCTGCGTTATGCATCTCAGGCCGTCAGTACTCACCTGACGGCTTTTTTCTGCGCTGTTTGTCCATAGCCCGCCGCGCAGTATAATTTAAAATAAACATTTCCTTTTTTTCTTAAAACGAAACGTATGCCGTTAACGCCAGTAACGGTTTTTGCAGGGATTTAACAACTCTGCAAACGGAATAGTGTGACCATGATCAGCCTTCAGACCGAAGATTATGACTCCCTCCACAAAATTGGTGTTTCACTATTATTTGAAATGAAAAAAATAATCTATGTTGTACTGTGAAAGGTTTGTGTTCTGTCAGCAGGGCGCAGATCGGATTTCCACTTCAACCAGGTTGCTGGAGTCACTATGCCAAAAGAACAATACATTACGCTGAGCAAGGCCTCGGGGCCAAACAGCAGCACACCCGCTGAACCCTTCGTTAAAGTGATCGCAATGGTCGCAACGCTGGGCGGATTGCTGTTTGGCTACGATACCGGGGTTATTTCCGGCGCGCTGCTGTTTATGGGCGACGAACTGCATCTCACACCTTTCACCACCGGACTGGTGACCAGTTCGCTGCTGTTCGGCGCCGCCTTTGGCGCGCTGCTGGCCGGACATTTCGCCTCTGCCGCCGGACGCCGAAAAATCATTCTGGTGCTGGCAGTAATCTTTGCCATTGGCGCTCTGGGAACCTCGCTGGCGCCAGACGTTAACTGGATGATCTTCTTCCGTCTGGTGCTGGGCGTTGCGGTCGGTGGTGCGGCGGCGACGGTGCCGGTTTATATCGCTGAAATCGCTCCGGCGAATAAGCGCGGTCAACTGGTAACCTTACAGGAGCTGATGATCGTTTCCGGTCAGATGCTGGCCTATATCTCTAACGCCTCCTTTGACGCTATCTGGGGCGGGGCGGATACCTGGCGCTGGATGCTGGCGGTGGCTACCTTACCGGCGGTACTGCTGTGGTTCGGCATGATGTTTATGCCCGATACGCCGCGCTGGTATGCGATGAAAGGTCGCCTGGCGGAAGCGCGCCGCGTGCTGGAGCGTACCCGTGCCAAAGAGGATGTTGAATGGGAACTCACTGAAATCGAAGAGACGCTGCAGGAGCAGGAAAATCAGGGAAAACCACGGCTGCGCGAGCTGAAACAGCCCTGGCTGTTTAAGCTGTTTCTGATCGGTATCGGCGTGGCGGTGATCCAGCAGCTGACCGGCGTCAATACCATTATGTACTATGCGCCGACGGTATTAACCAGCGTCGGCATGAGCAACAGTGCCGCGCTGTTTGCCACTATCGCCAATGGCGTCATTTCGGTGCTGATGACTTTTGTCGGCATCTGGCTGCTGGGGAAAATTGGCCGTCGCACCATGACTATGATCGGACAGTTTGGCTGTACCGCCTGTCTGTTCTTTATCGGCGCGGTAAGCTGGCTGATGCCGGAAACCCTTAACGGCCAGCCCGATATGCTGCGTAGCTATATGGTGCTGCTGGGCATGCTGATGTTTCTTTGCTTCCAGCAGGGGGCGCTGTCGCCGGTGACCTGGCTGCTGCTGTCAGAAATTTTCCCGACGCGCCTGCGTGGTATTTTTATGGGCGGCGCGGTATTCGCCATGTGGATCGCCAATTTCCTTATCTCACTAATGTTCCCGGTGATGCTGGCATCGGTGGGCCTGGCAGGCGCTTTCTTTATCTTCGGCGCTATCGGCATCGGCGGCGCGATCTTTGTGCTTAACTGTATCCCGGAAACGCGCAACCGCAGCCTGGAGCAGATTGAACACTATCTGCGCGACTGGCTTTCACCCGATCGTGAAACGCCTCCGCTGCCTGCGCCGACCAGGCACAAGGCGGAACAGCACGGTAGCTAATGGGGTTACGCAAGGCTGGCGGTATTCGCCAGCCTTTTTTTATGGCACAATGCCCGCCAAATTTCGTTATTCCCTGAAATAATTCAACAGCAGGCAGGCAACGAACCGCTGCATCTCAGGCACGGCCCGAGTCAGCGCATAGCGTTAACTCCCCTGTTATGTGAACTATAACGGGACTCTTCCCCGCATAAGTAAGGCAATCCCTGTGCTAGTTTCCAGCAACGTTACCATGCAGTTTGGCAGCAAACCGCTGTTTGAAAATATCTCCGTTAAGTTTGGCGGCGGCAACCGTTACGGTCTGATCGGCGCGAACGGTAGCGGTAAATCAACCTTTATGAAGATTCTGGGCGGCGACTTAATGCCGTCCGCCGGCAACGTCTCTTGTGACCCGAATGAGCGTATCGGTAAGCTGCGCCAGGACCAGTTCGCGTTTGAAAAATTCAGCGTGCTGGATACGGTGATTATGGGACACGATGAGCTGTGGCAGGTAAAGCAGGAGCGCGATCGTATCTATGCGCTGCCGGAAATGAGCGAAGAGGATGGCTATAAAGTCGCCGATCTGGAAGTGCTGTATGGCGAAATGGACGGATACACCGCCGAAGCGCGCGCCGGTGAGTTGCTGCTGGGCGTGGGGATCCCGCTTGAGCAGCACTACGGTCTGATGAGCGAAGTGGCGCCGGGCTGGAAGCTGCGCGTACTGCTGGCGCAGGCGCTGTTCTCGAACCCGGATATTCTGCTGCTGGATGAGCCAACCAACAACCTGGATATCGATACCATCCGCTGGCTGGAGCAGGTGCTGAACGACCGCAACAGCACGATGATCATCATTTCGCATGACCGTCACTTCCTGAACATGGTCTGCACGCATATGGCGGATCTCGATTACGGCGAGCTGCGTATCTATCCTGGCAACTACGATGAATATATGACCGCCGCCACCCAGGCGCGTGAGCGTCTGCTATCTGATAACGCCAAGAAAAAGGCGCAGATCGCCGAGCTGCAGTCATTTGTTAGCCGCTTTAGTGCCAACGCCTCTAAATCGCGTCAGGCTACTTCCCGCGCCAAACAGATCGATAAAATCAAGCTGGACGAGGTCAAGGCCTCCAGCCGTCAGAATCCGTTTATCCGTTTTGAGCAGGATAAAAAGCTGTTCCGCAACGCGCTGGAAGTGGAAGCATTGACCAAAGGCTTCGATAACGGCCCGCTGTTCCGCGATCTGAATCTGCTGCTGGAAGTCGGCGAAAAGCTGGCGGTACTGGGCACCAACGGCGTGGGTAAAACCACGCTGCTGAAAACCCTGGTGGGCGATTTACAGCCTGACAGCGGTACGGTGAAATGGTCTGAGAACGTGCGCATTGGTTATTATGCGCAGGATCACGCGGAAGAGTTTGATACCGATCTGAATGTGTTTGACTGGATGAGCCAGTGGAAGCAGGAAGGCGACGATGAACAGGCGGTGCGCAGCGTGCTGGGCCGTTTGCTCTTTGGTCAGGATGAGATCAAAAAGCCGGTGAAAGTGCTGTCGGGTGGTGAAAAGGGCCGCATGCTGTTTGGCAAGCTGATGATGGAACGCCCCAATATCCTGATTATGGATGAGCCGACTAACCACCTGGATATGGAATCGATCGAGTCGCTGAACATGGCGCTGGAGATCTATCCGGGTACGCTGATCTTTGTTTCTCACGACCGTGAATTTGTTAGCTCGCTGGCGACACGCGTGCTGGAAATTACAGCGGAGAAAGTCATCGACTTCAGCGGCAGCTATGAAGATTATCTGCGCAGCAAAGGCGTTCAGTAAGCGCTGAGGCGCCAGCTCAACTGGTGCCAAAATGCCGACTCAGGGCCGCCGAAATGGCGGCCTTACTTTTATCCTGCCGTCGGCGGCATATTGCTCATCCAGACCCGGTTTTTCCCCCGACGTTTCGCCTGATAAAGGGCTTCGTCCGCCTTGTCGATAAATTCTGCGGGTAAAACCCCGGCGAACACCCGTGGCTGCCAGTGCATGCCAATACTGATGGTGACGACCTTCTCCTCCACGCTGCTTGCCTGATGCGGCATCCTGAGCGACGCTACTGCGCGCACCGCCTGCATGGCAATAAGGTGCGCTTCCGGCTGTGTTTTATCCGTCAGTACCAGCATGAATTCTTCGCCACCGTAACGGGCAATCAGCTCATCATGACGCAGCGGCAGGCGGTTCAAACAATCGGCTACGTTACGCAGGCAGGCATCGCCCGCCTGATGACCATAGGTATCGTTATAGGCCTTAAACGAATCGACATCGATAAGCACAATGGTTAACGGCGTATGCAGCTTTATTGCGCGCTCCATCGCTCTGGGGATAAACCAGTCCAGCTGACGGCGGTTTGCCAGCCCGGTGAGCCCATCCACCAGCGCCATGTTCTGTAGGGTGCGGTTCATATGGGTGAGCTGATCGCGTACCCTGGTTAACTCCAGCTGATTATGCAGATTCAGGCGGATATGGTGCAGTACGATAAAGCCGAGCAGAAACAGCAACGCCAGCAGAACCAGGTTGAGCAAAACAAAGCCGATGGAATCCGCGATCCAGTCCTGTCGCACCTCCTGCAAATCGTAGCCTGCGGTTACGACCAGCGGATAATTGGTCAGCCGGGCATAGCCGAAAATGCGCGGCCTGCCATCAACTGCTGCGCGATAAATGGCGGCCCCGCTGGCGGTCGTGGTTAACAGCTGGGTAAACAACGGGCTAAGGGAGATATTGCGATTAATCAGCGCTTCGCTGTAGGGGCGAATATAGACCAGGTTAGCATCCGCTTTCATGAGCGCCATCAGATCGCGTTCGCCCAGGTTGTAATAATCATAAACCTGGCGGAAATAATCGAGGCGAATCGAGGCCATCACCACGCCGCGAAAGGTGCCGTCGGGATTACTCAGGCGTTCGGTCACCGGGATCACCATATTGCCGCTAACACGACTGCGCACCACGTCGCCGATATGCAGTTTGCTGTCGGGTGAACGTTGATGAAAACGGAAATATTCCCGATCGGCGACGCTGGTTTTCGATAGCGTCACCGGGGAGGAAGAGAGCGCGGGATAGCCGGAAGCGTGATAAATCACAATGCTGTCCAGCGGAGGCAGAGCGGCTTTTCGCGCCATCAGCAGCTGATGCAGATTAGCGGCCTGCTGCTCAATCCCGCCCTGGTTAATGCGATCGCGCACATCCTGCAGGGTCAGGTCGATTTGCAGAAAGGTATCTTCCGCCTGACGCGCAAGCGACACCGACAGGTTACGCGCGTTTTCCTCGGTAAGATGGAGCGTTCGTTGCCAGCTGCTCCACAGGCTCCAGCCGTTGATCGCGATTACCGCGCTGCTGATAACCAGCAGAAAGACCAGCATCATCTGACGCAGCACTGGTTTTGCAGCACGGCTTTCGCTGTCTGCTTTATTCAACGCCTGCGCCTGGGGCGCATTTCCATTTTCCATGTTTCAACTATAGCCAGGGAAAGGGAAGCTGCTGAATAACCAACTTTAATTAACAGGAAGCGGTGCCGCATACTTCACAGGCAGGATCTTTTGCCACCTTCATTTCCCGGAACTGCAGCGTCATGGCATCATACATCAGCAGCTTCCCGGAGGCGGCCGCCCCGTAGTGCGTCAGCAGACGAATCGCTTCCATCGCCTGCAGCGAACCGATTACGCCAACCAGCGGGGCCATCACCCCCGCTTCCACGCAGCTCAGGGTATCGCTGCCGAACAGACGGCTGATACAGCGGTAGCAGGGCAGCGTTTCATCCTGCCAGCTAAAAACGCTGATCTGGCCTTCCATACGTATTGCGGCCCCCGACACCAGCGGGATCCGCCGCTGCCAACAGAGGCGATTCAGCTGTTCGCGCGTGGCGACGTTATCGCTACAGTCCAGCACCACCTGATGCTGCGCCACCAGCGCATCCAGCGCCTCATCATCCAGCCGGGCATTGACGGTGCGTAGCTGGGTCAGCGGATTAATTTGCGCCAGCCGTCGCCGGGCCGACTCGACTTTCGCTTCGCCGATCTCTGCATCGCTGTGCAACACCTGACGCTGCAGGTTAGAGAGGGAAACGACGTCAAAATCGAGCAGCGTCAGCGTGCCGATGCCCGCCGAGGCCAGATAAGGGCTGGCGGCGCAGCCCAGCCCGCCCAGACCTACCACCAGCGCGCTCGATGCTTTCAGCCGCTCCTGACCATCAAAGTCAAAGCCGCGCAGCACGATCTGTCGGTTATAACGCAGGGTTTCGCTATCGCTCAGCTCCGGCAGCATGTCAGCCTCCCAGCAGGTGATTAAAAGGCTCGATCTCTACCCATTCGCCCGGCTCGACATGGCCGCGTTCGCGCTCCAGCACAATAAAGCAGTTGGCCTGGCTGAAAGAGCTGAATACGTGCGAGCCCTGATGACCGGTGGTGACTACCTGCAGTTCGCCATTTTCGCCACGGCTGAAGATACCGCGCTGAAAGTCGAGGCGGCCAGGCGTTTTCTTCAGGTGCGTAGCGGCACGAGCGCGCTGACGCGGCGGCAGGGCGGCGCGCTGCTGACCGCTCAGCTTCGCCAGCAGCGGCTGTACCAGCTGATAGAAGGTCACAGCGGCGGAAACCGGATTGCCAGGCAGGCCGCAGAACCAGCTGTTGCTCAGCCGCCCAAAGGCGAAAGGTTTGCCTGGCTTAATCGCCAGTTTCCAGAACGTAATGGCACCCAGTTCGTCCAGTATCGCTTTGGTGTAATCTGCCTCACCCACCGAGACGCCGCCGCTGCTGATCACCACATCCGCCTCGCGGTCAGCCTCAATAAAGACGGCGCGCAACGCCTGCGGGTCGTCGCGAATAATGCCGAGATCGATCACTTCGCACCCCAGCTGGTCCAGCATCAGCCGTACGGCAAAGCGGTTAGTGTCATAAATTTGTCCGGCCGCCAGTGGCTGACCTGGCGGCTGTAGCTCATCGCCGGTAGAAAAAATGGCGACCCGCAGCCGACGCACTACCTCAACCTCGCCGATGCCCAGCGACGCGATCAGCGGCAGTTCGGCAGCCCCGAGGCGCACGCCCGCCGCCAGCACGCTGTCGCCCTGACGAATATCTTCTCCGGCGCGACGAATGTTTTGTCCCGCTTTAACCTCAGCGGTAAAACGGATACGTTCGCCTTGCGTTGTGGTCTGCTCCTGCATGATCACCGCCTCCGTGCCTTCCGGCACCGGCGCGCCGGTCATAATGCGAATACAGCTGCCTGCGGGCCATTCGCCGCTAAAGGGAGCGCCGGCAAAGGCTTTGCCAGCCAACGGCAGCGCTTCGCCGCGTGCAATATCCGCCATACGCACCGCATAGCCGTCCATCGCCGAGTTATCGAATGGCGGAACGTTGAGCGGTGAAATAACCGGAGCGGCGGTAATCCGCCCGGCAGCAGCGTAGACCGACAGGGTTTCGCTCTCGCTAAGAGGGGAGAGCCGGTCCAGCATTTTTTGCCGGGCCTCTTCAAGGGAGATCAATCCCGCAGTAAAACTTTCCATTTGGCCTCCGGCCAGAACCTACAGATAACGCCTATTATGGCGCGAAATGCCCTGACGATCACCCCACCAGCGCACCTGAGGCTTATGATGTGCTTTTAGTTATGAGATATAACGCTTTGTTATTAGGACTTAACTGGCTTTACGCTTTACATCATCCCGGCGGCTACCTATAGTCAAAATTTGCCGAAAAATCATAACATCACATCCATTCAGCCGTTTCCGGCGGTTTCAGAACACAGGGTAAATAATGATGGGCAGAGCAGCCATTGCCATTCACGGCGGCGCGGGCGCGATTGCACGTTCGGCGCTGAGCGCGGAGCAGGAGCAGCGTTATCTCCGGGCGCTGAGCGAAATTGTCGCCAGCGGCCAGAGGATCCTTGCCGCTGGCGGCAGTGCGTTAGATGCGGTCACCGAAGCGGTGCGCCTGCTGGAGGAGTGTCCGCTGTTTAATGCCGGGAAAGGCAGCGTCTTTACCCATCAGGGCACGCATGAGCTGGACGCCTGCATCATGGACGGGCGCACTCAGGATGCTGGTGCGGTGGCTGGCGTAGCGCATATTCGCAATCCGATCCTGGCGGCGCGCGCGGTACTGGAGCACAGCCCGCATGTGTTGCTGTGCGGCAGCGGTGCAGAGCAGTTTGCTCAGGAACAGGGCCTGGCACCGGTCGCGGCGGACTTCTTCTCCACGGATGAACGCTGGCAGCAGCTGGAGCGCGCCCGCGCCAGCCAGCAAACGCTGCTGGATCATGATGGTGCAGCGCAGGGATCTGCGCCGCTGGATGCCGACCGCAAACTGGGTACGGTCGGCGCGGTAGCCTGCGACAGCGCGGGCAATCTCGCTGCCGCCACCTCAACCGGCGGCATGACCAATAAACGGGTCGGGCGCATTGGCGATTCGCCGTTACCGGGCGCAGGCTGTTTCAGCAATCGCCGCGTGGCGGTCTCCTGTACCGGTACCGGGGAAGTTTTTATCCGCATTCTGGCGGCTGGCGACGTCGCCGCGCTGATGGAGTATGGCGGGCTCAGCCTGCAGCAAGCCTGCGAACAGGTTATTTTCGATAAAATCCCAACGCTGGGCGGCAGCGGCGGCCTGATTGCTGTCGACGCTGAGGGAAACATTGCGCTGCCGTTCAATACTGAAGGCATGTATCGCGGCTACGGTTACGCGGATCAAGAGCCGGTAGTCGCGATTTACCGGCAAGCTTAAGGAGCCAGCATGCAACAGCCATCCTCTTTACCGCTGGCCGAAGAGTGCGTGCTGGCGGTACGTAATCTTAGCGTCAGCTTTAACCAGCAGGGCCATACCATCCAGGCGGTACGTCAGCTCTCGCTGGAGGTACAACGCGGTGAAACCCTGGCGCTGGTGGGCGAGTCCGGCTCAGGAAAATCGGTGACCTCGCTGGCGCTGATGCGTCTGATTGAGCAGAGCGGCGGCCGCCTGGATAGCGGTGAGCTGTGGCTGCGGCGGCGTGATAACTCGCTGGTAGATCTGGCGCAGCTGCGGCAGTCGCAGATGCGTACCATTCGCGGCGCGGATATGGCGATGATTTTTCAGGAGCCAATGACCTCGCTGAATCCGGTTTTTACGGTTGGCGAGCAGATCGCTGAATCGGTGCGGCTTCATCAGGGCAAAAGCCACCAGCAGGCGCTGGCGGAGGCGCGACGAATGCTCGATCTGGTACGCATTCCCGAAGCGCAAAATGTTATGACGCGCTATCCCCATCAACTTTCCGGTGGCATGCGCCAGCGGGTGATGATCGCCATGGCGCTCTCCTGTCGTCCGGCGCTGCTGATTGCCGATGAGCCCACTACCGCACTGGATGTCACTATCCAGGCGCAGATTTTACAGCTGATCCGCGTGCTGCAAAAAGAGATGGCGATGGGAGTGATCTTTATTACCCACGATATGGGCGTAGTGGCGGAAATGGCTGACCGGGTGCAGGTCATGTACCGTGGTGCCGTGGTCGAAAGCGCCGACACCGCCACGCTGTTTAGCGCACCGCAGAAGCCCTATACCCGTGCGCTGCTGGCGGCGGTGCCGCGTCTTGGCGCTATGCAGGGGCAGCCCCTGCCGCGTAAATTTCCGCTGCCGGGCGAGCAGGAGAACACCGGGGCGCAGGTGGATACGGTAAAACATCATGAAGCGCCGATCCTGGAAGTGCGTGATTTAGTCACGCGTTTTGATATTCGCGCCGGTCTGTTGAACCGCGTGAAGTGGCGGGTACATGCGGTAGAAAAGGTGAGCTTCAGCCTGTATGCCGGTGAAACGCTGGCGCTGGTGGGGGAGTCGGGCTGCGGTAAATCCACTACCGGCCGCTCGCTGCTGCGGCTGGTAGAGAGCCAGGGCGGCAGCATTACCTTTAACGGGCAACGTATCGATCGGCTGAAGCCGCATCAGCTGGCGCATTTGCGGCGCGATATTCAGTTTATTTTTCAGGATCCTTACGCTTCGCTCGACCCGCGTCTCACCATCGGTTTTTCCATTATGGAGCCGCTGCTGATCCACAAGGTCATGTCGCGCGCTGAAGCGGAAAAACGTGTCGCCTGGCTGCTGGAAAAAGTGGGGCTGCTGCCGGAACATGCCCAACGCTATCCGCATGAATTTTCCGGTGGTCAGCGCCAGCGCATCTGTATTGCCCGCGCGCTGGCACTGAATCCAAAAGTGGTGATTGCCGACGAGTCGGTTTCGGCGCTGGATGTTTCGATTCAGGCGCAAATCATCAATCTGATGCTGGATTTGCAGCGTGAATTTGGTATCGCCTTTCTGTTTATTTCACACGATATGGCGGTGGTGGAACGCATCAGCCATCGTGTGGCGGTGATGTACCTGGGGCAGATTGTGGAAATCGGTCCGCGCCAGGCGGTATTTGAAAATCCCCAGCATCCCTATACGCGCAAATTAATGTCAGCAGTGCCGGTCGCCGATCCGGGCCATCGTCGCCGCGAGCGAGCGCTGCTGGCGGATGAATTGCCCAGCCCGCTGCGCACGCCCGGCGATGAGCCGGTGGTTGCGCCATTAATTCAGGTTGGGGCAGATCATTACGTGGCCCGGCATATCATCAGCGGCGCCTGACGGCCCGGCTTTTGCATAACCCGCAAGGGACTAAGGAGAACAAGCATATGACCAAATTCACGACCCGCAGATGGCTGATAACCGCCGGCCTGCTTAGTAGTTTCGCCGCTGCGCCCGGCTGGGCAGCAAAGGATGCCGTGATTGCCGTAGGCTCTAATTTCACCACGCTCGACCCTTATGATGCCAACGACACCCTGTCGCAGGCGGTGGCGAAATCCTTCTATCAGGGGCTGTTCGGCTTTGATAAGGATATGAAGCTGGTAAACGTGCTGGCGGAAAGCTATCAGGCCAGCCCCGACGGCCTGACCTGGACCATCAAGCTGCGTTCCGGTATTAAGTTTCAGGACGGCACCCTGTTCAACGCCGAGGCGGTAAAGGTGAATCTCGATCGCGCCAGCGACGAAGATAACCACCTGAAGCGTTATAACCTGTTTAAACATATCGCCACCACCGAGGTGGTCGATCCCACCACGGTGAAGATCACCCTGAAGCAGCCGTTCTCCGCCTTTATTAATATCCTGGCCCATCCGGCGGCGGCGATGATTTCCCCTACCGCACTGAAAAAATATGGCAAGGAGATCGGCTTCCATCCGGTCGGCACCGGTCCTTATCAGTTTGTGACCTGGAACCAGACCGATTTTGTGAAGGTGAAAAAGTGGGACGGCTACTGGAAACCGGGCTATCCGAAACTTGACAGCATTACCTGGCGACCCATTGTGGATAACAATACCCGCGCCGCGATGCTGCAAACCGGTGAAGCCAATTTTGCCTTCCCGATCCCTTATGAGCAGGCGAAACGGCTGGAGCAAAACAGCAAGCTCGATTTAGTCAGCACGCCGTCAATTATGCAGCGCTATATCAGTTTTAACGTCACCCAGAAGCCGTTCGATAATCCGAAAGTGCGCGAAGCGATCAATTACGCGATTAACCGCGAGGCGCTGAGCAAAGTCGCCTTTGCCGGTTATGCCACGCCAGCAACCGGCATCGTGCCGCCGTCGATTCCCTGGGCGCAAAGCTATCCGGCGATTGAGTACAATCCGGCGAAAGCGCGCCAGTTGCTAAAAGAGGCAGGCTACCCGGACGGTTTCAGCACCACGCTCTGGTCTTCTCACAACCACAGCACCGCGCAGAAAGTGCTGCAGTTTACTCAGCAGCAGCTGGCGCAGGTGGGCATTAAAGTGAAGGTCACGGCGATGGATGCCGGACAGCGCGCGGCGGAAGTAGAAGGGAAAGGGCAAAAAGAGAGCGGCGTACGGATGTTCTATACCGGCTGGTCCGCCTCGACCGGTGAAGCTGACTGGGCGCTGACGCCGCTGTTTGCCACCGCCTCCTGGCCGCCAGCAATCTTTAACACCGCCTTTTACAGCAATGAACAGGTGGATAAAGATCTGAACGACGCGCTGAAAACCACCGATACGGCAAAAAAAGCGCAGCTGTATAAAGATGCGCAGGACCGTATCTGGAACGATCGCCCCTGGGCGCCGCTGGTGGTGGAAAAGCTGGTTTCGGCTCATAGCAAATCGCTGAGCGGTTTTTACATGATGCCTGACACCTCTTTTAATTTTGATGAAGCCGATCTGAAGTAATGTCCGCGTCGCCAGCCGCTGAGGCTGGCGTCTGTGACGCAGGGAAACGCATGCTGAACTATTTCCTTAAACGCCTGCTGGGATTGATACCTACGCTGCTGATCGTGGCGGTGCTGGTCTTTCTGTTTGTTCATTTACTGCCAGGGGATCCGGCGCGGCTGGTGGCCGGGCCTGAAGCCGATGCCAGCGTGGTTGCGCTGGTGCGTCAGGATCTGGGACTGGATAAGCCGCTGCCGCAGCAGTTTTTGCATTTTATGGTCAACGCGCTCCAGGGGGATTTTGGCACGTCGATGGTATCGAAAAGGCCGGTATCGGAGGAGATCGCTTCACGCTTTCTGCCGACGCTGTGGCTGACGCTGACCAGTATGATCTGGTCAGTAATTTTTGGCATGGGGATTGGGATTATCTCCGCCGTCTGGCGTAATCGCTGGCCGGATCGCATCGGCATGACGCTGGCGGTATCGGGCATTTCCTTTCCCGCTTTTGCGCTCGGCATGCTGCTGATGCAGGTTTTTTCCGTGGAGCTGGGCTGGCTGCCGACCGTCGGTGCGGAGAGCTGGCAGCACTATATCTTGCCCTCTATTACGCTGGGCGCGGCGGTGGCGTCGATTATGGCGCGTTTTACCCGCGCCTCTTTTATTGAGGTGATGCAGGAAGACTATATGCGCACCGCACGCGCCAAAGGGGTGCGCGAGTCGAAGGTGCTGATTAAACATGGCTTGCGCAACGCCATGATTCCGGTAGTCACCATGATGGGCTTGCAGTTTGGCTTTCTGCTGGGCGGCTCGATTGTCGTGGAAGTGGTATTTAACTGGCCAGGCCTGGGACGCCTGCTGGTGGATTCGGTGGAGATGCGCGACTATCCGGTGATACAGGCGGAGGTACTGCTGTTTTCACTGGAGTTTATCCTGATCAACCTGATCGTGGATATGTTGTATGCCGCCATTAACCCGGCGATACGGTACAAATAAGGAGCTGCGATGAAAAACTGGCGACGAGAGGCAGCTCTGAAGGTGATGCCCCTGCAACAGAGCGAGCGGGTACGTACGCCGTGGCGCGAATTCTGGCGACGTTTCCGCCGTCAGCCTGTGGCGCTGGCGGCTGGCGTTTTTGTGTTATTGCTGATTGTGCTGGCAATATGCGCGCCGTGGATTGCGCCATTTGATGCTGAAAATTATTTTGATTATGACCGGCTGACGGAAGGCCCTTCCGCCATGCACTGGTTTGGCGTGGATTCCCTTGGCCGCGATATTTTTAGTCGGGTACTGGTGGGCACCCGCATTTCGCTGCTGGCGGGCTTTTTTTCCGTCGCTATCGGCGGAGCGATCGGTACCGCGCTCGGTCTGCTGGCTGGTTACTATGAGGGCTGGTGGGACCGCATTATTATGCGCATCTGCGATGTGCTGTTCGCCTTTCCGGGGATTTTGCTGGCGATTGCGGTCGTGGCGATCATGGGCAGCGGTATGTCCAACGTTATCGTGGCGGTAGCAATTTTCAGCGTGCCCGCCTTTGCCCGTCTGGTGCGCGGCAATACGCTGGTGCTGAAGCATCAAACCTTTATCGAGTCGGCACGCAGTATCGGCGCATCGGACTGGACTCTGATGGTGCGCCATATTCTGCCCGGCACGGTCTCATCGATTGTGGTCTATTTCACCATGCGCATCGGCACCTCGATTATCACCGCCGCCAGCCTGTCGTTTCTGGGGCTGGGCGCGCAGCCGCCTACGCCAGAGTGGGGCGCGATGCTTAACGAGGCGCGAGCGGATATGGTGATGGCACCGCACGTAGCGATTTTCCCCAGCCTGGCGATTTTTCTGACGGTGCTGGCCTTTAACCTGTTGGGCGATGGCCTGCGCGATGCGCTCGATCCGAAACTGAAAAGCTGAAAACCGCCCGCGACGGGCAAATTCACCCGTCGCGCCTTTCGCTGTCTACACTTACTCTTCGGACAGCAAAAAGAGAGGAAAAATGAAGCCGTTAACATGGGCAATTATTGGACCGGGCGCTATTGCGCATCAGTTTGCCGCTGCTCAGGAAGCAATGGGCAGGCAAATCTATGCGGTAGGTGCCAGAAGCCGCGAGAAAGGTGAAGCGTTTGCGCAACGCTACGGTATTGAGCGGGTATTTGATGATATTCCCCGGATGCTGGCCGATCCGCAAATAGACGCGGTCTATATCTCTACGCCACACGCCAGCCATTTCAGCTGGATGAAGCAGGCGCTGGAGCAGGGCAAGCATCTGCTGGTGGAAAAGGCAATAACTGTCAGCAGCGATGAGCTGAGTGAGATTAATCAGCTGGCGGCAGAGAAGAAGCTGATCGTAGCCGAGGCGATGACGCTGTTTCATATGCCACTGTTTCATCAGCTGAAAACGCTGATTGAAAGCGGAAAACTGGGCAAGCTGAAAATGATTCAGGTCTCTTTTGGCACCGTTAAAGAAGCCGACCCCAATAACCGTTTCTTTAATCCACAGCTGGCAGGCGGCGCGTTGCTGGATATCGGCACTTATGCGCTCTCGTTTGCCCGCTTTTTCCTGAGTGAGCAGCCGAACCAGCTGTTTACCACAGTGGCTAAATTCAGCACCGGCGTTGACGAACAGTGCGGCATTCTGCTGCAAAACAGCCAAAACGAAATGGCCACCATCTCGCTGGCGTTTCGCGCCAAAATGCCGAAGCGCGGCATTATCGCCTGCGAGCATGGCTTTATTACCGTTGATGATTTCCCGCGCGCGCAGCAGGCGCAGTTAAGCTGGGCGGATGGCACCATGGAAACCCTTGAAGCGGGGGAGACCGGGCGTGCGCTACAGTATGAAATTCTGGCGCTGGAAAAATATGCCGCCGAAGGCGTGAATCCACTGCACTATCTGACCAATGATGTTGTGGCCCTGATGACTGATATTCGTCAGCGATGGGGGATCCGTTACCCCTTTGAATCCTGAGTACATTGCGGCGGCTGGGCCGTCAGCCAGCGCCGCGCAATGCGGCACCGATTGAGGTAATCAAATGAAGTTAACCGCATTAGTACTGCTGTCGCTGACCTTTCCCATGATCGGCCTGGCGGCAGAGCCAGGCGAGGAGATTGATCAGCAACTGCAGGCGTGTAAGCTGCATGCCAACAGCACGGCCGATAATGCGCAGTGCTACAGCAGCGCTATTCAGCAGTGGGATGACGAGCTGAATAAGCAGTATCAGCTATTGCTTAACGCGCAGCCGCAAAGCGTCAGGCAGAAAATAATCGCCGCGCAGCGTAGCTGGTTGCACTATCGCGACAGCTATAACGCGGCGATTTCGGCCTATTATCAGCAGCAACAGGGAACGGTATGGCCGCTGGTGGCGGCAGAATCAAAATTAAAGGTGATCCGGGACAAAGCGATCGATCTATATAAATTGCGCGTGAGCACCGATTTAGCCGCAGAGCAGGAATAAAGCCGTTGCAGGATAAAAAAAAGCCCGCCAACAGGACGGGCCAAACACCAGGGAAACTAAATATTAACGTTAGTTAAAAGATTAGTTAACTTTGACTTTTTGGCGAATTTTTAGCTTTTTTAAGCGCCAAAGCGTGAAAATAATCACAGTTTACCCTCTGATTTCTGAAGGAGTGCATGATGTCTCGTCCATTAGTCTCTCTGGTATTAAGCGGGGCGCTGCTGTTTTCAGCCTCCTCTCTGGCGGCGCAGGTTACGGTGCAGCAGTTGCAGGACAAGCTCGATCACCCCTGGTCACTGGCTTTTTTACCCGATAATAAAACCATTCTGTTGACCGAGCGGTCAGGCGCGCTACGCCTGTGGCAGCCGGAAAAGGGGCTGTCGCAGCCTGTTGAAGGCGTGCCGGAGGTATGGCATCAGCGTCAGGGCGGCCTGCTGGATGTGGCGCTGGCGCCCGATTTTGCCCAAAGCCGCCGCGTCTGGCTCAGCTATACCGAAGCGGATGAAAGCGGGCGCGCCGGGGCGGTGGTTGGCTACGGCAGACTGAGCGAAGACGGGCGTCGGCTGGCGGATTTCAGGGTAGTGCTGCGTCAGCAGCCCAGGCTTTCCGGCGGTGCTAACCTTGGCACCCGCCTCGCCTTTGACCGCGAAGGGTATCTGTGGATCGCCTTTGGCGATAATTTCCAGAGCGCAACCGCGCAGGATCTGGATAAGCTCACCGGCAAACTGGTGCGTCTGAAAGGCGATGGCACGGTACCGCAGGATAACCCTTTTGTTACGCGGCCCAATGCGCGCCCGGAAATCTGGGCCTATGGTCTGCGTAATCCACAGGGGCTGGCGCTTAACCCCTGGACGCAGGAGATGTGGGAAAGCGAGCATGGCCCTCGCGGCGGTGATGAGGTTAATATTCCGCGAAAAGGGAAAAACTATGGCTGGCCGCTGGCCACCTGGGGCGTTGACTATAGCGGCGATAAGGTGCCTGAATCAAAAGGCGGTGAAGCGCCGGGTACTGAACAGCCGGTTTACTGGTGGAAAAATTCACCCGCCATCAGCGGCACGGCCTTTTACAATAGCGCACGTTTTCAGCCCTGGAAAAACTCGCTGTTTATCGGCGCACTGAAAGAGAAAAATTTGATTCGCCTGAGTCTGAATGGCGATAAGGTGATTGAAGAAGAGCGTTTGTTGCAGGATCGCGGCGAGCGGATCCGTGATGTGCGTCAGGGACCGGACGGTTATCTCTATGTGTTGACCGATGAGAGCAATGGCAAGCTGCTGAAGGTGGGTTTGCAGCCCTGAGCCACCAGACGGGATCCAGCCTGACCCTGTGGCGTGCGGGTCAGGCTGGCAGGATTATTTTTCCCAGTGCGTGACTTCCCAGCCGCGCTGCCGTGCTTCCTGCAATAGCTGAATATCAGGGTTGATAACGCAGGCGTGATCCGCCTGTTCCAGCAGCGGGAGATCGGTAATCGAATCGCTGTAGGCCCAGGTATGCTGAAAACGTTTCTCCTGTTGCAGCGATCGCCAGTCAGCCAAATGAGGCGCTTTGCCCGCTCGCCCGTTTAGGGTGCTGCACGGCTGGCCGCTGTAGCGATCGTTGATAATTTCCACGCCCACCGCCAGCGCGCCGTGTAGCCCAAGCCGCTGCGCTATGGGCGTTAACAGATGCTCGCCTCCGGCGGAGACCAGCATAATGGTGTCGCCGCGTTGCTGATGCCAGGCAAGCCGTTCACGGGCGGCGGGGTAAACACGCGGCACAATATCACGCTGTATAAAACGGCGAACCCAACCGCTGACGGTTAGCGTCGCCATCCCGGTTAACGGTGCCAGCGTTCTGTTCATGTAGGTTTCCAGCGGGATCTCCCCCTGATGATACTGCGCCATTAATCTCTGCTCTTCAGCAATTAAGCTTTCAGGTGCGTAGCCTTGCGATGCCAGCCAGCGCATCCACAGGCTGTTGCTGTTTGCACAAATCAGCGTTTCATCAAGATCGAAAAGCGCTAAATCCATGGTGATTCTCCTCGGAGCGGGTTTAATCAGATTAGCGGAATTTTGTGATCGTCTTAATTGATTTAGGCAAAATCAGAATCAACCCTGGTCTGTGTGATTTGTGTTAAGGCACAGAATAAGGTTTATCTAATAAACTCTAAGAAACTTTACGATGCAGCCGTTTTAATCAACGCGCCGACAGGTTAGCGTAAGACGCTGCGTTTCATATCCCAATGAAACTTATACTATTTCTACAGGTTATCTGATTCCATCATGAAAAAATTGCGTCTTCACGCCGGCGTTGGTTCGCTGGCGCTCTGCGGCACGCTGTTGCTGCTTCCCGTTGTTGTTAATGCCGTACAGGCACCTGCTGCGCCACAGGTTGAGGCTAAAGCCTGGGTGCTGATGGATTACGCCAGCGGCCAGGTGCTGGCGGAGGCCAATGCCGATCAGCGTCTCGATCCCGCCAGCCTGACGAAAATTATGTCCAGCTATGTGATTGGTCAGGCGCTTAAAAGCGGCAAGATTACCCGCGACGATATGGTTACCGTAGGGCAGGATGCCTGGGCGACCGGTAATCCGGTTCTTAAAGGTTCGTCGCTGATGTTTCTCAAGCCCGGCGACCGGATTCCGGTATCGGAGCTGAATAAAGGCATAGTGATTCAGTCAGGTAACGATGCCAGTATCGCACTGGCGGATTACGTGGCGGGCAGTCAGGATGCCTTTGTCGGGCTGATGAATAATTATGCTAACGCGCTGGGGCTGAAAAATACCCATTTCAAAACCGTTCACGGGCTGGATGCGGAAGGTCAGTACAGTACCGCGCGCGATATGGCGTTACTGGGGCAGGCGCTGATACGTGACGTGCCGGAAGAGTATGCGTTGAATAAAGAGAAGTCGTTTACGTTTAATAATATTACCCAGCGTAACCGCAATCGTCTGCTGTGGAGCAGCAATTTGCATGTTGATGGGATTAAAACCGGTCATACGTCAGGCGCGGGTCATAATCTGGTGGCCTCGGCTACCGAAGGGGATATGCGTTTGATTTCTGTGGTTATGGGCGCGGAGACCGACAGTATCCGTTTTCGCGAAAGTGAAAAGCTGTTGACCTGGGGCTTCCGTTTTTATGAAACGGTCACGCCGGTTAAGGCCGATGCGCCTTTTACTCAGCAGCGCGTCTGGTTTGGCGATCGGAATGAGGTTGCGCTTGGCGTGGCAAAAGATGCTGCCCTCACTATCCCGAAAGGGCAGATGAAAGATTTGAAGGCCAGTTTTACCCTGAGTTCGCCGCAGCTGGAGGCACCGTTGAAAAAGCATCAGCAGGTGGGAACGATTAATTTCCAGCTGGATGGCAAGACGATTGCGCAACGGCCGTTAGTGGTACTGGAGCCGGTGCAGGAGGGCAGTTTTTTTAGCCGGATGTTTGATTTTGTGATGATGAAGCTGAACGGCTGGTTTGGTCAGTGGTTCTCGTAGGCGCGTTTGACGCCGGCGAGAGAAGTTCAGGCCGTTCTGTATCTGTTTGAAGTCTGAGTTTTCGGTGTCAGCACGGAGAGTCCAGGCCGATCGTAAAGACGCAAAATATGTCATCCCTGACAGCTCGACCCGCGCCGTCCATGGCGCGGGACGCTTTACTCTTCTGCCTGGACTTTCTGCGCCTTGTGCTCGCGATGGCTATGGCCTGAACTTTCCGCGCTTTGTGTTCCGGAGATAGTTGAGGCCTGAACTGCCGTAGAAAATAAGGAAGGCCAGCAGTGTGCTGGCCTGGTGTGTAGCGAATTAGCCCAGAAGGGAAAAAATGATAGCGGAGATGGAGATCAGGCCAATAAGCGTGACAAAGATATTGCTCAGCGCACCGCTGTAACGACGCATCGCCGGTACTTTATTGATGGCGTACATCGGCATCAGGAACAGCAGGACCGCAATAATCGGACCGCCCAGTGTTTCAATCATGCCAAGAATGCTCGGGTTCCAGGTCGCCACCAGCCAGGTGGTCAGCAGCATAAACAGGGCGGTAAAGCGGTTCAGCTTCTTCTCATCCATGCTTTTGCCTCGACTGCGCAGGCTTTTGATAATTAAGCCATTGAAGCCTTCGCGCGCGCCAAGATAGTGGCCCAGAAACGATTTGGTGATCGCCACGATAGCCACAATCGGCGCCATCCACGCCATCATCGGCGTATTAAAGTGGTTAGCCAGATAGGAAAGAATCGAAATATTCTGCGCTTTGGCTTCCGCCAGATTAGCTGGCGACAGTGACAGCACGCAGCTAAAGACGAAAAACATTACCGTCAGCACCATCATCATATGGCTGAGCGCCAGAATGCGTGAGCATTTTGCTTCAGCCTCTTCGCCATATTCCTGACGTTTGGCAACGGCAAAGGCGGAGATGATCGGCGAGTGGTTAAAAGAGAAAACCATTACCGGCAGCGCCAGCCATAAGGTCATTCCCAGGCTGCTACCGCTGCCGCTTAATGAGGCGTGCTGGAAAATCGCTGTGCTCCAGTTAGGGATTAACCACAGCGCCAGCAGCATCAGCACCGCAACAAACGGGAAAACCAGCATGCTCATGGTTTTCACAATCGCCTCTTTACCGAAGCGCACAATCATCATCAGGCCGACAATCAGCAGCAGCGCCAGCAGCGCGCGCGGCGGTGCCTGCATGTGCAACTGGTGGGTCAGAAAGCTTTCTACCGTATTGGTGATCGCCACGCTGTAGACCAGCAGGATAGGGTAAATTGCGAAGAAGTAGAGCAGGGTAATAACTTTACCGGCGCCTGCGCCGAAATGTTCTTCCACTACCTCGGTGATATCTTCGCCCGGCTTGCTGCCGGAAAGCACAAAGCGGCACAGGCCACGGTGCGCATAATAGGTCATTGGGAAGGCCAGCAGGGCCATAATGATCAGTGGAATTAGCCCACCAATGCCGGCATTAATCGGTAAAAAGAGGACGCCCGCGCCAATGGCGGTGCCGTACAGTCCTAACATCCACATGGTATCGGTTTTACGCCAGCTGCTAACGCGTGTTGCCGTCCGCCCGTTCTGGATTGCGGTTTGCTGTGAAGCCATTACCATCTCCATGAGTAACGTATGAATATAAAACCGTCAGCGCTCAGTTAAATCCTGCGAAATTTCCGCCGTCGGCAAACAGAATGAATACTGGAATTCTCCATTTTCGCGGCACACTCTACCACCATCTAAATAAGTTAAAAGTGTCAGCAGAGAGCTATCAGGTGATAACGATCACAATACAAAGAATAAATTAGGCTTGATAAGCTGGATGTTTAATTATTTTTAATTTAATTGTCTAAGTTTGTTGTGAAACATAGAGGATAAGGCTGAACTTTTATCTTTTTAGCGGTAGCAAATAGCGCCTCCTTTTGTCGGTTTTTTAAGCGGTTAAGATTCTATTTCTATTTAAATCAATAAATTAAAATAGTGCTTGTTTAATATTTATCCCTCTTGCGCAACCCATTTAATTAGAAGAGGCATCGTTTGCGCAATAAAAATGGGCGAAGATACAACCGGCAATAAATAAAAAGGGATAAAAAAAAGGCCTGTTAAACAGGCCTGTGAAGCAAGGTAAATTAATTGCGCACCCAGCCTTTTCTGATCGGCAGGGAAAAAAGCAGGCGATAAATCTGATGCAGTAATTTCATTAGCGGCTCGCCGTACCACGGCCATGCCATTTGCGAGAACAGGCAGCCCAGCAGGCCTACCAGCAGTCCACCCAGCATATCCATCGGCCAGTGTACGCCCAGATAAATTCGTGACCAGGCGATAGCTAAGCCGATCGCCATCAGCACTATGCCAGACCAGATGCGATGCCAAAAGATAAAGGCCAGGGCAAAAGTAAAGATGGTGGTGCCGTGGTCGCTGGGGTAAGAGTCATCCGGCGCATGCGACAGAAATTGATGCCCCAGTCCAATGGCGAAAGGACGTGGATGCGGAAACAGCTGCCCCACGCACCAGGAGATCGCCAGCGCATAAAGCAGGGCGATACCGGTTTTCAATACCAATGTCCGAATGCCACGGTGCGGCCCCCATAGCCACAGCACGGCGATCAACAGCGGGACGATAGCGATTAAGTCTTTGGCGATAAAGGTCGCCAGTTCCAGTAACCAGGCCGCTGACTGCGGCGTGGCGTTGATCCAGAGAAACAGCGTCCGGTTCAACTCTTCCATCATTATTTCTTCCTCATCTTATTCGTCAGGTACGTTACGCACCCGTAAGTCAACAGCTGCGCCAGCCAAACCCACCAGCCTGCCCATAAATTATGAGTAAGGAAGTGCGCGCCGCGCATCATTTGTCCGTAACCCATCACTAAGCCCAGCACTACGGCTCCGCTCCAGCACAGCCAGGCAAGGCGGCGGCGCGTCGGCCAGTAAAGGAAAAACAGCGCCATTAAACTGAAGCCGCTTGAAGCATGACCACCCGGAAAACAGCGGCCAGGCCCGCTATCTGGCGGCGCAACGCCAAGCAGCGGCCAGGCAACGGCCTTGCCGCCGAACATCACCAGATCCCACGGACACGAATGCGCGCTGGTCGCCTTGAGCACGCCCACCACCAGCGGACCGATACCTGTCAGCAATGCCACCAGGATCCAGCGAGGCTGGCGACGCAGCAACCCGGCGATCAACAGCGTAACGCCGGTCACGATCACCATATCCTTCAGCAGCCGGTGATTGATAAGATCCAGCCAGCGATTATCTTTCCATGGAAAGCGCTGCGTCAGTGGGTCGAACCAGTAACCGGTTAGCGCATTGTCCAGGGAGCCGTCACGAGCGAGCCATAAAAACAACAGGCCAAAAACTGCCAGTAAAACAGCGTGGATAGCGTAAAAGCGTGCGGATAAAGGGTAAAGCGCGTTAATCCTAATCGGGGGTAATGTTTCGTGTTGGTTTAACTTTGAAGAAAGTTGCATGACAGTGTCCATAGCTCATTACAGACGGGCTATAGTGCGCAGCGGCGCTTAAGAAAACATTAAGAGGCGGGAAACAGCCATAAAAAAACCCGCTAATCATTGATTAACGGGCTCCACAATTTGGGATTTCAAAGAAAAGCAGTGGCACTTATTCAGACTGCCTCTCGCTAAAGAAGTTCGCAGCCGAATTCAAATATTTTTTAACCGCCCAGCGCTGGCCAGATAATCACGATAAGCGTACCCGCCAGCGTCAGCAAAACGTTGGCGATGGCATAGGTGCCAGCATAGCCCAGCGCCGGAATATTACTGCGTGCCGTATCGCTGATGATCTCCATCGCCGGGGCGCAGGTACGCGCCCCCATAATCGCTCCGAACAGCAGCGCGCGGTTCATGCGTAGCACATAGGCGCCAAACAGATAGCAAAGCACCACCGGCAGGAGGCTGACCAGCAGCCCGCTCAGCAGCATCAGCAGACCGGTTTCGCCCAGCCCGTGGCCGAGACCGCTGCCAGCGCTCAGGCCGACGCCCGCCATAAATACCATCAGGCCGAACTCTTTAACCATGGTTAACGCGCCCTGCGGGATATAGCCGAAAGTAGGGTGGTTGGCGCGTAAAAAACCCAGCATGATGCCTGCAAACAGCAGACCGGCTGCGTTGCCAATGCCAAAGCTAAACGCACTGAACTGAAAGCTCACCATGCCAATCATCAGGCCGATAATAAAAAAGGCGCAGAAAGCCAGCAGATCGGTGACCTGACTGTGAATAGAGATAAAGCCGATGCGATCCGCCAGGCTTTTTACTCGTCGGGCTTCGCCGCTTACCTGTAGCACATCGCCTTTGTTCAGCATAATGCTTTCATCAATCGGCATTTCAATTTGGCTGCGAATAACACGGTTAAGAAAACAGCCGTGATCGGTGAGCTTCAAATGACTCAGGCGTCGGTTCACCGCATTGTTATTCTTGACCACGATCTCTTCCGTTACGATGCGCATATCCAGCAGGTCGCGATCGAAAACCTCTTTACCGTTACGGAAGCTGGGATCGAGCCGCGCGTGGGCATCGGGATAGCCCACCAGGGAAATTTCGTCGCCCAGCTGCAGCACCGCATCGCCGTCGGGGTTGGCCAGGATACCATTACGACGAATACGCTCAATATAGCAGCCGGTCTGACGGTAAATGCCCAGCTCACGCAGGTTTTTTCCATCCGCCCAGGCGACCAGCTCCGGACCTACGCGATAGGCGCGGATCACCGGCAGATAAACTTTACGCTGGCTGTCGGTGTCCAGGCCGCGCTCACGCGCAATTTGCTGGGCGCAGGTTGGCAGATCCTGATGCTGCAGGCGCGGCAGATAGCGCGCGCCAAAAATCAGGCTGACCAGGCCGACCAGGTAAGTCAGGGCGTAACCAAGGCTGAGATGATCTTGCATCTGACCAAGCAGATGGCTGTCGTTCATTGACTGCCGCAGCGTATCGCCCGCGCCCACCAGCACCGGGGTTGAGGTCATCGCACCCGCCAGCATGCCCGCCGTCAGGCCAATATCCCAGCCGAAGGCTTTGCCCAGCGCCAGCGCTAACAGCATGGCGCTGGAAACCATCACCAACGCCAGCATCAGATAGTTTTTACCGTCGCGGAAAAAAATAGAAAAGAAATTGGGACCGGCTTCCACTCCGACGCAAAAAATAAAAAGCATAAAGCCCAGGCTAAGCGCATCGGTATTAATTGAGAAATGCTGCTGGCCCAGTAATAGTGAAACCACTAAAACACCAATGGAATTACCCAGTTGCACTGAACCCAGTCGTAATTTACCCAGGCACAGTCCTAAAGCCAGTACAACGAATAATAACAATATATCATTACGGCTTAACAAATCTGCGACGTTTATATTCACGTATTAACTTCTTGTTTACCAGTAACTTGTTGAAAGACCTGAGATTCCAGGCTAACGTTTATTCCTGTGACCGCTATGATAAGCCAGACAGCTTAGCGTCTGGAACGCTGTATTCAGGAGTAAGTATAGAGTGGCATTCATTTTATTCATTTATTCAGCAGACCTCCAGCAGAAAGCCGCAGCAAAAGAAAATATTTATTAACTTTTACTCGTTAATTTTTTAACAGCCTTTGGCGTGAATAGTTATTTTTGACAATCCTGGTTCGCACAAATAAACGAGGAAAGATTATGCTGTTGTATAGCGTCCGTTGGCCGGGCGTCGTGATTTGTATGACGCTTTACTGCGCAACATTTTTCCTGACTCGTTATGGCGGCGCTGAAGAGACGCCAGGGCAAACCTCTGAGCAAACCGGCCTGCTGCTGTTTATGTTGCCGGGCCTGATTGCCGCGATGATCAATCGTCATACGCCGCTGGCACAGGCTTTAATGGCCGCGGTAACCGCAACGCCTTTCTGCATGCTGATGGGCATCAGCGGCACCTTTATACCTTTTCCGCTGCTGCAGGAGCTGGCATGGATGACCAGCGCCATCTTTTGGTGCGGCTTTGGCGCGCTGCTGGTGATGCTGTGGCGTACGCTGGCGGCCTCGCGTATTACACGCTAACCGCCATAAAAAAAACCGACGCGCTCTGTAGCGGGCCGGTTTTTTTGTGCCTGTAATTTACAGTGCGACGCCCAGGTTCGCTTTGCTCCACGCGTTGAAGTCAGTGAAACCGCCGAGATGCTGCTGATCGACAAAAATCTGGGGGACAGTTTCTACCGGTTTGCCCACGGTTTTTTCCAGGTCCGCTTTGGTAATGCCTTCGGCCTGAATATCAACGTAGCGGAAATTAAAATCGTCACGCTCTGCGGTCAACTTCTCCGCCAGTTCTTTTGCACGCACACAGTAAGGGCAGCTGGGGCGACCAAAAATGACTGCAAGCATCGTTATCTCCTTTATGTCACATTTTTGTGTGAATTATGTCACACTTTTAAGCTCAGTAAACGCATCATGAACCGCAACCTTCGCCATTGTAAAGAAGGCTCTGCCTGTTGGTACAATGTGCAGAGGCTATGCGCCAGAAAGGGAATGACGTTTTACTATAAAGTCCCGTGCGCTTATTTTAAGCGTATCGTCCTGATGTGCCTGCCGTCATCGTGCTGATGCGATGCCCGAGCCAGGTGATGGCACCTGACGTTTTTGGCTGCTGTCGGGACGATACTTCATCAAAAAATTCCGGAGATTTACATGACGCCGACTATTGAACTGTTACGTACGCATCGTTCGATTCGTGCCTTTACCGATCAACCGATTAGCGATGAACAGCGTGAGGCGATTATCGCTGCTGCGCAGTCGGCTTCCACTTCCAGCTTTTTACAGTGCTCTTCTATTATCCGCATCACCGATAAAGCCTTGCGGGAACAGATGGTGACGCTCAGCGGTGGTCAGCAATATGTGGCGCAGGCGGCGGAATTTTGGGTTTTTTGCGCCGATTTCCAGCGCAATCTGCAAATTTGTCCCGAGGCGCAGCTGGGCCTGGCGGAGCAGCTATTATTAGGCTGCGTTGATACGGCCATCATGGGCCAGAATGCGATGGTGGCCGCCGAGTCGCTGGGGCTGGGCGGCGTCTATATCGGCGGGATCCGTAATAATATTGAGCAGGTCACCGGGCTGCTGGGCTTGCCCCAGCATGTGCTGCCGCTGTTTGGCATGTGTCTGGGCTGGCCGCAGCATGAACCCGATGTGAAACCGCGTATGCCCGCCACGATGCTGGTGCATGAAAACCGCTATCAGCCGCTGGATCGCCACCAGCTTGATGAGTACGATCGTCAGCTGGAGGCTTACTATCAGCAGCGTGACAGCAATCAACGCAGCGATAATTTCAGCAACCATATTCGACGCACTATCGTGCGTGAAAGCCGTCCTTTTATTCTGGATTACCTGCATAAGCAGGGTTGGGCAACGCGATAACTGGATGCGGAGACCGCTGGGTGAAAATTGCCATCCTTTCCCGTGACGCAACGCTTTACTCCTGTAAGCGGCTGCGTGAGGCCGCGCTGGCGCGCGGTCATCAGGTTGATACCATCGACCCGCTTTCCTGTTATATGAATATCAATCCCGCTTCGGCGGCGGTGCACTACCGTGGCGAGCTGCTGCCACATTACGATGCGGTGATCCCCCGTATCGGTCCGGCAACCACCTTTTACGGCACTGCGGTGCTGCGCCAGTTTGAAATGTGCGGCAGCTATCCGCTGAATGAATCGGTGGCGATTACCCGGGCGCGTGACAAGCTGCGTTCGCTGCAGTTGCTGGCGCGCCAGGGCATCGATATGCCGGTTACCGGTTTCGCCCATTCCCCCGATGATACCCGCGATCTGATTGAGATGGTGGGCGGTGCGCCGCTGGTGGTTAAGCTGGTAGAGGGAACCCAGGGCATCGGCGTGGTGCTGGCGGAAACGCGTCAGGCGGCGGAAAGCGTGATTGACGCCTTTCGCGGTTTGAACGCGCACATTATGGTGCAGGAGTTTATTAAAGAGGCGCAGGGGCGTGATATTCGCTGCCTGGTGATCGGCGATGAAGTGGTGGCAGCTATTGAGCGCGAAGCGAAAGAGGGCGATTTCCGCTCTAATTTACATCGTGGCGGCCGCGCTCGCCGCGTCGAAATTACGCCGCGTGAACGGGAGATTGCGGTCAGGGCGGCGGCCACGCTTGGGCTGGACGTAGCGGGGGTGGATATTTTGCGTGCCCGGCGCGGCCCGCTGGTGATGGAAGTTAATGCCTCGCCGGGACTGGAAGGCATTGAAAAAACTACCGGGTTGAATATCGCGGCGATGATGATTGACTGGATAGAGCAACATGCTCGCCCCGGTTTCAGTCTGAAAACCGGCGGATAACCCGCCTTTTTGACCCTCGGACGTGGTTTTCAGGTTGCTTTTTCCGTAAGCTATTGCGCTTATTTCATCGCGGTATTATAGGGCAGTAGCATATGGATTCACTCGTCGTTCCAGACTTAGACGTATTACGACGTTGGCTGGATCAGCAGAGCATTCCCTGGTTTGAATGTGACGCCTGTCAGGCGCTACATTTGCCACACATGCAGAATTTCGATGGCGTTTTCGATGCCAAGATCGATCTGGTAGATAACGTCATTCTTTTCTCCGCCCTCGCCGAGGTTAAACCAACGGCGCTGATCCCGCTGTCAGGCGATCTTTCACAAATCAATGCCGCCTCGCTAACCGTAAAAGCCTTTCTTGATATTCAGGACGATAATTTGCCCAAGTTGATTGTTTGCCAGTCGTTAATGACCAATGCGGGCATTACCTATGGCCAGTTTGTGCATTTCCTGCGACAGAGCGAAGAGCAGATCTCAATGGTGATTATGGAAGCTTTCGCCAATAATCTGCTGATAAACGGCGAGGCTGAAGAAGACGATCTGGTGGTTCCCGGAAGCCGCCTGCCAGTGCTGCACTAAGTTCTGTTTACACACCACTTTCCCTTTTTGCACCGCTTCCCGATGTTCTTGCCGGGCAAGCGGCGCAATTCACATTTTTATTCTGCACTTTGCCCTTTAATGCCAGATATTTATCGCCGTTTATGCCCTGTCTGGCGTATCACATAGATGAAACATGCATAAATAATCGATAAAAGGCGTTTTTTACTCTGAGGTATAGCCTGAAGGGCACGCTGCGGCTATGCTTGCGGGGCTGCATAAGAAGTCTCTTAAACCACACTGAGCAATACGTTTTTCCTGTTATGCCTGTGGTGAATAATGATTCATTCTCTGTTTTACACGCAGGAAGCCATCCGGTTTCTTTTGTTCTGCATCGTTGAGATTGACCCCGTTTCTGGAGGAAGGAAAACATGTTAAACAACCACAGCAAAAAATGGTTGTCTGGTGTGATAGCTGGTGCGCTGATGGCGGTTTCCGCCGGCACGATGGCGGAACAGAAAACGCTGCATGTCTATAACTGGTCGGATTATATTTCGCCGGATACCGTACCGGGCTTTGAAAAGCAGACCGGAATAAAAGTGGTTTACGACGTTTTCGATTCCAACGAAGTGCTGGAAGGTAAACTGATGGCGGGCAGCACCGGCTATGATGTTGTGGTGCCGTCGTCCAGCTTCCTGGCGCGTCAGCTGCAGTCCGGCGTGTTTCAGGAGCTGGATAAAAGCAAACTGCCCAATTATAAAAACCTTGATCCTGAGCTGCTGAAAAAAGTTGAGCAGCACGATCCGGGCAATAAGTATGCGATCCCTTACCTCTGGGCTACCACCGGTATCGGCTACAATGTCGAAAAAGTGAAAGCGGCGCTGGGTAAAGATGCGCCAGTCGACAGCTGGGATCTGGTGCTGAAACCGGAAAACCTTGAGAAGCTGAAAAGCTGCGGCGTTTCTTTCCTGGATGCGCCAGAGGAGATTTTCGCTACCGTGCTGAACTATCTCGGCAAAGATCCGAACAGCAGCGATGCGAAAGATTATTCAGGTGCGGCGACCGATCTGCTGTTAAAGCTGCGACCCAATATTCGTTATTTCCACTCTTCTCAGTACATTAACGATCTGGCTAACGGCAATACCTGCGTGGCGATCGGCTGGGCTGGAGATATTCTGCAGGCGAAAGAGCGTGCGGTAGAAGCGAAGAACGGCGTCGATATCGCCTACAGCATTCCGAAAGAGGGCGCGCTGGCCTTCTTCGATATGATGGCGATCCCAAAAGATGCGAAAAACCTGGATGCCGCCTATCAATGGCTGAACTACATCATGGATCCGAAAGTGATTGCGCATATTTCCGACAAGATGTTCTACGCTAACGGTAACAAGGCCTCGCTGCCGCTGATTAGTGAAGAAATACGCAATAACCCAGGCATCTTCCCGGGACCGGAAACCATGTCCAAACTGTTCGTGCTGAAAGTACAGGAACCAAAACTTGATCGTGTGCGTACCCGTGCATGGACCAAAGTGAAAAGCGGTAAGTAATTCGACTAACAAGAATCATCATCGCAGGTTAACGACAACAGAGGCGCGGTATCGGCCTCTGTTGTCTCATTTGTGCGGCTGCGTGCCGCGAGTTTCCGCTAAGTGCCGGAGAGAGATGTTAGTGAACGACGCGATCCCCCGTCATCCCCAAAAAACGGCAAAGGCCCTGACGCCGCTGCTGGAAATCCGTAATCTGACCAAGTCATTTGATGGACAGCACGCCGTAGACGATGTCAGTTTGACCATTTATAAAGGCGAGATTTTTGCGCTGCTTGGCGCATCAGGCTGTGGTAAATCCACCCTGCTGCGTATGCTGGCGGGATTTGAAGCGCCGACGCATGGGCAGATTCTGCTGGACGGTCAGGATCTCTCCCATGTGCCGCCTTATCAGCGCCCCATTAATATGATGTTTCAGTCCTATGCGCTTTTTCCGCATATGACGGTAGAGCAGAATATCGCCTTTGGTTTAAAGCAGGACAAGCTGTCGAAGAGCGATATCGCCGAGCGCGTGGCGGAGATGCTGGCGCTGGTGCATATGCAGGAATTCGCCAAACGCAAACCACACCAGCTTTCCGGCGGTCAGCGTCAGCGCGTGGCGCTGGCACGTAGCCTGGCGAAACGACCGAAGCTGCTGCTGCTGGATGAGCCGATGGGCGCGCTGGATAAAAAGCTGCGCGATCGTATGCAGCTTGAAGTAGTGGATATCCTGGAGCGTGTCGGCGCTACCTGCGTCATGGTAACGCACGATCAGGAAGAAGCGATGACCATGGCTGGCCGTATCGCCATTATGAATCGCGGCAAGTTTGTGCAAATCGGCGAGCCGGAAGAGATCTACGAGCATCCCACCAGCCGCTACAGCGCAGAATTTATCGGCTCCGTGAATGTGTTTGAAGGCCTGCTGCGCGAACGCCGCACGGACGGGCTGGTGATCGACAGTCCTGGACTGGTGCATCCGCTGAAAGTGGCTTCGGACGTCTCTGTAATGGATAACGTCCCGGTTTCTATCGCGCTGCGTCCGGAAAAGGTCATGCTGTGCGATCAGGTACCGGCGGACGGTTGCAACTTTGCCGTGGGTGAAGTGGTGCATATCGCCTATCTGGGCGATTTGTCGATTTATCATGTGCGGTTGCATAGCGGACAGATGATCAGCGCGCAGCTGCAAAACGCGCATCGTTTCCGCGAAGGCGCGCCGACCTGGGGCGATGAAGTGCGCCTTAGCTGGGACGCCAACAGCTGCGTCGTGCTGACAGTATAAGAGAGCCGATATGAAACAACCCGCTGCCGCTGCGCATTCCGGCAACCTGCGTCGTACGCTGACCCGGCTAAAAACCGCTCACGGGCGCAAACTGGTAATCGCGCTGCCTTATCTTTGGCTGGCGCTGTTTTTCCTGCTGCCGTTTCTGATCGTATTGAAAATCAGCTTCGCTGAGATCGCGCGGGCGATCCCGCCCTATACCGAGCTGCTTTCCTGGGCGGACGATCAGCTGACGCTGGTGTTTAATCTGGCGAACTATCTGCAGCTGACGGACGATCCGCTCTATATCGAAGCCTATTTGCAGTCGCTGAAGGTGGCGGCGATCTCCACGCTGATCTGCCTGCTGGTGGGCTATCCGCTGGCCTGGGCGGTGGCGCACAGTAAACCTTCGGTGCGCAATATTTTGCTGCTGCTGGTGCTGCTGCCCTCCTGGACCTCCTTCCTGGTGCGCGTTTACGCCTGGATGGGGTTACTGAACAGCAACGGTATCCTTAACCGCTTTTTGCTGTGGCTGGGCGTGATCGATCATCCGCTGGCGATCCTCTATACCAATACCGCAGTCTATATCGGTATCGTTTACTGCTATCTGCCATTTATGGTGCTGCCGATCTACACCGCTTTGACGCGCATCGACTATTCGCTGGTTGAGGCGTCGCTCGATCTGGGCGCGCGTCCGCTAAAAACCTTTTTTAGCGTGATTGTGCCGCTGACCAAAAACGGCATCATTGCCGGCTCGATGCTGGTGTTTATTCCGGCGGTGGGGGAGTACGTGATCCCCGAACTGTTGGGCGGGCCGGACAGCATCATGATTGGCCGGATCCTGTGGCAGGAGTTTTTCAATAACCGTGACTGGCCGGTCGCGTCGGCGTTGGCGGTCATTATTTTGTTGATTCTGATCCTGCCGATTATCTGGTTCCATAAGCATCAAAATAAGACTCTGGGAGAAAAGGCATGAGTAATCTGCCCGCGGTTCGCTCTCCGTGGCGGCTGGTGATCCTGCTGCTCTGCTTCAGCTTCCTCTATGCGCCGATGCTGCTGCTGGTGATCTATTCCTTTAACAGTTCGCAGCTGGTTACCGTCTGGGAAAGCTTTTCGCTGCACTGGTATCAGGTGCTGTTTCAGGATAGCGCGATGATTAGCGCGGTCACGCTCAGCCTGACTATTGCTGCGCTCAGCGCCACCATGGCCGTGGTGCTGGGCACTATCGCGGCGGTGGTCATCGTGCGTTTTGGTCGTTTCAAAGGCTCAACCGGCTTCGCTTTTATGCTGACCGCACCGCTGGTTATGCCGGATGTGATCACCGGCCTGTCGCTGCTGCTGCTGTTTGTGGCGATGGGGCATGCGATCGGCTGGCCCAGCGATCGCGGCATGCTGACCATCTGGCTGGCGCATGTCACTTTCTGTACTGCCTACGTTGCGGTGGTGATTAACTCGCGCCTGCGTGAGCTGGATCGCTCTATTGAGGAAGCGGCGATGGATCTTGGCGCAACGCCGCTGAAGGTATTTTTCGTGATCACCGTACCGATGATTGCGCCAGCGCTGGTGACCGGCTGGCTGCTGGCCTTTACGCTATCGCTGGATGACCTGGTGATTGCCAGCTTCGTTACCGGGCCTGGTGCTACAACGTTGCCGATGGCGATTTTCGCTACCGTGCGGCGCGGGGTGAACCCTGAAATTAACGCGCTGGCGTCGCTGATTTTGTTTGTAGTCGGGCTGGTGGGCTTTATCGCCTGGCGCTTTATGGCCCATGAAGAAAAACAGCGGGTGCGGGATATTCAGAAAGCGAAACGTAGCTAAAATCCGAAACCTTTGCCACTATAACAACAGGCTGCACAGGCGGTTAGTCGGGTCCGGTTTTCTTTACGGGACGGATTGCCGCCGTTTTAGTCGCCTTGTCGCAACGGGAGGAGTTCGGTGAATGTCGGAAGTGTTCAGATTCGGTAAGGCGGCAGTTCGCCCGCAGCAGGCACCGGTGCCGGTCATGATTGCCGGGCAGGCGATTATCGCCACTCGCTGTATTAGCGTGTTGCTGTTGGTTAATGAACTGGGGTATGACGGCATAGCCGATTTTATTCACCGTAGCGCCCAGGCCTGGGATTCCACGCTGATTTTTGTCGCCAGCCAGATGCTGTTTTTTATCGAACTGCGCTGCGCGCTGACGCTGATGCGTGGCTCGCGCCGTGGTCGCCTGCTCTATGCGCTCAGCCAGGCAGTTGTGCTGCTCTATTTGTGGGCCGCTTCTATAGGCTGGATCTACCCGGAGATTTTCAGTATTAGCGGCGCAAGTAATGGAGAGATCTTTCACCGCCTGATCCTGCATAAGTCGCCCGATCTGCTGGTGCTGCTGCTGCTGTTTCTTCCCGCCAGCAGTCGGCAATTTTTCCAGCGCCGCTGAGCGCTGGGTGCTACAATCCAGCCCCGCAACTGACACCACCATTCATTACAGGCTAAATCATGCATTGCGCACTTTACGATGCAGACCGCTGTCGTTCCTGTCAGTGGCTGACAACACCTTATTCTCAGCAGCTGCAAATGAAACAGACGCATTTGCAGGCGCTGCTGCGGGAATTTTCCGTTGACGACTGGCGGCCGCCGGTCGATTCCGCACAGCAGGCCTTTCGCAATAAAGCCAAAATGGTCGTGAGCGGCAGCGTGGAGCGTCCGGTGCTGGGCATTATGCAACCTGACGGCCCGGTGGATTTAACCGCCTGTCCGCTTTATCCCGCCAGCTTTGCTCCGGTTTTTGCGCTGTTGAAGCCGTTTATCGCGCGTGCTGGCCTGACGCCCTATAACGTGGCGCGCCGCCGTGGCGAGTTGAAATTTCTGTTGCTCAGTGAGAGTTCACTGGATGGCAAGCTGATGCTGCGCTTTGTGCTGCGCTCGACCGACAAGCTGGAACAGCTGCGCGCGGCGCTGCCGTGGTTACAGCAACAACTGCCGCAGCTGTCGGTGATTTCTGCCAATATCCAGCCGGTGCCGATGGCGATCCTCGAAGGAGAAGAGGAGATTGCGCTGACGGAAAATCAGCTACTGGCAGAGCAGCTTAATCATGTTCCGCTCTATATTCGACCGCGCAGCTTCTTTCAGACCAATCCCGGCGTCGCGGCGCGATTGTATGATACCGCACGCCAGTGGGTCAGCGAGTTACAGGTCGCGTCGATGTGGGATCTCTTTTGCGGTGTGGGTGGCTTTGGCCTGCACTGCGCCACACCAGAGATGCAGCTGACCGGCATTGAGATCAGCGCTGAGGCGATTGCCTGCGCACAGCGTTCAGCGCAGCAGATTGGGCTGGAAAAGGTACGGTTCGCGGCGCTGGATTCGACGCGCTTTGCCACAGGAGAAGGAGATGTGCCGGAGCTGGTGCTGGTGAATCCGCCGCGTCGTGGAATTGGCGCTGAGCTGTGTCTCTATCTGAATCGCATGGCGCCTTCATGGCTGCTCTATTCCAGCTGTAATGCCGAAAGCATGGCGCAGGATATTGCGCGCCTTGAACATTACCAGATTCGGCGGATACAGCTGTTTGATATGTTTCCCCATACCGCGCATTACGAAGTGCTGACGCTGTTACAGCGACGCCAGTAGCAGATCGGAGGCGCTTTCCCGGCTCCCGGGAGCGTGCAGAACCCACGGGAAAGTTGCTCTCCGATCCGCGTATTTTATGCTTACCGGGCAAACCACTTATCGTTAATTTTTTGCAGCGTGCCGTCTGCTTTCGCCTCTGCCAGCGCGGCGTTCAGTTTAGACAACAGCGCCTGATTGTCGGGGCGTACCGCGATGCCCAGGCCGGTGCCGAAATATTGCGGATCGGTAATGGCCTGGCCAACGGTACCCAGCTGTGGATTGGCTTTCAGCCACTCATTAACCACTGCCGTATCGCCAAATACGCCGTCGAGACGGCCATTCTTCAGATCGAGAATGGCATTCTGATAGCTGTCGTAGGCCACGGTTTTGACTTCAGGATGCTTATCCTGAAGATAGCGCTGATGCGTGGTACCGTTTTCCATACCGATGCGTTTCCCTTTCAGCGCGGTGATATCGGCATATTTTCCTTTCTCTGCGATCACTACCGCCGAGTTGGCATAGTAGGGCTGGGTAAAGGCGACCTGCTTGCTGCGTTCTGGCGTAATATCCATGCCGGAAATTACCGCATCATAGCGACGAAATTTTAACGCCGGGATCAGGCTATCGAAAGGGTTGTTGGTAAAAGTACACTCCGCTTTCATTTTTTCGCAGAGCGCCTGCGCCAGATCGATATCGAAGCCGACGATTTTGTTTTCGCTATTCAGGGACTCAAACGGCGGATAGGTGGCCGAAGAGGCGAAACGGATTTTTTCCGCTGCGCTTGCGTTAAGCGCTATGCCTGCCAGCGCGGCGGCCAGTAACCATTTTTTCATCGCAAATGCTCCTGTCTCTCATTATGATTTTGTGCCCAGCGGCGAGAGACAAGATGCCATTTAATGCATTGTTATGCAACATAAGTGGATAAATAATTAAAAAAGGTGGGTTTCCCCACCTTTTTTAATCCAGCATCGCGATGATCGGCTGTTAGTTTCGCCGCTCAAAGGCCAGCGCACGATGTTCAATCACACGCATCAGCAACGTGAGCAAACCGTTAACGCAGAGGTAAATCAGACCGGCGGCGGCAAAGACCATCACATCATAGGTGCGGCCATACAGCAGTTGCCCGTGGCCCATCACTTCCATTAGCGTAATGGTGTAAGCCAGTGAGGTGCTCTTAAATACCAACACAACCTCGTTGGAATAGGAGGAAAGGGCACGCTTAAAGGCGTAGGGCAGCAGAATACGCAGGGTATCGCGTCGCGTCATGCCGAGCGCAGCACAGGATTGCCACTGACCAGCAGGAATAGCGCGTACCGCGCCGTAAAACAGCTGAGTGGTATAGGCTGCGCTGTTTAACGACAGGGCCAGCAGGGCACAGAGCCAGGGCTCGGAAAGCAGCTGCCACAGCCAGTCAATTTTCTGCAATGCAGGAAACTGGCCCGGACCGTAATAAATCAAAAAGATCTGCACCAGCAGCGGCGTACCGGTAAACAGTGTGATATATCCCTTCACTAACTGGCTTACCACCGGCGTTTTCAGCGCCAGCACCATGGTAAACAACAGAGAAAGGAACAGCGCCGCCAGCAGCGAAGCGATGGTCAGCGTCAGGCTGGTCTGTAGCCCTTTCAGCAGTTCTGGAAGATAGGCCAGCATCAGCTGTTCCCCCGTTCAAAACGCGTGGTGCGCAATTCGATACGCTTCAACACCGCCTGGCTCAGCAGGGTAATAATCAGATAAATGGCTGCCGCCACCAGATACCAGGTGAAAGGCTCCTGCGTGCGGGTCGCGATGCTGCGGGTTTGCAGCATCAGATCGTTGACGCTAATCAGCGAAACCAGCGCTGTATCTTTAAGCAGCACCAGCCACTGATTACCCAGCCCTGGCAGGGCGTGACGCCACATCTGCGGCATTATCAGGCGGAAGAAGATCGCTGATTTTTTCATTCCCAGCGCCTGACCCGATTCCCACTGGCCGACCGGCACCGCCTTAAGCGCGCCGCGCAGCGTTTGCGAGGCGTAGGCGGAGTAGAGGAACGACAGCGCAATCACGCCGCACAGGAAAGGGCTAACGTCAAAGTTATCGATCTGCATCTGTACCGGCAGCGATACCAGGCCCAGATTAATCACAAAGCCGTCAGAGAGCGTCAGCAGCAGTTGAGAAGCGCCGAAATAGATAAACAGCACCACCAGAATTTCCGGCAGGCCACGGATCAGCGTCACCAGCGCCGTGCCAGCCCAGGCCAACGGACGCCAGCGCACCGATTCCCAACCGGCAAACAGCATCGCCAGCACCAGGCCCACCAGTAACGCACAGACGGCAAGGCCGACGGTCATCCCGGCGGCGCTTGCAAGAGGAAAGAATTCGTTCATTTAATTACTGCTGGAACCATTTGCTGTAGATGGTTTGGTAGGTGCCGTCAGCTTTGACTTTATCCAGCGCGGCATTGAATTTTTGCTGCAGCGCGCTGTTACCCTGACGCACCGCAATGCCCAGACCGGTGCCGAAATAGGCTTTATCTGTGACTTTCTCACCGACCGCCGTCAGGTTCTGGTTTTGTTTCAGCCACTCGTTCACCACGGCCGTATCGCCAAATACCGCATCGATACGTCCATTCTTCAGGTCGAGAATCGCGTTTTGATAGCTGTCATAGGGCACAGTGGTAATTTCGCTGTGCTTGTCCATCAGGTATTTCTGGTGCGTGGTGCCATTCTGAACGCCAACACGCTTGCCTTTCAGCGCCGCGACATCGGTAACCTTATCTTTCTGCGCAATAAACAGCGCCGAGTTATCATAGTAAGGCTTGCTGAACAGCACCTGTTTTTCACGTTCAGGGGTAATATCCATTCCGGCCATTACCGCATCGAAACGGCGGAATTTCAGGCTGGGGATCAGGCTATCAAACGCCTGATTGGTGAAGGTACAGGTGGCATTCATCTCTTTGCACAGCGCGTTAGCCAGATCGACATCAAAGCCCATAATTTTGTTATTGCTATCAACAAACTCAAACGGAGGGTAAGAGGCTTCGGTAGCAAAACGAATGGTTTCGGCGGCAGAGGCACTCAGGCTGATACCGGCTAACAGAGCAGCAAGAACGATTTTTTTCATCTTTATGGCCTTACTCAGTGCGAGAGATAATTTGCAAACGCCTCGGTTTGCGGCTGTGTAAATCGGCTGGCATCACCCTGTTCAACAATATAGCCATTTTCCATATACACCACGCGGCTGGCGGTTTTACGCGCAACTTCAACCTCGTGGGTAACGATGACCTGAGTGATTTTGGTTTGTGCCAGTTCACGAATAATGCTGACGATCTGCGCGGTGATTTCCGGATCGAGCGCGGCGGTAGGCTCATCAAACAGCAGCACCGCCGGCTCCATCATCAGCGCGCGGGCAATGGCTACGCGCTGTTGCTGACCACCGGAAAGCTGTAGCGGAAAACGATCGGCGTGCGGTGTCAGGCGCAAACGCTCCAGCAGCTTATCGGCACGCTGGTGGGCCTGCTCTTTCGACAGCCCCAGCACGCGACAGGGCGCTTCGATCAGATTCTGTTTAACCGTCAGGTGCGGCCAGAGATTATATTGCTGAAACACCATGCCTACGTTCTGTCGCAGCTCGCGGATTGCGTCATCGCCGGGCTTTTTGCTGAAATCAAAATCATGACCAGCGATACTGAGCGTACCGGAACGCGGCATTTCAAGCAGATTAAGTACGCGCAGGAGCGAGCTTTTACCGGCGCCGCTGGGACCCAACAGCACCAGCGTTTCGCCTTCCGGACACGTTAGCTGGATATCGAACAGCGCCTGCTGGGCGCCATAAAAGCAATTTATACCGTTAAGTTGAATACTCATGCGCCAAAAATGAATAGCAATTGATGCGGCAAATATTAACGCTCACAGCATAGTTATGCAATCATTGTGCGTTAAAATTTATTAATGAGTAGCGGAATGCCTAAAGCGTAGCACATGATCCTGGCATGTAACGCAGAAGGGGTGAATAAGCAGGAAGTTTCTGGCCTGGTCGGATAACCATAGCACCGCACGCCTGCGGCGCTATGCATAAAGATTAATGATGATCGCCTGACGAGGCAGATTTATTGTTCCAGCACCTGGCTTAAGGCACCACCGCCAGGACGCTGCCAGTTAGCCATGTAACGCACATCATCCACCGTCCAGCAGGTGCCTTCGCGTACCATCAGGACCTCATCCTGCCAGCTTACGTTTTTATCGCCTTCGCGCGTCAGCTCAACGCGTAGCGGAATATTGCGTGCATCGGTATTGGGGATGCGCGACGCATCGGCCACTTCGGCGTGGTCAGGACCCTGTGCCAGGCTGGAAAAAAGATCGCCCTGACGCCATTCGGCTGGCTTATTGCTTTGCGCATTGGCTTTCAGCAGGCTTTGATAAAGTTTTTCACTCAGGTAGGGGCGGTAGCGCGCCAGCAATTGCGTGTCCGGCAGGCCCTGGGTGGGCTGAGCGGTACGGAGATCATAAAATTTTTGCGCTACCGTATCCGGTCCGCCATCCACACAGGCGGCCAGGCGTGTACCGATATCTTTATAGGCAGGTTCTACGGTAGTACAGGCGCTTAGCAGCAGAACAGCCGGCAGCAGGGCGGCAAACGCTTTGTTTTTCATCTCATTTTCCTTATGGTCAACGGGTAACGCTTTGTTTTAGCATAAAGTATAGCCGCGCTTTTTAGCTGCACGGGCTAAACTATCGCTGAATCAGAAAAGGAGATGAGCATGAAATTAACCACTACGCCAACGCTGGAAGGACAAACGATTACTGAGTATTGCGGCGTCGTCACCGGCGAAGCCATTCTTGGCGCGAATATTTTCCGCGATTTCTTTGCCGGCATCCGCGATATTGTTGGCGGCCGTTCCGGCGCATATGAAAAAGAGTTGCGTAAGGCGCGTGAGATTGCTTTTGCAGAACTGGAGGCGCAGGCGAAAGCGCTGGGTGCGAATGCGGTGGTCGGTATCGACATTGATTATGAAACCGTGGGCAAAGACAGCAGCATGCTGATGGTCAGCGTCAGCGGTACGGCAGTTAAAACGCGGTGAAAGCTTATTTAGCGCTGCTTTTGACGCTGCTGTTAGCTGGCTGTACGTCGGGCCTTGAGCAGCGTCAGGGCTATAGCGTGGATACCCGTCTGGCGGCGCAGGGTGCCCGGCCCCGCGTAAAGGCGATTGTGATTCATTATACGGCGGAGGATTTCTCTTCTTCGCTGACGACGCTTACTGATAAAGAGGTGAGCGTGCATTATCTGATCCCGGCTCAGCCGCCGCTGCACCGTGGTACACCGCTTATCTGGCAGCTGGTGCCGGAACATGAACTGGCGTGGCATGCAGGGCCAAGCTACTGGCGCGGCGCCACGCGTCTTAACGATACCTCTGTAGGCATTGAACTGGTCAATCCCGGTTATCGCCTGACGGCGCAGGGGCGGCAGTTTTATCCCTTTGCCCCCGCGCAAATTGCCGCTCTGCTGCCGCTGCTGCACGATTTAATCAGTCGTTATCATATTCAGCCGCAAAACATTGTCGGACACAGCGATATTGCGCCGCAACGCAAGCAGGATCCGGGACCGCGATTTCCCTGGGCGCAGCTGGCCGCGCAGGGTATTGGTGCCTGGCCGGATCCGCAGCGGGTAGAAGAGCTCTTACAGGGGCACGATCGCCTGCAGCCGGTGGCGCAGGATAAGTTGCTTGATCTGCTGGCGCGCTATGGTTATGAGGTTAACGCGGCGGTGACGCCCGCGCAGCAGCAAAAGCTGATCGCGGCATTTCAGATGCATTTCCGACCCGCCAGCTATTCCGGGCAGGCTGATGCGGAAACGTGGGCGATCGCCCAGGCGCTGGTAGAGAAGTATGGGCGCTGAGGCGATCGTGGGTGACTGGCGCTTATCGGGCGACGAGAAAGGCTTTCCACTGTTTTACTACCTGCTGCAGGGCGGCGCGATCCACATCCAGGTGGGTAACCAGTCGCGTAACCGGCCCCGCTGACAGCAGAATATTGCGCGCCTGCATCCAGGCCTTTAACGGCGCAGCCTGCTCTGGCGGCAGCTGGGCGAAAACCATATTGGTATGCTGGCTGACGTTAATATCCAGTTCGCCCAGCTGCTCCGCCAGCCAACGGGCGTTATCGTGATCCTCTTTAAGGCGCATCACATTATTTTCCAGCGCATACAGTCCGGCCGCAGCCAAAATGCCCGCCTGGCGCATGCCGCCGCCGGTCATTTTACGCCAGCGCCGCGCCTGTTGAATATATTGCGCATCGCCGCACAGCAGCGAACCCACCGGCGCGCCTAATCCTTTCGACAGGCAGATCGTTAACGTATCGCAATAGCGGGCAAGGGATTCCAGCGGCAGATCAAGCGCCACGGCGGCGTTGAAGATGCGGGCGCCATCAATGTGCAGCGCCAGCTGATGCTCGCGTGTAAAGCGCCATGCCTCGGCCAGATAACCCACGGGCAAAACTTTGCCGCCAAAGGTATTTTCCAGGCTTAACAGGCGCGTGCGGGCAAAGTGAATGTCGTCAGGCTTAATGACTGCCGCAACCTTATCCAGCGGTAGCGAGCCATCTTCCGCAGCCTCCAGTGGCTGAGGCTGAATGCTGCCCAGTACCGCCGCGCCACCTGCTTCATATTTATAATTATGTGCCTGCTGACCAACGATATATTCGTCGCCGCGCTGGCAATGGGTAAGCAGGGCGACCAGGTTGGCCTGCGTGCCGGTAGGTAAAAACAGTGCGGCCTGTTTGCCGCTCAGCTGTGCGGCTTCCGCCTCCAGCGCGTTTACGGTGGGGTCGTCACCGTAAACGTCGTCGCCGGTACGGGCAGAGACCATGGCCGACAGCATTGCTGGTGATGGGCGGGTGACGGTATCGCTACGTAGATCTATCACTAAGGGGCTCCTTAAAAAAACGGGCACCTGTGTGCCCGTAAAAAGTCATTAATGTTTTACCGTAGCCAGTTGGTTTTTGCCAGCTCGACCACTTCGTCGCCACGACCGTTAATAATGGCGCGCAGCATATAGAGGCTAAAGCCTTTTGCCTGCTCCATTTTGATCTGTGGCGGCATCGCCAGCTCCTCTTTGGCAGTGATGACATCAAGCAGCACAGGGCCATCATGGGCAAAGGCTTCTTCAATCGCGCTGTCCAGCTCCGAGGCTTTATCCACCCGAATGCCTTTTACCCCACAGGCGTTGGCAATGGCGGCAAAATCGGGATTGTGCAAATCGGTGCCGTCGGTCAGGTAGCCGCCCGCCTTCATCTCCATTGCCACAAAGCCCAGCACGCTGTTATTAAATACCACCAGCTTAACCGGCAGTTTAAGCTGCGCGACGGAAATAAAGTCGCCCATTAACATACTGAAACCGCCATCGCCGCACATCGCCACTACCTGGCGATCCCTGTCCAGCGCCTGAGCGCCCAGCGCCTGCGGCATGGCGTTAGCCATTGAGCCATGATTAAACGAGCCCAGCAGGCGGCGTTTGCCATTCATTGCCAGATAGCGCGCCGCCCATACCGTCGGCGTTCCCACATCGCAGGTAAAAATCGCATCCTCGCGTGCAAAATGGCTGAGTCGTTGTGCCAGATATTGCGGATGGATGGCCTGTTTATCATTGGGCTTCGCCAGATCGTCCAGATCTTTGCGGGCGTTGGCGTAATGCTCCAGTGCGTTATCAAGAAAGGCGCGATCCTGTTTGTTTTGCAAGCGCGGCAGCAGGGCTGACAGCGTCGCTTTCACGTCGCCGACCAGCGCCATATCCACATGGGAGTGCGCGCCGATGCTGCCAGGATTAATATCCAGCTGAATAATCTGCGCTTTTTCAGGATAGAAGGCGCGATAGGGGAATTGTGTACCCAGCAGCAACAGCGTGTCGGCATTCATCATGGCGTGATAGCCTGATGAGAAGCCGATCAGCCCGGTCATGCCGACGCTGTAAGGGTTGTCATACTCAATATGCTCTTTGCCGCGCAGGGCATGAACCACCGGCGCTTTTAGCGTAGCGGCCAGTTCAACAACCTGTTGATGCGCGCCTGCGCAGCCGCTGCCGCACATCAGCGTGATATTTTGCGCACTGTTTAGCAGGGCGGCCAGCTTATCCAGTTCGGGCTCTGCAGGCTGGATAACCGGCTGCTGAGGTGAGTACCAGGTGGATGACGCCTGTTCCGGCGCGGGCTTCAGCGCGATATCGCCAGGCAGTACAATCACTGAAACGCCGCGATTAAGAATGGCCTTACGCATGGCAATGCCCAGTACCTGCGGCAGCTGTTCCGGATTGGAGATCAGCTCGCAGTAATGGCTGCATTCCCGGAAAAGTTCCTGAGGGTGGGTTTCCTGAAAATAACCGCTGCCGATTTCGCTTGAAGGAATATGGGCGGCGATTGCCAGCACCGGCACATGATTGCGATGACAGTCAAACAGGCCGTTAATCAAATGCAGGTTGCCTGGCCCGCATGAGCCTGCACAGACCGCCAGTTCGCCGCTGATCTGCGCCTCGGCGCCAGCGGCAAAAGCGGCGACCTCTTCATGACGTGTGGGCATCCATTCAATGGTGCCCATGCGATTCAGGCTATCGCTCAGCCCGTTAAGGGAATCCCCGGTGACTCCCCAAATGCGTTTTACACCGGCGCTTTCCAGCGTTTTTGCCAGTAGCGCCGCAACGGTTTGCTTCATAGTGGTTCCTTACTGTGGTTGACCCATCATCCCGATGGCGAGATGTCAGACGATAAAAAGTCTAGTCAACACCACGCAAAGCGGGGGAACCACGATGAAACCAGGTATTTCCGGGGCATTACGCCAGTTCGATATTGCCTGCTGGCTGACAGCTACAGGCCAGCACGTAGCCTGCCGCGATCTCTTCTTCCGTCAGGCCAACCGTACTGCTGGTCTGATACTGGCCGCTGACCACGCGCGTTTTACAGCAGCCGCACACGCCAGCGCGGCAAACCGCCTCAACCGGCAGCTTATGCTGTTCCATCGCTGACAACAACGACCAGCCCGCCGGAAACGCCGCATGTTGTAGCTGATGCGAAGCGCTGCTCAGATGGTAACGTACACCGTTATCCTCGACGTCATCAGGCGCGGCGGCGGTAAACTGCTCGCGCAATACATTGACCGCGCCCAGCGCGCGAACGCTGTTTTCCGCCAGGTCCATATAGGGCTGCGGACCGCACATCATCACCGTACGCCGGGCGATATCCGGCACCTGTTGCGCCAGGATTTCTGTGGTCAGACGCCCTTTTAGCATCAGCGCTTCCGGCTGCTGCTCAGCAATAATTGTCAGCTTAAGCCACGGGCGCAGCGCCTGCAGTTCGGCGGCAAAAATTACATCCTGCGGCGAACGGACGCTATAGATCAGATGCACATCGGTTTCCGGACGATGGCTGTGCAGCCAGCGTGCCATTGACATCACTGGCGTGATGCCGCAGCCCGCCGCCAGCAGCAGATAGTGCGAAGCAGGATGCTGTTCGCAGCTGAAGTTGCCCTGCGGATCGGATAACCAGACATAGTCGCCTGGCTTCACCTGACGGGTAAGCCAGCCGGAACCTTTACCCTGCTCAATATAGCGAATCGTCAGGGTAATAAACTGGCTCTGGCCTGGCGTCGAAGAGAGAGTATAGGCGCGGACCTCATCGCTGTTGCCGATGCGTACCAGCGCAAACTGGCCTGCCTGCCAGCGGTAAAAATCGTGATCGATCAGCGCCAGCGTCCAGACATCCGGTGTTTCCTGAGTAATATGGTGAACCTGCATGCGCCAGGGGCAAAGTGTGGTGGTGTTCATGGTTTACTCCTGTGGCGACAGAATTGCGGCAAGATCGTTTTCAACGGTGGTAACTGGCGTCATGCCAAACTCTTTTTCCAGAATGGCAATCAGGTTATCGGTGAGAAACGCCGGTGCGGTCGGGCCGGTGCGGATATTTTTCACGCCGAGTGCCAGCAATGTCAGCAGCACCACAATCGCTTTTTGCTCGAACCAGGAGAGGATCAGCGACAGCGGCAGATCGTTAACCCCGCAGTTCAGTTTCTCCGCCAGCTTGACCGCCAGGACGATCGCGGCGTAGCTGTCATTACATTGACCCACATCCAGCAGGCGCGGTAATCCCTCCAGCGTGCCGAAATCAAGCTTATTGAAGCGGTATTTACCACAGGCGAGCGTAAGGATCAGGCAGTCATCCGGCACTGCCGTCGCCAAATCGGTATAGTAGCTGCGTTTGTCACGGCTGCCGTCACAGCCGCCAATCAGGAAAACGTGACGCAGTTTTTTCTGGGTAGCGAGTTCAATAATAGAATCGCAGGCGTCCAGTAGCACGCGACGGCCAAAGCCAACGGTAATTTCATGCGGAATTTCACTCCACGGGAAACCTGTCATGGTGTGAGCCTGCGCAATCACCGGGGTGAAATCGTCGCCATCAAGATGGTTTACGCCCGGCCAGCCAACAATACTGCGCGTCCAGATACGCTGCTGATAATCGCCCGGATTCGGATCGATAATACAGTTGGAGGTCATCACAATCGGGCCAGGGAAACGGGCAAACTCGCTTTGCTGGTTCTGCCAGCCGCTGCCGTAGTTACCCACCAGGTGAGGATATTTATTCAGCTCGGGATAGCCGTGCGCAGGCAGCATTTCGCCGTGGGTATAGACATTAATACCGGTGCCGACGGTTTGTTCCAGCAGCAGTTGCAGATCTTTCAGATCGTGGCCGGAAATCAGGATCGCCTTGCCCGCCACGGGACGCACGTTAACCTTAACCGGCTGCGGATCGCCGTAGGTAGTGGTTTGCGCTTCATCCAGCATCGCCATAATAGAGAAGTTCATTTTGCCGATATGCATCGCTTCCGCCAGCAGCGTCTCGATCTCGTTCGGACGCGTGCCGAGCCATGCCATGATCTGATGATACTGATGATAGATTTCGTTATCGTAACGGCCATGCACGTGCGCATGTTCCATATAGGCGGCAGCGCCTTTCAGACCATACAGGCAGAGCAGACGCAGGCCGACCACATCTTCATGATCGTCACCGGCATTTAGCGCAAACGCGTGCGCCTGCTGCTGTAAGACCCCGGCATCGCTGCCATTCAGGCTCAGGTCGCTTAGCGGATGCTGCGGTGCACCCAGACCCAGCACGGCACAGCGGGCTTTTAAATCATCGCGATAGCGTTGCGCCTGAATGGCGTAATCAATAATGCGACCGGAGTCGAAGTTAACGTTGGTCAGGGTGGAGAAAAAAGCGCGCGGCGCAAAACTGTCGATTTCATGATCGATAATGCTATCGGTACGCGCGTGCAAAGCCCATGCGGAAAGACTTTGTAACACGGCGATCAGCAAATCCTGTAAATCGGACGTTTGCGCGGTTTTACCACACATCCCCTGCGCCCAGGCGCAGCCGTTGCCCGCCGGAGTACGAATCGTTTGCTCACATTGCACACAAAACATTCTGGTATCCCTTTATAAGGTGTATTTTAAATGCAACTTTAAAGAGAAGGGACGCTGGCAGGCAAGTGCAGGCTGAAATAATCGAAGCACGATTGATCTAAAGCAAAAAGAAAAGGGGAGGCGGCCTGGTTTTATGCCGCCATTTTGTTATGCAGAGAAAAGGGCGATCAGCACTGGCGCAGCCAGGCTAAGGACAAAGCCGTGTACAATTGCTGCGGGCACAATTTCAACCCCGCCGGCACGCTGCAAAACGGGAAGGGTGAAGTCCATAGAGGTTGCGCCGCACAGCCCCAGCGCGCTGGAACGATGCTGACGGATCAGCAGCGGGATCAGCATTATTGCCAGCAGTTCGCGCAGCAGATCGTTAAAAAACGCCGCGCTGCCGATAACCGGTCCGAAGTTTTCCGTCATTAAAATGCCAGAAAGCGAATACCAACCGTAGCCGCTGGCCAGCGCCAGGCCGGTTGTTACGGGTAGGCCGAGCAACAGCGCTGCCAGTATACCGCCAGCAAACGCGCTTATGCAGACCACTACTGCGACCATCATCCCGCGCCGGTTCAGCACAATTTGCCGTAGCGTCATGCCGCTGCCGCGTAGTTGCAGACCAACCAGAAACAGCAACAGCAACAGCGCATATTCACTTGCCTGAGCGGCATGATGTAAAAATGCCCAGCCGGACAGACCCAGCAGGAAGCCCAACACCACAACGCCCAGCAGTTTCAGCGATTCCAGCGCCATGTGAAGGCGCGAAGGCAGCGTCTGCTGCTGCTGATGATGATGGTGCCAGGGACGACGCTTTTCCAGCAGGCGCAGCGCGATCAGATTACAGGCCAAAATAGCTATCACGCTGACGCTGGCGATACGTAAAATAGCCAGCAGGTTAGCAGCCAGATTATCTAAAAACGCCAGGCTGATGCCCATAAAAAACAGAATAACGTAGACCATCCAACTCAGCAGGTGGTTAACCAGGCGTTGCAGGGCGGGGGATTTAAGCGGTAACAAATAGCCAATAACCAGCGGCAAAAGAATAATCAGCAGTCCTGAATACATATCCTTGTAAAATCCATAAACAAATTTGAAGTACCTCACGCTAACCAAAAAAGGCAATAGGGTAAAGGCCGACGGGCAATTTGTTCGCTATCGCCCTGAAGCGCACATATCGCAGGCTATGTTAAGCCATCTTTTTTCCCATAAGAGCTGTTTTATAACGTAAAAGCAAAATGGAGTGGCCTGAATTATAAGATGTATTTAAAATACATCTTATAATTTCAGCAAAAGGTAAACGCTATGTCGTTACGTACTACTTCTCTGGGCGAACTGGTTATTGCTATCCCGGGCTCAACCGCGCTGTTCCATAAATATCATCTCGATTTCTGCTGTGGCGGCAAACATACGCTGGAGGAGATGGCTGCCAAACGCCATCTGGATATTGAACAGCTTGAAACAGAATTACAGCAGTTGACGCAGCAGGAAAGCAGCGAAGAAAACTGGCGTAACGCGCCGCTTGCCGACGTGATTAAACATATTATTGACCGTTACCATAACGTGCATCGTCAGCAGCTGCCCGATCTGATTATGATGGCGGAAAAGGTTGAGCGCGTGCATGGCGAAAAACCAGACTGTCCGCGTGGGCTGGCCAGCACCCTGCAGGCGGTCTGGCAGCATCTCAGCGATCATATGATGAAAGAAGAACGTGTGCTGTTTCCCATGATTGAGCAGGGAATGGGCGCGCATGCCGGCAACCCCATCGCCGTGATGGAGTTTGAACATAATGAAGCGGGCGAACAGCTGGAAATTATTAAATCTCTGACCAATAACCTCACCCCGCCCGATGGGGCCTGCACCACCTGGCGCGCCCTGTATAGCGGCACAGACCAGTTTATTAAAGACCTGATGCAGCATATCCATCTGGAGAACAACCTGCTGTTTCCGCGAGCGCTGCGCGGCGAGTAAGGCACTCTGTCACCTGTTAAGGCCTGACTCAACGGCGCGCCTTTTCACGCTTTTTAACAGGAAAACTAAAAAATTATGCGCTACAGCGGGTTAATGCCGCGAGGCACAAATGGTTTAGTCGAAAATTTTGCAGCCATTATTCTTGGCTGTGCGCTTCGGGCTACAGCTGCGCCGCATTTCCTCTTTGTAAACGTTCAGCGTGGTAAGCAGGGTTGAAAAGTGCGTTGTCAGCCCCATCTTTATAAGGTGTCCAAAATGTTTAATAAAAATGCCAGCATCTGTCGCTGGCATTTTTTAGTCGGGTTGTACAGAATGTGTTAACACGGGTTCAGGCGTGGATACCTTCAACCGCCTCCACCGGAACAATAAGGCTGGCATGATTGCCTTTCGGTCCCTGATGAACGTCAAACTGCACCTGTTGCCCGGCTTTGAGCGTCCTGTATCCCTCCATCTGGATTGAGGAATAATGGGCAAAGATATCATCGCCGCCGCCGATCGGGCAGATAAAGCCGAATCCTTTGGCATTGTTGAACCATTTAACTGTACCCTTCTCCATACTTCTGGTTCCCTCGCGAGACGTTTTTTTACTAGGTAGGTGAGGTAAGGAAGCTGTAAGAGCTGTTTAAAACTCAATCAGCTTGTGCTTGTAGAATGTAGAGAAACAAGGGTAAGCGTCAAGCCATCGGCCGGTTCAGGCATTGATAAAATCGCTAAACTTTGAGGTAGTTAACGCTATTGCCAAATTTGTGATAGCGGTCGCGCCTGTAGTGCTGCGGAGAGTTTTACCCGCGCGAAGCCGGATGGCACGCGTGTTACACTGAATAATATGGCATGCGGCTTTCGTGCCAGTGCGCAACACAGATACGACGGAACATTATGGGAAACACTAACGACTGGCTTAACTTTGAACATCTTGCAGAAGAGAAACTGCGCGAAGGTCTCAAGCCGCCTTCGATGTATAAAGTTATACTCAACAATGACGATTACACTCCTATGGAATTTGTTATTGACGTTCTGCAAAAGTTCTTTTCTTATGATATTGAGCGTGCAACGCAACTGATGCTCAGAGTGCATTATCAGGGCAAAGCGATTTGCGGCGTGTTTACTGCCGAAGTGGCGGAAACCAAAGTGGCGCTGGTAAACCGCTATGCTAAAGAGCATGAGCATCCGTTGCTGTGTACGCTGGAAAAAGCCTGATCGGCGTTATGCTATTCCGGCATGAACCGTAGGGCGATAATTGGGGGAGGTGCCTAATGCTCAATCAAGAACTGGAACTCAGTTTAAACATGGCTTTCGCCAGAGCGCGTGAGCACCGTCATGAATTTATGACCGTCGAGCATCTGTTGCTGGCTTTGCTCAGCAACCCGTCGGCCAGAGAGGCACTGGAAGCCTGTACGGTGGATATAGTGGCTCTGCGCCAGGAGCTCGAAGCCTTCATCGAACAAACCACGCCGGTATTGCCGGTAACGGAAGAAGAGCGCGATACGCAACCGACGCTCAGCTTTCAACGTGTGTTGCAGCGTGCGGTTTTCCACGTTCAGTCGTCCGGACGCAGCGAAGTCTCGGGCGCAAACGTGCTGGTGGCCATTTTTAGCGAGCAGGAGTCACAGGCGGCCTATCTGCTGCGCAAACATGAAGTCAGCCGTCTTGATGTGGTGAACTTTATTTCCCACGGGACGCGTAAAGATGAACCGGGCCAGGCGCAGGGGCCGGAGAATCAGATCAATGAAGAGCAAGCAGGCGGGGAGGAACGTATGGAAAACTTCACCACCAATCTTAACCAGCTTGCTCGCGTTGGCGGTATCGATCCGCTGATCGGCCGCGACAAGGAGCTGGAGCGTACTGTTCAGGTGCTCTGCCGTCGTCGGAAAAATAACCCGCTGCTGGTGGGCGAGTCGGGGGTGGGTAAAACCGCTATCGCTGAAGGTCTCGCCTGGCGCATCGTGCAGGGTGACGTGCCGGAAATCATCAAAGACTGCACCATTTATTCTCTGGATATTGGTTCGTTGCTGGCCGGAACGAAATACCGCGGTGATTTTGAAAAACGCTTTAAGGCGCTGCTCAAACAGCTGGAACAGGATGAAAGCAGTATTCTGTTTATCGATGAGATCCATACTATCATCGGCGCAGGTGCGGCTTCCGGCGGCCAGGTTGATGCGGCGAATTTGATCAAACCGTTGCTGTCGAGCGGACGGATCCGCGTGATGGGTTCTACAACCTATCAAGAATTCAGCAATATCTTTGAGAAAGATCGTGCGCTGGCGCGTCGTTTCCAGAAAATTGACGTTACCGAGCCGAGCGTGGATGAAACGGTGCAGATCCTTAACGGTCTGAAACCGAAGTATGAAGCGCATCACGATGTCCGTTACACTGCGAAAGCGGTACGTGCCGCCGTTGAGCTGGCCGTGAAATATATCAACGATCGTCACCTGCCGGATAAGGCAATTGATGTTATTGATGAAGCTGGCGCACGCAGCCGACTGATGCCGGTCAGCAAGCGTAAGAAAACCGTTAATGTGGCGGATATCGAGTCGGTAGTGGCGCGTATTGCCCGCATCCCGGAGAAAAGCGTTTCTGCAACCGATCGCGATACGCTGAAAAGCCTTGGCGAGCGGCTGAAAATGCTGGTGTTTGGTCAGGATAAAGCGATTGAAGCATTAACCGAGGCGATCAAAATGAGTCGCGCCGGGTTGGGACATGAGCGTAAACCGGTGGGTTCATTCCTGTTTGCCGGCCCTACCGGGGTAGGTAAAACCGAAGTGACGGTGCAGCTGGCGAAGGCGCTGGGCATTGAGCTGCTGCGTTTTGATATGTCCGAATATATGGAACGTCATACCGTAAGCCGCCTGATCGGTGCGCCTCCGGGCTACGTTGGCTTTGATCAGGGTGGTTTGCTGACCGATGCGGTGATCAAGCATCCTCATGCCGTGGTGCTGTTGGATGAAATTGAGAAAGCGCATCCGGATGTCTTTAATCTGCTGCTGCAGGTAATGGACAACGGAATGCTGACCGATAACAATGGCCGCAAAGCGGATTTCCGCAACGTGGTTCTGGTTATGACCACCAACGCTGGCGTGCGTGAAACCGAGCGTAAATCCATTGGTCTTATCCATCAGGATAACAGTACCGATGCGATGGAAGAGATTAAAAAGATCTTTACGCCAGAGTTCCGTAACCGCCTTGATAACATTATCTGGTTTGATCACCTTTCTGCTGAAGTTATTCATCAGGTGGTGGACAAGTTCATCGTGGAACTGCAGGCCCAGCTGGACGCCAAAGGCGTTTCACTGGAAGTCAGCGACGAAGCGCGTGAATGGCTGGCAGAGAAAGGTTATGACAAAGCGATGGGTGCACGTCCAATGGCGCGTACCGTGCAGGAAAACCTGAAGAAACCATTAGCTAACGAACTGCTGTTTGGTTCACTGGTGGATGGCGGATCGGTATCGGTCACGCTGGATAAAGAGAAAAATCAGCTGGCTTACCATTTCGTTAGCGCTGAGAAGCGCAAAACGGAAGGTTCAGTGCAATAAGCGCAGCAGAAAAGCAAAAGGCCGGATTAATCCGGCCTTTTTTATCAGCGTATCGTTATTAACAACAGAGCACGCATTGATGCATCGTAAAAGCAAAAGGCCAGATTATCTGGCCTTTGTTAACAGTCAGGCGTTAATGTCAGATTAACGCAGAGCTTTATTAACGACTACGGAAGACAATGCGGCCTTTGCTCAGGTCGTACGGGGTCAGCTCAACAGTGACTTTGTCGCCCGTCAGAATGCGGATGTAGTTTTTGCGCATTTTACCGGAGATATGAGCGGTAACCACGTGTCCGTTTTCTAATTCCACGCGGAACATGGTGTTAGGTAACGTATCAAGTACGGTACCCTGCATTTCAATATTGTCTTCTTTGGCCATCGAATCCTCTGGGTGGACTTCCAAGTTTTGAACCGGCAAGATAATGCCGAATTCCACGAATTATGTAAAGAATTGTTGGTTATTATACCAACGCCCGCATGCACCTGTAGCGCAGCATACAAGCATAACTTTCGTCGTCTGATGACAGTGACGTTAGCGAGGGGGAATAGCGGCTAAGAATCCATTAACCGGCCACAGCCAGAAAACAGTTCTGAAGATGCGTGGTGATTCCCAGCCTGGTAATTCCGATGCGCTTACGCAATAAACGGACGACATACCAAACTTTCCTATTATACCACTATTCCTCACCGTTGCGTGTAAAACATCGGATCGGGGACAAAAAGCGTATCTGTACACCAGCAGGCTTCGTTTACCGACGCATTCCCCAGGCGACTCAGCGCCAGCAAATAATCGGTACGTGCAATCTCTGTAGCCCCAAGCGATGCAGTATGCGGATTTAATACCTGGCAATCGATCAGCTGGCCGCCATGCTGGGCAAAATGTTGGCAAAATACCAGCAGCGCGGTTTTTGATGCGTTTTCACTGCGGCTAAACATCGACTCGCCGCAAAAGAGCTGTCCCAGAGCCAGGCCATACATTCCGCCGACCAGTTCCTGATCGCACCAGACTTCGATCGAGTGTGCATGGCCCAGATCGTACAGACGCCACCAGGCGCGTTTTACCTCTGGCGTGATCCAGGTTCCCTCGTTACGATCGCTGGCGCAACCTTCAACTACCTCAGCAAACGCGCGGTTCATGGTGACGCGATAGGGCGAGCGTCGGTGAAAACGCTTCATGCTGCGGCTGCAATGAAACGCATCCGGGATTAATACCGCACGCGGATCGGGCGACCACCATAAAATAGGATCGCCCGGCGAAAACCAGGGGAAAATCCCCCGGTAGTAGGCATTGAGTAAACGTGCAGGGCTAAGGTCGCCGCCCATAGCCAGCAGGCCATTTGGTTCACGCAGCGCCATTTCCGGCGGCGGAAAGTTAAGCGATTCACGTGATAACTGAATCAGTCGCATTTCTCGAAAGCCCCGCAGTTTCAGAAGCTATGACTATAGCGTAAACCGCTGCTGAAAATGCCAGTAGCGTCCGCCTTTTGCAATTAATTCCGCATGCGTTCCCTGCTCAATGATTTCACCCTGATCCATAACGTAAATCCGATCGACCTTATCCAGTCCCTGCAGGCGATGGGTAACCATTATCACCGTTTTGTCAGCGGTAACCTGAGCCAGCAGGGCAAGAATATGCCGTTCTGTTTCCGCATCCAGACCTTCGGTGGGTTCATCAAGCAACATTATTGGCCCATTGTGCAGGAGCGCCCGTGCAATAGCCAGACGACGTAATTCACCGCCGGAAAGCTGTCGACCACCTTCGCCCAGCCAGGCGTTTAACCCTTCGCCGTCCAGCAGCTTTTCCAGACCCACCTGTTCCAGTATGGTGCACAGAGCCCGATCGCTGCTCTCCGGCGCAGCCAGTAATAAGTTATCGCGCAATGTCTGGTTAAACAGATGAACCCGCTGACTAACCACGCTAACAGCAGCGCGTAAAGCTGGTTCGCTCCACTGACGTAGCGGGAGGCCCTGTAGCCAAATCTCACCCTGCTGCGCATCCCATGCCCGCGTTAACAGCTGTAGCAGCGTGCTTTTGCCGCAGCCGGTAGGGCCGAGCAGCGCAATGGTTTCACCGGCGTTAACCCGGAGCGACAGGCGCTGCAGGGCAGGGGAAAGCGCATCCGGATATGAGAAGGTAACCTGTTCTAACGCCAGCGAGCCAGGCGCAGAAAGATCATCGTGTTGCTCAGAGGGGAATTCCACGGCGGGCGAGCGATCGATAATCTGGCTGATACGCTCAGCAGAGGCAAAAACCTGTCCAAGATGTTGGAAGGCCATGCCAACCGGTGCTAACGCTTCGAACGCCGCCAGAGTGCAGAAAACCAGCAGAGCAATCAAGGCGCCAGGCTGCGGCCAGTCGCCTACGCCGCCAGCGCTGAGCCAGAGTAACAGCGTTACCGCCGCGCCGCTGATCAGCAGCAGCAGCGCCTGCGACAGGCCGGTCAGGCTGGCCTGCCTGCGCTGCGCCTGTTGCCAACGCTGTTCTACTAAATTCAGCTGCTCGCGCCAGGCTTCAACGCTGCCATACAGTGAAAGCTCTGCCTGCGCCTGCAGCCAGTGAGTCAGCTGCAGGCGATAACGCGCACGCTCGGCGGTAATGATCTCGCCGGCGGGACGTCCGGCGCGATAAAACAGCGGCGGCAGCAGCAGCAGGGTCAGCAGCATAATGGCACCCAATGTCAGCGCCAGCGAGACATCCAGCCAGCATAACCCCAGCGTCACCACGATAATCACTACCAGCGCGCCGCAGAGTGGCGAAATTATCCTGAGATAGAGATGATCGAGCGTATCGACATCGGCAACAAAGCGGTTAAGCAAATCGCCCTGGCGCAGGTGGGTAAGCCCTGCGGGCGATAGCGGCATCAGACGACGAAAAGTAAAAACACGCAGATGTTGCAGCACGCGAAATGTCCCGTCATGGCTGACCAGACGTTCAAAATAGCGCGCAACGGTGCGGATGATAGCCGCGCCGCGTACGCCCGCAGCGGGCAGCATATAGTTAAAGCTGTAAAGCCCTACCGTACCTGCCAGCGATGAAGCCGCCAGAAACCATCCTGAAAGCGTGAGCAGTCCCGTGCTGGCCAATAACGTTACGATGGCTAATAACGCCCCTAACAGCAGACGCCAGCAATGACGGCGATAGAGCCGCAGAAAAGGTTGTAGTTTCGCCATCAGGCTATATCCCCCTGACGATGGGTCAGCAGCGTGGCAAAAGGTCCCGGCTGGCTGGTAAGCTGCTGCCAGCTACCCTGTTGAATAATTTGACCATCGCGCATCACCCAAATTTCATCCCACTGCGCCAGCTCATTTAGCTGATGCGTTACCAACAGGGTAGTTTGCTGCTGTGATGCGGCCAACAGCGCCCGCATCACATGCTGCTCACTACGCGCGTCCAGGCTGGCGCCCGGTTCATCCAGCAATAACAGCTGACGAGGTTTTAGCAGCGCCCGCGCTACGGCAATCCGCTGCGCCTGTCCTACCGACAGGCCTACAGCCTGATCGCCCATCTCGTGCTCCAGCCCCAGCGGCAGGCGGGAAAGAAACTCATCGACGCCAGCTAACGCCAGTATCTCCTGTAAACGTGCCGCAGATACTCTCTGACCGTTGAGTACATTCTCGCGAACTGTACGTTCCGGCAGATGAGGATTTTGACCTACCCAGGCCAGAAGCTGATGCCAGTCGCGACGTGGAAGATCCCGTAGCTCATAGCCGTTAATCCGTAAGGAACCCTGATAAGGCAGGAAGCCCAGCAGCGCATTGATCAGCGAGCTTTTCCCCGCGCCGCTTTGACCCACCAGCGCCACACGTCTGCCTGGCGACAAAGAGAAATCGAGCGGGCCAGCCAGTAAGGTTCCGTTCGGGGCCATAATCATCAGCCCGCTGGCGTCGATTTGCAGCGGCCGATCGGGCGAAAACTCAGGTTTGTCTTCGGCTGACGTTACCTCCGGTTGGGAGGAGAGGAAGGTGTGTAGCGCATCGGCTGCACCCACCGCCTGAGCTTTGGCATGATAAAACGTGCCTAAATCGCGCAGTGGCTGAAAAAATTCCGGTGCCAGAATCAGGGCCAAAAAACCGGCAAACAGAGTGATGCTGGTACCGTAGTGACCAAAATGGAGCTCGCCTAAATAGGAGAAGCCAAAATAGACGGCGACAATGGCAATAGAGACAGAAGCGAAAAACTCCAGCACTGCCGAAGAGAGAAAAGCCAGCCTGAGGACTTCCATGGTGCGCTGCCGAAAATCTTCGGAAGCGGCAGCAATGGCGCGCGTTTCCGCCGCGCCGCGATGAAACAGACGCAGCGTATCCAGGCCACGCAGCCGATCGAGAAAATCACCGCTAAGCCGCGCCAGCGCAAGAAAATTACGCCGATTTGCATCGGCAGCCCCCATTCCCACCAGCGCCATAAACAGCGGAATGAGCGGAGCCGTGGCCAACAAAATCAGTCCGGCGGCCCAGTTCACCGGAAAAATCACCAGCAGGATCAGACCGGGAATAAGCACGGCTAACGTCATCTGCGGCAGATAACGCGCATAATAGTCCTGCATCTCTTCCGTCTGCTCCAGCAGTAGGCTGGCCCAGCTGCCGACCGGCTTTTCCTGTATCCAGGCGGGGCCTGACTGCTGTAGACGGTCAAGCACCTGTTTGCGCAGAGCACGTCGTATCTGTTCTCCCGCCCGATAGCCCGCCTGTTCACGAAGCCAACTGAGCAAGGCGCGTACCGCGAAACAGAGCAGCAACAGAAATAGAGTGGAAAGCCATTGCGCGCGCGGCTGCTGTTCGCTAATCAAATGATGCATCAGGGTGGCCAGCAACCATGCCTGAGCGATGATCAACAGGGCGCTTGCCAGGCCCAGCAGCGTAGAAAGAGTTGTCCAGGGGCGGGCACAGGCACGCTGCTGGCGCAGCCAGCGAGTAAGTTGTTGTTGACGTTTCTTTTCCATCCGGGGCCGTTTCTCAAGAAGAACAGGCTGGCCGATATCGCCAGGGAATATGCCAGTAGAGGCGTAGGCAATGTAGCATGGCAGAAAGAAAAAAGGCGACAGTTGAACTGTCGCCTCAGAAAAATAAGATCAGTTAATTAACAACTTACTTATCGTTTTTAACCAGACCATCTAAATAACGTTCCGCATCCAGCGCCGCCATACAGCCCGTACCGGCAGAGGTAATTGCCTGACGATAGGTATGATCCATTACATCGCCGGCAGCAAAAACGCCTGGGATGCTGGTCTGCGTTGCGTTGCCCTGCAAACCTGACTGCACTTTAATATAGCCATTTTCCAGCTCCAGCTGTCCGGCGAAAATAGCGGTATTTGGGCTGTGCCCGATAGCGATAAACAGGCCCGCGACATCCAGCTCTTCCGTGGTTTCGCTGTTCTGCGTGCCGCGCAGACGCACGCCGGTTACGCCCATTTGATCGCCCAGCACTTCGTCCAGCTCGCGATGGGTGTGCAGCACGATATTGCCGCTGCTGACTTTTTCCATCAGGCGATTGATCAAGATCTTCTCGGCGCGGAAAGTCTCGCGACGGTGAATCAAGTGAACTTCAGAGGCGATATTAGAGAGATACAGCGCTTCTTCAACAGCGGTATTGCCGCCGCCCACTACGGCAACTTTCTGCTTACGATAGAAGAATCCGTCACAGGTCGCACAGGCGGAGACGCCTTTACCCTTGAACGCTTCTTCGGAAGGCAGGCCCAGATAACGGGCAGAAGCGCCGGTAGCGATGATTAGCGCATCGGCAGTATATTCGCCGCTATCACCAACCAGACGGAACGGGCGGTTTTGCAAATCAACCGTGTGAATATGATCGAAGATGATCTCGGTATTAAATTTCAACGCATGCTCATGCATACGTTCCATTAACCGCGGACCAGTTAGATCGTCAGGATCGCCAGGCCAGTTCTCAACGTCGGTAGTGGTGGTTAGCTGGCCGCCTTTTTCCAGGCCGGTAATCATTACCGGATTCAGGTTAGCGCGTGCAGCGTAGACGGCTGCGGTATAGCCCGCCGGACCAGAGCCCAGAATAAGCAATTTACTGTGTTTGGCCGTGCCCATGAGATCCTCATTAGTTAACTGGCAACATGGAGCCAGATTGTAGGGAATTTAATGACGCAAAAAAAGCGTTCTGCGATTTTGTTAACAATTGATGCAACAGGTTTCACCGATAACATGGGGCAGGAAAGAAAAGCAGGCGTAAAAAAAGCTTCACAGCAAATAAATTGCAGGCAAAACGCCCAAAATAACCGGTTAAAAATGGTGGTACGCGCCACGGGCTGGCATGTTCTCCTGATTTTCAATGTTTTGCTTTGACAATCGCCTGCGCTTTTGCGAAAACATTGTGGGAAGCAGAGAATATTTGGGCTATGTAAACAGAGTTTCGTACCAGCTTTTGCGTACAACGCCGAATAAACTCAGTCTGTCATTCGTAATGACGCATGGTGTGGACAGACAGCATGCGTCATGCGGATGGGCGCTGCAATAGCAACAGGCTCTATGTCTTCACTGACGAAAGACCCTGCACATTGATTTCGTTCAGGGTATGGCAGGTAAAGGGAAGGAATGAAGAGAGACAATAATAATGGTAGACAATAAAAAACGCCCCGGAAAAGACCTCGACAGAATAGACAGAAATATCCTGAATGAACTGCAGAAGGATGGTCGTATTTCTAACGTGGAGCTTTCAAAACGCGTTGGCTTATCGCCCACGCCATGCCTTGAACGCGTACGCCGCCTGGAACGTCAGGGCTTTATTCTGGGCTACACCGCGTTGCTCAATCCTCACTATCTCGACGCATCATTGCTGGTTTTCGTTGAGATTACTCTGAATCGCGGTGCGCCGGATGTGTTTGAACAATTTAACGCCGCCGTGCAAAAACTTGAGGAAACTCAAGAGTGTCACCTTGTTTCCGGTGATTTTGACTACCTGCTGAAAACCCGCGTGCCGGATATGTCCGCCTACCGTAAACTGCTGGGTGAAACCCTGCTGCGCCTGCCGGGCGTTAACGATACGCGTACTTACGTGGTGATGGAAGAAGTCAAACAGAGTAACCGTTTGGTTATTAAGACGCGATAACACAGGACAGGTGCAAAACCTGGTGGTATTCGGTACACTCCTGTGAATTCATACAGGCACAGCGTCGGTTAGCCCGGCGCTGTTTCCTTCATAGTTTACAGGTACCTGGAGAGTTCTCTTGAGCCAGGAATATACAGAAGATAAAGAAGTGTCACTTAAGCCGCTTAGTAGTGGTCGCCGTCTGCTCGAAGCGTTGCTGATCCTTGTTGCGCTATTCGCTGTCTATTTGATGGTGGCGCTGGTTAGTTTTAATCCCTCCGATCCCAGTTGGTCTCAGACCGCCTGGCATGAACCTATTCATAATTTGGGCGGCAACGTCGGGGCCTGGCTGGCCGATACGTTACTGTTTATTTTTGGGGTGATGGCATACGCCATTCCGCCCGTGATCCTGGGTCTGTGCTGGATCACTTTTCAGCAGCGCGATCGCCAGGACTATATCGACTACTTTGCCGTGGGCCTGCGTCTGATAGGCGTGCTGGCGCTGGTGGTGACCACCTGTGGTCTTGCCGCGCTGAATGCTGATGACATTTGGTACTTTGCCTCTGGCGGGGTGATAGGCAGTCTGGTCAGTAACGCAATGGTGCCGTATTTGAGCGGTGCGAGCGGGACGCTGGCCTTGCTCTGTCTGTGGGCAGCGGGGTTAACCCTGTATACCGGTTGGTCCTGGCTGACGATTGCCGAGAAAATCGGTGCGGTGGTCATGGGTGTGCTGACCTTTGCCAGCAATCGCTCGCGCAATGACGAAGCCTGGCATGAAGAGGATGACTATCGTCCGGCACCCACGATTAAAAGCGCGGTTCAGCTGGATGAGGATGATGACATTCTGCTGTCGCCGCCGCGCAAATTGCACGCTGTGGAAGATGATACGGAAGAAGAGGATCCCCTGTTTGCTAAAGCGCCGGTCGCTAACAGCGCCGCGATGACCCAGGCGAACGCCGAAGCTTCTGCATCCGCTCAGCCGGTAGTTCATGCTATGAATGAGCAGAACGATTCTGTGCCGACTCAGGCGGAACAATCAGGTCCGGCACAGCCGGTTGTGCCAGCGCGCGATAACGTCGCGCCTGTAAACGTATCCCCTGCGCCTGCCACAGTTGCGCAAACCGAGAGCGTAAGCGCTGCGCCGCCGCTTTATCGTTTTGAAATGCCTCAGCAGTCAATCGACGTCTTCACGCCTAGTGCAGAAGACGATGGCCCGCAAATGGGTAACTGGCAGGAGGCGACAACCTCATCACCAGCGCCAGTTACTGCTACTGCCGCCGCTACGCAAGCAGGTGCCGTTCCTTTTATGCCGGTCAGTGCACCTGAAGAGATTAATCCGCAGATTAAACAGGGCATCGGTCCTGAGCTTCCGCGTCCGAAACCGGTGAAATTGCCTACGCGCCGTGAACTCGCTTCTTTTGGCATTAAGCTGCCTTCCCAGCGTCTGGCAGAGGAAAAAGCGAAGCAGGAGGCCCAGCAACAGGCTCTGTCTCAGCCTGCCGATGCGCAGTCAATTGCCGAAGACGAACACCAGTTACGTGATGCGTTTATGGCACAGCAGCAGGCGCGCTATGGCGCAGACTATGCCTCTGACGAGGATGAGGGTGCATTGCAGCAAGAGGCGCTGGCGCAGCAGTTCGCACAACAGCAGCAGCAGCGGTACGCACATCCTGAACCGGCGGTGCCTGAGGCTCAGCAAGTGGGTAACGTTCAGCAGCGATATATGCAGCCAACGCAGCCCGATATTACTTATCAGCCGCAGCAGAATACGCTACAGCCGCGCAGTGAACATCTGGCAGATACGCCTCCTCAGGAGGCTGCAACGCCGCCGCGCGATACGCCAGCCTTTACGATCGATCCTGCTGCCGCTTTCGATTTTTCACCAATGAAAGATCTGATTGATGATGGCCCAGGCGAGCCGCTGTTTACCATTGCCGCTACGCCTGAGCCAGAGACACCGGCAGCGGAGCCGCAGTGGCAGCAGTCGGCATCAACAGAGCCGCGTTATGCCTCTCAGCCGACGGATGTCCCGGCACCGCAGGTGACGCAGCCGAGCGAACCGGTTCAGCGCCCCATCGAGCCGCCCGTTTCTCAATGGCAAAGCAGCGCGTCATCAGCCTTTACGCCTGCGGCCGTAGATGTTGCGCCACAGCCTGAAAACCACGACTCGCTAACGGATAGCCTGATTCATCCTTTCCTGATGCGTCATGAGCAGCCAACCTATAAACCGACTACGCCATTGCCGACGCTGGATCTGTTAACCTCGCCGCCGGCAGAAGAAGAACCGGTAGATATGTTTGCGCTGGAACAGACTGCCCGCCTGGTTGAAGCGCGGCTGGCTGACTATCGGGTAAAAGCCGAAGTGGTCGGCATTTCGCCAGGGCCGGTGATCACCCGCTTTGAACTGGATTTAGCCCCGGGCGTCAAGGCCGCACGCATTTCTAACCTGTCACGCGATCTGGCCCGTTCACTTTCTGCGGTCGCAGTGCGCGTGGTGGAGGTGATCCCCGGCAAGCCTTATGTCGGCCTTGAACTGCCGAATAAGCATCGTCAGACCGTTTATCTGCGCGAAGTGCTCGACTGCGCCAGCTTCCGTGATAATCCTTCGCCGCTTTCTGTGGTGTTGGGTAAGGATATTGCAGGCCAGCCGGTGGTGGCCGATCTGGCCAAAATGCCTCACCTGCTGGTGGCCGGTACTACCGGTTCCGGTAAATCGGTAGGCGTAAACGCGATGATCATCAGTATGCTTTATAAAGCGACGCCGGAGCAGGTGCGCTTTATTATGATCGATCCGAAAATGCTGGAGCTCTCGGTTTATGAAGGTATCCCACATCTGTTAACGGAAGTGGTCACCGACATGAAAGATGCGGCCAACGCGTTGCGCTGGAGCGTTGGCGAGATGGAGCGTCGCTATAAACTAATGTCTGCGCTTGGCGTACGAAATCTGGCGGGTTACAACGAGAAAATCGAGCAGGCGGAAGCGATGGGACGACCTATCCCGGATCCATTCTGGAAGCCTGGCGACAGTATGGATACGCTGCCGCCGACGCTGGAGAAGCTGCCCTATATCGTGGTCATGGTGGATGAATTCGCCGACCTGATGATGGCGGTAGGCAAAAAAGTGGAAGAACTCATTGCGCGTCTGGCTCAGAAAGCGCGTGCAGCGGGGATTCACCTGGTGCTTGCTACGCAGCGTCCGTCGGTAGATGTGATTACCGGCCTGATTAAGGCTAACATTCCGACGCGTATCGCCTTTACCGTATCCAGTAAAATTGACTCCCGTACGATCCTTGATCAGGGCGGTGCGGAATCCCTGCTGGGGATGGGCGATATGCTCTATATGCCGCCAAACTCCTCGATTCCGGTGCGTGTTCACGGTGCCTTTGTACGCGACCAGGAAGTGCATGCGGTGGTACAGGACTGGAAAGCGCGTGGTCGTCCGCAGTATATTGAAAGCATTACGGCGGGCGAAGAAGGCGACGGTGGCGGCCTGGGCCTGGATGGCGGCGACGAAGAGTTGGATCCGCTGTTCGATCAGGCAGTAGCCTTTGTGGTGGAAAAACGCCGTGCTTCGATTTCTGGCGTTCAGCGTCAGTTCCGTATCGGTTATAACCGCGCCGCGCGTATTATTGAGCAGATGGAGGTACAGGCTATCGTCTCTCCGCCTGGGCATAACGGTAACCGTGAAGTTCTTGCGCCGCCGCCGCACGAAATGTAATAAAACAGCGTTTGTGCTGTCAGACGCTATACGGGCCGGTAAAATCCGGCCCGTTGTTTATTTAAACATCAGAAACGGCTAACCGCGTCGCTTTCAGTATTTTCTCCTGTCAGGAAGCGAATTGTCAGTCTAATGTGTAATAAGGCCGCCTGATGCGGAATATAACGACTTAAAAAGGAATCGGTAGTCATGAAAAAATTAGTACTTGCTTGCGGTTTACTTTCAGCGTTGACCTCCGCCGGTGCGCTGGCCGATGCTTCCAGTGAATTACAGCAGCGTCTGGACAAAGTCAGCAGCTTCCACGCCAGCTTTAGCCAGAAGGTTACCGACAGCAGCGGTTCGAATGTTCAGGAAGGTGAAGGGGAAATGTGGGTAAAACGTCCCAACCTGTTTAACTGGCATATGACCGCGCCGGATGAGAGCGTTATTATTTCAGACGGTAAAACCCTGTGGTTTTACAATCCTTTCGTGGAGCAGGTCAGCGCTACCTGGCTGAACAGCGCCACCAGCAATACGCCGTTTATGCTGATTGCCCGTAATCAAAGCAGCGACTGGAAACAGTATAATGTGAAACAGCAGGGCGACAATTTTGAACTGACGCCGAAAACAGACGCCGGTAATCTCAAACAGTTTATGATTAACGTTTCTGGTAACGGCACCATTAATCAGTTCAGCGCCATCGAGCAGGATGGACAGCGCAGCAGCTACGTGCTGAAAAGCCAAAATAATGGGCCGGTCAGCGCAGATAAATTTACTTTTACGCCACCGAAAGGGGTGACGGTAGACGATCAACGTCAGTGAGGTTGAGTTGAGTAATCTCTCCCTTGATTTTTCTTCCGGGCAGTTTCAACCGTTGGCCGCGCGTATGCGGCCAACCACGCTGCAACAGTATATCGGACAGCAGCATCTGTTGGCCCCGGATAAGCCGCTAACGCGCGCTATTGAAGCAGGCCATCTCCATTCAATGATCCTTTGGGGCCCGCCCGGCACCGGAAAAACCACGCTGGCTGAGCTGATTGGCCGTTACGGCAATGCCGACGTCGAACGAATTTCTGCCGTTACCTCCGGCATTAAAGAGATACGCGAAGCGATTGAACGCGCACGTCAAAATCGTCAGGCAGGGCGGCGTACCATTCTGTTTGTGGATGAGGTGCATCGGTTCAATAAAAGCCAACAGGATGCGTTTTTACCCCATATAGAAGACGGTACCATTACCTTTATTGGCGCAACCACGGAAAATCCATCCTTTGAGTTGAATTCCGCGCTTTTATCGCGCGCGCGCGTTTATCTGCTGAAATCCCTGACGACAGAGGATATCGAAACGGTATTGCAGCAGGCGCTAACCGATAAAGAGCGCGGGCTGGGCAAAGAGGATATCGTCCTGCCTGACTCAACCCGCCGGATGATTGCCGAGCTGGTGAATGGCGATGCGCGCCGCGCGCTGAATACGCTGGAAATGATGGCGGATATGGCCGAAAGCGATGCGCAGGGCAAACGGGAATTAACGCCGCAGCTGTTAAATGAGGTATCCGGCGAACGCGCAGCGCGTTTTGATAATAAAGGCGATCGCTATTACGACCTGATTTCAGCGTTGCATAAATCAGTACGCGGCTCTGCTCCTGACGCTGCGCTCTACTGGTATGCCCGTATCATTACGGCGGGCGGCGATCCGCTCTATGTTGCGCGTCGTCTGCTGGCCATCGCTTCTGAAGATGTAGGAAATGCCGATCCACGAGCGATGCAGGTGGCAATTGCCGCATGGGATTGTTTTACCCGTGTCGGCCCGGCAGAAGGCGAACGCGCTATCGCCCAGGCGATTGTTTATCTGGCCTGCGCACCGAAAAGCAATGCGGTGTATACCGCCTTTAAGGCCGCGCTGCGCGATGCGCGTGAAAAACCCGATTTCGATGTGCCGGAACATCTGCGTAATGCGCCAACGAAATTAATGAAGGAGATGGGATTGGGCAAGGCGTATCGTTATGCGCACGATGAGCCAAACGCCTATGCCGCCGGCGAAGACTATTTCCCTGCTGAGATGGCGCAAACGCGTTACTACCAACCCACCAGTCGCGGGCTGGAAGGTAAAATTGGCGAAAAGCTCGCCTGGCTTGCGGAACAGGATCAAAATAGCCCGACAAAACGCTACCGCTAACCCAGACGTTGCGGTAAGGTTAGCGCAATAGCCGGGTGGATCCTGAAGGAACGCTTTGGTTCAAAACCTTTTTTTAATCACAGTAAGCACAGGATAAGCATGCTCGATCCCAATCTGCTGCGTAACGAGCCAGACGCAGTCGCAGAAAAACTGGCACGCCGAGGATTTAAACTGGATGTGGAAACGCTGCTCTCTCTTGAAGAGCGCCGTAAAGTGTTGCAGGTAGAAACGGAAAACCTGCAGGCTGAGCGTAATGCGCGTTCCAAATCCATCGGGCAGGCTAAAGCGCGCGGGGAAGATATTGAGCCGCTGCGTCAGGAAGTTAACGCGCTGGGCGAGCGTCTGGATGCGGCTAAAGCCGAACTGGATATCTTGCAGCAACAAATCCGTGATTTTTCTCTCGCGTTACCGAATCTGCCTGCAGATGAGGTGCCGCTGGGCAAAGATGAGACTGAAAATCAGGAAATTCTGCGCTGGGGCGAGCCGCGCCAGTATGATTTCCCGGTACGCGACCACGTTGACCTTGGCGAAATGGCAAAAGGGCTGGATTTCGCCGCTGCTGTTAAGCTGACCGGTTCCCGTTTTGTGGTCATGCAGGGGCAGATTGCGCGTCTGCATCGTGCGTTGGGTCAGTTCATGCTCGATCTGCATACGCAGCAGCATGGCTATACCGAAACCTATGTGCCTTATCTGGTTAACCATGCCACGCTGTTTGGTACCGGACAGCTGCCTAAATTTGGCGAAGACCTGTTTCATACCCGCCCGCTGGAAGAGGAATCAGACAGCAGCAACTATGCGCTGATCCCAACTGCCGAGGTGCCGCTGACCAACCTGGTCCGCGACGAGATCGTTGAGGAAGAGTCCCTGCCGATTAAACTCACCGCCCATACGCCTTGCTTCCGTGCCGAAGCTGGCTCCTATGGCCGTGATACGCGTGGACTGATCCGTATGCACCAGTTCGATAAAGTTGAGATGGTGCAGATTGTTCGTCCGGAAGACTCCATGCAGGCACTGGAAGAGCTGGTGGGCCATGCGGAAAAAGTGCTGCAGCTGTTGAATCTGCCTTACCGTAAAGTGCTGCTTTGCACCGGTGATATGGGGGCCAGCGCGGCGAAGACTTACGATCTGGAAGTCTGGCTGCCGGCGCAGGATACTTACCGCGAGATCTCTTCCTGCTCTAATATGTGGGATTTCCAGGCTCGCCGTATGCAGGCGCGCTGCCGCAGTAAGAATGATAAGAAACCGCGTCTGGTTCATACGCTGAATGGCTCAGGCCTGGCAGTAGGTCGTACGCTGGTGGCGGTGCTGGAAAACTATCAGCAGGCTGATGGCCGTATCGAAGTACCAGAAGTGCTGCGCCCTTATATGGGCGGATTAACCATGATTGGTTAATAGCTTTCGTGAACTATCAGGCCCGCTGCTAATTCCGGCGGGCTTTTTTTATTAAAATAAATATATCGTTATCTTTCGCAGCAATAAATATAATTCCCTGATTTACAAGGGCGGCTTTCTTTTTCTGTATAAACTTTATTCTGCAAAAATCTTTTCAGGATAAAAATATTAAATCGGCCCAGGGCAAATTGTGCGGCGTGTAAATCGGGCAGATTGACTTTAAAAACAAGAGTGGCAATATTCGCGCACTTTCTCTTTTCTTCCCTGTGATTTAGCCAATGTTCACCTGGTCTCGTCCCGTTGTGCTGTTGCTCTGCGGCTTGCTGCTGCTGACAGTTTCTATTGCCGTGCTTAATACTCTCGTGCCTCTGTGGCTGACACACGATAATCTTCCCACCTGGCAGGTAGGCGTGGTTAGCTCATCTTATTACACGGGTAATCTTATCGGGACTTTACTGGCGGGCTGGCTGATTAAGCACTATGGATTTAATCGCAGCTACTATTTTGCTTCGCTGGTTTTTGCTGTCGCCACGGTAGCGCTGGGGCTGAATGAGGGCTTCTGGAGCTGGACGCTTTGGCGCCTGGTAGCAGGTATTGGCTGCGCCTGGATTTGGGTGGTAGTGGAAAGCGCATTGCTTTGTAGCGGCACGTTGCGTAATCGCGGTCAGCTGCTGGCTGCCTATATGATTGTTTACTATCTTGGCACGGTCGCCGGTCAGTTGCTGGTAAGTAAAGTCTCTACCGAATTGCTGAACGTTTTGCCCTGGATCACCGCCGTGATTGTCGCTGGCGTACTGCCGGTTATCTTTATGAAGATCACCACTACCGCGAGTGAGGAAGATGGCGCGCCGGGTCGCATGTGGCCAATGCTCCGTCGCCGTAGCTCACGGCTTGGCATCAACGGTTGCATTATTTCCGGCATTGTACTTGGCTCGTTGTATGGCCTGATGCCGCTCTATCTTTCTCATCAGGGGATCAGCGACGCTAACGTCGGCTACTGGATGGCGTTACTGGTGAGTGCGGGCATCGTAGGGCAGTGGCCGGTAGGGCGTATGGCCGATCGTTACGGTCGTCTGCTGGTGCTGCGCGTGCAGGTGTTTATTGTGATCCTCGGCTCGATTGCCATGCTCAGCAATATGGCTATGGTTCCGGCACTGTTTATCCTGGGCGCTGCCGGCTTTACGCTTTATCCGGTAGCCATGTCATGGGCATGCGAGACGGTTAAGCACCATGAACTGGTGGCGATGAATCAGGCTCTGCTACTGAGCTATACCATTGGCAGCCTGGCAGGGCCGAGTATGACGGCGATGCTGATGCAAAACTACTCCGATCGCTTACTGTTTGTGATGATAGCCGCCGTTGCGTTCATCTATTTGGTTATGCTGCTGCGTAAAGCAGACCATCATATTACGCCTGTGGCGCAGGCATAATCAGAATAAAAAAGGGCGACGGTGAGGTCGCCCTTTTTAGTGGGTTACGGATTAATACATGACCTTATGACCGTACCCTTCCAGAATATGTTTGATGCGTTCCATCGTGTCAGACTTGGGCGGTTTAACCCCGTCCAGCTTATATTCTTCCCCCATGGCGATCCATTTATGCTTGCCTAACTCGTGATAGGGGAGCAATTCAATCTTTTCGACGTTTTGCATATCGCGCGTAAATTCGCCAAGGCGATGCGCGGAGTCATCGTCATCGGTATAGCCCGGCACGATGACGTAGCGTATCCAGGTTCGAATGCCTTTTTTAGCAATATAGCGGGCAAAGTCCAGGGTGCGATGATTAGAGACACCAACCAGAATTTGATGAACATCGTCATTAATCTGTTTCAAATCGAGCATCACCAGATCGGTCACCTCCAGCAGCTCATCAATCACCGGATCGTAACGACGTACAAAGCCATTGGTATCAAGACAGGTATGAATACCTTCCGCCTTACAGGCGCGGAACCAGTCGCGAACAAAAGCGGCCTGCAGTATCGCTTCACCACCAGAGGCTGTGACGCCGCCGCCGGAGGCATTAATGAAATGGCGATAAGAAAGAACATCGCTCATCAGCTCTTCTACCGTAACCTCTTTCCCGCCATGGGTATCCCAGGTATCGCGGTTATGGCAGTAAAGGCAGCGCATCAGGCAGCCCTGAAAAAAAGTAATGAAGCGGATGCCTGGGCCATCAACGGTACCACAGGATTCGAATGAGTGAATACGACCGACGGATGATGACATTGCGATGCGTTCTCCAAAGTGAACCTGCCCGGCAGGTGACGCAGTCTTTAATGGCTGCTGCGTTAAGTGAGTCTGTTTTGCCAGATGACCCCAGTATAGATCTCTGGCAAACCAGGCTGCTGGTAAAAAGGCTCCCGCAGGAGCCTTTTATTAGCACAAGGGGCGATTACAGCGACTGGGTGAAAGTACGTGTAATAACATCCTGTTGCTGTTCTTTAGTCAGCGAGTTGAAACGTACCGCATAACCTGAAACGCGAATGGTCAGCTGCGGATATTTTTCCGGATGATCCATCGCATCCATCAGCATTTCACGGTTCATGACGTTAACGTTAAGATGCTGACCGCCTTCAATCGCCGCTTCGTGATGGAAGTAACCATCCATCAGACCCGCCAGGTTAGTTTTACGCACATCGTCATCTTTACCCAGCGCGTTCGGTACGATAGAGAAGGTATAAGAGATACCATCTTTAGCGTAAGCAAACGGCAGCTTAGCGACAGAAGTCAGCGAGGCTACCGCGCCTTTCTGATCGCGACCGTGCATTGGGTTTGCGCCGGGCCCGAAAGGTGCGCCAGCACGACGGCCATCCGGGGTGTTACCGGTTTTCTTACCGTAAACCACATTGGAAGTAATGGTCAGCACTGACTGAGTCGGTACGGCGTTGCGGTAGGTATTCAGTTTCTGAATTTTCTTCATGAAACGTTCAACCAGGTCACAGGCCAGATCATCAACGCGCGGATCGTTGTTACCAAACTGCGGATACTCACCTTCGATTTCAAAATCTGTTGCCAGACCATCTTCATCGCGAATCGGTTTTACTGTGGCATATTTGATAGCTGAAAGTGAGTCTGCCGCTACGGACAGGCCGGCAATACCACAGGCCATGGTGCGGTAAACGTCACGGTCATGCAGTGCCATCAGCGCCGCTTCATAGCTATATTTATCATGCATATAGTGAATGATATTCAGCGCGGTGACATACTGTTTAGCCAGCCAGTCCATAAAGTGGTCCAGACGAGCCATTACGGTATCGAAATCCAGCACATCGTCCATGATCGGCGCTTCTTTCGGGCCGACCTGCATTTTCATTTTTTCATCGACGCCGCCATTGATTGCGTACAGCAGCGTTTTGGCGAGGTTGGCGCGTGCACCGAAGAACTGCATCTGTTTGCCGACAATCATCGGGCTTACGCAGCAGGCGATGGCATAATCATCATTATCAAAGTCCGGACGCATCAGATCGTCGTTTTCATACTGGACGGATGAGGTGTCGATAGAGACTTTAGCCGCATATTTTTTAAAGTTAATCGGCAGCTGTTCTGACCACAGAATGGTCATGTTCGGCTCCGGAGACGGCCCCATAGTGTACAGGGTGTTCAGGAAGCGGAAGGTGGTTTTTGTCACCAGCGTACGACCATCCAGGCCCATACCTGCCAGGGATTCCGTTGCCCAAATCGGGTCGCCAGAGAAGAGCTCATCATATTCCGGTGTACGCAGGAAGCGCACCATACGCAGTTTCATCACCAGGTGGTCAATCAGCTCTTGTGCTTCCTGCTCACTCAGTTTACCTGCCTGCATGTCGCGTTCGATAAAGACATCAAGGAAGGTTGAAACACGGCCAAAGGACATCGCTGCGCCGTTTTGTGATTTCACTGCAGCCAGATAGCCGAAGTAGGTCCACTGTACTGCTTCACGCGCATTGGTTGCCGGGCGAGAGATATCGCAGCCATAGCTTGCTGCCATCTCTTTCAGCTGGCCCAGCGCACGATGCTGGTCGGCAATCTCTTCACGCAGACGAATAGTCGCTTCCAGATTAACGCCATTGATTAGATCGTCCTGCAGGGAGGTGAACTGTGCAAATTTATCCTGCATCAGATAATCGATACCGTACAGCGCGACACGACGGTAGTCGCCGATAATACGGCCACGACCATACGCGTCCGGCAGACCAGTCAGCACGCCAGATTTACGGCAGCGTAAAATTTCCGGAGTGTAAACGTCAAACACGCCTTGGTTATGGGTTTTACGGTATTCGGTAAAGATTTTTTTCAGCTGCGGATCCAGCTCGCGGTTATAGGCTTTGCAGGAACCTTCCACCATTTTGATCCCGCCAAAGGGGATAATGGCGCGTTTCAGCGGAGCGTCAGTCTGTAAGCCGACAATTTTTTCCAGGCTCTGATCGATATAGCCTGCATCATGTGAGGTGATGGTTGCTGCAACGCTGGTATCAAAATCAACCGGCGCATGGGTACGGTTTTCAATTTTGATGCCTTCCAGCACTTTGTTCCACAGCTGGGTTGTTGCATCGGTAGCACCGGCCAGGAAGGATTCATCTCCTTCATACGGCGTATAGTTTTTCTGAATAAAATCGCGAACGTTAACTGATTTCTGCCATTCACCTGCGGTAAAGCCTTCCCAGGCGGCAGCCAGTTTCTCATTGAGCTCGGTCATGATATACCTACCTTCTGATAAAAGTTCTTTTTTGGAGCCAACAGAAAATTCTCTGCCGGCTCGAATTCGTTATGTTTTTACAGCTAGCGCGCACCGTTGCCGCGCAGATAAATAACCCAGTAGGTTAGCCCTACCAGCAGTCCACCACCGATAATGTTGCCAATGGTGACGGGGATCAGGTTATCCATGATGAAATGGCTTAGCGTCAGGTTTGGAAACTGCGCGGCCGTTGCGCCCGTTGCCTGCCAAAACGCCGGTGATGCAAAATCATGAATAACGATTGCCATTGGAATCATGAACATATTGGCGATGCTGTGCTCGAAACCGCAGGCAACGAACATCGCGACGGGCAGGGCCATGGCAAGCATCTTGTCTGTCAGGCTGCGGCCTGAGTAGCTCATCCAGATTGCCAGGCAAACCATTAAGTTAGCCAGCGTACCGAGGCAGACAGCCTCAATGAAAGAGTGATGCATTTTATGGTCGGCGGTTTGTAAGACATTCAATCCCCACGCGCCGTTAGCCACTTCATGCTCGCCGGAAAACCAGATAAGGCCGACAAAAAACAGCGCGCCAAACAGGTTGCCGATATAAACGTTTATCCAGTTACGAGCCAGTTGACCCCAGCTAATGCGTCCGCTGGCTTTCGCTACAACAATTAAAACGGTTGAAGTAAACAGATCTGCACCGCACACCACGACCAGCATAAGCCCCAGCGAAAAACAGAGGCCGCCAACCAGTTTTGCCAGGCCATAAGGAATATCAGCCGTGCCTGTTGTTGCGGTAATATAAAAAACGAAGGCGATGGAAATAAATACGCCTGCGTTGATGGCCAAAAAAAAGGTAATTAAAGGATGTTTTGTGGCTTTATAAACGCCCGCTTCTTCAGCGACTTTCGCCATTGCCTGGGGCAATAATAAATTGAAAGGGTTGTCAGCATTCACACTAACGTACTCCCATAAAATATTGTCGTAGAGATACTAACAAAGGAGTATTTAGTGAAAATTGATTTAGATCATATTAGCCGAGTGGCTGAAAAGGATTAATCGCCATAAACACACGGTTTTTCTAGCTATGTTGCTGATAATTAACGATAAAAATTATTTTAAATTATGCACTTAAAATTGAATTAGGCATTTAATGCACAATACGAAATGGTTATATAAAAATATATTACTCATTAAATGTTAGCGAATTGAAATTCAAAATAACCGATTGGCAACATTGCGCTAACTAAAAAGCCAGCTGGGTTCATCAGCTGGCTTCGATTTTAGAAAAACAGGACTATTTACTTCCAGTTATTACGCTTGGCCTGCTGCAACTTTTCATAAGCAGCCAGCAGAGCCTGATGAGCAGGGAACGCCTGCAGATCAAGATCAACAGGCTGCAGACCATAAAAAGGCGTCTCACCGTTGATAGCGGCAGAAGCGGCTTCAACAGCCTCAGCACCATACATCCTGACAAAGGCATGATAATACTGGGTCGGGTCGCGCTCTTCTTCCTGGGAAAGCAGCAGGAGCGTTTGCAGGCAGCGATAGTAGTTAGCACGTTCAGCAGAGAAGACCGAACCATTAAACTCCATTGTCCACTCAGTCCAGATTAACGCCTGATCAAGATCGCCGCCAGCCAGAGCCAGCATCGCTTTTAGCTCGCCGATACGCAGGGTATACCAACCATTATCTTTACCGGTAGCCAGGCCAAGCAGCTCACGGACGCGAGTAAAATCATCATGTCCTTCTTCATCTAACTGCTCGATCAGCGCCAGATAATCTGCTTGATCCCATTGGCTGCCAGGCAGCGCTAACACCGTTTCACGCAGGTTTGCGCCCATATTGTTATTTGCCAGCAGCAGATCTTCCGCCGGATAAATATCAGACATGCCCGGAACAATGATGCGGCAGGCGTAAACATCCAGATGCTCATAATCCGCAATATAGACTTCTTTATCTTCAGCCTTGAAAATAGCCATCAGCGTCGCGAATTCTTGTTCTGTGCTGCCGTCAAAGCGCCAGTCTACAAACGGATAGTCAGACTCTTCTTTGAACAAATCCCATGAGATTGAACCGCTGGAATCGATAAAGTGCGTCTCCAGGTTAGCATGTTCCGCCACCTCTTCATCATCGAAAGTCGGCGGAGTAAAGACATCCAGATCCTTCAGGCTACGACCCTGCAGCAGCTCCGTTACGGTACGCTCCAGCGCCACGCCAAAATCGGGATGAGCACCGAATGAAGCGAAGCAGGTGCCATTGGTCGGATTAAATAACACGACGCAAATAACCGGATATTTGCCGCCTAACGAGGCGTCATAAGCAAAAATTGGGAAACCTTCTGCTTCCAGACTATTGATGGCTTCAACAACGCCCGGATAGCGATCCAGGACATTTTGTGGGATCGCCGGCAGACTGATCGCTTCTGCAATAATGCGGTTTTTCACATAACGTTCAAACACTTCCGAGAGGCCCTGTACACGAGCTTCATTACGCGTATTGCCTGCGGACATGCCGTTAGAGACATACAGGTTGCCAATGATATTCATCGGAATGTACACCGTCTGCTCGTCAGATTGACGGGTAAAGGGCAGGGCACAGATCCCGCGCTCGGCATTACCTGACTGCAAATCGATAAGATCGCTGGCGCTCAGCTCATTTTCCGGATCGTAAAACTGGCGCAGGCGCGGATCTAAGATACCTTCCGGCAGGCTGTCATCATCCGGCAGCGGGAACCATTTTTCATTGGGATAATGAACAAACTCGCCGTTAGCGATCGTCTCGCCTAACCAGAAATCAGCGAAGAAATAGTTTGTCGACAAGCGTTCAAAATACTCACCCAACGCGGAGGCCAACGCAGCTTTCTTACTTGCGCCTTTACCATTCGTAAAGCAAAGCGGGCAATCGCGGTCACGAATATGCACCGACCAGACGTGGGGCACGGGATTCAGCCAGGAGGCCTCTTCAATATTGAAACCAAAGTCCTGCAGCTTCTGTTGGAAGCGGGTAATGGAATCTTCCAGCGCGGCGTCTTTGCCGGGGATAAAGGTTTGAGTCATGTAGCCTACTATATGTTGGTTGAGCGTAAAGCGCGCAATGATACGGACTTTCCGGCGCTGGCGCTATTGGCGGACGGCGATTTCGTCGCTGCTATTATGGCAAAATTACCATTTTCTTACTGGTTCAATAATTTCACTCAGCGCGGAACCTCACAAAATATCGTGCTGCTTTGCTTTCGCCATACAAGCTGTTGCGACAGGCCACTGGAAAATGTGATCGCGCCCGGATAAATGTTTGCAGCATGCCGAAGGCAGTGATAAAACCGATAGCCTATTCATAATCAACAGATCTGACAGTGGTGACGGGAAATGACGCAGATTTATAATTTTAGCTCCGGTCCGGCAATGCTGCCGGTAGAAGTGCTTCGCCGTGCAGAACAAGAGCTTTGCAACTGGAATGGATTGGGCACTTCCGTGATGGAGATCAGCCATCGCAGCAAGGAGTTTATTCAGGTTGCAGAAGAAGCAGAAAAAGATTTGCGCGATCTGCTGAAAATCCCCGATAACTATAAAGTTTTATTCTGTCAGGGCGGCGCGCGCGCGCAGTTTGCTGCAGTGCCGATGAATCTGTTGGGCGCGGCCAAAACCGCAGACTATATCGACGGCGGCTACTGGGCGCATAGCGCTGTTCAGGAGGCACAAAAATACTGTAAGCCTAATGTGATTGACGCGAAGATTCAGGTTGATGGCAAGCGCGCTTTACTGCCTATGCGCGAATGGGCATTAAGCGACGAGGCTGCGTATGTTCATTTCTGCCCAAATGAAACCATCGATGGCCTTGCCATTGATGAACAACCTGATTTTGGCGATAAAATCGTGGTGGCCGATCTCTCTTCCACCATTCTTTCTCGTCCACTGGATATCAGTCGTTACGGCGTCATCTATGCCGGGGCGCAGAAAAATATTGGCCCTGCCGGGCTAACGCTGGTCATTGTACGTGACGATCTGCTGGGCAACGCCCAGCAGGCGCTACCCACCGTGCTGAATTATAAAGCGCTGGCGGAAAATGATTCTATGTACAATACCCCGCCGACTTTTGCCTGGTACCTTTCTGGTCTGGTATTTAAATGGCTGAAAGAGCATGGCGGCATCAGCGAAATGGATAAAATCAACCAGGCCAAAGCCGATTTGCTGTATGGCGTTATTGACCGTAGCGATTTCTATCGCAATGACGTTGCCGTCAGCAACCGTTCACGGATGAATGTGCCTTTTCAGCTCGCTGATGCCGCGCTGGATAAACTTTTCCTTGAAGAATCTTTTGCCGCCGGGCTGCATGCTTTGAAAGGGCATCGTGTTGTTGGCGGAATGCGTGCGTCTATCTATAACGCTATGCCGCTGGAAGGCGTAAAGGTCCTCACCGATTTCATGATTGATTTCGAACGTCGGCACGGCTGATCCCGGTTTCATATTTTCTACAAACCTCGTCCTGGCACGAGGTTTTCTTGTACTGGCTTTACGGAGAGAAGTTTTCACATGCAGGAATCCCTGACACTACAACCTATAGTCCGCGTTGACGGCACGGTAAATTTGCCTGGCTCAAAAAGCGTTTCTAACCGCGCCTTACTGCTGGCTGCGCTGGCTCAGGGAACGACACGCCTGACTAATCTCCTGGACAGCGATGACGTTAAACATATGCTTAATGCGCTTGGCGCTTTAGGCGTTGGCTATAAGCTGTCAGCAGATCGTACCGTCTGTGAAGTTAACGGTGTCGGCGGGCCGCTAAAAGCGGAAAAGGCGCTGGAGCTGTTCCTGGGCAATGCCGGAACCGCTATGCGTCCACTGGCTGCGGCGCTCTGCCTGGTCAGCAATGACATTGTTCTGACCGGTGAGCCACGCATGAAAGAGCGCCCCATCGGTCACCTGGTTGATGCGCTGCGTCAGGGCGGCGCGCAAATTGATTATCTCGAGCAGAACGATTATCCGCCGGTACATATTCATGGCGGTTTCGTCGGCGGCGAAGTGAGCGTAGATGGCAGCGTCTCAAGCCAGTTTTTAACGGCTCTGCTGATGGCTGCGCCGCTGGCCGCGCAGGACACGCATATTGTGATCAAAGGCGAGCTGGTATCAAAACCCTATATTGATATTACGCTGCATCTGATGAATACCTTTGGCGTCAGGGTAGAAAACAGTGATTACCAACGCTTCTCGATCCGTGGGCGGCAGCGTTATATCTCACCCGGTAACTATCTGGTGGAAGGCGATGCCTCTTCTGCCTCTTATTTTCTTGCCGCCGCCGCGATAAAAGGCGGTACGGTGCGCGTTACCGGCGTGGGACGCAATAGCGTACAGGGCGATATCCGTTTTGCTGATGTGCTGGAAAAAATGGGCGCTAAAATCGAGTGGGGCGATGATTATATTGCCTGTACACGCGATAAATTACAGGCTGTGGATCTGGATATGAACCATATCCCCGATGCGGCAATGACTATTGCTACTGCGGCTTTATTTGCTGAAGGCACAACGGTATTACGCAATATTTATAACTGGCGGGTGAAAGAAACCGATCGGTTATCGGCGATGGCTACCGAACTACGTAAAGTCGGCGCTGAAGTAGAAGAGGGCCATGACTTTATCCGTATCACACCTCCGCAACGTCTTACTTCAGCACACATCGGCACCTATAACGATCACCGCATGGCGATGTGTTTCTCGCTGGTGGCGCTCTCTGATACTGCCATTACCATCCTTGACCCAAAATGTACGGCAAAAACCTTTCCGGACTACTTTGAACGTCTGGCGGCTATCAGTACCTTAGCCTGATAAAAGGCCGTCAGCGCGGATTTAAGCGGTGGCGGCTTACCGTTGCGTTATTTTTATCTGTGAGCGGAAGTTCCTAAAAAGAAGATTATTTGGTGCCTGTCTGTGCTTAAAGATAACGTTCTTAATGATTGCAGCGTATAATATGCCGCGACTTATGAATGCAGGTAGCAATAAGAACGACCAGCAGCGACAGGAGAATAAAATGACGGCAACAGCCCCGGTAATTACCATTGATGGTCCAAGCGGCGCGGGCAAAGGCACGCTCTGCAAGGCAATGGCTGAGGCGCTGCAATGGCATCTGCTTGATTCTGGTGCTATTTATCGCGTACTGGCGTTGGCAGCGCTTCATCATCAGGTAGATATCGAATCAGAAGAGGCGCTGGTGCCTATCGCCGCGCATTTAGATGTGCGCTTTATCTCTACCGATGGTGAAATGGCGGTCATTCTGGAAGGCGAAGATGTAACGGGTGAAATCCGTACGCAGGAAGTGAGTAATACGGCCTCGAAAGTGGCGGCATTTCCTCGGGTACGTGAGGCGTTATTGCGTCGTCAACGCGCGTTTCGCGATGCGCCAGGCCTGATTGCCGACGGTCGTGATATGGGCACGGTGGTTTTCCCCGATGCGCCAGTAAAAATTTTTCTGGACGCCAGCTCCGAAGAGCGTGCGCACCGTCGTATGCTACAGTTGCAGGAGAAGGGCTTTAGTGTTAACTTTGAACGCCTTTTAGCCGAGATAAAGGAGCGCGACGAGCGCGACCGTAACCGAGCTATTGCGCCGCTGGTACCCGCGCAAGATGCGCTAGTGCTGGATTCAACCAGCATGAGTATTGAGCAGGTGATTGATACCGCGCTCAATTATGCCCGTGAAAAACTGGCATTATCGTAGGCTGGCGGCTGAACAGATGTAATAACCTGGTGATAAGGAACGTCATCAGGCATGTTAAACAACCCCATCCGGCAGGAAGTCAGGTGGACGTTAAATTTACCTATCTAAAGATTAAATATGACTGAATCTTTTGCTCAACTGTTTGAAGAATCCCTGAAAGAAATCGAAACCCGCCCGGGTTCCATCGTTCGCGGTGTTGTTGTTGCTATCGACAAAGATATCGTACTGGTTGACGCCGGTCTGAAATCTGAGTCCGCCATTCCGGCTGAGCAGTTCAAGAACGCCCAGGGCGAGATTGAAATCCAGGTTGGTGACGAAGTTGACGTTGCTCTGGATGCAGTAGAAGACGGCTTCGGTGAAACCCTGCTGTCTCGTGAGAAAGCGAAGCGTCACGAAGCATGGCTGATGCTGGAAAAAGCTTACGAAGAAGCTGCAACTGTCACTGGCGTGATCAACGGCAAAGTCAAGGGCGGCTTCACTGTTGAGCTGAACGGTATTCGTGCGTTCCTGCCAGGTTCCCTGGTTGACGTGCGTCCAGTGCGCGATACGCTGCACCTGGAAGGCAAAGAGCTTGAGTTCAAAGTAATCAAGCTGGATCAGAAGCGCAACAACGTTGTTGTTTCTCGTCGTGCCGTTATCGAATCTGAAAACAGCGCAGAACGCGACCAGCTGCTGGAAAACCTGCAGGAAGGCATGGAAGTCAAAGGTATCGTTAAGAACCTCACTGACTACGGCGCCTTCGTTGACCTGGGCGGCGTTGACGGCCTGCTGCACATCACTGACATGGCGTGGAAACGCGTTAAGCATCCGAGCGAAATCGTCAATGTTGGCGACGAAATCACCGTTAAGGTGCTGAAGTTCGATCGCGAACGTACCCGTGTGTCTCTGGGCCTGAAACAGCTGGGCGAAGATCCGTGGGTAGCTATCGCTAAACGTTATCCGGAAGGTACTAAACTGACCGGTCGCGTGACCAACCTGACTGACTACGGCTGCTTCGTTGAAATCGAAGAAGGCGTTGAAGGCCTGGTACACGTGTCTGAAATGGACTGGACCAACAAAAACATCCATCCGTCCAAAGTTGTTAACGTTGGCGACGTGGTAGAAGTGATGGTTCTGGATATCGACGAAGAACGTCGTCGTATCTCTCTGGGCCTGAAACAGTGCAAATCCAACCCATGGCAGCAGTTTGCGGAAACCCATAACAAGGGCGACCGTGTTGAAGGTAAAATCAAGTCAATCACTGACTTCGGTATCTTCATCGGCCTGGAAGGCGGCATCGACGGTCTGGTTCACCTGTCTGACATCTCCTGGAACGCGACTGGTGAAGAAGCGGTTCGTGAGTACAAAAAAGGTGACGAAATCGCCGCTGTTGTTCTGCAGGTTGACGCAGAGCGCGAGCGTATCTCCCTGGGCGTTAAGCAGCTGGCAGAAGACCCGTTCAACAACTACATCTCTCTGAACAAGAAAGGTGCAATTGTTACTGGTAAAGTAACTGCAGTTGACGCTAAAGGTGCTACAGTTGAATTAGCAGACGGCGTTGAAGGCTACCTGCGCGCTTCTGAAGCTTCTCGCGACCGTATCGAAGACGCAACTCAGGTTCTGAATGTTGGTGATGACGTTGAAGCGAAATTCACCGGTGTTGATCGTAAAAACCGTGTTGTAAGCCTGTCTGTACGTGCTAAAGACGAAGCTGACGAAAAAGATGCTATCGCTACTGTTAACAACAAACAGGAAGAGAGCAACTTCTCTAACGCTATGGCTGAAGCATTCAAAGCAGCTAAAGGCGAATAATCGTCTTCAGGCTCCGGGTCGCCTTTGGGCGCCCGGAGCCTGTAGCAAGCTGTCAGACCATTCCCACAGGGATTAACCGGAGGATTAATGACCAAGTCAGAACTTATTGAAAGACTTGCGGCCCAGCAAACTCATATCCCGGCGAAAGCCGTAGAGGATGCGGTAAAAGAGATGCTTGAGCATATGGCCACTACGTTGGCTCAGGGTGAACGCATCGAAATCCGGGGGTTTGGCAGTTTCTCTTTGCATTACCGTGCGCCGCGCGTTGGTCGCAATCCTAAAACTGGCGATAAAGTGGAACTGGAAGGTAAATACGTTCCCCATTTTAAACCCGGTAAAGAATTGCGCGATCGTGCGAACATTTACGGCTAAAGCAAAATGACGATATATAAAAAACGACACGTTGTGTCGTTTTTTTTTGCTTTCGATTCAGTGGATGCGCGCATGTTCACAGCGAGCCGACAACCTTTGTAAACCGAAGCATTTCTTTGCGCCATTGCTTTCAGCAATGCCAGCTTCCCGCTGTGCGTAGCCTGTCAATTCGGCATACTCATCCTTCGTTTATAAGGATGAAACCATGCCATATCCTCTCCATGTGCTGGCTTTATTAGCCACGCTCGCGACATTGCCCCTGCTGTTTTTAGCGCAGCTGCCAGAACATAACAGCCTTGTCTGTATGCTAATTACAGCGCTGGCATTTTTCATGCTGCCGCAGCGGGCGTTACGCTATATGGCAACCGCTGGGATATTAATGATCTGGGCACTACTGGCCGCGCGCCAGGCCACGGAACCGCTCGCTAAATTAACTGAAGGGGTCATTAACGTACCCGCAGAGATCGCTCAGGTTCGGCATGATAAGGCACAGCTAAAGGTAAAAATAGTTGAGTATGATAATCAGCGGATATTTCCCCCGGTTTATGCCAGCGTAACAGCAGATAAGTTTCAGCAGAAATGGTGTATGGGGCAACGCTGGGAAATGACGCTGCGCCTGCGCCCGGTGCATGCGCGCTTAAACGAAGGGGGTTTTGACGCCCAACGATTCGCCCTGGCTAATCATACGCCGCTACAGGGCAGGCTGCTGGCTGCCAGATTGCTCAGTAGCGACTGTTCATGGCGTCAGCGCCTGATGAACCATGCTCAGCAGCAATATCAGCATCTGCCCTGGCACGGTGTAATGACTGCCTTGCTCTTTGGCGATCGGCAAGAGGTTAATGCTGACACCCGCGCTCTGTTGAGGGATACCGGAATTGCGCATTTAATGGCCATTTCCGGTATGCATATCAGTCTGGCTGCCTCGCTGGGATGGCTGGCGGCCAGAGCCTTACAATATTTGTTGCCGACATGGCGCATAGGCTATGCGTTGCCGCTATCGTTCAGCCTGTGCGTCGCCGCAATCTACTGTTGGCTGGCAGGCAATAACCCACCGGCTATAAGGGCCATGACTGCGTTAACACTATGGACGCTGGTGCGCTTTCAGGCGATCAACTGCAGCAGCTGGCAAATTTGGCTGATCTGCGTGGGCGGGATCCTGTTTGTTGATCCCATGGCGGTTCTGTCGGACAGCTTTTGGCTTTCGTCCGTGGCGGTAGCCATTTTGCTGTTTTGGTTTCAGTGGTTTCCATTGCCTGCCCGCTGGCGCTGGCGCAAGCGTTGGATGCTTCTGCAACTCATGCATTTGCAGTTGGGGATGTTGCTGTTACTGGCCCCCATTCAGATTTATATCTTTCATGGCGTAAGTTTGACCTCTCTGCCAGCCAATCTGCTGGCTATACCCGTGGTCTCTTTTATCACGGTGCCGGCCTTGTTGTTGGCTATGATGATGCCCGCCAGCTGGCTTGCCTTTCCGCTTTGGTGGATGGCCGATCGCTCTCTTGCGCTTACCTTTTATCTCTTAACCCTTTTGCCGGAGGGATGGCTATGGCTGGGCAAAAAAGCGCTGATCGCCAGCTTTATCATCTGGCTACTTTTTATCGCTTTTCGTCTGGGATGGTGGCGGCGCGCGCCGGCGGCGTTAATTGCTACCTGCTGTCTGCCTGCGCTGTGGCATATCACCCGTGTTGAGCCTGAGTGGCGGCTGGATATGCTCGACATTGGTCATGGACTGGCAATCGTTATCTCGCAAAATGGACATGCGCTGGTGTATGACACTGGCAATCGCTGGCCTGGGGGAAGCGCCGCCCGGCAAACTCTGTTGCCATGGTTAAACTGGCACGGTCTGTCGGTGGATGAAATCATTATCAGCCATCAGCACCTCGATCATATGGGGGGATTAGCTGATATGCAGCAGGCCTGGCCTGGGGCAGTGGTACGTAGCGCGCTTACCTTGCCAGGACATCAACCCTGTATTGCGGGAACGCGCTGGCAATGGCAGCAGCTGACTTTTGATGTACTGTGGCCGCTGGCGACAAGCGAGCATGGCAATAATAATGATTCTTGTGTAGTGCGGATTGATGATGGACGCTACCGGGTACTGTTGACGGGCGATTTGGAAGCGGCTGCGGAAAAAACGCTACTGCGACGCAATCGTCTGGCGCTACAGGCCGATATTATTCAGGTGCCGCATCATGGCAGCAAGACCTCATCGACCGCAGCGCTATTACGCAATGTTAAGGGAAGCGTGGCGCTTGCTTCGGTGGCGCGTTATAACACCTGGCGTTTGCCTTCGGTTCAGGTTATCGGGCGCTATCGTAAAAATGGCTATTGCTGGCGCGATACTTCGCGTTCCGGGCAGCTTAGCGTGGCTTTTTATCATGATGGATGGCAAGTCAAGGGGTTAAGAGAACAAATAATGCCCCGCTGGTATCATCAGTGGTTTGGCGTACAGGGCGAATCCAGGTAAAATGAGCGGCTATTTCAAACAATGCTGGTTAAATAATGCATCAAGATAAAGATCTCTCAACATGGCAGACTTTTCGTCGCCTTTGGCCGATGATCGCACCGCATAAAGCGGGACTGATTGCGGCAGCCGTAGCGCTTATCATCAACGCGGCAGGCGATACCCTTATGCTGTCATTGCTGAAACCTTTACTGGATGAAGGCTTTGGTAAGGCCGATAAATCGGTCTTAATATGGATGCCGTTGGCGGTAATCGGCCTGATGTTGATTCGCGGCATCTCAAGTTATATTTCAAGCTACTGTATTTCATGGGTTTCTGGCAACGTTGTTATGAATATGCGTCGTCGCTTATTCAATCATATGATGGGAATGCCGGTCTCCTTTTTCGATCAGCAGTCCACCGGGACGCTGCTGTCGCGTATAACCTATGATTCTGAACAGGTTGCCTCTTCTTCTTCCAGCGCTCTGGTTACCGTAGTACGTGAAGGCGCGTCGATTATCGGCCTGTTTATCATGATGTTTTACTACAGCTGGCAGCTGTCGTTGATCCTGATTGTGCTCGCACCGATTGTTTCTATGGCGATTCGTACCGTCTCCAAACGGTTTCGCAGCATCAGTAAAAATATGCAGAACACCATGGGGCAGGTAACCACCAGCGCTGAGCAGATGCTGAAAGGGCACAAAGAAGTACTGATTTTCGGTGGCCAGGATGTGGAAGCGAAGCGTTTTGATAAAGTCAGCAACCGCATGCGTCATCAGGGGATGAAGCTGGTTTCTGCTTCCTCTATTTCCGACCCTATCATTCAGCTGATCGCTTCTCTGGCGCTGGCTTTTGTGCTTTATGCCGCCAGCTTCCCCAGCGTAATGGATACCCTGACGGCAGGCACCATCACCGTAGTCTTTTCTTCAATGATTGCACTGATGCGTCCGTTGAAGTCATTAACCAATGTGAATGCTCAGTTTCAACGCGGCATGGCCGCCTGTCAGACGCTGTTCTCTATTCTTGATAGCGAGCAGGAAGTGGATACCGGCAAGCGTGAAATCGAGCGGGCGAAAGGGGATATCGAATTCCGTAACGTAACGTTCAGCTACCCAGGTCGCGATCTCCCGGCGCTGCGTAATATTAATCTGACCATTCCGGCAGGTAAAACCGTGGCGCTGGTCGGACGTTCCGGTTCGGGTAAATCGACCATCGCCAGCCTGCTGACGCGTTTTTACGATATCCAGCAGGGAGAGATCCTGATGGATGGTCACGATCTGCGTGAATATACTCTGCGCTCTCTGCGTAATCAGGTTGCGCTGGTCTCGCAAAATGTTCATCTGTTTAACGATACCATCGCTAACAACATCGCCTACGCACGTAACGACGTCTACAACCGCCAGGAGATCGAGAAGGCCGCCGAAATGGCACATGCCATGGATTTTATCCGCAAAATGGATAATGGCCTGGATACCGTTATTGGTGAGAACGGCGTTCTGCTTTCCGGCGGACAGCGTCAGCGTATCGCCATAGCTCGCGCGCTGCTGCGTGACAGCCCGATCCTGATCCTTGATGAGGCGACCTCGGCGCTGGATACCGAATCTGAACGTGCTATCCAGTCCGCGCTGGATGAGCTGCAGAAAAACCGTACTTCGCTGGTTATCGCACACCGCCTTTCCACTATCGAAAAAGCCGATGAAATCGTGGTGGTTGAGGATGGACAGATTATTGAGCGCGGCACGCATGATGAATTGCTCAGCCAGCGGGGCGCCTATGCGCAGCTGCATAAGATGCAGTTTGGTCAATGATTGAGCGTATCTGGAGTGGTCGCTCGGCGCTCTATCTGCTGCTGCTGCCGTTCAGCCTGCTGTACGGGCTGATCGCCAGCCTTATCCGGCTGAGCTATCGCCTTGGCCTGCGTCACGCCTGGCGTGCGCCGGTTCCGGTGGTAGTGGTGGGGAATCTCACCGCAGGCGGTAACGGTAAAACACCAGTGGTTGTCTGGCTGGTGGAGCAACTGCAGCAGCGGGGGCTACGCGTCGGCGTAGTCTCTCGCGGCTATGGCGGCAAGGCCGGGCATTATCCGCTACTGCTGAACGCTGCAACCTCGACGCTGGAAGCGGGCGATGAGCCTGTGCTGATCGCTCAGCGTACCGGTGCCCCGGTTGCCGTTGCGCCGGTACGTAGTGATGCGGTTAAAGCCTTGCTCGCCGCTGGTCCGCTGGATCTGATCGTGACTGATGACGGTTTACAGCATTATGCTCTGGCACGCGATATGGAAATTGTTGTGGTCGATGGCGAAAGGCGCTTCGGCAACGGCTGGTGGTTACCTGCCGGCCCGATGCGTGAGCGCGCCAGCCGGTTGCAACAGGTGGATGCCGTGATTGTTAACGGCGGAGAGGCCAGGCAAGGCGAGCTGTCAATGACGCTTCAGCCGGGCGAAGCGATAAACCTGAAGACCGGGGCCAGCCGTCAGGCAGCAGCCTTATCGCCGGTAGTGGCGATGGCGGGTATCGGACATCCGCCGCGCTTTTTCTCTACGCTGCGTCAGCATGGGGTTGAGGTTATCCAGGCCATCCCCTTTGCCGATCATCAGGCCTACAGCGAAGCGAGCCTGACAGCGCTAACTCCGAACAATGAACCCTTGATCATGACGGAAAAGGATGCGGTAAAGTGCCGGTCTTTCGCCCATGAAAACTGGTGGTATTTGCCGGTTAGAGCGCATTTCTCTACGACGGCAGAGCCGTTACTGCAAAAAATTGTCGCGCTGTGCCGTTAGCGGTTTAACAGCGTTGAGCAGAGCCACTAAACTGGTGCTATCCGAATGAAAGGAAAAGCTGATGGCACCCGTTTCTCTTTCCCGCCAGACTGCCCGTAACCTGCATCTTGCTGCGCAAGGGTTGCTGCATCCGCCTGAACGTCAGGCCACTTATAACGATCTGCTGGCAGTAATTCGGCGCATGTCGCTGCTGCAAATCGATACCATTCATGTTGTCGCGCGTAGCCCTTATCTGGTCCTGTTCAGCCGCCTGGGCGAGTATCCTGCAATCTGGCTGGAGCAGGCACTGGCTTCGGGTAGTCTGTTTGAATACTGGGCGCATGAAGCCTGTTTTATTCCTGCTGAAGATTACCCCTTATTGCGCCACCGAATGCTGCAACCGGAAAAAATGGGCTGGAAATACAGCGCCGAATGGATGAGAGAGCATGCTGATGAGGTGGCGAGCCTGCTTCAACATATCGCTACCCACGGCCCGGTACGTTCTGCTGATTTTGCCACGGTGCCCGGACATCAGCCAGGCTGGTGGGCGTGGAAGCCGCATAAGCGACATCTGGAAAATCTGTTTACCGCCGGGGAGCTGATGGTTACCGGCCGACAAAATTTTCAGCGTATTTATGATCTGCGGCAACGGGTGCTACCGGAATGGGATGATGCATTGCATATGCTTAGCGAAAAAGATGCCCGGGAACAGATGTTACGCAACAGCGCCCGGAGCCTGGGGCTGTTTCGCGCCGAGTGGTTACCGGACTATTACCGCCTGAAACGCGTTGCGTTAAAAGAGCTGATGCCACGCTGGCAGGAAGAGGGCTTTGTCGTCGCGGTAACAGTAGAAGATATGGGCGAGATGTGGCTGCATCATGAGAGTGCGGCATTACTAGAAAAGCCGCTGAAAGCCACCCATACGGCTATTCTTTCTCCTTTTGATCCCGTTGTCTGGGATCGACGCCGCGCACTGGCGCTATTCGATTTTAATTATCGTCTGGAGTGCTATACGCCTGAAGCAAAGCGCCTTTATGGTTATTTTACCTTGCCGTTACTGCATCGTGGCGCACTCAAGGCCCGGCTGGATGCGAAAATGTTACGCCGCGAGCGCTGCTTACAGATCAAGAACTTATGGCTGGAAGATAAAACCAGGATTGGCGCAGGCCTGGTGAATGACATACGTAAAGCTATTGAGCGCTTTGCCCGCTGGCAGGGTGCTGAGCAGGTCAGAATTGAAAAAGGGCCCGATAACCTGTAACAGCGCATAGGCACCCACTGGCCGCTAACGACGCAAGCGTGACATTATCGCCCGTTCAGCGGCTGTGTTATGCTTGCCATCCTGAGGCTTCGGTCCATTACGGAGGAAACATGGATCACCGTTTACTTGAAATCGTTGCTTGTCCGGTCTGTAACGGCAAGCTCTACTACAACAAAGAGCAGCAGGAACTCATCTGCAAACCAGATGGCCTGGCATATCCGGTGCGCGACGGCATTCCGGTGCTGCTGGAAAACGAAGCCCGTACGCTCTCTGCAGATGAGATACATCCATGAGTTTTGTCGCCATCATTCCGGCTCGTTTTGCATCAACACGTTTACCCGGTAAACCGCTGGTTGATATTCACGGTAAACCGATGGTGGTGCATGTGATGGAGCGAGCGCTGCGGTCGGGCGCCGATCGCGTTATTGTTGCCACCGATCATCCCGACGTGGCGGCGGCAGTTACCGCGGCAGGCGGCGAAGTTTGCCTGACGCGGCCCGATCATCAATCCGGTACCGAGCGGCTGGCTGAAGTGATCGAACAGTATCAGTTTGCCGATGACACCATCATTGTTAACGTGCAGGGCGATGAGCCATTAATTCCGCCTGAAATTATCCGTCAGGTTGCTGATAATCTGGCTGCGTCCGAGGCGGGCATGGCGACGCTGGCGGTGCCGATTACCGATGCTGAGGAAGCATTTAATCCCAATGCGGTGAAAGTAGTACGCGATGCGCGGGGATATGCGCTTTATTTCTCTCGCGCTACCATTCCCTGGGATCGTGAGCGCTTTGCACAGTCGCGTGACACTATTGGCGGCAGCCTGCTGCGTCATATCGGTATTTATGCCTACCGGGCCGGTTTTATTCGTCGCTACGTAAGCTGGGAGCCCAGCGAGCTGGAACAGATCGAGCTGCTGGAGCAGCTGCGCGTACTCTGGTATGGCGAAAAGATCCATGTCGATGTCGCAGCGACAACACCAGCCGCAGGCGTTGACACGGCTGAAGATCTGGCTCGCGTTCGCGAAGCGTTACGCTAAACAGATGTTGCCAGCGAAGGGAGTCTCCTTCAGGTTTCTCCCTTGGATTTGCCTTTCCACGCCTGCCACGCTGAGGCAGGCGTTTCCGATCTCTACTCCCGCTTATTCGCTAAAGGCGCAGCCTGCGACGTTGTGCCATCAGCGGCGGTTTTTCCATTCAGACTTTGCCACAGCGCGCCCAGCCTTTCATAGACCGCACGTTCGCTATGGCTTAGCCACAGCGGCGCAGGCAACGCTTTCTCCCACCAGTTAAGCGGCGAATCGATCGCCATCTGATTCGCCGGCACGGCAACTGGCATCAGGCCCTGATGATGGAAAAATGTCATGGCGCGCGGCATATGATTGGCAGAGGTCACTAACAGAAAGGGGCGCTGTCCCACGATCTGTTTCACCGCCAGCGCCTCATCGTCCGTATCCCGTGGCTGGTCGAGTTGAATAATGTCCGTCGACGGCACTCCCAAAGAGCGCGCAACCCGGGCGGCGACTTCAGCATTGCTGACGGGATTGGATAACGCGGGCGCGCCGGTAAAAATCATCTTAGCGCCAGGGTGCATTCGCCATTGCCTTACGCCCTCAGTTACGCGGGGCAGGCTGTTGCCAATCAGATTGGAGCTCGGTGCCCAGGCTGGATTCCAGGTATAGCCACCGCCAAGCACCACAATAAACTCCACGGGCTCGGTTTGATTATAGGTGGGATAACGCTGCTCCAGCGGACGCAGCAAACTATCCGCTATCGGCTGCAGGCTCAGAGAAAAAAGCATAATCCATGCGGCGGAAACAAGAATTTTCCCGCTTTTTTGCCAGCGTGAGAACCAAAGCAGCAAAAGCCCGACCGCCATTAACAAAAGCAGCAAAGGCAAAGGCAGCAACAGGCCACCAACTATTTTTTTTAGGGTAAAAAGCATGAATACCGATTCCTTTTGTCCGAAAAAACATCATCTGATAGCCAGACTCTGCATCAAAGGTTCATTCTGCGGCGGGGTATGACAAAATAGGCGCCCTGAAACAGCAATCACCGGAGCTGAGGCATGCAGGATCGTAACTTTGACGATATTGCCCTTAAATTTGCGCAAAACATTTACGGTACCACCAAAGGGCGTATTCGTCAGGCTATCCTGTGGCAGGAGTTGGATGCGTTGCTGGAGACGCTACCGGCGCGATCGCTGAACATTCTGGACGTTGGCGGCGGTCAGGGACAAATTGCCTGCGGACTGGCCGCGCGCGGCCATCAGGTATTGCTGTGCGACATATCCGGTGAAATGCTGCAGCGTGCCCGCGAACATGCGGCGCAGCAGGATGTGCTGGATAACATGCAATTCAAACAAATTAGCGCCCAGCAGGTGGCGCAATGCTTGGATAAGCCAGCGGATCTGGTATTGTTTCACGCTGTGTTGGAATGGGTCGCCGAGCCTGAAGCGATTCTGGCTACGCTGTATGAAGCGCTGGCGCCGGGCGGCATATTATCGTTGATGTTTTACAACCTGCACGGGCAGATATTAAGTACGGCGGCGCACGGCAATTTCGGCTGGCTGGAAGTAGGCATGAAGAAAGGCAAAAAGAAAACGCTTTCGCCTGATTATCCGCGCGATCCCCAACAGGTCTATCAGTGGCTGCAATCCTGCGGCTTCATTATTGAACGCCGCGCCGGCATTCGGGTATTTCACGATTACATGCACGATAAACAACGACGAATAGATGAATTTGATCGGCTGTTGGCAATAGAAACCCAATATTGCCGCCAGGAACCCTTTATCAGCCTGGGGCGGTATATTCATGTCACGGCGCGCAAACCCGGCCCGAAGGACCTACTATGAGTGATTTTTCCCAGACTGTCCCGGAGCTGGTCTCCTGGGCGCGGAAAAACGATTTTTCCGTTTCGTTACCCACCGAACGTCTGGCGTTTCTGCTGGCTATCGCCACGCTAAACAGCGAACGCATGGATGGGGAAATGAGCGAGGGCGAATTGATCGATGCGTTTCGTCACGTCAGTAACGCCTTTGAGCAAAGCCATGAAACCGTGGTGGTACGCGCCAATAATGCGATAAACGATATGGTGCGCCAGCGCCTGCTTAATCGCTTTACCAGCGAACTGGCGGATGGCAACGCTATCTATCGTCTGACGCCGCTGGCGATCGGTATTACCGATTATTATATCCGCCAGCGTGAATTTTCTACTCTGCGTCTCTCTATGCAGCTTTCGATTGTTGCCCAGGAGCTGAAGCGGGCGGCGGATGCAGCGGAAGAGGATGGCGACGAGTTTCACTGGCACCGCAACGTTTTCGCGCCGCTGAAATACTCGGTGGCGGAGATTTTCGACAGCATCGATTTAACCCAGCGCCTGATGGATGAGCAACAGCAGTCGGTTAAAAACGATATCGCTGCGCTGCTAAATCAGGACTGGCGCGCCGCCATCTCCAGTTGTGAACTGCTGCTCTCGGAAACGTCTGGTACGCTGCGCGAACTGCAGGATACGCTGGAAGCCGCGGGCGATAAACTGCAGGCCAATCTGCTGCGCATTCAGGATGCCACACTCAGCAGCCCGGATCTTGGTTTTGTCGATAAGCTGGTGTTCGATCTGCAGAATAAACTCGATCGTATTATTAGCTGGGGCCAGCAGGCGATTGACCTGTGGATCGGCTATGACCGTCACGTCCATAAGTTTATCCGTACCGCTATCGATATGGATAAAAACCGCGTCTTTGCGCAGCGCTTGCGTCAGTCGGTGCAGAACTATTTTGATCAGCCTTGGGCGCTGACCTATGCCAATGCCGATCGCCTGTTTGATATGCGTGACGAAGAGCTGACATTGCGTGACGAAGAGGTCACCGGCGAGCTGCCTTCGGAACTGGAGTATGAAGAATTTAATGAAATCCGTGAGCAGCTTGCAGCGATGATTGAAGAAGCGCTGCAGATTTACAAAACGGAAAACAGACCGCTTAACCTCGGTGAGGTCATGCGGGATTATCTGGCGCAGTACCCACGGGCCCGTCATTTTGACGTGGCGCGCATTGTCGTCGACCAGGCGGTGCGTTTAGGCGTGGCGGAAGCTGATTTTTCCGGGTTGCCGGCGCAATGGCAGCCCATTAATGATTACGGAGCCAAGGTGCAGGCACATGTCATCGACAAATATTGAACAAGTGATGCCAGTTAAAATGGCTCAGGCACTGGCCAATCCGCTTTTTCCCGCGCTGGACAGCCAGCTGCGTGCGGGACGACATATCGGCATTGAAGAGCTGGACAACCATGCCTTTTTAATGGATTACCAGGAATACCTTGAAGAGTTTTATGCGCGCTATAACGTTGAGCTGGTGCGCGCGCCGGAAGGTTTTTTCTATTTACGTCCGCGATCTACCACGCTGATCCCACGTTCAGTACTTTCTGAACTGGATATGCTGGTGGGAAAAATTCTCTGTTATCTCTATCTCAGCCCGGAACGCCTGGCGAACGAGGGGATTTTTACCCAGCAGGAACTCTATGACGAACTGGTGAGCCTGGCGGATGAAGGGAAGCTGCTAAAGGTTGTGAATCAGCGTTCCACCGGGTCGGATCTCGATCGTCAGAAGCTGCAAGAAAAAATGCGCGCGTCGCTTAATCGCCTGCGCCGTCTTGGCATGGTGTGGTTCATGGGCAACGACAGCAGTAAATTTCGCATTATGGAATCTGTTTTTCGCTTTGGCGCCGATGTTCGCAGCGGCGACGACCCGCGCGAAGCACAGCTGCGTATGATTCGCACCGGCGAAGCCATGACGCTGGAAACCACGGAAAACAGCGAAGAAGAAGCGGATAGCCAGCAGCGCCAGGCAGACATGGCGGAGGATGAAGAGGAATGATTGAACGCGGAAAGTTTCGCTCGCTCACGCTGATTAACTGGAACGGTTTTTTTGCGCGTACTTTTGAGCTTGATAACCTGGTCACCACGCTTTCAGGCGGAAACGGCGCCGGTAAATCCACCACCATGGCGGCTTTTATTACGGCGATGATCCCCGATCTGACGCTGCTTCATTTCCGTAATACCACCGAGGCGGGCTCTACCAGCGGATCGCGTGACAAAGGTCTGCACGGTAAGCTGCGTCCGGGCGTCTGCTACTCCGTACTGGACGTAGTCAATTCACGTCACCAGCGCGTGGTGGTCGGGGTGCGTCTGCAGCAGGTTGCCGGACGTGATAAAAAAGTGGATATCCGTCCATTTAGTATTCACGGTCTGCCCACCGCTATGCATCCCACTGAGATGCTTACAGAAACGGTTGGCACACGTCAGGCGCGCGTCCTGCCGCTGAACGAGCTGAAAGATCGCGTTGAGGCAATGGAAGGGGTGCAGTTTAAACAGTACAACTCCATTACCGATTACCACAGCCTGATGTTTGAACTGGGCATTGTGGCGCGTCGCCTGCGCTCCGCCAGCGATCGCAGCAAGTTTTATCGTCTGATTGAGGCTTCGCTGTATGGCGGGATCTCCAGCGCCATCACCCGTTCGCTGCGCGATTATCTGCTGCCGGAAAACAGCGGCGTGCGTAAAGCGTTTCAGGATATGGAAGCGGCGCTGCGGGAAAACCGCATGACGCTGGAAGCGATTCGCGTTACTCAGTCCGATCGCGACCTGTTTAAGCACCTGATTTCTGAAGCCACCAATTATGTGGCGGCGGATTATATGCGTCACGCCAATGAACGCCGCATCCATCTGGATGGCGCGCTGGTGCTGCGTAATGATCTTTTTGCCAGCCGTAAACAGCTGGCCGCTGAACAGTATCGTCATGTGGAAATGGCGCGTGAGCTGGCGGAGCACAGCGCTGCTGAAAGCGACCTGGAAACCGATTATCAGGCAGCCAGCGATCACCTGAATCTGGTGCAGACGGCGGTGCGCCAACAGGAAAAAATCGAACGTTACGAAGCCGATATTGATGAGCTAACCTACCGTCTGGAAGAGCAGAATGAGGTAGTGGCCGAAGCGCGTGAAGTGCAGGAAGAGAAAGAAGCGCGTCGGGAAGCGGCCGAGCTGGAAGTTGATGAGCTGAAAAGCCAGCTGGCAGACTACCAGCAGGCGCTGGATGTCCAGCAAACGCGTGCGATTCAGTACCAGCAAGCGCTGCAGGCGTTACAACGCGCGCAGGAAATTTGCCGTCTGCCTGAACTCACCATCGATAATGCGGAAAGCTGGCAGGAAACCTTCCAGGCGCGTGAGCAGGAAGCCACGGAAAATCTGCTGATGCTTGAGCAGAAAATGAGCGTGGCCGAAGCGGCGCACAGTCAGTTCGAGCAGGCCTTTGAACTGGTTTGCAAAATTGCCGGGCCGGTCAGTCGTAGTGAAGCCTGGCAAACCGCACGGGAACTGCTGCGCGATGCGGCTAACCAGCGTCATCAGGCTGAGCAGTTGCCATCGTTGCGGATGCGCTTATCGGAAATGGAACAGCGCTTGCGCGAGCAGTATGAAGCGGAGCGTTTGCTGAACGAATTTTGCAAGCGTCAGGGCCAGCAGTATGAGGCGCATGAGCTGGAGGCGCTGCAGCATGAGCTGGAAGCGCGTATTGAACAGCTGTCGCAGAGCGTAGCCGATGCCGGCGAGCAGCGCATGATGATGCGCCAGGAGCTGGAACAGCTGCGTGAACGCATCAGCCAGCTGACGGCGCGTGCGCCACACTGGCTGGCAGCGCAGGAGATCCTGACTCAGCTTAGCGAACAGACCGGGCAGCCGCTGGAAAACAGCCAGCAGGTTACCGAGTTTATGCAGCAGCTGCTGGAGCGCGAGCGTGAAACCACAGTCGAGCGCGATGAGGTGGCGGCGCGTAAGCGTGAAGCGGAGCAGCAGATTGAGCGCTTGAGCCAGCCCGGCGGTTCTGAAGATCCGCGGCTGAACGCCCTGGCCGAGCGTTTCGGCGGCGTATTGCTGTCGGAAATCTATGATGATGTCACCCTGGAAGATGCGCCTTACTTCTCGGCGTTGTATGGCCCGTCGCGTCATGCCATCGTGGTGCCTGATCTCTCGCTGGTACGCGAGCAGCTGGATGGCCTGGAAGAGTGCCCGGAAGATCTCTACCTGATCGAAGGGGATCCGCAATCCTTTGACGACAGCGTTTTCAGCACGGAAGAGCTGGAAAAAGCCGTCGTGGTCAAGGTGGCAGAGCGTCAGTGGCGTTATTCGCGTTTTCCTAAAGTGCCGCTGTTTGGTCGCGCCGCTCGTGAAAAGCAGCTGGAACTGCTGCATGCCGAACGCGAACAGCTGGCAGAAACCTACGCCACACTCTCTTTTGACGTGCAGAAAACCCAGCGTTTGCATCAATCCTTTAGCCGCTTTATCGGCAGTCACCTGGCGGTGGCTTTCGAAGAGGATCCTGAAGCGCAAATCCGTCAGCTTAATGCGCGCCGTAGTGAAATCGAACGCGCCCTCAATGCGCACGAAAGCGAAAATCAGCAGCAGCGCCAGCAGTTTGAACAGGCCAAAGAGGGCGTTGCACAGCTGAACCGCCTGTTACCGCGTGTAAATCTGCTGCTTGATGAGACGCTGGCGGATCGCTGTGAAGAACTGCGTGAACTGATGAGTGAAGCGCAGGAGGCGGCGCGCTTTGTACAACAGCATGGCAATCATCTGGCTCGCCTGGAGCCGCTGCTGTCGGTGCTGCAGAGCGATCCCCAACAGCATGAGCAGTTAAAAGCAGACTATCAGCAGGCGCAGCAGACGCAGCGTGAAGCGCGCCAGCAGGCGTTTGCTATTACCGAGGTAGTACAGCGCCGCGCCCATTTCGGCTATGCAGACTCTGCCGGTATGCTTACCGGAACCAGCGATCTGAATGAAAAACTGCGTCAGCGTCTGGAGCAGGCGGAAGCGGAACGTGCGCGAGCGCGTGAGCAGTTGCGCGAGCATCAGGCCAGGCTAACGCAGTATTCGCAGGTTCTGGCCTCGTTAAAAAGCGCCTGGGATGCCAAGCGCGATATGCTGAAAGAGCTGCAGCAGGAGATGCAGGATATTGGCGTCCAGGCAGATACCAGCGCCGAAGAGCGCGCCAGAATCCGTCGTGATGAGCTGCACAATGCCCTTAGCCATAACCGTTCGCGGCGCAACCAGCTGGAAAAACAGCTAACGTTCTGTGAAGCGGAAATGGACGGCCTGCAGAAAAAACTGCGTCGTCTGGAGCGCGATTACCATATCAGCCGTGAGCAGGTGGTCAGCGCCAAAGCGGGTTGGTGCGCGGTGATGCGCATGGTGAAAGATAACGGCGTTGAGCGACGTCTGCATCGCCGTGAACTGGCCTATCTGGGCGGCGATGAGCTGCGCTCAATGTCGGATAAAGCGCTGGGCGCGCTGCGTCTGGCGGTTGCCGATAATGAACATCTGCGAGACGTGCTGCGTCTTTCTGAAGATCCAAAACGTCCTGAGCGTAAAATTCAGTTCTTTATTGCCGTTTATCAGCATCTGCGCGAGCGTATCCGCCAGGATATTATTCGTACCGACGATCCGGTTGAAGCGATCGAGCAGATGGAAATTGAGCTTAGCCGTCTGACTGAAGAGTTGACCGCGCGTGAACAGATGCTGGCGATCAGTTCGCGTAGCGTAGCCAATATTATTCGTAAGACGATTCAGCGTGAACAGAACCGTATTCGCCAGCTTAACCAGGGCCTGCAAAGCGTGAGCTTTGGTCAGGTGCGTAGCGTGCGCCTGAATGTTAACGTGCGCGAAAGCCATGCGACGCTGCTGGATGTCCTCTCTGAACAGCATGAGCAGCATCAGGATCTGTTTAACAGCAACCGGCTGACCTTCTCCGAGGCGCTGGCCAAACTCTGGCAGCGACTCAATCCACAGATCGATATGGGACAGCGCACGGCGCAAACCATCGGCGAAGAGCTACTGGATTATCGCAACTATCTGGAAATGGAAGTTGAGGTTAACCGTGGTTCGGATGGCTGGCTGCGTGCTGAAAGCGGCGCGCTGTCAACCGGTGAAGCGATCGGTACCGGGATGTCAATTCTGGTTATGGTCGTCCAGAGCTGGGAAGAAGAGGCGCGTCGTCTGCGCGGCAAAGATATCAGCCCGTGTCGCTTGTTGTTCCTTGATGAGGCCGCACGCCTTGATGCCAAATCAATCGCGACACTGTTTGAACTTTGCGAACGTCTGGAGATGCAGTTGATTATCGCCGCCCCGGAAAACATCAGCCCGGAAAAAGGCACCACCTATAAACTGGTGCGTAAGGTTTTCAACAATACGGAACATGTGCATGTGGTTGGCCTGAGAGGTTTCTCTGCCGATCCGCTGCCAGGCGCGACGATATCTCGGGCGGAGCAGGACCAGTCGGAGGATGAAAAAACGCAGGTATAAATGTAGTAAAACGGTTGCCTCGCGTTTAATCTAAACAACGGCATTTGCTCTTTGAGACAAATGCCGTTGTTCGTTTATATACTTATTATAATAATTAACAGTCCTGAGAGTGTATTAACCTCGGACCAAAGCAGGCAGGGGGCAAGGATGTTGCTGGCAAAATATCAAGCACTGAAGAAAACAACGCTGGCTTGGGCAGTTGCAATCAGCCTGGTACAGATATCAACCGCTGCGGCGGCAATTATTACGGCCGTGCCGGTAGAAAGAGCCGGTGAATCCATGAGCGCGGCTGCAGGACAACAGCAAATGTTGGCCGCATTGCCACAGGGCGTTAAGCCTTTTTACACCGGCTCGCTGGCATCTTTATACGCTGCCCGCCAGATGCAGCCTGTCTGGCAGGAAAAAGAAGCGGTGCAGCACTTCCAGCAGCAGCTGGCGGAAGTGGCAATTTCCGGGGTTCAGCCGCAGTTTACCCGCTGGGTAGAGCTATTAACCGATCCTGAGATCACCGGTATGGCGCGCGATATTGTTTTATCGGACGCAATGCTGGGTTACCTGCAATTTGTTGCTAACGTGCCGAAGCAGGGTGAAAGCTGGCTCTATAGCCGCGTGCCTTACAAAATGGCGCTGCCGCCGCTTTCGGTTACTAACCAGTGGCTGGCGGCGGTTGACGCCGGGCAGTTGACCCACTTCGTAAATTCGTTAGTTCCGCAGCATCCTCAATATACCCCAATGCATAATGCGCTGAAGCAGTTACTGGCGGATAACCATCCCTGGCCGCAGCTGAAAGATAAACAGACGCTGCGTCCCGGGCAGATCAGCGATGATGTTCCGGCGTTAAAGGAGATCCTGCAGCGTACCGGCATGCTGTCGACACAGGATGACGCGCCAGCGCCGAATGAGGATGCGGAAGCAGCCAATCCCTCACAGAGCGATCGTCTGGCTGTGGTAAGCCCTTCTGCAACACCTGTGGCTGATATGCCAGCGTCCACGCCAGATGCGCCAGGCAATGTCACCTCTTCACAACCGGTGGCGACAAACGACAATATTTATGGTCCCACACTGATTGAGGCGGTAAAGCGCTTTCAGCGTTGGCAGGGTCTGCAAGCCGACGGGGCAATTGGTCCGCGCACGCGCGAATGGCTTAATGTGTCGCCGCAGCTGCGAGCCTCGCTGCTGGCGCTGAACATCCAGCGTTTGCGCCTGCTGCCGGATGATATGCGTAATGGCATCATGGTGAATATCGCCAACTATTCGCTGGTCTATTACGCGGACGGCAATGAAATCTTATCGTCCCGCGTGATTGTAGGGCGTCCCGACCGTAAAACGCCGCTGATGCGCAGCGCTTTAAATAATGTGGTGCTAAATCCGCCATGGAATGTGCCTACTACACTGGTACGACAGGATATTATTCCCAAAGTTAAACGCGATCCCTCTTATCTTTATCAGCACGGCTATACCTTGCTTTCCGGCTGGAGTAATGATGCGGAGGTTATCGATCCCAGCATGATTGACTGGAGTATGGTCTCAGCGGCCACATTCCCCTATCGCATACGTCAGGCACCTGGCGCTCATAATTCGCTGGGACGTTTTAAATTTAATATGCCCAGCTCTGATGCTATCTATTTGCATGACACGCCAAACCATAATCTTTTCCAGAAAGATATTCGCGCGCTGAGTTCTGGCTGCGTGCGGGTAAATAAGGCTTCGGAATTAGCCAATTTGCTGCTGCAGAATGCAGGCTGGGATAAGGCGCGTATATCCAGTAGTTTACAGCAGGGCGATACGCGTTATGTTCCTGTTCGCCATCATGTCCCGGTAAATCTCTTTTATCTCACAGCCTGGGTATCGGATGACGGTAAGACACAGTTCCGCACAGATATTTACAATTACGATACCCCTGCGCAGTCAGGCACGCGTATTCTGGCACAGGCGGGCCAACTCCTGCTTTAATTATTGATTCAGTAAACTTTTTCCCGACTGTCGGTTATTTCTGGCAGTCGGGTTATCGCCTGCATTTTCGTTTATCCTCACATTACTGCCGTTTACTACCTTGACGTCATCCGGAGTGGCGGTTAAGGTGCGGGCTTGTGTACTTTTTGCACGGTTCGCTTTCTTTTCTCAGGTAAACGCAATTTATGGCTAATTTTGATCCACAACGTCGTAAGCTGCTGGTTTTAGGTGGTGCGGCAGCAGGGCTTGCGCTACTTCCAGGCTCAGCTCTTGCCTCTGTTTCGACTTCTCGTCCTCGTATCCTTACGCTGAACAATCTTCACACCGGTGAAACGCTGAAAACCGAGTTTTTTAATGGGCAAAGTTACGATCAGGATGAGCTGGCGCGGTTGAATCACTTTTTCCGCGATTATCGGGCAAATAAAGTTAAAAATATCGACCCCAGGCTGTTCGATCAGCTTTATCGATTACAGGCAATGCTTGAAAATCGTAAACCCATTCAGCTTATTTCCGGTTATCGCTCTTTAGCCACCAATAATATGCTGCGTGGCAAAAGTAAGCGCAGTGGGGTAGCAAAACATAGTTATCACACTCTTGGCCAGGCGATGGATTTTCATATTGAAGGGATTTCTCTGAGCAATATACGCAAAGCGGCGCTAAAAATGCGTGCTGGTGGTGTAGGATATTATCCACGTAGTAACTTTGTGCATATTGATACCGGGCCGGTGCGCCACTGGTAATGCAGAGAACCCCGCCAGCTGTGCGGGTCATGGAGCTTTATGGATTATCATATTATTACCGTAACGGCATTCGCGCAGAACTGCTCGTTAGTTTGGTGCAGTGAAACGCTTGAGGCTGCGCTGGTCGATCCCGGCGGCGATGCGGAATTAATTAAACAACAGGTTGAAGCGAAGAAGGTCACGATAACTGCCATATTGCTCACCCATGGTCATCTGGATCATGTAGGAGCCGCCGCTGAGCTGGCCGCTTATTATGGCGTAGAAATTATCGGGCCGCACAAACTCGATGCCTTCTGGCTGGAAGCTTTGCCAACGCAAAGTCAAATGTTTGGTCTTGCAGAATGCGCGCCGCTTACGCCCGATCGCTGGCTGGAAGAAGGGGAGACGGCACAGGTTGGCAATGCGACGTTGGAAGTTTTGCACTGTCCTGGCCATACACCCGGTCATATTGTTTTTTATCACCGTGCCGGGCGGTTATTGATATCCGGCGACGTTATTTTTAACGGCGGCGTAGGTCGTACAGATTTCCCACAGGGTAGTCACCAGGCGCTGATTGATTCCATTAAAAATAAGCTGCTGCCGCTTGGCGATAATATCACCTTCATTCCTGGTCATGGGCCAATATCCACTTTAGGCCGTGAGCGTATCAGTAATCCTTTTTTAATCTGAATAAAAAATGGGCCCGCAGGCCCATTTTTTACGTCATCGTTTTATAAAACCGCAACGATTGCTTCGCACAGGGCGGCCATATTATCTGGCGTCATGCCAGCTACGTTAACACGTCCTGAATTCACTGCATAAACGCCAAACTCTTCACGCAGGCGAATCACCTGATCTTTACTCAGCCCGCTAAAAGAGAACATCCCGTTCTGATGTGTAATGAAGCTGAAATCGCGGTTAGCGCCTTTTTCCTGGAGCGTATTCACAAACAGCTGACGCATGCGATGAATGCGCTGACGCATATCCGTTAACTCCTGCTCCCAAATCGCACGCAGCGCATCATTACCAAGAATGGTGGCAACAACGGCGGCACCATGCGCCGGAGGATTAGAATAGTTTGCGCGGATAGTATATTTAACCTGGCTGAACGCGGTATCGGCTACGCTGGCATCTGCCGCGACCAGTGTAAAGGCACCCACGCGCTCATTATAAAGACCAAAGTTTTTGGAGTATGAACTGGCGACGATGAGTTCTTCATGGCAGGCAGCAAAAATTCTCAGGCCTTCGGCATCTTCTTCCAGGCCACGCGCAAAGCCCTGATAGGCAAAATCAAACAGCGGCAGCCAGCCACTCGCCTTTGACAGCTGCGCCAGCTGGGCCCACTGTTCTGCGGTAGGATCAATACCCGTTGGGTTGTGACAGCAGCCGTGAAACAGCACTACGTCTCCTGCTTTAGCACCACGCAGGCTGGCCAGCATCGCGTCAAAATCGAGCTGATGGTTCTCTGCATCATAATAATCATATTCGCATACTTCGAGACCGGCAGCGCTGAAGACGTTTTTATGGTTTGGCCAGCTGGGGTTGCTGATCCAGACGCGTTTTGCGCTGGTTTGCGTCGCTAAAAAATCGGCGGCTACGCGCAGGGCACCGGTTCCGCCTGGCGTCTGGGCCGTGCGGGCGCGTTTTGCGCTAACAATGGCGCTCTCCTGTCCAAACAGCAGTGTCTGGGTGCAGCGGGCAAAGTCAGCCAGGCCATCAATGCTGAGATAATTTTTCGTGGTTTCGTTTTCCAGCAGGTACTGCTCGGCTTTTTTAACGCTGGTTAATACCGGCGTTTGCCCGGTTTCATCTTTATAGACACCGATGCCAAGGTTGATTTTATTCGGGCGGTCATCGTTGCGGAAAAGATCGGCTAAACCAAGAATGGGATCGGCGGGTGCAGCAGTGATATTTTCAAACATGTGAGAGGTCCGTAAGCTTCAAGAAAAGCGAAATGAAGCCTCAGGTTAACGCCAGAAAGTTGAAAAGCCAACCGTTTGCGAGAAAAAGAATAGTGAACAGAAGTGCGGGAAGAGGGCAAATAAAAACGGGGCCTTTGGCCCCGTTTTTTAACCTTAGCAGCGCAATATGCTCTGCGGCAGGCGGACTTAGAACTGGTAAACCAGGCCCAGTGCTACGATATCATCAGTATTCAGACCCAGCGCGTTATCATCATCCAGCTGGTTGATACGGTAGTCAACGTAGGTAGACATGTTTTTGTTGAAGTAGTAGGTTGCGCCCACATCAACATATTTGATCAGGTCAGTATCGCCGATACCTTCAATGTCTTTGCCTTTAGACTGAACGTAGGCGATAGACGGACGCAGACCGAAGTCGAACTGGTACTGAGCAACAACTTCAAAGTTTTGCGCTTTATTTGCAAAACCAAACACGCTATCACCACCACCCAGGGAAGCAGTGAACGGAGTCGCATTACGCGTTTCGCCGTACATAGCTGCCAGGTAAATGTTGTTAGCATCGTATTTCAGCGCTGTTGCCCAAGACTCAGCAGTTTTACCCTGACCATAAGTACGGGTAACTGCTGGACTCACGTTGTTACCGTTGGAGTCTTGAACATTATAAATACCAGTGCTCTGCTGGTTAGTACGGTCACTAGCACTATAGCCAGCTGCAAAGCCTACACCGATTGGTGTTTCATAAGAGGTTGAAACACCCCAGCCGTCACCGTTAGAACGACGGGCATCATCACGCTCGTTTTTGCCCTGATACTGAACGGCGAAGTTCCAGCCATCAACCAGACCAAAGAAGTTGGTGTTGCGGTAAGTCAGCAGACCGGTGCTACGACCGTTCATGAAGTTATCGGAGTAACTTGAATCACCACCGAACTCCGGCAGCATATCGGTCCAGCCAATAGCGTCATATACTACGCCGTAGTTACGACCGTAATCGATTGAACCGAAGTCGCCGAATTTCAGGCCAGCAAAGCCCAGACGGGTTTTGTTACCATCCTGAGCGTCAGAACCTTCAGAATTGTTTGCCTGAACGTTATATTCCCACTGGCCGAAACCGGTCAGCTGGTCATTGATCTGAGTTTCGCCCTTAAAACCGAAGCGAACGTAAGTTTGATCGCCATCATTGCCACTATCGTCAGAAAAGTAATGCAGGCCAACTGCTTTACCGTACAGATCCAGCTTGTTACCGTCTTTATTATAAATTTCTGCTGCATTGGCTGCACCGGCAGCTAACAGAGCAGGGATAACCACTGCCAGAATGTTGCGCTTCATCATTTTTTATTACCCTCATTGGAGTTATTTGGACACCTGCCACTGCCGTCAAGAATTATTTACAAAGGCTTGATCAGAGTTTGGTGTCTTCCTGTGTCTGCAGGCATCTTTCCATTCGCCGCCAGGTAATTCTACCTCGAAAATGCTACTAAACCCTAATAGTGGTTTCAGAAAGAAAATATGTATTACAAAATGTAAAATTAACGGAACTTTGTGAGATATCTCAAAATTTACAAAAATAAAAAAAGGCTGACAGAGTCAGCCTTCATATATATATGAATTTCTTATATTTAATGACAGTTTTTAGAAACTGGCATTACGCGGTGTGCGTGGGAAAGGAATAACATCCCTTACATTTTGTACACCGGTGACATAAGCGATCAAACGTTCAAAGCCTAAGCCAAAACCAGAGTGGGGCACGGTGCCATAACGACGCAGGTCGCGATACCACCAGTAATCTTCTTTATTCAGGCCCATTTCACTGAGACGCTGGTCCAGCACATCCAGACGCTCTTCACGCTGTGAACCACCGATAATTTCACCAATGCCTGGCGCCAGCACATCCATCGCCGCCACGGTTTTACCATCTTCATTAAGGCGCATATAAAAAGCTTTAATGTCTTTAGGATAGTTTTTCACCACAACCGGTCCCTGGAAGTGTTTTTCCGCCAGATAGCGTTCATGTTCGGAAGAGAGGTCAATACCCCACTCAACCGGGTTTTCAAACGTCTGACCGCTGGCCAGCAGAATATCGATAGCATCGGTGTAATCGACGCGAGCGAAATCTGCCGTGACGAATTTCTCCAGGCGGCTAACGGCTTCTTTATCAACGCGCTCAGCAAAGAACGCCATATCGTCTGCACGCTCGCTTAACACCGCTTTAAAGACATACTTCAGCATCGCTTCCGCCAGATCCGCTGCATCGTCGAGCGAAGCAAACGCAATTTCCGGTTCCAGCATCCAGAATTCCGCCAGGTGGCGACTGGTATTGGAGTTTTCGGCACGGAAGGTTGGGCCAAAGGTGTAGATTTTTGATAAGGCGCAGGCGTAGGTTTCGCCATTCAGCTGCCCGGAAACCGTCAGGAACGCTTCCTTACCGAAAAAATCTTCATTGAAATCAACTTTGCCCTGCGCATCGCGCGGCAGGTTTTCTAAATCCAGCGTGGAAACGCGGAACATTTCACCGGCACCTTCGGTATCGGATGCGGTGATCAGCGGCGTGGAAACCCAGAAGTAACCATTTTCATGGAAAAAGCGGTGCAGCGCCTGAGCCAGCGTATGGCGCACGCGCGCAACGGCGCCAATGAGATTGGTACGCGGACGCAGGTGAGCAACTTCGCGCAGATACTCAATACTGTGGCGTTTTGCCGCCATCGGATAGGTATCGGGATCTTCTACCCAGCCCACCACCTCAATAGCCGTCGCCTGAATCTCAAAACTCTGTCCCTGGCCCGGAGATTCAACTACGTTGCCCGTGACGATAACGGAACAACCGGTCGTTAAACGCAGCACTTCGCTCTGGTAATTAGGCAGAGAATTATTGACGACAGCCTGAACGGGATTAAAGCAGGAGCCGTCATACACGGCGACAAAGGAAATACCGGCTTTTGAATCTCTTCGGGTACGTACCCAACCGCGCACGGTGACTTCTTCGCCAACCGCAACCTGGCCGAGCAGTACGTCCGCTACAGGCACTACGCTCATAAAGTTCTCTCTTTATTAGTTCGAAAATAAACAGGTTAACCCCGAATTTAGGGCTAATCTATGTTACTTGCCGTCCGGCAGGACACAAGCAGAATTCACCGTCAGGGAACAGTTTTCTTTTTATTTCACGAATTAATGAATATTAGAGAAGAAAATAATCGCCAGCGCGCTGAAAAATCGCGCTGGCAATAAGCGTTAGCTGGCTTTTTTGACCAGGGGAAGATCGAAGGCTTTACGCAATGCGCGCACAAAGGCTTTATCCTGGCAGATAGTTTTGCCCGGGCTGTCGGAAAGTTTAGCCACCGGTTTGCCGTTGCACTCCACCAGCTTGATCACGATATTAAGCGGCTTAACCCCGGGAATATCGCAGGTAAGACGGGTGCCAATACCGAAAACAACATTGGTGCGCTGACCAAAGTGGCGATAGAGATCCACCGCTTTGGTGAAGTCGAGGTTATCGGAAAACACCAGTGTTTTGGTCTGCGGATCGATACCCAGCTTTTGATAATGCGCCAGTGCCTTTTCACCCCATTCCACCGGATCGCCCGAGTCATGACGCAGCCCCTGATAGCGATTGGCAAAGCCGGGTCCGAAATCACGCAGAAAAGCATCCATGGTGATGCAATCGGTCAGGGCAATGCCTAACCTGTCGTCATACTCATCCAGCCAGGCCTGCAACGCCGCGCGTTGGCTGTTAGCTAATATCGGACTGATTTGCTGATGCGCCTGGAACCACTCGTGCGCCTGGGTACCTACCGGCGTAATCCCCAGCTGACGAGCCATATCGTAATTGCTGGAGCCGATAAGCCACGGGAAATCGCGCTGAAGCGTACTGACAATAGCCAACTGCACATCGCGCGAGAAACGACGTCGGGTGCCGAAATCCATCAGGCGGAAGCGCGACATATCGATATTTTGCGTCAGCTGTTTAAAGCTGCTGATTTTTTCCAGCAGGCGATCCACGGCCATTTCCGGCGTCGCCTGCGGCGAACGATGGCGATGAACCACTTCGCTAATCACCGCCAGCAACGGAACTTCCCACATAATCACTTCGCGCCACGGGCCGCTGATACGAATATCCAGCTTGCCCGCATGATTGCGTACTTTTACCTGTTCCGGGTTATAGCGAAAGGTTTTCAGCCAGTCCAGATAATCCGTTTTAAAAAAGGGCAGGCCAGCAAGCCAGGCGTATTCATCATCAGAAAGCGCCAGCTGGCTCATCAGCGCGATCTGAGCGCTAATTTCATCGGCATAGATACCTAACAGATCGTCGCCCCGGCAACGGAATTCTGCGGTAACGGTCACGTCGTGATAACGATGAAACACAGCCTGTTGCATATGAAGCTTGTAGGCATCGGTATCAAGCAGCGTGGTTAAAATCGGGGAAGCGTATCGTGTCATGGTGCGTTTCAGCATCCTCTCGCGCGGGGCGTTTCCGTAGGTGTATACAGGTCGTAAAGATAAAAAGTATAACCTGCCAGCAGATTAATAGAAGCCGATCACAGCATAAAACCCGGTGAGAGGTCGAGAGGAAACGTGCCATTGTAAACAGGATGTAGCATTAACTGCGAAAAGCTGGGTTTCAACATGGCAAGCCAGGCGCAACCGGAATAGACTTAGCGGGTTAAACCATTGTTGATACGAGAAGAGTTTATGACGCAAAAGCCGCAAGTAAAGTACCGCCATGACTACCGGGCTCCAGATTACACCATCACAGATATTGACCTGACCTTTAATCTGGACGCCAGCGTGACCCGCGTCACCGCTGTCAGCAGGGTTAAACGCCTTGGCGCGAATCAGGCCGAGCTGCGTCTGGACGGTGGCGAGTTAACGCTGGTCTCGCTGATGGTTGATGACCAGCCGTGGGAGGCTTACCGCCTGGAAGAGGGCGCGTTGGTGCTCACCGGCCTGCCGGATAATTTCACGCTGCACATCGTCAACGATATTCACCCGGATAAAAACAGCGCGCTGGAGGGATTGTATCAATCCGGCGAGGCGCTTTGTACGCAGTGCGAGGCGGAAGGTTTCCGTCATATTACCTGGTATCTGGATCGCCCCGATGTGCTGGCGCGTTTCACCACGACGCTGATTGCCGATCGGGCGCGTTATCCGTTCCTGCTGTCAAACGGCAACCGCGTTGATGCCGGACAGATGGATGATGGACGCCACTGGATTAAGTGGCAGGATCCTTTCCCTAAACCCTGTTATCTGTTTGCGCTGGTTGCCGGCGATTTCGACGTATTGCGCGACAGCTTTACCACCCGCTCTGGTCGCGATGTCGCGCTGGAGATCTACGTGGATCGCGGTAACCTCGACCGAGCAGACTGGGCGATGACCTCGCTGAAAAACAGCATGAAATGGGACGAGGAACGCTTTGGCCTGGAGTATGACCTTGACGTCTTTATGATCGTCGCGGTGGATTTCTTTAATATGGGCGCGATGGAGAATAAAGGCCTGAATATCTTTAACTCCAAATATGTGCTGGCAAAAGCGGAAACCGCAACCGACAAAGATTACCTTGGCATTGAAGCGGTGATCGGCCACGAATATTTCCATAACTGGACCGGTAACCGCGTCACCTGCCGTGACTGGTTCCAGCTCAGCCTGAAAGAGGGGCTGACGGTATTCCGCGACCAGGAGTTCAGCTCCGATCTTGGCTCGCGTGCGGTAAACCGTATCGATAACGTACGCATCATGCGCGGCGCGCAGTTTGCTGAAGATGCCAGTCCGATGGCGCACCCGATTCGTCCCGAACAGGTTATCGAGATGAATAACTTCTATACGCTTACGGTGTATGAAAAGGGGTCGGAAGTGATCCGCATGCTGCATACACTGCTGGGCGAAGAGAATTTCCAGAAAGGGATGCAGCTCTATTTTGAGCGTCACGACGGCAGTGCTGCCACCTGTGACGATTTTGTACAGGCGATGGAGGATGCTTCCCACATCGATCTGACGCAGTTCCGCCGCTGGTACAGCCAGTCCGGTACGCCGGTGCTGAGCGTGCGCGACGACTATAATCCGGAGCTGGAGCAATATACGCTGCACGTTACGCAAATGACGCCGCCAACAGCCGATCAGCAGGAGAAGCTGCCGCTGCATATTCCGCTTGATATTGAGCTGTATGACGATCGGGGCGAGCCGATTCCGCTTCAGCACAACGGTGAGCCAGTTCATCATGTTCTGAACGTGACGGAAGAGTTCCAGACCTTTATTTTCGATAAGGTCTGGCACCAGCCGGTGCCTTCGCTGCTGCGTGAGTTCTCCGCGCCGGTTAAGCTGGATTACAACTGGAGCGATGCTCAGTTAACCTTCCTGATGCGCCATGCGCGTAACGATTTTTCGCGCTGGGACGCCGCGCAAAGCCTGCTGGCGACCTATATCAAGCTCAACGTGGCGCGCTTCCAGCAAGGGCAGGCGTTATCATTGCCGCTGCATGTGGCTGATGCTTTCCGTGCGGTGCTGCTGGATGAGCATAGCGATCCGGCGCTGATGGCGTTGATCCTCACCTTACCGGGCGAAAATGAAATTGCTGCCCTGTTCGATACTATCGATCCGGAAGCTAACGCTGCGGTGCGCGATGCGCTGATGCGTACGCTGGCCGTTGAACTGGCTGATGAGTGGCTGGCTGTCTATAACGCGTATCAAACGCCGGAGTATCGCGTTGAACATGCGGATATTGGCAAACGTGCGCTGAAAAATGTCTGCCTGAGCTATCTGGCGCTGGGCGACGCGACGCTGGCAAACCGTCTGGTCCAGGCGCAGTATCAGCAGGCCAATAATATGACCGATGCGCTGGCGGCGCTTTCAGCGGCGGTTATGGCGCAGCTTGACTGTCGTGATGAGATGCTGAGCGCATGGGATGAGCGCTGGCATAAGGATGGCCTGGTAATGGATAAGTGGTTTACGCTGCAGGCCACCAGCCCGTCGCTGGATGTGCTGACGCGCGTGCGTTCGCTACTGAACCATCGCTCCTTCAGCATGGGCAATCCAAACCGCGTGCGTTCCCTGATTGGCGCTTTCGCCTCGGCTAATCCGGCGGCTTTCCATGCCAGGGACGGAAGCGGCTATCGCTTCCTGGTAGAGATGCTGACCGATCTCAACAGCCGTAACCCTCAGGTGGCGGCGCGAATGATTGAGCCGCTGATTCGTCTGAAACGTTACGATGACGACCGTCAACGTATGATGCGCGAAGCGCTGGAACAGCTGCGCGATCTGGACAATCTCTCTGGCGATCTCTATGAGAAAATCAGTAAGGCGTTAAGCGCGTAATCACCTTAAAGGGCGACGAACTCAACGCGAGTTGAGCACTGTCAGAGCGTAAAGATGTACAAAGCACGGTTTAAGGCATCCTTATAAAAACGTTCTGCTGCCGGTCGCCCGGCACGTTGAGTCAGGAAAACTTTTCAGGGCAGCTATCGCTGCCCTTTTTAATGCCTGCCGTCACCGTTGGGCATAGCGCGGCAGATCGCTTACCGGCGCTTCGCGCTGCAGCACCCGTTGCAGCACTTCGGCCTCCAGCTCAGCCAGCCGTGCAGAGCCGCGACGACGTGGACGAGGTAAATCAATCATTAAATCCAGCCCAATCTTTCCCTCTTCAATCAGTAAAACCCGATCGGCTAACGCTACCGCTTCACTGACATCGTGAGTTACCAGCAGAACGGTGAAGCTCTGCTGACGCCAGAGTTTTTCAATCAGCACCTGCATTTCAATGCGCGTCAGGGCATCAAGCGCCCCCAGCGGCTCATCCAGCAGCAGCAGGCCGGGGCGATGAATCAGCGCACGCGCCAGCGCCACGCGCTGTCGTTGACCGCCCGATAAAGCGGCTGGCCAGTCCCGGGCGCGATCGGCCAGGTTTACCGCTTCCAGCGCCTGCAACGCCGCCGCTTGCCAGTCGCCGCGCAATCCCAGCCCCACATTGTCGATGACCCGCTTCCAGGGCAGCAGGCGCGCATCCTGAAACATCAGGCGTGTCTCTTCGCGCGCCGAGGAAAGCGGCGCCTGGCCTGCCAGCAGCTCGCCTTCGCTGGCCGCTTCCAGCCCGGCAAGCAGGCGCAGCAGGGTACTTTTACCACAGCCGCTGCGCCCAACCACTGCAACGAACTGACCAGCGGGAATGTGCAAGTTGATTCCGTGCAAAATAGATCGATCGCCAAAGCGTTTGCTGACGCCCTGTAAGCCGATAGGCGTACCGATATTAAGCCGTGACGGCGTAGCGATGGCACTCATACTGCGGCCTCCTTCAGTTGATAAGCTGGATGCCAGCGTAGCCATACGCGCTCCAGCAGAACGGCGCTGACATCGGCCAGCTTGCCCAGCAGCGCATAGAGAATAATGGCAACCACCACCACATCGGTTTGTAAAAACTCCCGGGCGTTCATCGCCAGATAGCCGATGCCGGAATTGGCAGAAATAGTCTCTGCGACAATCAGCGTCAGCCACATCAATCCAAGCGCAAAACGGATACCGACCATAATTGAGGGCAGGGCGCCGGGCAGCATCACCTCACTAAACAGACGCCAGCCGGAAAGGCCGTAGCTGCGTGCCATCTCTACCAGTCCGCGATCGATATTACGGATGCCGTGAAAAGTGTTGAGATAGACCGGAAACAGCGTGCCGAGCGCCACCAGAAAAATCTTCGCCGCCTCATCAATACCGAACCACAGAATCACCAGCGGAATAAGCGCCAGATGGGGAATATTCCGTAACATCTGCACCGAGGTATCCAGCAGGCGCTCGCCCCAGTGGGACGCGCCCGCCAGCAGCCCCAACGCCAGACCAAGGGTACCGCCGATGGCAAAGCCGGTCAGCGCCCGCCAGCTGCTGATTGCCAGATGCTGCCACAGCTCACCGCTGGCGCTCAGATGCCAGAACGTCAACACCACGCTCTGCGGTGCGGGTAGAATGCGGGTAGAAAGCCAGCCGGTTTGCGAGGCGAGCTGCCAGATAACCAGCAGCGTGGCCGGCAGCAGCCAGGGCACCAGCGGATGCCGGGAACTCAGATTTTTGCTCATCCCTCTCTCCTTCAACTTTGCGACACTTTTTGCGGGGCGAAATCATTCGCCACCGCCTCGCCGTGCGCCTGCACTTTGCGCGGGGCGGGAATTTCTGGCACCGCCAAATCCAGATGCGGAAACAGCAACTCGCCTACCCGCCAGGCTTCCTCGAGGTGCGGATAGCCGGAGAGAATAAAGGTTTCAATGCCGAGATCGGCATACTCTTGCATACGTGCCGCCACCGTTGCGCCATCGCCAACCAGCGCGGTACCGGCACCGCCGCGCACCAGACCGACGCCTGCCCACAGGTTCGGGCTGATCTCAAGCTTATCGCGACGGCCCTGATGCAGCGCCGCCATGCGCTGCTGGCCAACCGAATCGGTACGCGCCAGCGCCGCCTGCGCTTTAGCAATAGTGGCATCATCCAGATGCGATATCAGCCGTTCCGCAGCCTGCCAGGCCTCGCTGTTAGTTTCGCGAACAATAACGTGCAGTCGAATGCCGAAACGCACCTGGCGGCCCTGCGCGGCAGCTTTGACACGCACCTGCTCGATCTTCTCTTTGACTAATGCCGGCGGTTCGCCCCAGGTGAGATAGACATCCACCTGTTCCGCTGCCAGATCCTGCGCTACGGGGGAAGAGCCGCCGAACCACAGAGGCGGACGCGGCTGCTGAACAGGTTTAAACATCAGCCGCGCGCCGCGCACTTGCAGATAGTCACCCTGATAGTCAACGGTTTCCCCTTCCAGCACGCGCCGCCAGATGCGGGTAAACTCAGCGGATTCCGCATAGCGTTCGGTGTGATCGAGAAATATGCCGTCGCCCGCCAGCTCCTCCGGATCGCCGCCGGTCACCAGATTAAACAGCGCGCGTCCGTTGGAGAGCCGATCCAGCGTCGCTGCCTGCCGTGCCGCCTGGGTAGGTGAAATCACGCCGGGCCGCAGCGCCACCAGAAAACGCAGCCGTTGCGTAACCGGGATCAGCGATGCGGCCACCAGCCAGGCGTCTTCGCAGGAACGCCCGGTGGGGATGAGCACACCGCCAAATCCCAAACGATCCGCTGCCTGCGCAATCTGTTGCAAATAACTGTGGTCAACCGGGCGAGCGCCTTCCGCCGTGCCGAGATAGTGACCGTCGCCATGAGTAGGCAAAAACCAGAATACGGATAACGCCATGATAATACTCCTTATTCACTGAACGGTTGCGCCGCGCCAGATATGGCTGGTGACGTCGAGTTTTACGGGAAGCAGATGGTTTTGATAAAACAGATCGGCAGTGCGCTGCTGCGCCTGAACGATGGGCTCGCTAACCGGTAAAATCTGGGTTGGCGGCCGATGGTCGAGATAGCTGCTGATAACCTTTTCCGGCAGGCCCATACTTTGTGCCAGCAGCCTGATGCTTTCCGCTCGCTGGCTTTGAGTCAGGGCATCCGCCTGGCTAAAAATATCCAGCACCGACTGAATAAATGCGCCGTGAGCCCCGACATAGCTGCGAGTTGCCAGATAAAAAGAGCCGGTGAGATTGAGTGCGCTGCCATCGGTAAGCACCCGTACATTGCCCTGCTGCAGCGCAGCGGAATAGTACGGGTCCCAGATGGCCCATGCATCGACATTACCCTGCTGAAAGGCGGCGCGGGCATCGGCAGGCGTCAGCCAGACGGGCTGGATATCCTTAAAGCTCAGTCCTGCTTTTTGCAGCGCGCGCAGCAGCAAATTGTGAGAGCTGGAGCCCTTCTGCAGGGCGACTTTGTGTCCCTTCAACCCGGCTACCGTTTTGATCGGGCTGTTATCCGCGACCAGGATCACCTCAGCCTGCGGTTTAGGCGGCTCCGCGCCGACATATAGCAGATCGGCACCTGCCGCCTGAGCGAACAGCGGCGGAATATCGCCGGTGCTGCCCAGATCGATGCTGCCAACATTTAACGCTTCCAGCATTTGCGGTCCGGCAGGGAACTCGATCCAGCGAATCCGGGTATGCGGATAACGCTGTTCCAGCAGCCGGTGGGTTTTAGCCAGTACCATACTGACAGACCCTTTTTGATAGCCAATACGAATGGCCTGGGGATCCGGACTGGCGGCCTGCAGCGCAGCAGTGATGCTCAACAATGCCATCAACAGCGCGCCACGCAACAAGCGGGAGAAAGATATCATGCGCGCCTCCCTAAATTGCATCGGCCAGGCGTGCTTCACGCCGCTGTAAAGCAAACCAGAACGTTGTCAGCGCATCGTTCAGGCGTGAGGCGAGCAGACTGCTCAGTTCCGGCTGCCGATCGTAATGGGTAATCTGACTGTCCTCGGCAAAAATTCCGTGCAGCACCTCCTGCGCCTTCAGCGCATTAAGTACTGGCTTTAATGCGTAATCCACCGCCAGCATATGGGCCAGCGTGCCGCCGGTTGCCAACGGCAGCACAACCTTATGCTCCAGCGCCCGCTCCGGCAGCAGATCTAACAGGATTTTCAGCGCGCCGGAAAAAGAGGCTTTATAAACCGGTGTGGCGACAATGACGCCATCCGCCGCAGCCAGGTCCTCTTTCATGGCCAGCAGCGCCGGAGAATCGAAACGCGCGTAAAGCAAATCCTCGGGAAGAAAGTTGTGTAAATTCCAGGGCGTAACTTCAACGCCACGCTTTTCAAGCGCATGCTGGCACAGGGTTAACAACGCCGTGGAACGCGAGGGAAAACGCGGGCTTCCTGCCAGAGTAATAACGCGCATAGCTGCTCCTTATAACCATTAGTTATCGATTGAAAGATATTGAGAACGAATGGTTGCATCCTGACAGAGCGTGCGGCGGCTTTTAAATAATTTATCCGGCAATAAAAAGCTGTTTTTGCGCTAAGGCAGAACAGCGAGGAGAAAAGGCGCGCTAAACGGAGCGCTGGTTTAACAATTCTGGCTTTTTATGGTGGTTATACCGGATAATACCGCCCCGTTTGCCACCGGGAATTCAGGAGAGTCCATGTTTTACCCCCTCGCACGTAAAGCTTTGTTCCGTCTCGACGCTGAGCACGCCCATGAACTGACGCTACAGCAGCTACACCGCATCGGCGGTACGCCGCTGGAAGGGCTGATTCGCCAGCGCTTGCCTGCACGTCCCGTTAAATGTATGGGGCTGACTTTCAAAAATGCGCTTGGCCTGGCAGCCGGGCTGGATAAAAACGGCGAGTGTATTAATGCGTTCGGCGCGATGGGCTTCGGCTTTGTTGAGGTGGGAACAGTCACGCCCCGTCCGCAGCCGGGTAACGACAAGCCGCGCCTGTTCCGCCTGATTGAAGCGGAAGGGATTATTAACCGCATGGGATTTAATAATCTGGGCGTGGATCAGCTGGTTGAAAACGTTAAGCGCGCCAGCTTTAATGGCATATTGGGCATTAATATTGGCAAAAATAAAGATACGCCGGTAGAGCAGGGCAAAGATGATTATTTGGCCTGTATGGAAAAAGTCTACCCTCACGCTGGTTATATTGCCGTTAATATCTCCTCGCCGAATACGCCGGGTTTAAGAACCCTGCAATATGGCGAGGCGCTGGACGACTTACTGATGGCAATAAAATCACAGCAGAAGATTCTGGAAAAACGCCATCTGAAATATGTGCCGGTTGCGGTAAAAATTGCGCCCGATCTTTCAGAAGAGGAATTGGTGCAGATTGCCGATAGCCTGGTTCGTCATCAAATTGATGGCGTCATCGCCACAAATACTACGCTGGATCGTTCGCTGGTGAACGGACTGAAATATAGCGAAGAGGCGGGTGGTCTTAGTGGACGTCCGGTACAGCAGCGTAGCACCGAAGTGATTCGCCGTCTGGCGCAGGAGCTGCAGGACAAATTGCCGATTATTGGCGTAGGCGGCATCGACTCACTGATGGCAGCGCGTGAAAAAATAGCCGCCGGCGCGACGCTGGTACAAATTTATTCCGGCTTTATTTATAAAGGCCCGGATTTGGTAAAAGAGATTGTGACTCATCTCTGACCTTTTTTGAAGAATCTGGCCGGGGGCTTTTAATCTGTTCCTGGCTGGTTTATATTTTGTCTATTCCTTGTTCGTTTCAGGAAATATTATTCGCGGCAGGTTAATTCTTTTTTATGTCTTGTGCGCTGTCAGTTTAATTGATGTCGCGCAATAAAGTAGCCTGTTTTTGCAACCCTCAACTGTAGTAAGGCAAACCATGAAGATAAAACCTGACGACAAATGGCGTTGGTTTTTCGATGCAGAGCAGGATCGTATGATGCTCGACCTGGCGGATGGTATGCTGTTTCGCTCCCGTTTTTCCCGCAAAATGTTGACGCCGGATGCCTTTAGTGAGGCGGTTTTTAATGTTGACGATGCGGCGCAGTTATTATCCTGGCAGGAGATCTGCCGCGAAACTTCGCTCAGCGAAGAGCAGTGTGATGAGTTACTGTTGAATGCATTGGTCGCCTGGCGCTTTATGAAGCCGATGATGCCAAAAAGCTGGCATTTTCGCGTTTGCCAGCGTCAAACCTGGCAGCCCGGCGTCAGCGACCTGGTAACGGTCACGCTGGAGGAGAACGGCGAAGAGGCGAGGATGTTAGTTATCGAGGCGGGAGAGAACGCCGCGCTTTGCGTGCTGGCTCAGCCCGAACTGCAGATCGCGGGTAAAACCATGGTGCTGGGCGATGCGATTAAAATTATGCATGACCGCCTGCAACCGTGGCAGGCGGAACAGACGCAGCGTTACGCATGGGCCGGCTAACCGACCCGGTGCCTTAAGCCAGCTCAATATCGCTGTCCGGAATACAGCTGCAGCTTAAAACGGTGCCGTCGTTACGCACCGCATCCTGCTTTAACGCTTTCACTTTGCCGGAAATCAGCTGCATTTTACAACTTCCGCACAGACCGGCGCGACAGGAGTAGGGAATGCGGTGACCCTGCATTTCCAGCTGTTCCAGTAGCAGCTGCTGATTGTTTCCGCTAAACCGGTTGCCGCGATAGTTAATGGTGACCTGTTGCTCCGCTTCCTGTTTTATCGCCAGCGTTTCCACAACCCGACCTGCGCCATAGCGGCGCGCCGGCTGCGTTGCGATCGTTTCCAGCGTATCGCCGACGCGTATCACGCCGCTATTGCAGGCCAGCAAATTCAGGCCGAAGTCGACATCGCCGCTGCCATCCTGCGCGCTGCGGAAGGTTTGCAGCGTTTTAAGCGGTTCGCCGTCAGGATGTTTTAGCCCGCGTTCAGGGCTGATGGTGGTAAAGATACAGCGGCTACAGGGCTTGGCGACCTCAAATTCCACCTCGCCGATACGTAAGCGCTGCCAGCTATCCTCTTCCCAGGCGCGTGCGCCGGTAACCACCAGATTCGGGCGAAACTGCTCCAGCCGAACGCTGGCCGGGCAACGCTGCTGCAGATCGTTGAGCGAGGCCTCGTTCATCAGCAAGAAAGGATAACCGTCGGCAAAGCCCAACGGCACCTGCGGCTGGCGTTTAACCCGACGCGTCATTTCCGGACCGGTCCAGCGTAGTTGTACCGGGATCGGGAAAAACCCGCTCAGCCACTCATTAATCGGCTGCGGGGCGATACGGGCGGTAAAATGATTGCCCCAGACTTCGGTTTCAGCCTCCTGCGGCTGGAAGTCGGCAAAGCGCAGGGCGGCGCTGCTGTTATCAGGTGCCTGAAGCCACAGCCCGTCAGCAATGAGCGCCGGAGTAAACTGCACCAGCTGAGGATACTGGCGGGCAGTAATAAAAGTGCCATCCTGCGTCGTCAACATAAACAGGCGGTCAAAAGCGAGCCCGCTCTCCTGAACCAGCGCATGCGAAAGCTGTAGCCCCCGCATCGATTTAACCGGATGAATAAACAGGCGTGACAGGACGATCATAAGGCTCTCCATGCTGTGCTGTTGTGGCGCCCGGCCACGACAACAGGAATCTGCGGCTAAAGGAAGCTAACTTTATGACATGCGGCGGTGATTAGCTATAATGCGCAACAATTTTCCCAATACTGTAAGTGACGATATGAATTCTCTGTTTGCCAGTACGGCGCGTGGGCTCGAAGAGCTATTAAAGAGTGAACTGGAAACGCTGGGGGCGCAGAACCTACAGGTTGTCCAGGGCGGCGTACATTTTCAGGGAGACGATCGTTTGATGTACCGCAGTCTGCTGTGGAGCCGGCTGGCATCGCGTATTCTGCTGCCGCTCAGCGAATGTTCGGTATACAGCGATCTCGATCTCTACCTCGGCGCGCAGGCGATTGACTGGACTAACCTGATTGACGGAACCTTTGCCGTGCATTTCAGCGGCACCAACGAAGCGATTCGTAACAGCCAGTTTGGCGCATTGAAAGTAAAGGATGCGATTGTCGATAGCTTCACCCGTAAAAATCTTCCGCGCCCGGATGTCGATCGCGAGCAGCCGGATGTGCGGATTAATGTCTGGCTGAATAAAGATACCGCCAGCATCGCGCTCGATCTCAGCGGCGAAGGCATGCATCAGCGCGGCTACCGCCAGCAAACCGGTCTCGCGCCGATGAAAGAGAACCTTGCGGCGGCAACGGTGCTGCGTTCCGGCTGGCAGCCAGGTGCGCCGCTGCTCGATCCAATGTGCGGCTCCGGCACGCTGCTGATTGAGGCGGCGCTGATCGCCAGCGATCGCGCGCCGGGTCTGAATCGCCGCCACTGGGGTTTTCACGGCTGGAAAGCGCATCAGCCTGAACTGTGGCGCGAGCTGATTGACGAAGCGCAAACCCGCGCCCGCCAGGGGATTGCGCAAACCACGTCGCGCTTCTTTGGTTACGATAATGATGAGCGTGTGCTGGAACGCGCGCGCGGTAACGCCCGTCGTGCTGGCGTGGCCGATCTGTTCACTTTTGCCGTTCAGGATGTTGCGCAGCTCAGCAATCCGCTGCCGCAGGGGCCAACCGGTACCGTTATCAGCAACCCGCCGTATGGTGAACGTCTGGAAAGCGAGCCGGCGCTGATCGCTCTGCACAGCCTGCTGGGACGCGTAATGAAAAGCCAGTTTGGCGGCTGGAATCTCTCGCTGTTTAGCGCTTCGCCCGACCTGCTGAGCTGTTTACAGCTACGCGCCGATCGCCAGTTCAAAGCGAAAAACGGTCCGCTGGACTGCGTGCAGAAAAATTATCAGCTGGCGGTCATCAGCGGCGAGGGTGTTCCGGCTCAGATGGCGGAAGATTATGCCAACCGCCTGCGCAAAAACATGAAGAAACTGGATAAATGGGCGCGTCAGGAAGGCATTGAGTGCTATCGCCTGTATGACGCCGATTTGCCGGAATATAACGTGGCCGTGGATCGCTATGCCGACTGGGTGGTGATCCAGGAGTATGCGCCGCCGAAAACCATTGATGCCATGAAGGCACGCCAGCGTCTGTTTGATGTGATTAGCGCCACGCTGACGGTGCTGGAGCTGCCGGCGAACCGCCTGGTGTTGAAAACCCGTGAAAAGCAGAAAGGCAAAAGCCAGTATCAGAAGCTGGGTGAAAAAGGCGAATATTTTGAAGTGCGCGAGTTTAACGCCCGCTTCTGGGTGAACCTCACCGACTATCTTGATACCGGCCTGTTTATCGATCACCGTCTTGCCCGTCGTATGCTGGGGCAAATGAGCAAAGGCAAAGATTTCCTCAACCTGTTTGCCTATACCGGCAGCGCCAGCGTCCATGCCGGACTTGGCGGCGCACGTTCCACCACGACCGTGGATATGTCCCGCACCTATCTGGAGTGGGCGGAACGTAATATGCGTCTGAATGGTCTGAGCGGCCGTCAGCACCGGCTGATGCAGGCGGATTGTCTGAGCTGGCTGCGTGAGAGCAACGAACAGTTTGACCTGATCTTTATCGATCCGCCGACCTTCTCCAACTCAAAACGCATGGAAGAGAGTTTTGACGTTCAGCGCGATCATTTGCAACTGATGCGCGATCTCAAACGCCTGCTGCGCGCGGGCGGCACCATAATGTTCTCGAACAACAAACGCGGTTTTAAAATGGATCATCCGGGGCTGGCCGCGCTCGGCCTGCATGCACAGGAGATCACCGCGAAAACACAGTCGCAGGATTTTGCCCGCAACCGTCATATTCACAACTGCTGGCTGATTACGCACGCCGGTAAGGAATAAGCTGTATGTCACTAATTAGTATTCACAATGCCTACCTTTCGTTCAGCGATGCGCCGTTGCTGAATTATGCCGAGCTGCATATCGAAGAGAACGAACGCGTTTGTCTGGTCGGGCGCAACGGCGCCGGTAAATCCACACTGATGAAAATCATCAACGGCGAGCAACCGCTGGATGATGGTCGTATTATTTACGAGCAGGATCTGGTGGTGGCGCGTCTGCAACAGGATCCGCCGCGCAATATCGCTGGCACGGTATATGATTTCGTGGCTGAAGGCGTTGCCGAGCAGGCTGAGCATCTGAAAGCCTATCATGCGATTTCGCATGTGGTGATGGATGACCCGAGCGAAAAAAATCTTAATGAGATGGCGCGTCTGCAGTCGCTGCTGGATCACCATAATCTGTGGCAGCTGGAGTCGCGCATTAACGATGTGCTGCAGCAGATAGGCCTGGAGCCGGAGGTTGAGCTGTCGTCGCTTTCCGGCGGCTGGTTACGTAAAGCTGCGTTGGGACGCGCGCTGGTGAGTAATCCACGCGTGTTGATGCTGGATGAGCCAACTAACCACCTGGATATTGAAACCATTGACTGGCTGGAAAATTTCCTGAAAACCTTCCAGGGCAGCATCGTCTTTATTTCGCATGACCGTTCTTTTATCCGCAATATGGCAACGCGTATTGTTGATCTCGATCGCGGCAAACTGGTCTCCTGGCCAGGCGACTATGACAAATATCTGGAAGGGAAAGAGGAAGCACTGCGCGTTGAAGAGATGCAAAACGCTGAATTTGACCGCAAGCTGGCACAGGAAGAAGTCTGGATCCGCCAGGGTATCAAAGCACGTCGTACCCGTAACGAAGGTCGCGTTCGCGCTCTGAAAGCGCTGCGTCGCGAGCGTTCAGAGCGTCGTGAGGTGATGGGCAAAGCGCAGATGCAGGTTGAAGAAGCGTCGCGCTCCGGCAAAATCGTCTTTGAACTGGAAAATGTCAATTACAGCATTGGCGACCGCACGCTGGTCAGAAACTTTAGCGCGCAGGTGCAGCGTGGCGATAAGATTGCGCTGATTGGCCCTAACGGCTGCGGTAAGACCACATTACTGAAGCTGATGCTGGGACAGCTCAAGGCGGACAGCGGTCGCGTGCACGGCGGCAGTAAACTGGAAGTGGCCTATTTCGATCAGCACCGTGCCATCCTCGATCCGGATCGCACCGTGATGGATAACCTTGCGGAAGGCAAACAGGAAGTAATGGTAAACGGTAAGCCGCGTCATGTTCTGGGCTACCTGCAGGAGTTCCTGTTCCATCCGAAGCGGGCGATGACGCCGGTCAGGGCGCTTTCCGGCGGAGAGCGTAACCGCCTGCTGCTGGCGCGTCTGTTCCTGAAGCCCAGCAACCTGTTGATTCTCGATGAGCCAACTAACGACCTGGATGTTGAAACGCTGGAGCTGCTGGAAGAGCTGATTGATGGCTATCAGGGTACCGTGCTGCTGGTCAGCCACGATCGTCAGTTTGTAGATAATACCGTTACCGAATGCTGGATCTTTGAAGGCAATGGCGATATCGGTACCTTTGTCGGCGGCTATCATGATGCGCAACAGCAGCGCGCCGCCTCGCGTCAGAGTCGCGCTGCGCCGGTGAAAACCGTGGCGGCAGCAGAAAAGCCAGTAAAAAACGAGACGGTTAAAAACGAAGTAAAAGCGTCCGGCACTAAACTAAGCTATAAGCTGCAGCGTGAACTGGACCAGCTGCCGCAACAGCTGGAAGCGCTGGAAAATCAGATAGAGCAACTGCAACTGCAGATGGCGGATGCTAACTTTTTCACCCAGCCGCATGAAAAAACGCAGCCGGTAGTGACCGCGCTGGCAGAAGCGGAACAGCAGTTGGAAACCGCGTTTGAACGCTGGGAATACCTTGAATCGCTGAAGAACGGCGGCTGAAATCGGGAGTAGGGTATGTGTTCAGCTGAACACCCGCAACACTGGATGCTTTGTCCACAGTGTGACCTGATGACGCAGTTGCCATCGGTTGCCATTGGTCAGAAAGCCAGCTGTCCACGCTGTCATACTACGCTAACCGCTAACTGGAGCGAGCCGCGCAAGCGGCCCTCCAGCTATGCGCTGGCTGCGCTATTTATGTTGCTGCTGGCAAACCTGTTTCCTTTCGTCAATATGCACGTGTCGGGCCTGAGCAGTGAAATCACCCTGATGGAAATTCCACAGGTCATGGTCTCAGAAGATTACGCCAGTCTCGCCACGCTGTTTATGCTGTTTGTTCAGGCGGTGCCGGCCTTTTGCATGATCGCGATCCTGCTGCTGGTGAATCGGCTGCCGTTGCCGCAGCGTCTGCAAATTGCTATCGCCCGCATTCTGTTTCAGCTCAGAAGCTGGGGAATGGCGGAAATCTTCCTCGCAGGCGTGCTGGTCAGTTTTGTTAAGCTGATGGCCTATGGCGATATTGGTATCGGCAGCAGTTTTTTACCCTGGTGTTTATTCTGTCTGCTGCAGCTGCGTGCTTTTCAGTGTGTTGATCGGCGCTGGCTATGGCGTCAGATTGCGCCTGAACCGCCGCTGCCAGCTGCGCCACAGGCGGGCATCAGCGGTCTGAAACAGGGACTGCGATCCTGTCCATGCTGTACAGCGGTGCTGCCGGCCGATCGTTTTCTCTGTCCACGCTGCGGCACCACAGGCCATGCGCGTCGGCGGCACAGTTTGCAATGGACGCTGGCGCTGCTGTTCACCTCCATTATTATCTACATCCCCGCCAATATCCTGCCGATTATGGTCACCGAAGCGCTCGGCGACAGGATGAACTCCAATATTATGGGCGGGGTGATCCTGCTCTGGAGCGATGGCTCTTATCCGGTGGCGCTGGTGATTTTTATCGCCAGTATTATGGTGCCTTCGTTGAAAATGGTGGCGATTGGCTGGCTGTGCTGGGATGCGCGGGGGCATGGCAGGCGAGACAGCGAAAGAATGCATCTGATTTATGAGGTGGTGGAGTTTGTGGGACGTTGGTCAATGATCGACGTTTTTGTGATTGCGGTACTTTCTGCGCTGGTGCGTATCGGACAGTTAATGAATATCTATCCTGCGCCAGGCGCACTCTTGTTTGCGGCGGTGGTCATTCTGACTATGTTTGCCGCCATGACGTTTGATCCGCGTCTGACGTGGGATTGCGAACCAGAAAATAATCTGAAGGAGCCGAGCCTTGACGGAAAATAATCACGGCGTTGCGAAGGTCGATCAGATCAAGCGCTGGTCACCGGTGTGGATCATTCCCCTTGTGACCGTGCTGATTGGTGCCTGGATCCTGTTTTATCATTTCAGCCATCAGGGACCGGAAGTTACGCTGATTACCACCAATGCCGAAGGCATTGAGGGCGGTAAAACGGCCATTAAAAGCCGCAGTGTTGATGTGGGCGTGGTGGAGAGCGCGGTATTAACTGACGATTTGCATCATGTAGAAATCAAAGCCCGCCTTAACGCGGGAATGGAGAAGCTGCTGCATGGCGACAGCGCCTTCTGGGTGGTTAAGCCGCAGGTAGGACGCGAAGGCATTACCGGTCTGGGTACATTATTATCCGGCGCTTATATTGAACTCCAGCCCGGCAGTAAAGGTGAAAAGCCAGAACAATATAGACTACTGGATTCGCCGCCGCTGGCACCGCCAGATGCGAAGGGTATCCGTATCGTGCTTGACAGCACCAAGGCAGGCCAGCTCAATCCAGGCGATCCGGTATTGTTCCGCGGCTATCGCGTGGGTTCAGTGGAAACCAGCAGCTTTGATGCGGATAAACGCGCAATGCAGTATCAGCTGTTTGTCGCCGCGCCCTACGATCGCCTGGTTACCTCAAATGTGCGTTTCTGGAAAGACAGCGGCATTGCCGTAGAGATGTCCGCCTCCGGTATGCGTGTGGAGATGGGCTCGTTGACCACGCTGTTCAGCGGTGGCGTTAGTTTTGACGTGCCTGACGGCTGGGAGCTGGGTGTACCGGCAGAAAACAAAGCGGAATACCATCTGTATGACGATCAGCGCAGCATCCAGGACTCGCTGTATACCACGCATCTGGATTTCCTGATGTTCTTTAGCGATTCGATTCGTGGGCTGCAGCCAGGGGCGCCGGTAGAGTTCCGCGGCATCCGTCTGGGAACAGTGGCACAGGCACCTTATACCGTTCCGGGCTGGAAACAGTCGCTGAATACGGATTACCGCATTCCGGTTCTGGTGCGTATTGAACCCGATCGCTTTGTTAACCGCCTGGGCGGTGACTTTGATATTCGCCAGCATTTGCGCGACGGCAAAAAACGCGGCCTGCGTGCTTCGTTGAAAACCGGCAACCTGCTTTCCGGCTCGTTGTATATCGATCTCGATTTCTATGACAACGCGCCGCAGTATAAAGGCCCGGAAAAAGTTGCCGGACTGGAGATCATTCCCACCGTTAGCGGCGGCCTGAGTCAGATTCAGCAGAAGCTTATGGATGCGCTGGATAAGATCAATAATCTGCCGCTGAATCCTATGATTAACCAGGCCACCGGCACGCTGAAAGAGAGCCAGCGTACCCTGCGCGAGCTGCAAAAGACGCTGGACAACGTGAATAAAATCACCGCCAGCCCCTCAATGCAGCAGCTGCCGCAGGATATGCAGCAAACGCTGCGCGAGCTGAACCGCAGCATGAAAGGTTTGCAGCCCGGCTCTCCGGCCTACAACAAGCTGGTTGGCGATATGCAACGACTGGATCAGGTGCTGCGTGAGCTGCAACCGGTGCTGAAGACGCTCAATCAAAAGAGCAACGCGCTGGTATTTGAAGCTAAACCGGGCGAAGACCCACAGCCGAAGAGGGCGAAACAATGATGAAATGGATGCCATTGCTGATGCTGGCGCTGAGCGCCTGCAGCAGCAACACGCAAACCACCCTGTATCAGCTGCCGGCGGGAACGTCGGCGGTTGCGCCGGTTAGCCAGAGCGCGTTGATGGTAAATAATTCGTTGCCAGTCTGGATCGAGCGCGTTTCGGTGCCTGATTATCTGGCAGGCAATGGCGTGGTTTATCAGACCAGCGACGTTAAATATGTTGTTGCCACCAGTAATCTGTGGGCCAGTCCGCTTGATCAGCAATTACAGCAAACGCTGGTAACCAACCTGAGTAATGCTTTGCCGGGCTGGCTAATTTCCACCACGCCGCTGGGTGAGCAGCACGATACGTTGAACGTTAACGTTACTGGCTTCCACGGACGTTATGATGGCCAGGCGATCATTAGCGGCAGCTGGACACTGGAGCATAACGGGCAAATTACGCGTCAGAACTTTAATCTGACGCTGCCGCAGCAGGAAGATGGCTATGATGCGATGGTCAGAACCCTGGCGCAGGGATGGCAACAGCAAGCGCAGCGTATGGCGACAGCCATTAGTGCCATAAGAAGTAATTAATTTTTCTTGAAAGTCAATTCCGGTTCGGCAGCGCATAGCGCGTTCGCTGGCCGGGATTTTTTATTGCAGATCATTCCGTTATCCCACCCGCAAATTTTCACCGCAGAAAAACCTTTAAAAATAGCCTGCCTGTATGACAATGGCGTGAAATTTGCGCATTGATCTTTTTCAGCGATAGGGGTAGAAAAGAAAAGTGGTTGCGCACTTTGTGACCATTGTTTTCTTTCCACCAGTTCCACCATACCTGAATGAGGGAAATGAGGCATGAAGAGACAGAAACGAGACCGCCTGGAACGAGCACATTCACGAGGCTATCAGGCTGGCATCACCGGGCGTTCAAAAGAAATGTGTCCTTATCAAATGATTGAGGCTCGGTCTCACTGGTTGGGAGGTTGGCGAAAAGCCATGGAGGACAGGGCAGTTAGCGTAAGTGCCGCGATGGTCTGACGGCCTGTCATAAAAAGGATAACCTCCGCATTTGCGGAGGTTTTTAATTCACCGCATCAAAAAGCGTTGGTGTCTTTAAACAGACCCACTTTCAGATCGCTGGCGGTATAGATAACGTTACCGTCAACCAGCACTTCGCCATCGGCCACGCCCATAACCAGTTTACGGTTGATGACGCGTTTGAAGTGAATACGATAGGTCACTTTTTTCGCTGTAGGCAGAACCTGACCGGTAAATTTCACTTCGCCTACGCCCAGCGCACGGCCTTTGCCTTCTGCACCCAGCCAGCCAAGATAGAAACCAACCAGCTGCCACATCGCATCCAGACCCAGACAGCCCGGCATCACCGGATCGCCAATAAAGTGACAGGCGAAGAACCAGAGATCAGGATTAATATCCAGCTCGGCTTCAACGTAACCTTTGTTGTAGTTGCCGCCTTCTTCGCTCATTTTGACCACGCGGTCCATCATCAGCATATTGCCAGAGGGCAGCGGCGGGCCTTCAGCACCAAATAGTTCGCCGCGACCAGAGGCAATCAGGTCTTCTTTTGTATAGGATTCGCGTTTATCTACCATGTTTCAATAAGCCTTTTTTTAGTGAATCACGAACATTAGCTAACAGGTGTAAGCTGAACAACTCCGATCAGCTGTGGTTAAACCAGTTTAGCCAACGTAGAGGCCAGGGACGCTGGCGCGCCTCCTGCTGATTAAATTCTGTGATGCGCGCCTGGATCGTTTGCAACAGGCAGGGAGCATCATCTTTTTTCCACGGAACGCCGGTGAGCAACGGCAGCGCTTCATCCACCTCGCTGACGGCCCAGATATGAAACTCTCCCGCCTGTACCGCATCAACAATTTGCTGTTGCAGGCAGAGATGTCGCACATTGGCGGCAGGGATAATCACGCCCTGCTGACCGGTTAAGCCTCGCTGCTGGCAGATCTCGAAAAAGCCTTCGATTTTTTCATTCAGGCCGCCTACCGGCTGCACATGACCGAACTGATCCACCGAGCCGGTTACCGCAATTTGCTGATTAATGGGCTCTCCGGCCAGCGCGCTGACCAGCGCGCACAGTTCGGCAAGAGAGGCGCTGTCGCCGTCTACTTCCGAATAGGACTGCTCAAATACCAGCGAAGCGGAGAAGGGCAGTTGCTGATCCAGCTCCAGTTCTGCAATCAAAAACGCCTGCATAATCATCATGCCTTTAGCATGAATGTTGCCGCCCAGCTCAGCCTTGCGCTCAACGTCAGTAAACTCGCCATCGCCCACGTGTACCACGCAGCTGATACGCGAAGGCTCGCCGAACGCGCGCGGATGTCCGGGAAATTCAATGACCGACAGGCCGTTGATTTGCCCTACCACGGCACCTTCCGTTTCAATAAGGACCTGATCAAGAAGAATCTCATCACGCATACGATCGGGCAGGAAACTTTCACGCCACAGGCGAGCATCCAGAGCGGCCTGAAGCGCGGCGGCATCCAGCTGTTCGCCATATAAGGCAGCATCGCGCAGCTGGCGGCCAAGCCAGGCCGGGCAGAGCGGAAGCGTTTCGCGATCGCCGCTATAGCGGACGGCCTCCTGCAGCAGGGCAGGCCAGAAGTTAACGGCAATTGGCGGTAAGCCCGCCTGACGCGCCAGCGCGGTTACCCAGCGGCACCATAACGCCATGTCTTCTTCTTCGTCGAGCTGCAGACTCTCTTCATATTCGCTGTAGATCGCCAGCGCCGCCAGTTCAGGCTCCATCTCCTGAAAATCAGCCAGGGCGTCACGATCGCCGCACAGCACCAGCTTTAACTGCAGCGGCATTGAGGGGACTGTCACCGGCAGCGGGCGCGATTCATCAGGCGACAGCCAGTCGAAACGCTGCCGGGCAATGGTCTGCTTCAGCCGCAGCCACAGCAGCGGTTGGGCCAGCAGAGCACGCAACGAAAGCATTAAGATGCCGCCGTTAGCCCGATGGATCAGACCTGGCTGCAGGCTGATGCGTTGGGAAAAAATACGTACGCAGCCAAACAGCTGCTCAGACTCGATCCAGTCGGCGAAATGTACGCCGCCGCGGCTGGCGAAGGGATCATCTGCTGATTTGGCAGGCTGCCAGGTTATCTGTTCTTCATTGATCAGATAGTTACCGCCGTAAAGCGCTTCCGTCTGGCTACTGTTATGCTGTAATGTCTGCGCCAGCAATGACAGATTCTCACTGTTTTCCGCACAGCGTATCAGCATCAATGAAAAAGGCGCGCTGCTGTTCTGCAGCAGGCTGGCTGCATCAAACAGACGAGGCTGAACGTCGGGGAGAATATCACCGATATTATCGCTAAAGACGCGGGAAAAAAGAGGCTGGAAGCTTTCGGCATCAGGCTGTAGCGCCTGCCATGCAAGTCGGTTGCTGGTCAAAGTAATCGTATTTGTCTGAATAAATGAAAAGCGCGATTATACAGCTTTTCAGGCTGTTACGCACGGCAGAGATTAGACTGATTCTCAACAGTGTGGCGGAGTCGCCGCTGCGCCTTTCTCTGCCGCAAGTCGTAAAAAAGCTGTTATTCTTAGTTTGTTACCTGCTCATGATGAGATTCCGATGAAATATCAGCAGCTGGAAAATCTTGAAAGCGGATGGAAATGGAAATACCTGGTAAAAAAATACCGGGAAGGGGAGCCGATTACCCGTTACATTGAAATCAGCGCCGCACAGGAAGCCGTCAGGGCTTTGCTGGCCATGGAAAACCATCCGGTAGAGGTGTTGAAATGGATTGAGCAACACATTAATCCGGCGCTGGAAAACCGTATGAAGCAGACGATTCGTGCGCGCCGTAAACGTCACTTTAATGCCGAGCATCAGCACACGCGTAAGAATCGATCGATTTAGAATATCTGGTGTGGCAACGGCTGGCGGGGCTGGCGCAGCGTCGCAACAGCACCTTATCGGATACGATCGTACAGTTGATTGAGGATGCTGAGCGAAAAGAAAAATATGCCAGCCAGATGTCGACGCTACGTCAGGATCTGCAGGCTATTTTGGCAAGGACGATGTGAGCTAATGCGGAAAATGAAAAATAACCGTTTT